>CAZEKJ010000026.1:9240-76514 GCA_964512915.1 uncultured Porphyromonadaceae bacterium
TCAGTTCAGCATAAGGTTATCAAACAGAACGGCGTGGCCTTTGTAGGAAAGATCCTGTCGCAGGATGCACGGGAGATCCTGATGGAGACAAAAGAGATCGGGCTTGTTTTTATTCCCAAGCATGAGGTAAAAGAGATCATTAAAATCGAGCAGGGTGAAAAGCCCATTACCGGCGGCCTCTTTGCTACACGGTATTTCCTCACCACCAACGGGTTCTCTATCAAGAAGGGTGATAATTATGTTCAGTGGAACCTGTTCGGGCCCGATTTTCAGTTCGGCGTGGTGGACAATTTCAGCATGGGGATCATGACTTCCTGGGTGGGGATGCCGATTATCGGAACCACCAAATACAGCCATCAGATTGCTGACGGAATCTATGGCGGCATTGGTTTTCTCGGAGGTACGGGATCCTGGGCCTATCCGGAATACGGGTTGCTGCTGCCGTACGGATTCCTGACGCTGGGCAACCGGATGAATAACATAAATTTCTCGGCCGGTTACGGAGCCCTGTTCATGGAGAGGAACGAATCGATTTATACCATCCAGAATATACCCACAGAATGGTCAACCAACAGTTACACCGTGACCAACGATACCCGCAATGATTCCGAGGGACGGATGCTCATGTCGGTTGCCGGAATGTTCCGGATCAACAGCAAATTCAGCTTTGTCTTTGATTCCTTTATCATGTTCGCGGGCAAGGAGGAAACCTATCAGATCCTGAAGGAAGATTACAGCGATATAGCTAAAAAGGTAACCTATTCATTGGGAACAGAATCCAGGAACAAGAATCCCCTGGTTGTGCTGGCACCCGGACTCCGGTTCCAGGCTACCGAAAACAGTTCGTTCCAGTTTGGGTTCACCGGCCTTCATTTTGACGGAGAGTTCGTGCCGGTTCCGATCCCGATGGTTCAGTGGTTCCGGAAGATCTGAACAAACCACCTGCCAGTTTTGTCATATTAATTTGCCCGCGTTTAGCAAACGATTGGGCATTTTATGAAATTTATGCAAATGAAGATCCACAAAATCATCCTTACGGGCCTGATTCTGGTCCTCTTTTTTTCACCTTCTGAGGCAGCATGGCTGGAGAACGTGCCTCAACGTCTTGTGCAGCCCGACGGGACCGTGCTGAATTGCCTGGCCTCAGGGGATGAGCGTTACAACTGGCTCCACGATGCCAACAACTATACGATTATGCAGGATCCCGAATCCGGGTTCTATGTTTATGCACAAAAATCGGGTTCTAAACTGGTTCCAACCCGGCTGGTTGCGGGGGTTTCAAATCCTTCGCTTGCCGGTTTGCAGCCCGGGCTGAACCTTGATCCGGAAGAGATCCGCAGGGTGGGACAGGACCGGTTCCGAACGCCGGCATTGAAGGGAACCTCCGGATTTAACACGATCGGGACCCTCAACAACATTGTCATTTTCATCCGTTTTTCCGATCAGAGTGAGTATACCACCAATTCATCGGTATACAATTCCGCATTCAATGCGACCGGCAGCGTTTCCATGATCCAGTACTTCCATGAGGTATCCAAATCCCAGCTGACGATCAATACGCAGATGTTTCCCGGAGCCGGTGGAGGCACGGTGGGTTCTTACCAGGATTCGCACCCCAGGGACTACTTCCGCAAGTACAATGTGACTACCAATCCCATTGGCTACCAGAATGACACAGAGAGCATGAACCGGGAGATGACCCTCCTGAAAACCGCAACGGAAGCAGTAAAGGGAGAAATTGAAGGTGCTGGATTGGACTATGACAATGACAATGACGGGTATGTCGACAATATCTGTTACATCATCCAGGGCGCAACAGAGGGTTGGAGCGATCTGCTCTGGCCGCACATGTGGGCGCTTTATCCCGCACAATACGAAGTAAGAATATCAGGATTAAGGGTTTACGATTTTAATTTTCAGCTTTCGCAATCCTTTGGCGTTAGCGTGTTGTGCCATGAAATGTCGCATACCCTCGGTTTTCCTGACCTTTACCATTACACCAATACCGAGACTCGTCCGGTGGGCCCCTGGGACATCATGGCTTCCAATACCAGCCCGCCGCAACATCACAGCGTTTACACCAAGGAAAAATATGGCAGGTGGTTTACCGGCATTCCGCAGATCACCACAAACGGGACCTATACGCTGGAACCTCTTTCAACGGATGCTTACGCAGGATACAAGATTTCCTCTCCCAACAGCACATCGGAATATTTTGTGCTTGAATACCGCAAAAGCACAGGCATGTTTGAATCCGGGCTGGTCGGATCCGGGCTGGTTATTTATCGGGTTAATCCATCCCTTGAAGGAAACAGTAACGGGCCTCCCGACGAGGTTTATGTTTACCGGACCAACGGCACACCTACCAATGACGGATCCGTGGGAGCAGGCACTTTTTCCTTGGAATCGGGAAAAACCTCATTCAGTGCAGCCAGCAATCCGTCCTGTTTTCTGAGCGACGGCTCGCCTGGCGGAATCGAAATAACCAATATCGGCTCTGCCGGACCTACGATCTCTTTTACCGTGAATTTTGGGTCTACTCCGCCAGCCCTGACTATTACCCCAGATTTTCAGAATCTGGCCCTTACGGGTGGTACCACAACGTTTGATGTATCCAACACCGGAGGCGGCACCATGGCCTGGACGGCTGGAGTGACCACTGGCGCTTCCTGGCTGCGCATCACCTCGGGAAGCAGCGGCAGCAATTCCGGAACCGTCAGCCTCACCGCTGATGCCAACCCCGATAATGCCACCCGCACCGGGGTCATCACCGTAACCGCCACGGGCGCCACGGGGAGTCCGAAGACGGTTAATGTGGTGCAGGCGGCAAATTCGCCCTTGCTGGTGATCAGTCCAACCAGCCAGGCCTTTGATTTCCCCGGAGGCAGCTCCTCTTTTGCCGTGTCAAACAGCGGCGGAGGTACCATGGCCTGGACGGCTGTGGTTACCACCGGACCTTCATGGCTCCATATCTCTTCAGGAAACAGCGGAAGCAATTCCGGTAACATAAATATAACGACCGATGCCAACCCCGATAATGCCATCCGCACCGGGGTCATTACCGTGACTGCCGCGGGTGCCACGGGCAGCCCCAGGACCGTTACGGTTGTACAGGCGGCAAATGCTCCGGTTCTCATAGTTAGTCCGGATAATCAAAACGTTGACTTTCCAGGCGGCAGTGCCTCCTTTGCGGTTTCCAATACCGGCGGCGGCGCCATGGGTTGGACCGCCTCTGTTACCACCGGTGCTGCCTGGCTCCATATCACCTCAGGAAGCAGCGGCAGCAATTCGGGTACGATCCAGGCAACGGCTGATGCGAACCCCGATAATGCCATCCGCACGGGGGTAATTACGATTGTGGCTGCCGGTGCTTCGGGCAGCCCCAGAACGGTTAACGTTGTGCAGGCCGCCAACTTGCCGGTATTAGTGGTGAATCCCATTAATCAGAACATGGATGCTGACGGAGGAGTCGCCATCTTCACGGTTTCCAACAGCGGCGGAGGCACGATGGCCTGGACGGCTGCAGTTACCACCGGCGCTGCCTGGCTGCGCATCACATCGGGCAGCAGCGGGAGCAATTCCGGAACGATCACAGCAACCGCAGATGCCAACCCCGATAATGGCATACGCACCGCGGTGATCACGGTAACAGCACCGGGCTCTAATGGAAGTCCAACGACGGTAACCCTTGCCCAGGCAGCGAATTCTCCGATTCTCGTGATTAGTCCTGATAATCAAAACGTTGGTTTTCCGGCCAGCAATACATCCTTTGCGGTATCCAATACCGGCGGCGGCGCCATGGGTTGGACCGCTTCCGTCACTTCCGGAGCTGCCTGGCTCCACATCACATCAGGCAGCAGCGGGAGCAATTCCGGAACGATCCTTTTATCGGCCGATGTCAACCCTGACAATGTCATTCGCACCGGTGTCATCACCGTTACAGCCGTGGGCGCCTCGGGCAGTCCGAAGACGATTAATGTGGTACAGGCGGCGAATTCACCCGTCCTTTTTGTCAGCCCCGATCAACAGAGTATTGGGCTGGCCGGCGGCACGGCTCTATATTCGGTAACCAACACAGGCGGCGGAACCATGACCTGGTCAGCTGCCGTTACCACCGGTGCTTCCTGGCTCCATTTCACCTCAGGTACCAGCGGGAGTAATTCCGGAACCATTGCGGTGAGTGCCGATCCGAACCCGGATAATGCCATCCGCACAGGGGTTGTCACCGTAACTGCGATTGGAGCCACCGGAAGTCCCCAAACCGTTACACTGGTGCAGGCAAATAATCCTCCTGTTCTGGTGGTAACGCCTGACAACCGGACGGTCGTTTTTACCGGCGGCCCTGCCGCATTTGAAGTTTCCAACACAGGCGGAGGCAGCATGGTATGGACCTCTGAAGTTACCACCGGTCCCTCCTGGCTCCGGATCATTTCGGGAGCATCAGGCATCAATGCCGGCGTTATAAATGTTAGTGCCGATGCAAATCCGGATCATTCACCCCGTACGGGAGAAATCACTGTGACAGCCGGAGGTGCCCCGGGCAGCAGCCGCACCGTGAGCATTCTGCAGGAAGCCAGGCCCGTTGAAAGGCCCGATCTGGTCATCCTGAGCATTACTGCCATGATTCCTGCCGTTACCTGGCCCGAGAATATCAGAATCTCGATTACCGTGGGCAATATCGGCGAAGGCGCTTCAGGTCCAACCGAAATACACTTCTACCTGTCGGAAACCCCAACCCTGGAAGTGCCCCTGGCAGATCTGGGGCAGACCGGTTGTGACCCCATAAGCAGCGGTCAGGAATTGACAAAAGAGGTTCAGATTCCCTTCAGCGAAGCACTGGTCCCCGGCACCTATTATCTGGTAGCCCTGGTGGATGCGCCCGGCCTGAACAATGAACCGGATGAATCGAACAACACGGGATCCTGCAGGATCAGTGTGCTGAACGGCATCCCGGCGGATCCCGCACCCGAAAGTTTTTCCGTGTATCCCGTTCCGGCATCCGATCATCTTACCATATCGTGGAAGGGAGCGGAAGCTGATGCTGAATGGCTGGTAATCACCAACCTGACAGGCCAGCACGTTTTCTCGGAAAAAATCGGCGCAGAGGGCACGAGTCTCCGGAAAATCGATGTATCAGGCTGGATGAAAGGTTGTTATACGGTTACCTTGTACACAAAGGGCAAATCACTCCATAAACTGGTGATCATTAATCGGTAGGGACGCATACATGCGTCCAGGGGCTGGGACGAAATAGGGCAGAAGGGCAGGAGGGCAAGAGGGCAGAAAGTAAAGGATAAAATAGTTAAGTAATAATTTACTAAAAAGTTGTCTTAGTGAATGCCTTAGGTTACTTACCAATTATAACTTTACTTTCTGCCCTCTTGCCCTCCTGCCCTTCTGCCCTTATTTTGTCCGTGCGGGATCTTAACCAATTCTTGACAATATATCTCCGAATCTTGACGGGTATGTGCTTGATTTTGATGAAATTTACCATGGCATCCCTGTATCCCGACCATGAAACCTGCAAAATCCGGCACCCGCAAGCAGAGGATTATCCTCTATTATACCATCGCGGTGGTTATTCCGGGTATAATCCTGGGGTTTATGGCGTACCGGGGGATCCTGAATGACCAGATGCTCCGGGAACAGGAGAGCCGCAGAAAACTCGAGGGCGACAGCCGCCTGTTCTTCACCGCAATCGATTCGGGTCTTTCCCGTTTGATGGACCGTCAGCTTGCGGATACGGTGTCGCTGCGGCAGTCGGATCCGGCCGTGCTGGCTCTTTTTGTGAGGGACACTGCCGGTTCAACCCGGCTGATCAGCCATAGCCTGCTATACATCCCGGATCCTCTCAGCCGGAAAACCGAGCCCACTGCTTTTTCAAGAGGGAGACTGGATGAGGGAGCACGGTTCGAGTTCCAGGAGCAAAAACTGCCCGAAGCGCTGGATATTTATAAAGGAATAGCCACCACAGCAATCCATCCGACCGAAAAGGACCTGGCCTTCATCGCGCTGGCCCGGGTTTACAAAAAGCTGAACCAGACCGACAAGGCCGTTGCAACCTATCTCGATATCCGGGATAATCATGCCGGATGCCTGCTGAACGGCCAGATTCCGCTCGGACTGACCGCCGATCTCGAGATGACCCGGATTAGCTTTCAGGCTCGGGATACAAGCGGATTCAGGGATAATGCATTGCACCTGATGAACCAACTCCTGCACCCGGTATGTGAATACGATGTCAATCAGTTTGATCTTTTTTTCCAGTCGCTCAAAGGACTGATTCCGGAGGGGGACCATTCCTTGGATTCCCTGATCGTGGAAATTGAACGCCGAAAAGTCTATACCGATTATCTCATCCGGCTGATCAATGAAACGGATCTGGTCCTGAGCTCACGAAACAACCCGAACCTCGCTTCCCGCGGTGGCAACCTGCAAATACCCCTCCAGATAAATGAATTTGACCTTGTGGTCAACAAACAGATCTTCCGCAACGGCAGCGAGGGTTATATGGTTACCGATTTTACCCGGTTCCTGGAGTCGGCGGCCGATCGCCTGATTATGGGGATTGACCCGGAATCCAAAATCGGTTTTGAAGTGCGGAATGCCAATGACAGCCTGATATATCAGAAGAAAAGCTCCCAGAAAAACGGCTCACTTGCTTATGTTTTTCCTGATAATCTTCCGCCCTGGAGGCTGCTGCTGACGGAGACCCCCACCGGATTTTTTTCCGCGCTGGTCACCTCCGGAAGAGGCCTCTATATATCGATATTTATCCTGATCATGTTCCTGATGGTACTCGGGCTCGTGTTCACCATTTTCACCCTTAATCAGGAACTCAGGCTCAATAAGCTCAAATCGGAATTTATTTCCAACGTTTCTCACGAGCTGAAGAGCCCGCTCACCTCCATCAGGCAGATGACCGAGATGCTCGACCAGGACCGGGTCCGGTCGGAAGCGCGTAAGAAGGAATATTACACCAGCATGGTGGAGCAAAGCGTGCACCTGAGCCACCTGATCGACAATATCCTGGATTTTTCACGGATGGAGGATGACCGGAAGAAGTACCGTTTTGAGGAGCACGACCTGAACGACCTGCTGGTGCGGTTTTTGGAAGGAGCCCGCGAGCGGATTACTGAAACCGGCATCAAGATCCGGTATACACATCCCGATGAGGTGCCGCTGATCCAGGTGGATAAGGATGCCATCCTGCAGGTGTTTTACAACCTGGTAGACAATGCCGTCAAGTATTCCGGTACTTCGAAGCTGGTGGAGGTTTTCCTGTTAGTTAATCCGGAAAATTTAATCATCCGGGTCCAGGACCATGGCATGGGCATTCCAAAGCGGGACCAGGAAAAGATTTTTGAACGGTTTTACCGGTGCGAAGAGGCCCAGGCTCAGGGAATAAAGGGCAGCGGCATCGGGTTAACCATCGTCAGGCGCATAGTGGAAGCGCATCACGGAGAGCTCACGCTTGAAAGCACACTTGGTGCAGGCAGTACTTTTTCGGTATACCTGCCTATAAATCAAACACATGAATCATGAAACGAATTTTGATTATTGAAGATTGCTCGGCCATCCGGATGGCGCTGGAGGATGATTTCAAATTTGAAGGATACCAGGTGGACTCCGTCTCTACCGGTACCGAGGGGCTGGAAAGGGCCATGGAGATGAATCATGATATCATTATTCTCGACCTGATGCTGCCCGGAATCGACGGCCTGGATATCTGCAAGGAGCTCCGCCGGCACGATATCGGAACGCCGATCATCATGCTCACGGCCAAGAGTCAGGAGTTCGACAAGGTGCTGGGCCTTGAGCTGGGTGCCGACGATTACCTCACCAAGCCGTTCAGTCCGAATGAACTCCGGGCGCGGGTAAAAGCCCTGCTGCGCCGGTCGGAGATCAAGAATCACCAGAATAATCATGCTGTTCTTTCTATCGGCCCGATCGAGCTGGATCCGGTGAAATTTACCTGCTTGCGCCGGGGGAAGGCGGTGGTACTTACCACCATTGAATTCTCGCTGCTGAAGTTGCTCATGCAGCATCCCGGCGAGGTATACAAGCGTGAGGACATTCTCCGGCTCATCTGGGGCGACAAGGTATATGTGACCCCGAGAACCGTGGATACCCACGTGGCCAACCTGCGGAAAAAGATCGAAAACGACCCGGAAAACCCGCAGTGGATTATTGGCATCCGCGGCGTTGGATATAAATTCAGTGCGTCGTAGGGACGCATACATGCGTCCTTCTTGAAGACCAAGAGACCAAGAGACTATGAGACAAGTACTGATCTTGATAATTGGGTTATGTTTTTTTTGTGCACCGCTGCAGGGCCAGGAGAAATCGGCTGCGGCCATGCTGTCGGCGGCGATTTATGAGGAGGAGGTGGCCGGCAATCTGGAAAAGGCTATCGGGTTATATCAGGAAATAATCAGGAAATATCCCAATGACAAACAGATCGTAGCAAAGGCACGATCGCGGATTGATTCCGTCCGGCAAAAGATGGGGAAGTCGCCGGTAAAGAATGTTTTCACCGATCCCCGCGACGGGCACAAATACCGGTACGTAACCATCGGGGCGCAGACATGGATGGCGGAAAATCTGGCGTATCTGCCGCGGGTAAGTTCAGCCACCGAAGGATCTGATGTCAACCCGCACTATTATGTATACGGATATCTGGGAACCAGTCTGGAAGAAGCTAAAAATCTGGATAATTATAAAAAATACGGGGTGCTGTACAATTGGCCTGCTACAGTGGGTGAAGGCCAACTTGTTGGAAATGCTTTTTCTTCGATCCAGGGAGCCTGTCCGCCGGGTTGGCATGTACCCTTTGACAGGGAATGGAATCAGCTTCTTGACTTTTCCGAATCCGGTACGTCGAAAAATTTGGAAGCTTTGCCCGGTGGCAGACGGGTGAATGAGGAGGTTTTAACCGGACTAGGCTCGGTTGGTGATTTTGCAGCTATCCCGGAGAAAAGAAATACGGCTGCGTTATATTATGAATTCAGCAACAGCCATTTGATCAAGAGCGGCTCAGGCGAAAAAAACAGCGGATTTTCTGTTCGCTGTGTCAAGGATTACCCGTTAAAAACAACCATTCATTCTGTGACTCACCATTCCGTCAATCTGGAAGGATTGGCCGGGAAGGAAACGGGTGTAACTGTTTTGAACCGGGGCTTCTGGTGCGGTTTGCACCCAAATCCGACAGGCAGCGATTCATTGCTTGCACAGGGTGGCGATTCCGGCCCTTTTACCATCACTTTATCAGGACTAACACCTGAAACGGTTTATTATGCAAGAGCCTACGCCGAAAGTGAGAAAGGGATCCAATATGGCAATCAGGTCAGTTTCAGGACCCGTCGCGATACATCGGGAACATTCATGGATGAACGTGATGGCCGGGAGTATAAATGGATCCGGATCAATTCCCAGGATTGGATGGCCGAGAACCTGGCATGGCTGCCGGAGATTACCCATTATATGACAGAATCTGACACAACTCCCTGCTATTATGTTTTTGGCTACCGGGGATCTGACCTTTCAGAAGCCAGACGGCAGCGGAACTATCAGGAATATGGTGCCTTGTATAATTGGCCTGCCGCGGTGGCGGGAACTATTGGCAGCAATACGGTGCCAAGCGGAATTCAGGGAGCTTGTCCATCCGGATGGCATTTGCCCAGTGACAAGGAATGGCAAACCATGGAAATAGCGCTCGGAATGACAAAAACCGAGGCAGACTCTGTTGGCTATAGAAAATCAGCCAGAGTCGATACGCAGATCAGGTCCGTTGAGGGATGGAGACCGGGAAGCGAGGGAGACGGATTCCTGGGATTCGATGTCAAGCCTGTTGGTGGCCGGGGTTTCTCAAAGGACAAATTTGAAGAACTGGGAACGCAGGCATTATTCTGGACTTCAACCGGTGCTATCAATAGAGGGGTCCAGCGGATCTTGTCGACCCAATATGTTCCATTGCAGGATTTAGGGGTATTGAGGGGGGCTGCCAAAACAAGCTTTGGTTTTTCGGTCCGGTGCATTAGAAATAACTAGCAGACAAGGCTTTTTCATGAGGATATTAATTCTGATTTCAGTAGTCCTTAGTTTGTCAGGGTGGTCGTTGGCCGCCCAGACCGGCAATTTATTTTCATCCGCCATTTATGAAGAAGAGGTTACCGGAAATCTTGACCGGGCTTTAGAATTATATAATCAACTGCTGAAAACAAAGAATATAGATGCGGCAGATGCAGCGAGGGCTCTCTATCACATCGGCCTGATCCACGAAAAACTGGGAGATGGTAAGGCGGCTGATTATTACAACAATCTTATCAAGCAATTTCCTGAGCAGTTGGAGTGGATTGAACTCGCCAGGAAACGATTGAAAACCAAGGAGAAAAACGGAACTTTCACGGATGTCAGGGATGGACGAAAATATCCGGTGGTTCAGATTGGCGGTTTAACCTGGATGGCTGAGAACCTGGCCTTTATGGATCATGTGAATCCGGCCCGAAAACAGGAAAACGGGACTTGGGTGTATGGCTATAACGGATCGGATACAACGGCGGCCAAAACAGCTTATAATTTTAACACTTTTGGCTGCCTGTATGACTGGACCACCGCCATGGGTCTCGATTCATCCGCGATGGATTCTGCAATGCCAGGTAAGTCTGACTGGCAGCGGGGGATCTGTCCTGCCGGCTGGCACCTGCCCGACCTTTCAGAATGGAGTTTCATCCAAGGTGACTTGTCAAAATTCAACCACCAGGCCGGGGGATTCCGACAGGATATAACAGGCGAATACTTCGGCGGAATCGGTACGGGCAGCTATTACTGGATGGCTTCGGGAAGCGTCGAAAACAAGGGCAGGATTGAGGCACAAGCGATCAGGATAACCCGATCATCCGGGGTGGAAATTATTCAGGAACCTGTATCAAATGGGTTTTCAGTACGTTGCGTTAAAAATGCTGAAATCGGCTCTGCCACCGGAATTATCGCCCCGGCAGACAGAAAGGTGGATACACAGGTAACTCTTAAAGATAGAGGCAGACTAATTCCATCGTCCCCGATAGATTCAGGATCAATCCTGCAGCCAGTCGTGGTATGGCAATTTACTAACAGGTCTTTTTACGGACGATTTTCACTCATCGGCAATCGGGTTTATGTTGCTCCCCAGGTGGCCCAGTTATTTGTCCTCGACCTAACATCCGGACGTGAGCTTTGGACCTGCAGGGATACTTTCGCATTTACCGGATATTTTAATCCGATTCCGTACCAAAACGGAATACTGGTTCAACGGTATTACCCGGATCAGGTTTGGACACTCCTGGGAATTGATACCGCAGCGCATAAGGTGACATGGAAGTACAGGTTGGGAACCTTCCTTAATCAGGCACTGCTACAACAGGACTATTTGCTGGGTTACGACAGGGACAGCTGTATTATCGTGGAGAATTTAAAAAACTCGAAACCTGTTTGGTCGTACCGGCCGCCAACGGGACTAACCACAAAGTTGGTTGTCTCTGGGGACATAGTGCTGGCAGGATATGAAAATCCAGACACCCTTAGTTCCGATAAGTTCCGGAATAAATGGACTCTTGGAGCTTATGACATTAAAACCGGATTTCTGAAATGGAATTTTGATGCGGGACTCCGCTTCAACAGCACGCCTGAAATTGCAGGGAACAAAGTTTATGTAGGTTCCGATGATGGCTATTTGTACTGCATTGACCTGAATACAGGTAAAAAAATCTGGCGGTTCTACACCCCGGGTGAAATCCGGGACAGTCCCCTGGTGGTTAACGGAATGGTTTTTTGTGTCAGTACGGAGGGCTTTATTTATGCCTTGGATTCCGGTACCGGCAAGTTCTTATGGAAAAGTCCCTATTCCAATACCGGTAAAAGCTGGAAACCTGCCAGCGATGGCCGGAGGCTCTATATTACTGAGCGCGAAAAATGGCTGTTCTGTCTTGATTTGCTTACCGGGCAGGAAATCTGGAAGTACCAGTTTCCCGCCGAATTTACCTCCGGACCGGTGGTTCAGGATGGGATCATCCTGATTGCGGCTGGATTTACACTGTATGCGTTAAAATAAGGTGGACGAATATATTCGTCCCTACATGAAATCTTTGCCAAACCTCACCCGGTCTTCAAACCCTTAACAATGACCGGGGGTACATTTGACCAGATAAAAACAGATAGTATGAAAACACATTTTTTTCTGGTTTTTTCCCTCATGCTCTTCGTGGGTCCGGTTTTCGGACAGGAAAACAGGGCATCGGTATTGCTGTCAGAAGCGATCTATGAGGAAGAAGTGTCAGGCAACCTCACCAAGGCTGCGGACCTTTATCTTGATCTGGTTAAAAAATTTCCGGATGACCGGCCGGTAGCGGCGAAAGCTTTATATCACTTAGGACTGCTCACCGAGAAAATGGGGCAGCAAAAAGCGGATCAGTATTTTACGAGACTGGTTAAAAATTATCCGGATCAGAAGGAGCTTGTCGCCCTGGCAAAAGCCCGGCTGGTGAAATTCGAAAGCCTTACTTCGGAGGCAACTATAAATGCTGAAACCAGTTTGAAATTGGCTTCAGAATTTTATAAACAGTTGAACTATAAATCCGCCTCGGAAGAATACGAAAAAGTCATTCAATGGGCTCCGAATTCCGGCCTTGCCCAGGAAGCCCAGCTCTGGATCGGGCAGTGCTATTATATGGAAGGAAATTACGATCTGGCACTTAAAGAGTTCACCTCAATCATCAGCAAGTATCCAAAAAGCACGATAATCCCGGTTACGGAACTGATGATCAGCCAGGTAAAGCAGGCAAACGGCAAGGATCCCAACAAGAAAGCCCTGATTAACCTGGATGATAAAACGATACTGGACCCCGGTACTGGGATCCGCTATACCCGGATTAATGCTTTAGCCGGGAAGAATGATATCATAAAAGAAGCCAACTCAATTTCAGATGTTTCTCCAAATCGTAAATTCTTGCTTGTTGGAAACAAGGTGATTTCCTTCGATAACGAGCCATCATTTGATGTATTTGACGTCCCCGCTGGAAGCTGGTCGTACGGCAGATTGTCGCCCGACGGTTCAAAAATCGCTTACATTAACGAAACGTCCATTTCGCTGATTCCGGTATCTCCGGCGACCGGGCGTCCAACAGGGCCTGCCAGAATAATTGTGAACGGCAAGTATAATCGAATGGATATCCTGAATTGGTCTGCTGATGGGGAGAAACTTGTTTTATCATTACAGGGAACCTCCGGAAGGAACCTGTGGATTCTTTCAACCCGCGATGGATTCCTTAAACAAATTACGAATTCTTCAGGTTTATATTTGGATCCGGTTTTCTCGAAAGATGGGAGAAACCTTATTTACAGGAAACCAAATGGCGCTGGAAATGCCACAGTAAGGATCAGACCGGTAGAAGGACAAAAATCATTGGTCATTGTTGACTCATGTTATAGTTACTATTCTGACAACATTAAGCTGTCTCCCGATAATGATTGGCTGATTTATCCTGATTTCAGGACATTCCGGAAATTTTTCCTCTTCCGTCTTGCTGATAAACAACGACAGATCCTGGCAAGCCCGCAGGAAGTCGGGGATTTGGTATCCTGGGCACCTGCAGGCAATAAATTATTCTATTACCGTCCCTCCTACAATGTTCAGGGCGCAAATAAAGTGCTGAGCGTCTCCGGCGGTCCGTCGGTTGAACTGGGAAATCAAATTTATGCACCAAGCTGGTTGCATTTTTGGGCGCCTGACAGTAAATCGTTCCTGACCGTTGGTCAAAACACGGAAGATAACAAATGGGTCTTTTGGATCGTACCGTTGGATGGAGAGGCACCCCGGGAATTGGAAGCAAAGGATATTGGTACCCCCGAAAGTTTATCACCCGACGGAAGTAAAATACTTTACTATTCCAGATCGGAAAGTTCAACTGGCACAGATATTTTAGTGGCTCCGGTTTCCCTGAAAAACTCTTGCATATCAGGCCCGCCTGTGATTATTTACAAGAATGCCCGATCCATCGGAAGAATTCCTGCCTGGTCGTCTGATGGTTCAAAGATCGCCTTAACCCTTGCCGGAGATATCTGGATTTGTAATACAAATGAAGAAAGTAAGATTCAACTCACCACCACCCCGGAATCCGAATCTTTACCGGTTTGGTCACCTGATGGAAATTTCATCAAGTGTGAGTATTTCGTCGGCAGTTCGGGTAAACTGAAAATTATCCGGCCAGATGATGGAAAGGTGCTAAGGACTATCGATAACCACGTCAGTAGCGCCTGGTCTCCTGACGGTCAGGCGTTAGCGGTTTTGTTTGAAAATGGTGAACTGTCCGTCGTCTCAATGGTAAACGAAGAAATAAGGAGTATAGCCACTTGGATCAGCGGTTCGGCCACCAGAACAAGTCTTTCCGATCTGCTCTGGTCTCCCGACGGGAAAAACATTGCATTCATCGGCGACGATAACATAAATGACTACGAAAATCACATTTACACGGTCAATGCTAAAGGAGGAATTATTAACCAGCTGGATGCTGATGATGACGGGGGTAAAGCGCTGTTAAGATGGTCGCCCGATAGTAAATGGCTATCCTTTTATTCCGATGACGGATCGAAAAAAGCCCGGCTTGAAGGTACTTTGTGGGAAGCCGATCTGACTGATTTTATGAAACAACTGAAACCTGGAGTTGAAAAAGGGTATACTACTGATGTCGATATCAACTCCGTTGTCACCAAATATGGGGAAGTGAAACCAGATGGGACTTTTACCGATTCCCGGGACGGCCACATATACAATTATAAGAAGATCGGTGAGCAAACCTGGATGGCCGAAAACCTGGCATACCTACCAAAGGTCCATCAGGCATCCGATAGTTCGACTTTGGCAGACCGCTGTTATGTATACGGATATGACGGGCTGGACGTTGAAACAGCGAGAAGTACTGTCAACTATCAGAAATACGGAGTCCTGTATAACAATGCCGCAGCCAGGAAGGCCTGTCCCGCCGGATGGCATTTGCCCGGTGATTCGGAATGGATGGAGCTCGAAAGCTCGCTGGGGATGAACCCCTCAGATTTGAATAGGACCACCCAGCGATACTCAGGCGATGTTGGCCAAAAACTGAAATCCATGCAGTGGCCGGAGGATGATTTACTCCTGGTATTCAGCGGGTTTAATGCCCTTCCGGGTGGATATCGTTCGAGTTTGTTGGAATATTTCAAGGGAGCGGGTAGTATGACTGAATTTTGGGTAAATTCTTCCCCAAACGAACCCAAAGCCAGCGCCAGAATGATCTATTCCGCTTCCAACGGTATCGCACGTACCCTGACTGTAGGAAAAACGGCGGGTTTTTCGGTGCGGTGCGTTAAGGATAACATCCCGTAGAGACGCATTATAATGCGTCTCTACACGCCGTCCCCACACAATCTTGACACAACTTAACCTGATCTTCAAATGGTTGATCCTGATATTCCTGACCTTTAAGGCAAACCTCAGGAGCCATGAAAAACCACCCTTTTTGTTTTCTTGCAGCTTTGTTATTGATTAACGGCACGTGTGCATCGGGACAGACCCCCATAAAGCACAACGATGCAGAGTATGCCTCCTATCCGCACTGGAAAACCATGATGCAGGATCCGAAAGGGAATTTCAATGAGACCCGGAAGGCGTTTTACCTGTACTGGATGGACCGTGAAATCACTCAGGGATCTGGTTATAATCTGTTCAAGCGGTGGGAATACCAGTGGAAGGGCAGGGTGAATCCGGATGGCAGCTATCCGGAGGGAGACCAGGTTTATAAAACATTTAGCGAATATGTCAACACGCACCCGCAGGATGGCAAGCTGAAAACCGGGCAGCAACCCTGGCTGGAACTGGGGCCCTTATCCCGCTCGGATATCAATCCCTACATGGGAATGGGAAGAGTCAACGCAATAGCGTTTCATCCCACGGATACTTCAACCCTGTATGCTGGTGCCCCAACCGGCGGGTTTTGGATATCCCACGACAGTGGCAGGAGCTGGAGCACCTCCACGGATAATCTGCCCATACTCGGGGTTTCAGCCATCTCAGTTGATCCGGTGAATCCAGATATAATTCTCATGGGTACCGGGGATCGGGATCATGGGTGGTCTCCCGCCGGAATGGGGGTGTTTCGCAGTGTTGATGGAGGACTGATCTGGGAACCGTATAATAGCGGGATGGGGAATGTTACGGTAGGTATGTTCGCCAGGGCGGTAAATAATCCTCAGGTCATACTCGCGGCAGCAAACGGCGCCATTTATAAAACAGAGAACAATGGGGAAGACTGGGTAAGAACTTCAACAAACAGTGAGAATTATACCGACATTAAATTCATGCCGCGAAACTCAACCATTGCCTATGCAACATCACCCGGAGGTTTTTACCGGTCGGAAAATGCCGGGGATACCTGGACACTGGTGCCCACAAGCAGCGGCTATGTTAAGGGTACGAGAATGGTTATCGGAACAACCCCGGCAAACGACAGCCTGGTGTACTTGCTCAGCGGAAATTATAATACGGATAAGTTCCTCGGATGCTTTCTGTCGAGGGACTTTGGTAAAACCTTCACAACCCAGGCGACCGCCCCGAATATTCTCGGAATTTCTCTTGATGGCAGTGATTCTTATAACCAGGTTGACTATGATTTCTGCGTTCATGTGGATCCTGCCAATCCCCTGATTCTTTTTGTCGGCGCCATACGAATCTGGAGATCCGTGAACGGGGGCAAGAACTGGGAGTATGACTGGCGTGCTGCCAGTGTCCATGTTGATCATCATGCATTCGCATTGAATCCGTTGAACAATCGTTTGTATCTGGGAAATGACGGTGGAATCTATTCTACGGATAATCTGGGAGCTACCTGGAAAAATCTCAGCAATGACCTCGGCATCGGCCAGATATACAAAATCGGGGTCAGTGAAATGGATCCAAATAAAATGATGGCCGGTTTCCAGGACAATGGGACTGCCGGTTGGAACGGCACAACCTGGTCTTCTACAATTGGCGGAGATGGGATGGAATGTGCCATTGACCCGGCCAACAGCAGGTACGGCTTTGCCTCCTTGCAGGATGGTTCCATTTACCAGGTGAGCCAAATGGGGGGAATGTCAACAAAAGTGGCAGGACTGAATTTCAATGGGATTACAGAAAGCTCCTACTTTGTTTGTCCCTTCGCTATCAGTGAATTCAATTCCAATACCATGGTTGTCGGCTATAAGAATATATGGATCCACAAGAATTTCAGGAATCAAACGGGAATTTTGTGGACGAAAATCTCCTATGATCTCCCCGGAGGAAATATCCAGAGTGTTGAGGTTGTGGAGCTGTCCCCGGTCGATTCCAACCTTTTATTTGTATCACGCCTCGATGGCAGGATATTCAGAACCGATAACCTGCTCGACCGGGAAGTCAAATGGACACAACTGCCAAAGGTGCTGCCCTACGACTGGTACCTGCCTCACATGGATATCGAATGCCATCCCTATGACCCCAAAACCGTGTATTTCATCAATAACAACAAGGTATACAGATCCGGGGACAAAGGCTTGACCCTGGAGGATATCACCGGTTCCCTGCCGGAAATTCCACTAAGCAATATTGTGTATGATAAAACCAGCAATGAAGGATTATATGTAGGAAGCGATGCCGGCGTGTATTATAAGGATGCCGGAATGACCGATTGGGTATTGTATGGAACGGGCATGCCTGTTTCTGCCAAGGTTACTGAACTGGAGATCGCGTATGATCCGGTCAGCCGGCAGAATTCACGACTGTTCGCTTCAACCTTTGGCAGAGGAGCCTGGTCCATCGGACTTGCCGAAACCAATCAGGCATTGCCTCCGGTGTTGCTTACGGCGAATGTTGTGGATCAATCTGTTGAGCTGAACTGGAATCCACCATTTTATAAACTAAAGGTGGTGAATTACAAGGTTTATCGAAATGGGAATTTCCTTGCATCCACCTACAATCTGACATTTACGGATACAGGCATTGAGAAGGACAGCACTTTTTACTATACCGTGAAAGCCATCTATTCCGGTGGTGTTGAATCCGGCTTTTCGAACGAAGCCAATGCCACCCTCCTCAGTCCGGTTATCCTGCCCTATACTCAGGCTTTCGAAACCGGAATGGGAGGTTGGGTTGGTAACTATTCCACCGATGGCTGGAAATATGGAACCTCTGAACTGCTGGGCATCACTGGCGGGACCGGCCATTTCTTCGGGATTGGCGGAAGCGCTGTCTTTACAGGGCTTCGCCTGAACGACTACCTCATCACCCCGGAAATCGACCTGACCGCCCATCGGGGTAAAACCGTTACCCTCCGGTTCGCCTATACCCTGCAGAAAAAGATCAGCAGTGAAAAATTCACCGTGGTCTACCGCACGGCTCCGGACAGTGCCTGGGTAAGTCTCAAAAACCTCGACCTGCCCGACCGCACGAAATGGCTGTGGGATACGGTCAGCCTTGATTTACCCGAAAAGGCCCTGAAAGCGAAAATGCAGATAGGGTTTTATTATAACAATCCTTACCCTGCTCCCGGTGCGGCGGTGGATGATGTGGAACTTTTCATCAATACCAGCGCGGTGGAAGTGGCCGATAATCTGAACACCATCAGGGTATTCCCGAACCCAACCTCCGGTGAGGTCAGCCTGGAAATTAAAACGGAAACTCCAGGAGAAGTGGTGCTCAGGGTACTTTCCATGACCGGCCGGGTGTTGCAGGAAAGGAAGTTTTACTGCCATTCAGGGGTCAATACCGAGATTCTTGACCTGAGTACGCAGCCCAAAGGTATTTACCAGCTCCTTTTACAAACGGAACGAACAGACGGGCAGAGGAATAGAGTTATAAAAATCGTAGTTTTATGATATGAGAATCCCGACCGCCGTTCTCCTGTCTTTGCTTTTTTTCGCTGACCCTCTGTCGGGTCAGACTCCAACGGCATCATCGATGCTCTCATCCGCGATTTATGAGGAGGAGGTTTCCGGAAATCTCGAGAAGGCGACCGGAATTTATCTTGATATTTTAAAAAGATATCCCGATGACCGGCCGGTAGCTGCGAAAGCATTGTATCACTTAGGGCTGCTTACCGAGAAGATGGGAAAGCAGAAAGCGGATGATTATTTCACTCGCCTGATTAAGGACTATCCGGATCAGAAAGAGCTGGTTGCTCTCGCGAAAGCCAGGCTGGCGAAATTCGAAAGCCAGACTTCAGAGGTAACCCTGAAGGCCGAAACCAGTTTCAGGCTGGCATCAGATCATTATAGACAATTCAACTATAAAACAGCGGCTGCGGAATACGAAAAGGTAATCCAGCTGGCCCCGAATTCAAGCCTGGCGCCGGAAGCCCAGCTCTGGGCCGGGCAATGCTATTTAAAAGCAGGCATAAATAATCAGGCGCTTACGGCATTCAATTCACTGATCAGGAATTATCCGCACAGCACACTGGTACCGGTAGCTGAACTCATGATAAGTCAGGTCAAACTGACGATGGCCAAGTACCCCGACAAGCCAAACATGGTAACCCTGGATGACGGAACCATCCTGGATCCCGGTACGGGAATAAAATTTACCCGGATCAATTCCCTGGCAGGGAAGAATGATATCATAACATCAGCCGTTTCAATTACTGATATAGCCCCGAACCGGAATTTTCTGCTGGCCGACAATAAGGTCATTCCCTTTGATAACAGCGCTCCGTATGACCTTTTTCAAGCTGACCCCTCCCGCCGGAATTTCAGCCGGCTTTCACCGGATGGCAGCAGGATTGCCTTCCTGACGGATAACGCGATATCCGTTGTACCTGTTTCGCCGATGACCGGACGAACGGCCGGACCCGTCAAGCAGTATCAGACCGGAGGTAATAAGAACGGGGGAGACCTTAACTGGGCCCCAGACGGTCAGACGCTGGTTTTTTCACAAATTGATTCCTTGCGCAAGACAAATTTTTGGACTTTTTCCATGAAGGACGGGTCAAAAATGCAAGTGACAAATTCATCCCGATTTGTTTCGCAACCTGTTTTTTCGAAGAATGGGGCCAATATTCTTTATAAACAGATAATCAGTTATGCCGAACGTTTCATCAAAATGAGCTCGGTGGCCGTTGGCAAGTCGTTAACCCTTCTGGATTCCGCATTTTACAATAACCGTTTTATCCTCTCACCGGACAACCAATGGATCCTGTATGAAAAGACTGATGTTTCAAAATACCTGTACCGTTTGTCCGACAGGCAGGAGCAGAAACTTTCAGTCCCGGAAGTAATTGGGGATTTTATCTCCTGGGGCAACGATAGCAATAAGGTTCTTTTTTACAGCACCTCAGTTGAAAATCAGGATGCATTAAAAATTGTTTCAGCCTTTGGCGGGCCAGGGTTGAACTTCGGAAACCAGTCGGATCAGTACCCGGAAAGCTGGCCTCCGAACAGCAATTCACTGATAGCAAGGGAGAAAGATGAGAATGGCAAGTGGAGTCTGAAGAGGATAAGTTTGATGAATCAGGAATTGAAAACATTTGAGAATCTTCCGGACGGAGATGTTTTCAGTTTCTCACCCAATTTTTCAAATATATTAGTCATAAAAAGAAATCCCAACAGGCAACCCATAGATCTGTATATCTGGCCTGTTTCCCTGAAAGAATGCAAGATAACCGGTGAACCCACACTGTTTTTTAAGGGGTATATCGGTTGGGGTAATAGCCATTCCTGGTCGCCGGACGGGAAGAAAATTGCCCTCTGTTCGGATGGGGAACTCTGGATTTGCAAGGCCGATGGCGGACCCGCTTTGCAGCTCACTAAAACCCAGGTTAAGGAGGAATACCCTCTTTGGTCGCCGGAGGGGAGTTCCATAGCCGTTTTCAATGAGGGTAATCAGCTTCAAATCGTTAGGACAACCGATGGTGAAGTTGTGTTTACGCGCGAGCTGGTTGATTCCTGGGATTGGTCGCCGGATGGCAGGGAACTCGTCATGGCCTGTTATGACAGCCTGCTGTATACGTATTCAACGGCTACCGGAAATACCCGGATACTTGCCAATTGGAGAGAGTATTTCCACGGCAGCTATCTGGATGAGATTAAATGGTCGCCCGATGGGAAATGGATTGCCCTGAACGGTCCCCTGAATGAGATTGACTTTGTTGGCCTGATCTACCTGGTTAATCCTGCTGATGGAAAGTTTGTTGAGGTGGCAGCGGAGGATACAAGAACCAAACAAAGTTTACTCTGGTCGCCTGACGGCAAATGGATCTCGTATTATTCTTCGGGTCCGATAAAAACCCGGCTTGAAGGAATTTTATGGGAAGCCGATCTGACCGAATTTATCAGAAAAATGAAAGCGGGAACAGAAACCGGTATTTCCACTGATTTTGATTTCAGCGCTCATTTGGTTCCGGCCGGGGGAGTAGCTCAGGACGGCACGTTTACGGATTCCCGCGACGGACATGTATATCCATATAAAAAGATCGGGGAGCTAACCTGGATGGCGGAGAACCTGGCTTACCTGCCTGAGGTATATCAGGCATCCGATAGTTCGACATTGGCAGAGCGGTATTATGTTTATGGATATGACGGTAAGGAAGTCGAAGCGGCGAAGAGCACGATAAATTTCAAGAAATACGGAGTACTGTATAACAATGCCGCCGCCAGGAAGGCCTGTCACGCCGGCTGGCATTTGCCCGATGATTCGGAATGGATGGAGCTGGAAAGCTCGCTGGGGATGAACACATCAGAATTGAATTTGAATTATACAAGCCTGCGATGTTCAGGCGATGTTGGCCAAAAACTGAAATCCATGCTGTGGGGGGAGGATGATATATTCCAGGGATTAAGCGGGTTTAATGCCCTTCCGGGTGGGTATCGGCAGAGTGTGCCTGAATATTTCAAGGGAGCGGGAAGTATGACTGAACTTTGGGTAAATTCTACCCCAAACGACCCCAAAGCCAGCGCCCGAATGATCGCCTCGACTTCCAGTGGTGTTGCACGAACTTTAACTGTGAGGAAAACGGCCGGGTTTTCGGTGCGGTGTGTTAAGGATAACATGCCGTAGAGACGCATTATTATGCGTCTCTACACGTCGTCCATACACAATCTTGACACAACTTCATCTGATCTTCAAATAGAGACGGCCAGCAAACCTTACCTTTAAGAAAGATTTGAGAACCAACAAACTACATTGAAGTCATGAAAGCAATCGCTGTTATTCTTTTTTGCTGGGTGATCATTACAACCGGGTCAGCGCAAAACTTTACTATCACTTTTAGCGGAGTCGGTGCAACAACACAAATCGACAGTGTTACTGCAACGAATCTCAGAACGGGTCAGAATGTGACCTTACCAGGCAACGAAACCCTAATCCTGGCTTTAAACACGGGAATTCCCTTGGATTCTGAGTTGAACACTTCTTCGGTTGTTTATCCAAATCCTTTTTCAGGCTCGACCACTTTTTCAACGATTGTACCACAAGCGACAAGCGGAATTATGAAGGTGCAGGACCTTTTTGGCAGGGTTATATCGGAAATGCAAACCCTAATGCAACCGGGACGGAATGATTTTTTAATCTCTCTTTCTACAGCCGGGATCTATCTGATTACGATAACCTGTAATAATTCCACAACCGGTTATAAAGTCATCTGCACGGATCCGGGTGCATCGGGCAACCGGATTGATTACCTGGGCACGAATCCGGCCTATCTCAACAGGCCGGTATCAGGCGGATTAAAATCAACGGAGTCAACTTATTTGCTGAGTTATTCGACAGGAGATATCATTCACTACCGAAGCATGAGCGGTATTTACACCACGATATTAACCGATACTCCGGAATTATCGAAGAACTATGAAGTAGAGTTTGCTGCCTGCACGGATGCGGATGGAAAAAACTATTCCATTGTTAAAATCGGAGATCAGACCTGGATGGCGGAAAACCTGGCTTATCTGCCGGCAGTTAGTTCATCTTCAGAGGGGTCAGAAACATCTGGAAATTTGTATGTATATGGATATGAAGGCCGAAGCATTTCGGATGCTAAAAACAATTCTAATTACTCCTCGTATGGTGTCTTGTACAACTGGACAGCAGGAATGGAAATATGTCCTGAAGGATGGCATTTACCGGTTGATGCGGAATGGTCTACACTCTCTGATTTCCTCGGTTCCTTCGCCGGAAATAAAATGAAATCACAAACGGGTTGGACAGGATCTTTTGGCAATGGGAATAATTTTACTGGGTTTAACGCATTCCCGGCTGGTTATCGGGGTTCCAGCGGCGGATTTGTTGGCAAAGGGAACGGCGCTTATTTCCTCTCAGCGTCTGAGGAGGGGAATTCAGAAGCTTGGAGCAGATTCCTTTATTACCTGTCCGATGGCAGTATTTCGCGAATTGCTATCAGTAAGAGTATTGGTGCATCAGTCCGTTGTGTGAAGGGATCAAGCCTGCCCACCATTACAACTGCAGAAATTTCTGGAATTAAGCGGGAATCAGCCACCTGTGGGGGTGAAGTTGTCGAAGACGGAGGATCGAATGTGGTGCAGCGTGGAATTTGCTGGAATAAAACGGGGAAGCCAACTATTCTTGATCAGACAACTCAGGATGGAAATGGAACAGGTCAATTCAAAAGTACTTTATCAGGCCTTACCATCGGTACCCTTTATTTTGTAAGGGCATATGCCTCCAACAGTACCGGAACCGCTTACGGTGAAGAGAGGCGGTTTAGTACATTGGGAGAAACCGGAACATTCACAGATACCCGTGATGGACATGAATATAATTGGGTAAAAATCGGTGATCAGACCTGGATGGCCGAAAACCTGGCTTATCTGCCTTCGGTAAGTCCGTCATCAAAAGGGTCGACAGTAGAGAATGTCTATTATGTTTATGACTTCCAGGGGTACGATGTTGACTCAGCAAAAGCGACCTTAAATTATTCGGTTTACGGAGTCTTGTATAACTCGCCTGCCGCAATGAATGGAGCAGCCGGCAGCGACAGCATACCTAGCGGTATACAGGGAGCATGTCCCCCGGGCTGGCATCTGCCCTCCCATCCTGAATGGGTGATTTTACGGGATTATCTTGGCGAGGCTCCCGGGAAAAAACTAAAAGAAACCGGGGATGCCCTTTGGACGGCTCCAAATGACGGAACAAATGAGGTTGGTTTTTCTGCACGGCCCAGTGGAGCCCGGATGCTTCGCGGAACCTTTGAGAGGCTTGGCGATTATGCTCATTTTAGAGGCGCCACTCAGGATGGGGCTGACAAAGTAAAGGAATACTATCTGAGGACGAACCTGAGCAATTTCTTATGGTTCTCTGATTATAAAGATTATGGTGACGCCATACGATGTCTGAAAAATTGAATATGAGAAGAATCATTTTGGTCCTGCTTTGCGGATTGATTCTGCAGCAGACGCAGGCACAAATCCCGGATGATACCAACGGTTGGCTCTATCGGTTGTGTAAAACCTGGGGATATGTGAAATATTTCAATCAAAACAAGTGCGGGGTTCATTGGGACGAACTTTTAAATACTTCAATTACTGAAGTATTGGCGGCTTCCACAAATTCCGGGAATAACAGTGCGATCTTAAAATTCCTGAACAGGGCTGGAACTAATGCATCTGTAAACAATCCACCAGCGCTGCCCGATACGAACCTTCTGGTAAATACGGAATGGATCAATGATCCTGGTTTCTCACAGGAGGTGAAGAGCTTCCTGGTTCTTTTTTCTTCACATACTTATCCGGATAGTTCAAGTTGTTTAGTCAGACGGAATACCGGCTTAAATCCTATTGCGTACGGCTATATTGATTTTACCCAGGACTCCTTGTCCCTGACAATAGATTATTCAATCGAGTCACACCGGTTGGTCGTCCTGTTCTATTATTGGAACCTGATCAATTATTTCTTCCCATACAGGAATTTAATGGATCAGCCCTGGGATTCCACTTTGATTGAATTTATTCCACTGATAAGGAAATCCGCCAATGAGCTTGAGTTTCACACTAATTTTCTGAAGCTCGTGACTCACATAAATGATACTCACGGATTTACAAATAGCGCGATATTAATCAGCACATTGTGGAAAGGAAGCTTCAGGCCAAAGATCAAATTTGAAAGAATTGAACGCCAATGTGTTGTAACAAAGGCGGGTAGCGTAAGCGGCATCAATCCGGGAGATATACTGATAAAAATTAATGGAATCGAAATCACCGAAATCGAAGACTCTTTGGCTCAGTTTATTCCAGCCTCAACACCGGCAGCACGGTTTCGCGATATATACAGCAATATGATAAGGGGGCTGCAAAACTCTGATATTGTTTTAACTCTTAGAGATCAATTTAACCAGGTTTACACAAAATCAGTTATACGGTCGGAGGACACCACTACCTGGTATAGCTGGATAGCGGAATCAGATGTCCCCGGATCTTACATGAAAACCGCCTGTGGCTATGGATATGTTAATATGGGAAAACTTATGGAAGAAGAAGTCCCGCAAATGTATAATGACCTTAAATCGGCTCCAGCCATAATCTTCGATATTCGTAACTATCCGAATGGTACTATATGGGACCTGGCAAAGGTTTTTTTCAAATCAAATTTTAAGAATACCATATTTTATTCAGCGGCATTGTTTTCCGGACCAGGAACTGCCGATCACAATTATTATCCCGGATGGTATTATGTTATGGATGGGGCTGACCTTTTAGGAACCTGGTCCAACTCACATCCTTATGCTGGCAAGGTATATATTTTGGTTAATCAGGAAACGCAAAGCCAGGCAGAGTATAGTTGTCAGACACTGAGCTTCCATCCAAACGCAAAAGTAATAGGAACACAAACAGCCGGAGCTGATGGCGATATTACCCGGATCAGGTTACCCGGGCCAATCTACTCCTATTTCACTTCCTTGGGCACATATTATCCCGATGGGTATCAGCAACAGCGGAATGGAGTAAAAATTGATAAAGTTGTTGAGCCAACAATTAAGGGAATTCGTGAAGGTATAGATGAAATTCTGATGGCGGCCCTGGATTGCTTTTCCGGTACGGATAACCCCATGGTGCGTAATATCCCTGTTAATGTATATCCCAACCCTGTTATAACGGGCTCTGTAAAAGTGCACCTATCTCTGGATCAGGATTCGGAAATCACCTTTTCGGTTATGGATTTAACCGGAAAAATCATTGAACAGGAAGTTCAGTTTTGTCCTGCTGGCGACCAAATCCTGGAGCTGGACCTGAATGCCATTGCTCCCGGATTATATATCCTTGAGACCCGTAGTCGATGGAATGTTGCAACAACAAAACTCGTGATCCGTTGACCCCCTCCACACAATCTTAACACAACTTAACCTGATCTTCAATGGCTTAACAGGGGGTGTACGTAAATTGAACCGGAATTACCACCCATTCGCCGGAACATCAAATCTACGTAACACCCCTTTTTATGAAAAAGCCTGTTTTTCTATGCCTGTGGATGTTTTCCGTTTTGCAGGTAACCGGCCAGGACATCCGGGTAACCTTCTTTGCCATCAGCGACCCGGGCCGGATCGACCAGGTCACGGCCTGGAATCTTAAAACCGGCCAGCAGGTTACCCTTCCCGGCAACGGAACGCTCGTGCTGGGATCCGTATCGGGAATCAGCTCTTCAGAAATTCGGGATGCCATGACCGTCTGTCCGAACCCATTTCCGGGAACGGCCCGGGTTTATTCCGATATAATGCGCCCGGGAAAAGTCAGGCTGCGGGTTTCCGATGCCGCCGGCCGCATCATAGCCGAAGCTGACGAGGAGGTGCCGGCTGGCCGCCTCACCTTCGAAATTGGCGTAAAGAGCGCCGGGCGTTACACGGTTACCCTAACTAATGCCACCGGGTCCCGAAGCCGTGCTATCATCTGCACCGGCGAGAGCCCATGCGCACCCGGTATCCGCCTGATCGGCTCAGGTGAAAATCCCGGCCAGTTGCCGCTGAAATCCGGCGGCACCGAGGTAACCCTGGGCTATTCCCCGGGCGATGTGGTATACTATTCCTGCACGTGCGGCTGCTTTACCACCGTTTTTACCGACAAGCCCGATTTCTCAAAAATCTATCCGGTGCAGTTCGAAACCTGCACCGATCCCGACGGCCGCAACTACCCGGTGATCCGGGTCAGCGGCCAGTGGTGGATGGCCGAAAATCTCGACTGGCTCCCGGAGGTAAGTCCCTCCGCCGCCGGTTCCGACTCCCTGGACCATTATTATGTATACGGATATGAAGGTTCCGACCGCAGCGAAGCCCGCGCCTCTGACTCCTACAGGAAGTACGGCGTCCTCTATAACTGGAGCGCTGCCCTGAAAGCCTGCCCCGATGGCTGGCACCTCCCGTCCGACATGGAATGGATGATCCTCGAGAAAACGCTGGGAATGTACGATACCTGGGTAACCGGCTGGCGCCCGTCGGGCGAGGTCGATCGGAAGCTGAAATCGATGACGGGCTGGAAACGCGACGGAAACGGCGACAACACCAGCGGATTTAATATCCCCCCGGCCGGATGCCGCCTCGCAAACCAATCCGGATTCGCCGGCCTCGAAGGCCAGACTTTTTTCTGGAGCTCCACCGCCGAAACCGATGGCAAGTCCTGGACCCGCGGTCTCACCTACCAGCAAATGGGAATCAACCGCGCCACCGAAAATCAACACTACGGTTTTTCGGTACGCTGCATCCGCAATGAAGATTAACCACCTAATCAATAAATCCTCACAATGAAAAAAACATTTTTATTCCGATGGATGCCTGCCATCCTGCTGCTTGGCTACACGTTGCAGGCCTTCCCGCAAACCGATCCGGCTGCCTATTACAACCGGCTGTTCTACCTCTCCAAGGCCTGGGGCCATGCCAAATACTACCATACGGAAATCGCAAAAGGAACCGTTGCATGGGACGACCAGCTTCTCACCGCCATCGCCGCCACAAAAAATGCTGGCTCCGATGCCGAATTCAGTGCCATCGTCCTGGCTATGCTCAACAGCGCCGGACCGATGGCCACGAGCACGGCTACTCTCCCGGAAGTTCCGGATGACCTGAACAATAACCTTGACCATTCCTGGATTGATCAACCAATTTTTTCGGCAGAGGTCAGGCTGGAATTGCAAGCTATCCTCGAAAAATTTCGCCCTCAGCCCAATTACTATGTTGGGCAGGCCTTCTCGGCAGGCAATCCCACATTCGATACAGATAATCAATATTATACAAGCGAGAACTATCCGTCCGAGGGTATCAGGCTACTGGCATTGTTCAGGTATTGGAATATTTACAACTATTTCTTTCCGTATAAAAACCTGATTGATCAAAACTGGGATGGTGTTCTTTCTGAATTTATTCCTAAAATGGTGGAGGCAACAGATGAAGTTGATTTTCACCTGAGCTTAAAGGAGTTAACCACCCGGGTCAATGATTCACATGCAGGTTTGTCGAGTCCGGTCTATAGCACCTGGCACGGGACTTTTTATCCTCCATTCCTGATAAGGTACATCGATAATGAGACTGTTATCACTAAGGTTTTGGCTGATAAAACATCATTAGTTCCGGGAGATATCATCAAGGAAATAGACGGGAATGATATTTATCAACTAAGGATCAACTTGCGCAAATACGCTTCTGGTTCAAATGACCCGGCGATCGAGCGATCATTGAACAACATTATTGTTTCAGGGAATGAGGGACTTGCTGAGATAAAGGTGTTACGGGGCACGACCTTTATTACGGAAACCATTAACCGTGATAACCTTAATTCTTCCAGCCTTCAGGTCAATGATTCTCCGATCTGGAAAACAACGGAAGTTAGCGGATGCCCTTTCGGTATTGTCGACATGGCCAGGCTTGAAACCACCCAAGTCTCTACCATGTTTTCAGACCTCAGAAATACAAAGGCCATTATTTTTGATATCCGGAATTATCCCCTTGGAACATTATGGACCCTGGTCAATTATCTCTTCCCCGGCCCTATTCATATTGCTGATTTTACTGTACCTGATGTAACTTATCCGGGTCGATTATTTTGGAAGTCAACAACGATAGGAACCGGTACTTCAACTCCTTACAGTGGAAAGGTTATTCTATTGTTTGATGAGAGGACGATTAGCCAGGCGGAATATACCTGCATGGGACTGGAGCAATTCCCTGATGCGATTAAAATTGGCAGCACCACGGCAGGTGCTGATGGTAATGTATCCAAAATTTATCTCACCGGAAATAGTTATGCCACAATGACCGGACTAGGGACTTTTTATCCCGACCGGACTCCGACTCAACGGGTTGGGATCATTCCTGATTATGAAGTACACCCAACAATTGCGGGTATTCTTGCCGGACGCGATGAGGTCCTGGAATTTGCCCTCAATCCGGCACTGTTAACGGTTCATCCCGGATATTGTACATCGGCAGGGAATGCCACTAGTGAATGGATAGCTTCGGTGGGTCTCGGAAGCATTACTAAGAGTTCTGGGTCTTCTACCACCATTGGATATGAGGATTTCACTACAACCGAATTCCGAGTCGAAGCGGGCAAGAGTTATACCATTTCACTAAAGCCCGGTTATCTGAAAGCAGCCTTTGAGAACTGGGCCGTCTATATTGACTATAACGGCGACCAGGGATTTGATGAAACCGGCGAACTAGTGTTTTCGAAAAGAAAATCCAAAACCCTGGTATCCGGCACCATCAGCATTCCGGCAGGATTATCCCTCACCACGCGCATGAGGGTAATTATGAGCAGCGGCGCGATTACAGGGCCCTGCTCGATGATGGTGACGGGCGAAGTGGAGGATTATACCCTGATTATCGCCGCACCTGAACCCGATCCGCTGGTTGCCAATTTTTCGGCCAATCCGGTTTCAGTTGACGTTGGCTCCCCGGTTCAGTTTACCGATCTGTCAACCGGCATCCCCACCGGCTGGTCCTGGAGTTTTACAGGAGGAGTTCCTTCAACCTCGGCATTGCAGAATCCATCCGTTACTTACAGCCTGCCTGGAACGTATTCGGTCACCCTTACAGTAACCCGCGCCGATGCAACCAATACGGTGACTAAAACAAACTTCATAGCGGTAAGAGAAATTGCTCCAGCCCAGTACTGCATCCCGATTTCACTCATCAGCTCATCGGATTACATAAAAACGGTTTTAGTACAAAATGTTTTCAGTAACACCACAGGGGGTGGAGGCTATTCGTACTACCCGGATGCCGGAACACTCATTACCGGGTCAAATTATAACCTTACCCTTACCCCGAACAACAGCACCTACCGCAATTACTGGAAAATCTGGATCGATTTTAACGGGGATTATGATTTCAATGATACCGGCGAATGTGTGCTCACGGCCAACAACAAGAAAGGCGCTTTCACGGCAGTCATTTCCATTCCCACCGGGGCAGCCGGACCCACCCGGATGCGCGTGAGCATGCGCAATGCCGCAGCCCCGATGCCTTGCGATGACGGATTCATCGGGGAGGTAGAGGATTATGGAATCAGCCTGATAAGTTCCGGTTCGCCGGGCAACCGTATAGCCACCCGCCTGCCGGGCGAGAGCGCATACAGCAGCCTCAACCTCTATCCGAACCCGGTAAGCCAGGAACTGCATATCCGGTTGGGCAGCCTTGCCGGAAATGACATCCTGGAAATCTATTCGGCCGAAGGGAAAAAGATGCTTCGTCAGCCTCTCGTGTCAACCGAAATCACCGTTGATGTTTCCCGGTTCACCAATGGGCTCTATTTCATTCGCATTATTTCTGATAATGAATCGGTTACCAAAAGGATAATCAAAGAATAAAATCCAAACGGAGGGCAGAAGGGCAGAAGGGCAGGAAAGCAGGAAGTAAAGGATAAAATAGTTAAGTAATTTTACTTCCTGCCCTCTTGCCCTCCTGCCCTTCTGCCCTTTTTTTGTATATTTTTAGCGGAAAGTAACAACCCAACCCTATTCATGTCCACCCCCCTGATCAGCATCCGCGGCCTCCGCAAATCATACGGATCCGGCTACGAAAAGAATGAAGTTTTAAAAGGAATAACCCTGGATATCTCTCCCGGCCAGATTATCGGGTATATCGGGCCCAACGGATCGGGCAAAAGTACCACCGTAAAGATCCTCTGCGGAATCCTGACGGATTTTGAGGGAGAAATCGATGTTTTCGGACTGGACGTCAGGAACAACAGGATGGCTATCAAGAAGCGGATCGGGTATGTCCCCGAAAACTGCGCCATCTATGATCTGCTCACCCCCCGCGAGTACCTCGACCTCATCGCGTCACTCTATGACATGGATTACGACAAGGCCGGGGACCGGGCAACGCAGCTGCTGAGTTTTTTCGGCATGGAGGCTCATGCCGACCAGCGGATGGATACTTTTTCGAAGGGGATGAAACAGAAAATCCTGATCATCGCCGGCATTATCAATAACCCCGATATATTGTTCCTCGATGAACCCCTTTCCGGACTGGACGCCAACGCCGTGATCCTCGTCAAAGAGCTGCTTACACGCTTCGTGGCCGGCGGCAAAACGGTTTTCTACTGTTCACACCTAATGGATATCGTGGAAAAAATATCGGACCGGATACTATTGCTGCACAACGGGATCGTGGTGGCCGATGGCTCCTTCGAGGAGCTGAAAACCGGGAGCGCCGATACCCTGGAGCGCCTCTTCGCCCAGCTGACCGGAAATGAAGACCAGGGCAATAATGCCGATGAGCTGTTCAGAACCTTTAACGAACAGTAACCTATGATCCGGCATATTATTACAGTTGTCAGGTTTTTTCGAAAACCCATTCAATGGCTGGGGGTAGATTATCAGCACTTTGAAAGCCTTTTCTGGGCTAAACTGACCATGGATTTCCGTCAGAAGGAGTCCCGCTCGGCTGTTTTTGGCCAGAAAAAGCAGAATTTTCTCGGCCAGTTTTTGCTGTTCGCCCTGTTCGGACTGATGATAGGGCTCAGCTTCTTTACCGTGGACGATATCATGCTGAATCTCATTCTCTGTTTCACCGTGATCATGGTTATGACCGGCTCCCTGCTGATCAGCGAGTTTACCACCGTCCTGTTCGACGTCCGCGATAACCAGATTCTCCTTGCCCGGCCGGTCAGCAGCCGGACCCTGCTTTTCACCCGGCTCATGCATATCCACTTCCACCTGGGATCCATCGCCCTGGCCCTTTCCCTATGCTCGGCGGTGGTTCTGGCCATCAAAACCAATATCGGGGTAATGCTGGTTTTTCTTGTCGGGGTAGGGTTATGTGTCTGGTTTACCGTGTTTATCACCACGTTTATCTATCTGGCTCTTTCAAAGGTTGTTGCGGGTGAAAAATTCAAGGATCTGGTCTCCTATATCCAGATATTGTTGGGAATCCTGATTTTCGGAGGCTACCAGTTCCTACCGAAGATTATGGATATGGAAGCGCTCAAAACGGCGACGATGGCCATCCATTGGTGGACCTACCTGGTTCCACCCGCCTGGCTGGCGGCTTTCGTCAAACTGAGCCTGTTCAGCGGACTAACCCAGCCCATTTACTGGCTCGCCCTGATGGGAATTGTGATTCCACTGGGCGGGATGTTTGTCATCATCAGACTTCTTGCCACTGGTTTCGGGAACCTGCTCAGCGAAGGTTCCGAAAGTACCGTCAAAACAGAAAAAAGAATCGGGCTGAAAGGCAAAAGCAGAGCCCTGTTTTACCGCCTTTTCTGTGTTTCTACCCTCGAAGCCGCCGGTTGGAAACTGGCCATCTCAACCACCCGCCGCGACCGCAAGTTCAAGCAGGCCGTATACCCAAGTTTCGGATATATCCTGATTTTTATCGTGATCATGCTGAAGCCCGATTTTGGCGATCTGTCCGGATATTATGAGAAGCTTGGAGAATCCAGCCGTTACCTGATGCTCATCTTCTTCAGCTATTTTTTAACCACCGCCACCACCCAACTACCCTATACCGATACGCCGGAAGCCGGATGGATTTACCAGGCACTTCCGGTTAAACATAAAAGGCATATTCTTACCGGAGCAGTTAAAGCCTTACTGTTTAAGTTTTTAACTCCCTTCTACCTGGTCCTCACCATAGCCGTTACAGCGATCTGGGGTTTCGAGGTACTGCCTAAAATGATACTTGGCTTCTTCCTGGTTATTCTCGTAACCCAGCTTACCCTCATTCTGCAGAAAATGGGTCTGCCGTTTACCTTGCCCCGGGAAATGGTTGGAAAGGGGACCAACATGCTCCGGTCGTTTTTATCCTTTATACTTCTGGGCATCTCAGCCGGCCTGATCTACCTGACCATCCGGGTACCCTTCTGGATCACCTGGTTTGCCTGTGCAGCGGCGATCGGAGCCGTAATCGCATGCTGGAAACAGATGCGAAAGCCTGTGCGTCAGGAATAGAAAAAAGATTTATAAATTGCAGGAAGGTCTGATTACTAAACCAACCAACATCTCTGCAAGCCATGAAAAATTTCGTCAAGTGGACACTGCTCCTGGTGCTCTGCCTTCCCTACATCCTGCCAGCCTGTAAGAGCAGCAAAGCGGGTGAGAGCGGGCCCTATGTCGATATCCGCGACAGCCAGCAATATGAGGAGATTAAGATCGGCGGCCAGGTCTGGATGGCCCGGAATATGAATTTCAAAACAGAGGGCGGATCCTGGTGCTACAATGATAATGCCGCAAACTGCGAAAAATATGGCCGGCTCTATACCTGGAGCGCTGCAAAAAAGGCGTGCCCCGAGGGGTGGCACCTTCCCTCACAGGCCGAATGGGACCAGCTCGATGCAGCCCTGGGAATGAGCGCCGGGAAGAAAATTAAATCCGCCTCCGGCTGGCGCGATGGAGGCGGAGGCGACGGAAGCACCGCCTTTAACGCACTCCCCGGCGGCGACCGCTATGATTACGGCGGTTACGGCGGCCAGGGTGATGAAGCTTACTTCTGGACTGCAGATGCCGCTGTCGACAAAGAGTGCTACGGCCGGTTCCTTACCTATAACAGCGGGGACATCCAGCGCGGTGTCTGGTTCCGGGGCGGCGGAAACGCGGTCCGGTGCATCAAAGATCCTGAATAAGAAATCTTAAATCTATACACATCATGGCAACCATTACACTTAAGGGAAATGCAGTTCACACACTGGGCGAACTGCCGAAAAAAGGCGAAAAACTTGCGGATTTTGACCTCATCAAAAACGACCTGTCGCACGTTACGCTGAAGGACTTTGCCGGCACACGGCTGGTCCTGAATATCTTTCCGAGCCTGGATACCGGCACCTGCGCTGCTTCCGTCAGGGCTTTCAACAAGGCAGCCGCCTCTCTGGAGAACACCAAAGTGCTGTGCATCTCCCGCGATCTTCCGTTCGCACAGTCACGCTTCTGTGGCACCGAAGGCATCAGCAATGCCATTACCCTGTCGGATTTCGCAACCGGCGCCTTTGGGAAAAACTATAACCTGATGATTACCGACGGGCCGCTTGCACACCTCCTTTCACGCGCCGTCATTGTGGCCGATGAGAACGGTGTAATAATATATACACAGCAGGTGGGGGAGATAGTGGACGAGCCGGATTATAACGCTGCGCTGGCAGCGCTGTAGGGCAAAAGGGCAAGAGGGCAAGAGGGCAGAAAGTAAAGTCTTAAGTACTTAAACCTTTAAGACTTTACTTTCTGCCCTCTTGCCCTCCTGCCCTCCTGCCCTCTTTCTCACCCTTTCCGGGAGATATCCCTCAGCTTGTCAAAATCCAGAATCTCAATCTTCCGGTCATCAATGTCAATCAGATGCTCTTCCTTGAACTCCTTGAGGATGCGGCTTACGGATTCTTTGGTCATGCCGGTGAATTCACCCAGCTCCTGCCGGGTGAGGACCATGTCGAAAGGATTGGAATCGAAAATATCTTTCTGAAGACTGAGCAGGGCTTCGGAAATCCTGCCGGCCATATTCTTCTGACTGAGACTCCGGATCCGGTTGGACATCATGATAGCCTGTTCGCTCAGAGTACGGTTGAATCGCCGTGCAAACTCCGGATTCGAATCGAAGAAGCGGTAGAGATATTTTATATCAAGATAGCAGGTACGGCATTCATGCAGGGCAATTACCGAAACATGATAGCGGTTGTCAACGAATAGTCCGGGCCCCGTGAGCATGAAAACAGGTTTGTGAATTGCCAGAATGATATCGGATTCTCCCGGGGTCTCTAAAACTACTTTAACCAATCCCTCTGCTAAACTTACCAGGTGCGAAATGGGTGCGCCCTGTTTTGCGATCACCTCACCGGGACGATACATGGTCTCATACCGGTTTTCATGAAGTTTCTCCAGCTCCTCATGCGAAAGTGCCTGGAATGCATCACACTTTTCCATGCAATGAATGCAGGTTTCAATCACAAATTCTTCCGCCATTATTTAAAGTTAGGTTCGCTAATATACAAATAATTGATATCCATCAAAAAAAACACGATCTAGATCAATGATGCAAAGATATAAATCATTAGATATATGAGATGTTTCATAAATATCGGGATGAATATCATTGTACGGGGAATTATTGCTAAACTAATAACAGGTACTTTTCAGCCAAACTATCAACAAATGATTTACTGTATGAAAAAACTATTCAGTTTAATGACTATCAGTGCGTTATCTGTGTTCGCACTGGTTGTGCTTTTCCCTTCCTGCGAAGGCCCGGCGGGCCCTGCAGGTGAGAATGGCCTCGATGGTAAGGACGGAAAAGACGTAAACGCTTTTTGCGTGACATGTCACAACACCGCCACTTTTGAGGCAGTTGAGGCACAGTTTGAAACTTCACTTCACGGCGAAGGACACACCTGGGCACTAGAAGGCACCCGGGCTACCTGCGCCATGTGCCATTCCTACCAGGGTTATCTGGAAACGAAAATGACGGGCCGTGATTCAATGGCAGTTACGTCCAAGTTTCCGGTTCCACTGAAGTGCGATGCTTGCCATGAATTCCATGGGACACTGGATTCGGCTGATTTCCCGAACTATGCTCTGGGTCACACCGAGCCGGTAAGTCTTTACATGGTTGGCCGTAAAGAAACCATTGATTTCGGCAACAGCTCAAACGCTTGTACCTATTGCCATCAGGGACGTCCGCAGCCACAATTCCCGTTGCCGCTGAACAAGGACACCACTTATAACATTACAAGCAACCGCTGGGGTCCCCACTACGGTACTCAATCACACATCCTGAACGGAAGCCAGGGTTGGGAATATGCCGGTTCAATGGCCTATGCCAACACCAACCATAAAAGCGTTGCTACCTGCTCCAGCTGCCACATGGCTAAAGGTGAAGGCACCGAAATGGGCGGGCACACCTGGAGAATCAAGAATGAAGACGGTTCAAAAGTCAATTTGAACGGTTGCACAAAATGCCATGCCGGCGCTACTTCAACCGACATTAATGGCAAACAGACTGAAATTACAGGTCTGCTGGCTCAGTTAAGGGCAAGACTCGTTGAACTGAAACTCCTCAACGATGCAACCGATCTCGCATGGCCATCTCTGAATGCAAGCGGTAAGGGTTCCAACTGGACCGTAAAAGAAGCCGGTGCTTTCTTCAACTACAAAATGATTGAGTATGACCAGAGTATGGGTGCACATAACTATAAGTACACCAAAGCCCTGCTCGTGAACTCATTGGATGCCCTGAAATAGTGCATTTATAATACTGAACAAAAGGCTCTAACATGTTTAGAGCCTTTTGTTTTTTCTTAATTTGGCAAGAAACTTAAAGGAGAAAAAATGAAAATCAAAAAATTAGCCATCCTTTTCATGGGGGTAATGTTGATCGGAATGGTTTCATGTGAGTATGATACCATTATTCCGGAAGTAGTGGTCCTGCCGGATGAACCGGTAAGTTTTGTCACGGATGTTGAACCCGTTTTTACATCGGCAGGGTGCACCGGATGCCATCCGGGAATGTTAAAGCCCGATCTGACCGCCGGTAAATCATATGCCTCCATAACCAGTATGAATCTGGTTGTTGCCGGATCCCCCTCAACCAGCAAGCTGATGCAATACATCAATACCGGCCACCAGACTGCTGCAAGTTATACGGCAAGTCAAAAAGCACTGCTTTCAAAGTGGATAGAAGAAGGTGCAAAAAACAACTAAATCGGAGGAAAAATCATGAAATCAAAACATACCCGCTTTTCATTTGCAGCTGTTCTCCTGCTTTTTGCCCTGAATTTAAATGTCGTTGCACAGGATGACGGTCCGGATCGCCGCCCCGTGCAGGAAACCTTCAACTCAACGCTCCTGATCGACCAGTATACCAATATGGTTCCGCGCAAAGGCGGGCTGGAGTTCATCATTCATCACCGCCTGGGAACCATGGAAAAGGGTTTTACCGACCTGGCCGGGATCTATGGCGCTTCTAACATTCGTATGGGATTCAATTATGGAATTACCGACCGGCTGTCCATTGGCATCGGAACCGAACGAATCAACAAATTCACCGATCTGTTTGGGAAATACCTGATTCTGCAGCAAAAAAGAACCGGTATGCCTGTTTCCCTCAGCTACCTGTTCCAGGTTTCGGTGGACGGTGCCGATACGGCTGCTTTCGGGACACAATATCAGGCTACAAACCGTTTCAGCTATTTCAACCAGCTTATCCTGAGCCGGAAGTTTAGCCCCAAGCTGAGTTTCCAGGTAGCCCCCTCATTTATGCATTTTAATTCAGTCGACAGCACTCATTGGAATGACTATGTAGGAATTTCAGCCGGCGGCCGTTTCAAGGTATACAATGAAATGTCAATCATCGCTACCTATGACCAGGGCTTTGTTTTCACCCCCTCCATTCCGGCTTCCCAGAAAGAAGCAAGAACAGCAATGCAGGTGGCACCAAAACCCAGTCTCGGCCTTGGTCTCGAGATTGCTTCACCAACCCATTGTTTCATGGTTTTCGTTTCGAATGCATATGACATTGTTCCCCAACTCAACATGGCATACAACAAATTCAGTGTATTCAACGAAGAACTGGCCAAGCAGTTGCACGTCGGCTTTAATCTGACCGTAAGATTCTAGGTCTCTAGGTCTCTTAGTCTCTTAGTCTCTCGGTCTTAAAGTCTCAAAGTCTCAAAGTCTTTTAAAAGAGAAGATGAAAATAAAACAAGTCCTACTCCTGTTCGCTCTGGCCTGCGGAATCAGCCTGAGCGGACAGGATTCCATCCCCAAAATAGCAAGCAACCCGGCAAATGATTTCTGCCTGAGCTGCCATGCAAACCGCTATTACACCTATGCCAACCAGGATTCATCGCAGACGGTCAGGCATAAGATGTTCAAGGATCTGATCATCGACACGCTGGAGTTCTATCAGAATAACCATAAAAGCTTTGCATGCACCGATTGCCACTCATCGGAGTACAATACCCTGCCGCACAAGCCCGACCTGAAACTCGAACCGATGCTCTCCTGCCTCGATTGCCATGGGGATTCGGAGTTTATGCCCGGACTGAATTTTCAGACGATCACCGATGAGTATGCCAAAAGCGTGCATGCTACCCGCGAGAATTCGCAGACCAGCTGCTGGTCGTGCCACAATCCTCACAGCTATCGCATCACTACACGCAGTCAGCACAACCTGAGTGAGGTGGTTGCCTATGACAATTCGATCTGCCTGGAGTGCCATTCGGGAATGGGTAAGTTCGACCTGCTCTATGGGGATCCCAAGTCGACCCTCATTGCCAAACATGCGTGGCTTCCCAATGCCATCAACCATTTTAAAAGTGCACGGTGCATTGAGTGCCACACCGAAATCCGCGAGGATATGCTGGTCGCGCATAATATCAGGCCAAAGGAAGAGGCTGTAAAAACCTGTGCTGCCTGCCATTCGGCCGATTCACGCCTCAAACACACGCTGTACAAGTTTCAGCTTCAGCAGGAGCGGAAGGAACAGGGCGTAGTTAAAGCCTTCTTTTCGAACCGCATGATGGCTGTGGGTACCAACCCCAGCCCGTTCCTGAACCTGATCAGCCTGATCCTGTTCGCCATGGCAATCGGTGGAGTCATTATTCATTCACTCATCAGAATATTCAAGAAATAACATGAGCGGAAAAGTATATCTATATCCCATCTGGATCCGGCTGTGGCATATTACCAATGCCCTGTTGTGCCTGGTCCTTATCGTTTCAGGCATCAGCATGCACTATGCCGGGACTGAATCCCCGAGTATCCGCTTTGATATCGCGGTGAGCATGCATAATATATCGGGAGTGATCCTGACAGCGAGCTATATCTTCTTCATCCTCGGTAACCTGTTTACGGGAAACGGCCGGAATTACCTGATCCAGTTTACCGGTTTCCGCAAGCGGATGTGGAAGCAGATATACTACTATTCCATCGGTGTATTTCTTAAGCAGACACCTCCGTTCCCGATCGGCAAGGAGAGGAAGTTCAATCCTTTGCAGCAGGTGACCTACGCATTGGTGATGTACTTGTTCATGCCAATCATCTTCGTTACCGGATGGGCACTCCTGTTCCCCGAAATCATCATCGAGGAGTGGCTGGGAATCAGCGGATTTGCGGCCACCGACCTGCTTCACCTGGTTTCAGGGTTCTTTATTTCCTTCTTCCTGGTGATCCATCTCTATTTTGCCACTATGGGAAAAACCCCTACCGAGCATTACAAATCGATGATTACGGGATACCACGAGGACCATTCAGAACCTGAAAGTCATTAAAAAATAAATGTGGTGGTTATTTTTGGGTAAACCCGGTCCGGATTTCCGGCCGGGTTTTTTTTGTGCACCACGTATTGCTATGTTATGTAAATTTCCGCCTTTTAAACGGTAAAGAAAATCCATGGAAATGATTCTCACCGGGCTTCTGATCACGGCAGCAATCAGCCTGCAGGCCCAGAAACCCAATCCTCCGGTTCTTAAATATCATACCCCCGCGGAAACGTCGGCATGGGTAAAGGATTTTGCTTCAGCGAACCCAGGTTCGGTTAAGGTTCATAAGCTGGCCACCACTTTTGGCGGCCAGGCTTTCGAGATGGTTGAGATCGGCATGGAAACCCGGGCGCAGAAAAAAACCGCTCCTGCCGTGCTCGTGGCGGCCAACCTTGAGGGCACTACGCCGCTGGGAACCGATGCAGCCCTTAAGCTGCTGGAAGAGATTGTTAAAGATCCTGACCGCTATAAAAACCTGACCTGGTATGTTCTTCCGCTTGGAAACCCCGATGGCGCTGCCCGTCTTCAGGAAGTACCCCTTCGGATGGACGGACGGAACCTGAGGCCGTGGAATGATGACGCCGACGAACTGACTGATGAGGATGGTCCGGATGACCTCAACGGTGACGGGCTGATCACGCAGATGCGGTATAAGGATCCCGACGGAACCCTGATTCCCGATGATAAGGATCCGCGGCTGATGAAACGCGCGGATCCTGCCAAAGGCGAGAAGGGCATCTATAAGGTCCTGACCGAAGGGATTGATAATGATAAGGATGGCCAGTACAATGAGGATGGCCTCGGTGGAACCAATATCGGAATAACCTTTCCTCATTTATACGGATATAACCAGCCGGGCACCGGGGCATGGTCGGGCTCTGAATCTGAAACCTATAGCCTGATGCAGTTCGTTGCGGCTCACCCGGAAATAGCCATGACCATGACCTATGGCTCCACGAATTTTTGCCTGGTGCCGATGAAAGGGGGACGGAAAAGCACGGCCAACCTGAGTGCGATAAAGATTCCGCAGCGGTTTGCCCGCATGCTGAACGCCGATCCGGAGCGAACCTACTCGCTGGATGAGGTGAAGGAGATGATGAAGGCGATCGTACCCCCCGGAACCACCGTGGATGATGCCATGGTGGCCGGAATGCTCGACATGGGGGCTGTGGTGAATCCTATTGAGTCGGATTTGAAGGTATTCACGGCCCTGTCGGAAAAATACAAGGAGTATCTCAAGGGCAAGGGTTTTACCGCCAAACGGCTGGATCCCGCCCGCGACAAGGACGGTTCGTTTGAGCTGTGGAGCTATTACCACCTCGGACTGCCCTCCTTCAGTCAGGATTTCTGGGGCCTGCCCGAGCCGCCGAAAACCGACACGGCAGCAAAGAGCACTCCCCGAACGGAGCCCCAGGCCAAACCGGCCGAACCGGCAAAGGACCCGGTGATGACGGCCTTTCTGGCGTATAACGACAAGCAGCTGAACGGCAAGGGATTCGTACCCTGGACCGAGGTGCCCCACCCGGAATACGGGAAGGTGGAGGTGGGCGGGGTTGTGCCCTATGCCGACCTGCTCCCGAAAGCGGAAATCATCGATTCACTCCTGGCCATTCAGGTTCCCTGGATTTTTGAACTCGTCAAGGTCCTTCCGCAGCTGGACATTGAGGAGACCCGGGTGGAGCCGCAGGGTGCCGGGATTTACAGGGTGAGCGCCTGGATCCGCAACACACGGCAGCTTCCGTTCCCCCTGGCGATGGGCACCCGGAACAAGGTGCCGCCTCCGGCCATTGTAACGGTCACCGGCAAGGGGATTCATTTTGAATCCGGCCGTGAAAGAACCTCCCTGGAGGGATTGGGCGGATTTGAGCAGAAGAAATTAACCTGGATGATCCGTACGGAGAATCCGGCGGAGATCATTATCAGGGTTAATCCTGTAAATGCGCGGGGCAGTGAGAAAACCATCAATCTGGGAGGGAAGTAATTATGAAAAGCATCAGAATATATTTAACCCTGATATTGATTGTCGCAGCTGCAGCCTCGGTTCAGGCCCAGAAGAAACCGGTTGAAGTGCCGCTGCGGTTTGACCATTACTATACGTATGAGGAGGTGAATGAGGCGCTTGTGGCGCTGAATAAGGCGTATCCGAAACTGACGCAGCTGGTTATGGTCGGCAAGAGTGAAGAGGGGCGGGAAATCTGGTCCATCACGGTGAACAACCCGGCCACGGGGCCCGAGGAAGGCAAGCCGGCGCTCTATCTCGACGGAAACATCCACGGGAATGAGGTTCAGGCTTCTGAGGTGTGCCTCTATTATGTGAACTATATCCTTACTAATTACGGCAAGCTGGATCGCGTTACGGAAACTGTCGACCGCAGCGTGCTCTACTGCATACCCACGGTCAATGTGGATGGGCGGTATCATTGGTTTGCCGGTGCTGCGACGTCCAGTTCCGGACGGGGACTGCGGATACCCAAGGACGATGACCGCGACGGCCTGTTTGATGAAGATCCGGCCGAGGACCTCGACGGCGACGGAAACATCACGCAGATGCGCATCCGGGATACCCTCGGGGATATGAAAACGGATCCTAAGGATCCCCGGCTGATGATCCGGGTGGAACCCGGCCAGAAGGGCGAGTTCCGGATTGTGGGATCGGAAGGGATTGATAATGATAACGATGGACGAACGAATGAGGACGAGCCGGGATATATCGATCCCAACAGGAATTTCCCCAATAACTGGCAGCCGGATTATGTTCAGGGGGGTGCAGGAAGGTATCCGCTCGAGGGGAAAGGTCTAAAGGCAATCGCTGATTACCTTTATGAACGGAAAAATATCCTGGTTGCCTGGGCTTTTCATAATTCAGGCGGGATGATTCTCCGCGGACCAACAAGCAAGTCGGCTCAGGAGTACGACCGCCGCGACCTGGAAGTATTTGATTATCTGGGGAAAGAAGGAGAAAAGATTGTGCCCGGGTATAACTACCTCGTTTCCTGGAAGGATCTGTACACGACCTGGGGCGATTTCGGGGATTTCACTGACAATGTGGTGGGCGCTTTCACCCTTGTTGGAGAACTTTTTCAGTCCAGTACCGAGTCCTACCGGACCGATACCACCCGTCCGGCCACCTCCGAAGAGCGCTCCACGGAGCGGATAAAATTCAATGATAACCTTACAAACGGCCAGATGTACTCCAACTGGAAGCCTTATAAACACCCGCTTTACGGAGATGTTGAGATCGGCGGCTGGAGCAAGTTCTCCTCGCGTCTGCCGCAGCCCTTCATGCTGATGGACCTGGTTCACCGCAATGCGATGGCCGTGTTCGTCTGCGCCTACAATATGCCGCAGATCGAAATGCAGGTTTACCAGCAGGAGAAGATCGGAAAAGACCTGTACCGGGTCAAAGTGCGGCTGATCAACAAAAAAGCTGTTTCATCGGTTTCAGCCCAGTCAATTCGGCTGAAGATCAATCCGATGGACTACCTGAAAATCACGGGCGACAACTGCAAGGTGGTTGCCGGTGGTCCGGTTACGGATGCCTTCCGCAATGAGGCCTCCTATAAGCAGCACCAGCCTGAAATACAGTTCCTTCAGCTGGGTTCCTATGGCAAGGCCGAGTACCAGTTCCTGATATTGGGTAAAGGGAAGGTAAAGATTGAGTACCGGTCGGCGAAGGCAGGGGATGTAACGAAGGAGCTAACCCTTGGGAAGTAGACCATTAAACCTGTCAGGTTTATAAACCTGACAGGTTTAAATTATTCACGATGAAATCAATAAAAAAGTACCTGTCACAAAAGCCGTGGAAAATTGCCACGGATGTGTTGTTCATTGCACTCATCCTGATGCTGGTTATTCCTTCAACCCGGAGCATCCTGCTCTCCGGGGCTGCCGGGGTTCGTACCCTGGTCATGCCCCTGCAAAGCAAGGAGAAAGGGAAATCACTGGATGAGGCGGGATGGAATTGGACAATGACCGACATGGAGGGCAAGAAAAGCGCCTTTGCCGATTTTCGCGGTGAGGTGATTTTTCTGAACCAATGGGCCACCTGGTGCCCGCCTTGCCGTGCGGAAATGCCATCCATCGAAAAGCTGTATAAGAAGTTCGGCACCAGGATCAGGTTTGTAATCCTCACCCAGGAAGATCCGCAAAAGGTGAGGTCATTCCTGGAGAAGTACGGGTATACGTTCCCGGTCTATATCGGCCAAATTGCAGGTTCTGAACTGGCTTCCCGAACCATTCCATCAACCACGATCATTGATCCGGCGGGCATTATAAGGGTGAACAAGGGGGGGGCATACAACTGGAATTCTGGCAGAGTAAGGAGGCTTATAGATTCATTTAAATAATCCTGACAGGAACAATGATTCTGACAGGTGCAGTATATTAAGTATTGAATAATGAGAAGAATAAGCAATATTTTCGCATTGTCAGCAATATTTCTATCAATGTAGGTTATTGATATTCTGAATAATAGCACAAATATGAATTACCTGTCAGGTTTATAAACCTGTCAGGTCTAGTCCATGAAGGAAGAATACACAGATCGAATCCAGCGCTTTCGCTCCGAATCCGCCCTCGTCCGGCGAAAATCCGAACGGGTGGCCATCGCACGTATGGCCCTCTTCCTGGCTATGACCCTCACGTGCTGGTATTTTATCCGCGAAAAGCAGCCGGCAGGCCTGCTCATCCCCCTGGCTTTGCTGTCGGGATTCCTCTATCTGATAAAGGTCTCCGGCCGCCTTCGCCAGAGAATCCGCTTCCTGGAACTGCTGATTGAAATCAATGAACAGGAAATCAAGGCATTGGAAGGGGATTACTCCTCCTTCGAAACCGGCGAGGAGTTTATCGACTACCAGCACCACTACAGTTACGACCTGGATATCTTCGGCAAGCACAGTATTTTCCGGATGGTAACCCGCACGGCCACGCCGCTCGGCAAGGAACATCTGGCCGCCAGGCTCTGCGATCCGGGTACCGACCCGGCCCTGATCCGCCAGCGCCAGGAGGCGGTTAAAGAGCTCACAACAAAACTAAACTGGCGTCAGGACTTCCTCGCAACCGCCCGCGAGGCCGACTGGGAGCGCGACAGTTCCCGGAACGTCCAGTCGTGGCTCGACGGCCCCGACCGCTTCTCCAACTCCCGCCTCTTCGCCCTCCTCACCCGCCTCAACCCTTTGATCTTTATTATCTTATTATCTTCATCTTTCGCCTTTCACCTTTCGCCTTTCGCCTTACTTCTCTATTTACTCCTCCCCACCGCCCTCATCCTCTACAAAACCCGCACCATCAATCGGGAACAACAGAAGGTCGAACGCCTCTTCGAGCTTTTCCGGAAATATCAGGGTTTATTACAATTAATTGAAAAAGAGGATTTTATTTCCGATATGACCCGCTCGCTGAAGCAAAGCCTGGAGCACGAAGGCACAACCGCCAGCGAGATCATGAAGAAACTGACCGACATTCTCTGGGGACTCGAAGTAAGGGGTAACCTGCTCATCGCCTTTATCCTGAATGTGGTCTTCCTTTGGGATATCCTGCTGATGATCAGGCTCGAACGCTGGAGAAAACGATACCGCGCAGACTTCGGTCGCTGGAAGGGCACCATCGCCGAATTCGAAACCCTTAATTCTTTTGCCAGCTTTTCGGCCAACCGGAACGATTGCACCTGGCCCGAAATCCGGGAAGGCGCTTTCCGTATGACCCTCGAATCCGGAGGCCACCCCCTGATCAACCCCTCCAAAAGAGTGGATAACTCACTGTCATTTAATGAGTCCGGACAGATTTACCTCATCACGGGCGCCAACATGGCCGGTAAATCAACCCTCCTGCGGATGGCCGGCGTCAACATGGTACTCGCCATGTCGGGAAGTCCCGTCTGTGCCAAATCCATGTCGATCGTGCCGGTCAGGATCTCAAGCAGCGTCCGGACTAATGATTCCCTGGGTGACGATGAATCCTATTTTTATGCAGAGCTGAAAAAACTAAACCGCATAATAACTGTTTTACAATCAGACCCGCCACTGTTCGTTATTATCGATGAGATGCTGAAAGGAACCAACTCACGCGATAAGCACGCCGGCTCGGCCGCACTGATCCGCAGGCTGATATCCCTCGGTGCTTCCGGCTTGGTTGCTACCCACGACGTGGAACTCGGAATCCTGGAAGCGGAGAGCGGCGGCAAAATCGTAAATCATTGTTTTGAAGTATCCACCGAGAACAACAATTTGAAATTTGATTATAAATTGCGCCCCGGCGTAAGCCAAAGTCTGAACGCAACCTTTTTAATGCAACAAATGGGCATACTTTTGTGACAGTACGGGCGACCTGCGGTCGCCCATTTACCCGTATGGGCGACCTGCGGTCGCCCGTAAAACTTACTTTATGAAAAAAACCTTCATCGCTCTCGCCCTCCTCTCCACCTCCGCCGGCATATTCGCGCAGCAGGCCTCCCTCGAAGTTCTCAGCAAGGACGCCGCCGCCCTTGCCAGCCTCCCGCGGCTCACAATGCCTGCCAACTATAGCAGTCAGGCTTTGCCGACTGTCAAGGATAATACCGACCTGATATTTTTCCCGGGAATCTATTCCCAGGAAGTGTGCAACTGCAACCAGGCCGCATCGATATGGCTCATGTATACCTATGAGGTCAATTACCTCAGGGGGCTTGAATCCGCCAATCCCGACAACCAGTACTCCCCGATGGCCGTTTTTAACCTGATGAATTACGACTATTCCAACAGCTGCCCCGGTGTCTCTTATTTCGATACCTGGAGCATCATCAAGGCAAACGGAATCCCCGGGAGCACTGATTTTCCGGTGAACAGCCAGAACTCGTACGTCTGGATGAGCGGCTACGACAAATATTACCGGGGCATGAAAAACCGTGTCGACCAGGTCTACGCCATCGATGTGGGAAGCCCCGAAGGCCTGATTACACTCAAACACTGGATCCATGACCACCTGGCCTATTCCGATATAGGCGGCGTGGCTAATTTCCAGATCGGTTCCGGCGATATGCAAACCCCAAGAATACCGGTCGGCCAGGGTCTCGAGGCCGAGGGTGAATATATTGTTACCGCTTACGGCCCCAACGTGGGCCATGCTATGTCTTTTGTGGGCTGGAACGACAATGTGAAGTATGATGTGAACGGCGACGGCTGGTTTACGAACAATGTCGATATCAACAGCGACGGGAAGGTCGACATGCGCGACTGGGAGATCGGCGCCATGCTGGTGGTCAACTCCTGGGGCAGCTATTACAACAACGGGAAATTGTGGGTGCAGTACCGCCTCCTTGCTGAGGACCTCAGTCACGGCGGCATCTGGAACAATGCCGTGATGGTGGTTAAGCCGAAAAAGACCTACCAGCCCCTGATGACCGTGAAAACCAAAATACGTTACAACCAGCGGAACCGCATTAAAATACAGGTTGGGGTGGCCGCCTTGCCCGATGCCCGCGAGCCGGAATATACCATGGATTTCCCCTGTTTTGCTTTCCAGGGTGACACCCTTCCGATGCAGGGATTTTACGGACTAGGGGCCGACCTGATCGAGCTTGGCCTCGATATTACCCCACTGCTCGACCGGTTTCCCCAGAGCGGCCAGGCAAAGATTTTCCTGGATGTGATTCAGAAATCACCCAATGAAACAGGAGCCGGGAGGATCGAATCATTTTCCGTGATGGATTATTCCAGCGGAACGCATGAATATGCAAATACCGGCGGTATCATGGATATTCACGATAATGCACTGACCCGGCTCTCGGTAATGGCCACCTCAAAGATCACCCGGCCGGAAATCCTGTCGGAATCCCTTCCCGATGCCGTGGTCGGCCAGGAGTACCGCACCCAGATCGAAGCCGACGGACTGGTAGGGCCCTTCAGGTTTACCAATCCGAAATATCAATATTCCCAAAGTACATTGAGTGAGACGGTTGCGTTTACCGGTGGAACGGCTATTCTTCCCATACCTGACCAGAATTACCGCGTGATGGATATTCCTTTCGCCTTCCCGCTCTACGACCAAACCTATACCCAGGTAACCGTCCTCCAGGATGGTGGTATCGTGATGGGATCGAAGCTGGTTCAGTATCCCTATGAGATCGACCACCGACTTCCTTTTTACCAGAACCGCGGAGTTTACCCCTTCTTCAGCAAACTCTGGTACCCTTCCGCAGCCTACAAGGTAACCTTCCAGGCATCGGCCTCTGAGGTAATTGTCAGGTGGCACGCTGCCACGGATCAGTCAGGTACTGAGCAGCTGACATTTGCAGCAAAACTTTATCCCGATGGAAGAATACAGTTCTTTTATGGGGATATAAGCTATAACCCCGGCTTCCCCTGGATCTCAGGGGTATCCGCTGGAAATCATACCGATTTTAGCCTGATGGACTACATACACACAGGATTGAAATCAAATACCGCCTTCGGGGCGGAAAAGACCAACTGGCCAGCCTGGCTAGCCCTTGGCTCTACGGGCGACCTTAAGGGAACCCCCACAGCACCGGGCCAGTGGCAGCTTCCGCTTGAACTCACCGACGGCAACAGTCTGCGCACCACGAAAACACTGACCCTCAAAACACCAGGCGGAGCCGGTACAGGTAACAGCCTGAATGCATCCTCCGTCACCCTCTATCCGAACCCCGTCACCGACGAAGTATGGATCCAACTGAAAAATACCGATGCAGGAAGAATCACGCTCGAAATCATGGACCTAACAGGCAAAACCCTGATCCGAAGGAACTTTGAGGTGAGGGGTGGTGAGGAGTTGGTGAGGTGTGGTGAGGTAGGGGAGTTGCCTCGGGGGATATATCTGTACAGAGTCAGCGGCAGTGCCTTTGCGCAGGGGAAATTGGTAATAGGCTCCGCTGCGCTCCGCTAAAAGGTCGCTGCGCTCCTAAAAGGCTCCCTGCGGTCGCTAAAAGGCCCTTCGGGCTAATAAAGCATTTGACAAATACCGATTAGGGCGAAGCCCCTTTTAGCGCGAAGCGCCTCTTAGGAGCGAAGCGACCTTTTAGATACCTTTACGTGATGAAACGCCTCGCCCTCCTCCTCCTCCTCCTCCTCCCGGAGGCAACGGCGGTAGCCCAATGGACCCCGGAGCAGCTGGCATACGACAGCGTGCGGCTCATGGCGCTGCCGAAGCTGGAGCTGAAGGAGAGGCTGAAAACGGGAAAGCTGCCCTACCGCGTGGATAATTCAAATTCAATCTATTTTCCCCCGATATTTACCCAGTACGGATATAGCTGCAACCAGAGCAGCTCGATCGCCTATATCTATACCTATGAGACCTGCGTGCTCCATCACCAGCCTGCCTATAAAGCTGAAAACCGGCTCTCCCTGTTCTTCCCGTGGAACATGCTCAACTCGGGCCTCAGCAATATGGGGGTCTCCTATTTCGACAGCTGGGATCTTGTTGATGCGGCCGGATGCCCGAATGTGGTGGACTTCGGTTACGGCACTGGCACCGGTACAGAGGATCATACGGTCTGGATATCAGGCTATCCAAAATACCTCCGCGCCATGCAGAACCGTACCGATGGAGTCTGGTCCATCGATATCGGGACTGAAACAGGACTGCAAACCCTGAAAAGCTGGCTTTACGATCATGGCGGTGAGCGGGAGCCGGGCGGACTGGCAAATTTCCAGATTTCATCCGGCGGCCAGCAGTGGGTTGCCCTGCCGGAAGGAACGGAAGACGCCGGCAAAATGATGATTACCTGGTTCGCGAATACGGTCGGTCACGCCATGACTTTCGTCGGATATAACGATTCGGTCCGGTACGATTTCAACGGCGACGGAAGGTACACCAATAATTTCGACCTCACCGGCGACGGGAAGATTACCATGCTCGACTGGGAAAAAGGCGCCCTCATCTGTGTAAACTCCTATGGCGAAACCTACGGAACCCGTGGAAGAGCCTATATTCCCTACTGTCTCCTGCCCAGATTCCATACCAACGGCGGCATCTGGATGCGCTCAGCCGTGGTTACCCGGGTTCACAAATCCTATAAACCCGATCTGGCCCTGCGCGTCAGAATCGACCATCCGAACCGGTCAAAGCTCTGGATCACCGCTGGGGTAGCCCAAAATCCGGAGGCCTCAAAGCCCGATCATGTGCTCGATATTCCTTTATTCCGATATCAGGGCGGCGGGTATCCCATGCTGGGCGCAGGATCAGGCGACCGGAGCAATATCGAGATCGGCATCGATGCATCACCCCTTCTTAGCTTCCTTGAACCCGGCCGGGAAGCAGCTTTCTTTTTGGTTATCAATGAAAAAGACCCCGCGGAAACCTCCGAGGGCCGGGTGGACTACTTTTCCTTTATCGATTATACCTACGGAACGGAAGAACACTATGCCGACGCCTACTACATCCCATTGGAGAACGGCTATCAGGATTTTAAGGTAACCTTTACCCCAAACCACGCTCCGCCGGCTGTTTCAACAACAACCCTACCCCTTGCCGCCGCCGGGGAAAACTACCAGGCAACACTTACCGCTACCGGCGGCACCGCGCCCTATAAATGGCTCCCGCTCAACCGCAACTTCCGCGAGGAACCCTGCCTCGATACCTTTCCAACCATCACGGAAACCCGCATGCTGCCTGTGGTTGGCAACGATGAAAAAGTGACGGTGACCCTCCCGTTCCCGTTCCCCTTCTTCGAGAAAAGCTACACCCGGATGACCATTTATACCGACGGCGCCCTGGTCTTTGAAAGCAGCAACTACAGCTATCCGTATGCGATCGATAAGCGCAAGCTCCTGTCGCTCAACCGTGCGATCTATCCCTGGTATAATTCCGATATTGAACTGCCGCACATGCAGGACTGGGTATACTTTAAGGCCGACAGCACCTGCGCCATCGTCCGCTGGAACGTTTCAGTCAGTGATGGAGGGCACAACTACGATGTCAATTTCGCAGCGAAACTCTACCCCGACGGAGTAGTCGAGCTTTTTTACGGAAAAATCGAAATGCGGCCGTTTTTCAACTGGTTCGTCGCCGTTGCAGGAGGAAGCGAGGATCAGTTTAATTTTCCCGAAATCAATTTTTCAGGAGTTGCCAATGGCAAGCATATCAGACTGATACCCGATGATTTTCCCTTTGGGCTCTCCCTCTCTTCCGAGGGTATCCTCTCAGGCATCCCATCCACACCGGGCAAAACCTGGACCTTCCCCGTCTGGGTGGAGGATTACAACAAACTCCGCGGAACCAAAGAGCTTACTCTATCCACTCAATCCACTCAATCAACTCTTTCCCCCTCACTGGCACCCTCCGTCCGTATATTCCCCAATCCGATATCCACCGAAGCCTGGATCGAGGTCCGAAACGCAAGGGCAGGAACGCTCACGCTGGAAATCATGGATCTCACCGGGAAAACCGTGGTACGCAAGAACTATGAAGTGAGGGAGGGTGAGGGGTTGGTGAGGTGTAGTGAGGTTGGGAAGTTGCCTCAGGGGATATATCTGTACAGAGTCAGCGGCAGTGCCATTGGACAGGGGAAAATTGTAAATGGCTCCGCTGCGCTTCGCTAAGAGGTCGCTGCGCTCCTAATAGGCTCCCTACGGTCGCTAACAGGCCCTTCGGGCTAATAAAGCATTTGACAAAAGCCTATTAGGGCGAAGCCCCTTTTAGCGCGAAGCGCCTTTTAGGAGCGAAGCGACCTCTTAGCGACCGCAGGGAGCCTCTTAGGAGCGAAGCGACCTCCTACTCTATCGGCTGCCCCAGATTAAACCCCAGCTGAATACTATGCGAGGTAAACCGTCCGGGAACCTGCGAGGTGAGCGGGATCTCGAAAAGATATTTTACTGCGAAATTATCGAGCCGCACACCGGTGAAGGCAACAAAGCCCTCTTTCCAGCGGTAGCCGGCCCCAGCCATGAAAACCTCCCGATAATGGAAGGTGGCGTTGAGATCGAAGCGGAACCCGTTGCGGGTATTGTATTTGAAGAGCAACATGGGCTCAATCTTCATGTCACGGTCTATTTTATAAAAGTATCCGGCATAGGCATAAAAGGAACGGGCCAGATCGGGATTCATGGAGGGATCCTCCGTGGTGGGAAAACGGTACTCCCCGAATTTCACGGCCGAACCGAAAAGCTGCACGATCGACAGTCCGGCATAGGCATCATCAGTATAATAGTGCATCCCGGCGTTGAAATCGATGAATACCAGGGAACCGCTGAAGGTGGTGTCGCTTAATACCGGATCGTTCGGATCGGGAAATACAAACCGGTTCAGGTTGTTCAGCCGGAACTGGAACACGGTGGGGGATAACCCGAAAGCCAGCCTTCCTTTGTTCAGAATCATATGATAGGCATAATCCAGATGTATTCCGGTGGTGCCGACCGATCCGTAGGTATAGTTGAAGAAACCGCCTCCGAGGCCTACCTTTCCGAATGAATTCTTTCCCTTGTTCCGGAATCCCTGCGGGGTGAAAAAAAGACCCTTTGAACGTAAACGCGTGTGAAAGGTTGCATTCTGCGTAACGGGAGCCTCATCCCAGCCCATCCACTGCTGCCGCGTATTGAACGTCAGCGGCGCATACCGCTCGGTCCCCGCCACCGCCGGATTCAACTGAAACAGGTTGAGAGAGTATTGGTCGGTGAGAGGGTGGATCTGGCCAAATGCCATGGTCCCCATCATGAGTGCAATTGCCAGAAGAAAGGGCATGAGGGCACGGGGGCACGAGGGCACAAGGGCACGGGGGCACAAGGGCACGGGGGCACGAGGGCACCGGTCTCCCGACTCCCGACTCCCGACTCCCGTCTTATAGTCTCTCAGTCTCACAGTCTCTTGGTCTTATAGTCTCACAGTCTCTTGGTCTTATAGTCTCTCAGTCTCACAGTCTCTTGGTCTTACAGTCTCACAGTCTTACAGTCTCTTGGTCTCTTGGTCTCTTGGTCTACTTCAGTACAGTAACACTCCCCGTCAGCGGTTTCGTACTATCATCCACGCGTATCAGGTAAAAATAACTCCCCACCGGAACGACGTTCCCATCCGGGTCCCTGCCGTCCCAGGGCTCTTTATATCCTTTCTCCGATTCAAAAATCTTGCGTCCGGCCCGGGTGAACACCTGAACGATGCAATCGGGCTTGTCTTTTAATGCCGTGATCACCCATTTCTCATTTACCCCGTCGCCGTTTGGCGTGAACGCATTGGGGATGGAGTAGGAGGTCTCTCCCAGCACCATATCGATATTCTTGTAAGCGCTGCATTTCAGCGAATCCCGGATCCACACGGGATAGGTTCCCAACCCGATATTCCGCAGTCTTTTAACACTGTCCATGGTCGACCAGAGTACCGAGTAGGGCGGGGTGCCGCCGGAAATAATCAGGGTGATCTCCCCATCCTCACACTGCTCGCAGCTGGGAGAGATCAGTCGGTAATCAATCTCGATGGGCTCCGGCTCCCGGATCTCAAATTCATCATCAGACCGCACGGAACACACCGAATCCTCAATAACCCGGATACGATAGGCTGCACTGCCATCCAGGTTTTCAAACAATCCCTGGTTTTCAAAAAAGGTATCCCCGTCATCAATGGAATACTGATAGGTCGATCCTTCGCCCTTCACAAAGATCCGTATGCTCCCGTTTGCAGCGCCATAGCAGGATACATCCTGCACGGCGACGGAATCAATTCGGAGGGAATCGGGACTGTTTATCCTGATATTTACCTGATCGGAGGCGGAACAGCCTTGCTTGGTCACCGTTACTTCATACCTCATGCTATTTTCCGCAGAAATTGTGCGGGTTGTATCACTGGTATTCCACAGCCAGGTATCTGCTTCACCCCCATCAAGAATAACTTGTGTTCCCTTGCAAACAATACGGTCCAGGCCAAGATCAACTTCTGGGAGCAACTTGATCAAAACACTCGTAGTATCACTGAATTTGCAACCATTCCGGTCCGTTACCCTGAGAATCAATTCCGGCCAGTTTTCCGTTAACCGTATTATCTGCGAAGTCTGACCGGTGCTCCATTCCCAAGCATTATACATATCTCCACCATCGAGTTTAACCGTATCCCCTTGACACTTTTCTTTCGGGGCGCCTAGTTCGGGAAGCACATAAGGATGAACATCCACCGTTACCTCAGCGAAGGCAGAGCACTCTTTCTGATTGCTGTCAAGGGAATATCCTTTGACAATATATGTAGTTGTTATCCATGGCTCAACCTGAATCCTGAAATCCTCGATACCTTCCGGATTATACCATTTGTAGTTAGCAGCACCTTCAGCAGTAAGGGTAACCTTAGTACCGGGACAAACCGCTCCGGTTACTGAAGCCTTAACTTTAACATCTGGAGCATTCTCTTCAGAAACCGAAAGCTTACTGGTAATTGAGCACCCCGTTATCTTTGATGTGATCTTAACTTCATATACGCCTCCCTGGAGCGCACTCATCTCATTTTTGTGAACATCAGGATAATCTTTCCATTCAAACAAATAGTTGGATGTATCCGATTCCATCAGGAGCCGGATGCTTCCATTGTCGTATCCGCAGGCTGCCTTTCCCACTATAGTATCTGCAATTACAGGCAAGGGCTTTTCAACCACCTCCGTTGAATCGGTGTTGCTACATCCGTTGTAATGCCTTACGGTAACAACATACTTACCAGGGAATCCGACCGAGCGGTACCGCTCAACATTCAGGTTTTCATTATCCTTCCAATTATAAAAAGCACCGTACCCTGCATCGAGAACTGCGAGGCTCCCTTTGCAAAGACTGGTGGTATCAGGAAAGTTAAGTTCCGGGAGCTGATGTATGGTTATCTCCTGTCGCTGAACGGTCGGCTCAGGATAGCCAAATTGCTGAACCCTGAGCTCCACCCAATATTTTCCTGCCTTAGGGAACTTAAATTTCCCGTCTAGTGTTGCATCCACATCAACACGGCCAATGAACTGTGTACTAGTGGAATCAAAAACCTGCCAATCGGGTCGGCCTACTACGAGCTTTGTCGACAGGTAAAAAAGTGTAGTATCGTTCTGGCAGGTGTTTTCATAATAAAACTCAGCTGCTTTGAAAAAATCAGGAAGAAATGTAGGTAACCCAAAATAACTCTTTCCGCCTCTGCCGGTCTCGTTATCGAACAGGCTTGCACCATGCTCAACATAATTGCAATCCGACTGGATCGGTGAATTGATAACACCAAGATAGGGTTGTCCAGAGAGGGCGACGTATATCTTACCATTAAATCCAAGCTGCAAAGCCCCGCATAATATCGAGTTATTTTGGCGGAGAATTTTCATGCTTTGAATGATGGCCTGTTCATTTGGCTGAGATAGATCCCATTGATAAATGAAGCCGCCCTGGCGGGTGCTTCCGTATAGGTAATTGCTGGTTGGAGAAAATTCAACTCCATAAGCAGCGCTGAGTGCTGATTGCGGGGAATCCGGCGTACCGGCAGGCAATCGTGCGATTAGGCGCATCTCAGCGGTTTCATTGTTGAATGAAAAAAGCTCAAAAATGTGCAGTCCCTCAATGGCAACCACAAGATAATCGCCTTTTGGGGAAGACTTCAGATAACCGGTGGCGCCCCGGTTATATCTATCATTAGGATCAGTATTCCGATGCTCAGTACCAACCCCGATATCATTATAAGCTCTTATTCCATTCTTGTCCAGGAGGAAAACATGGAACACCCAATTATTCCAACCGTGTGCTATGATCCAATAATCGGTACCGTTCTTGTGTTTAACCGCGGTGATGCGCTCGGTGCTATTAGCTTGTAAGAGAATGTTTTTTTGAGAGGTAACCCGTCCCAACGGCGGGCTTTGCAAAAGGTCAACGATACTGTAATTCAATCCTTTGCCCGGATCTGATGCTGTTCCCACCTGATCAACAGTAAATATGTAATACTCCAATTGTTTTCCGGGCTTTGGAACGATAATAGAGGATTGAGTGGACGAAATATCACCATATAGGCCATCGCCGTTCACCATCATCTGATGGTTGCGGTTATAAACCGTCTGGCCATCGGTATAAAACAGCAGGTTCCCTTCCTTATCGCAGATCGTGGCAACACCCTCGCGGGTTTCCGTCTTGCCGTTGGTCAGGGGCTTCGGATAATACTGGTTAAAGTCGAGTCCCGCATTTTGCCCGAAATACCAGATTGCACCCTCCTTCTGGGCCATCAGGCTTCCAAAAATGCCAAACAGGCTAAACGCCAATAACACCGATACTTTCCGCACTTCAGGATAAATTTTTCCAAAGATGGGATTTTTTTTCGTACACCGGGTTGTCATCCCGGCGAATGCTTGTCATCCCGGCGCATGCCTGTCATCCCGGCGCATGCCGGGATCCCCTCCCTCGGAGCACTAGCCGTGGGATCCTGACTTTCGTCAGGATGACAAGGCCCCTGTCATCCCGGCGCATGCCGGGATCTCCTCCCTCGGAGCACTGAGCCGGGGGATCCTGACTTTCGTCAGGATGACAGAGCACGCCCCTGTCCTCTCGGCCCGGCCTGTCCTCCTGGCGTCCCCCTGTCATCCCGGCGCATGCCGGGATCCCAACCCCAATGCTCAGCAAATCCTGTCATACAAATCCTCCCAACCTGGATTAAATTCATTGATTCTTTGAACTTTCCATTCCCGCTTCCAGTTCTTAAGCTGTTTTTCTCTTCCTATAGCCAATGATATATCGGAGAAGTATTCATAGTAAACCAGGTTTTCAACATTATATCGTTGCGTAAAACCTTTGATTACATGGTTTTTGTGTTCCCAAATTCGCCTGGACAAATCATTGGTTACCCCGATATAAAGCACATTGTGGTGCTTATTGGACAGGATGTAAACATAATAATCGTGATTTCTCATATGTAAAACATTAAGTGATACTGCTCCATTTTTTCCCCCCTTCCTGTCCTCCCGCCGTACGCCTGTCCTCCCGCCGTACGCCTGTCATCCCGGCGCATGCCGGGATCCCCTCCCTCAAAGCACTAAGCCGGGGGATCCTGACTTTCGTCAGGATGACAACGCCCCTGTCATCCCGGCGAAAGCCGGGACCCCCTCCCTCGGAGGGCTAAGCCGGCCCCTCCCTCGGAGCACCATCCGGGGGATCCTGACTTTCGTCAGGATGACAGCAATGGCCCACCGTATCATATAGATGCGAAAAAGCGCCGGAATTGGAAAATCCATGCTATTTTTACCCCGCACATATTTTCAGCATGAAGAATCTGATACTGATACTATTTATATTGATTCCCGGAGCCTGCGGGTTTGCCCAGAATATTGAGGATTATCCGGAGTACCCGGTGCCGGCGAAGTACCGGATGAAATCGGCAACCCAGCTGCCCTACAGGGTGGATAATTCCGCAAAGAAATATTTCCCGGCCGTATTCAACCAGTACGGATACAGCTGCAACCAGGCAAGCAGCATCGGCTATGTGTTCAATTATGAAATCAACCGGTTGCGCGATCTGCCGTCCGATGAACCGGCAAACCTGTTTACACCCGGATTCGTGTGGAACTTCTTTAACAGCGGGAACTGGGGCGTAGGTGTCAGCTATTTCGACAGCTGGGAAGTTGTGAAAACCGCAGGGTGCGCAAGCTATGCGGATTACCCGTTCTACCAGCAGGGAACCGGCATCTGGATGTCGGGATACGATAAGTACCTGCGAACCATGGGAAACCGGATCACGGTAAACTACTCACTTCCCGTGGGTACACCCGAAGACCTCCATATATTCAAGCAGTACCTGTTCGACCATTTAGAGGGGTCCCCGGATGGCGGCGTAGCCAGCTTCCAGATCTCCTCCGACCGCATGGATACCCGCCAGTGGGACGATCCGGATACCGGCGAAAGCTGGCCGGTGATCTGGACTTTCGGAAATAATGTCGGTCATGCTATGACCTTTGTGGGATACAACGACTCCGTGCGGATCGACCTGAACAACGACATGCGCTATACGAATGACGTCGACATCAACAAGGACGGCACCGTTGACATGCGCGACTGGGAAATCGGGGCGCTGCTGGCCGTCAACAGCTGGGGCCAGGGCTGGAACAAGGGCGGAAAATCATACGTCCTCTACAGCGTGGTAGCCCGCAACGGAAACGAGGGCGGCATCTGGGGCCAGTCGGTTCATGTGGTCAATGCCCGTAATGAATATAACCCGCAGCTCACCATTCGCGTTGTGATGCGCCATGAACAGAAGAATAAAATCCGCATCCTTGCCGGTGTCTCCACCGATACTTCCGCCACCCGGCCCAAAGAGATGCTGCCGTTCCCGATGTTCAATTTCATGGGCGACGAACTACCCCTGCTTGACATGGACAATACGGAGGACAGCAGCCGCTTTGAATTCGGGCTCGATATTTCACCCCTGCTCACAAACCTCGATCCCGGAAAACCGGTTAAATTCTTCCTGGTTGTGGAGGAGAAAGACCTGATGAATGTTGCTGCCGGACAGATCGACGAGGTCTCGGTGATCCATTATGCAAACGAAAGTTCCGAGATCCTCTCCCTGTCAAAAAACATCCCGCTTATTAATAATGGAACTACCTATGTATCCGTCATCCGCGACCTGAATTTCAGCCGGGTGGAAGTGGAGAAACCCGTCGCCACCACCTTTGAGGCCGGCGAGAAGTTCACCCTGAACCTTCAGGCTGCAGGCGGCATACCGCCCTATCGCTGGGAGCTCGTGAACGATTATCAGGAAAAAAGCTTCACCCGCCTCTATGAGGACATTACGGGTGATACCCTGTCAAGCTTTGCTCATGAAAAAAGGTACAGCCGGATCGACCTCCCCTTCAGCTTTCCATTCTTCGGATCCGATTACTCAGCTGTTTATGCCGATATTAACGGAGCCCTGCATTTTGAAAATGTTGACATTGCCTATCCGTATATGATCATGGAGGAACTGGCATTCCGGGTGCGGAAAAGTATCGTGCCGCTGGGTGCCAATATCCAGGTCAACGATCATAATGACGTCCTCCTCTGCCGGAAAACCGATTCCGTGGTTACCGTACAATGGCATGCTTCTGTGTATGTGGGACTTAAACTCTATCCGGTATCTGTTTCAGTAAACCTTTTCCCCAACGGAACCATCGAGTTCCTCTATGGCCAGCGGGCCATACCTCCGCAGGGCGACTATGACTGGGAGGCCGGAATCTCCAACGGCGATGCGCATTTTTTCCGATATGCCTCCATCAGCGAAACCCGCCTCATCTTTGAAAACTATGGAATACGGTTTTCCCCGGTTGATTATCCCGATGACCTCTCGCTCACCGATACCGGCGTGCTCAGCGGAGTCGCCCGGGATACCGGCCATATCTGGAATATCCGGGTAAAAGCAACCGACAGCTACAATCAATCCCGGTATTCCTATATTCCGATTTCAACCGTCAACTGGGAAGAGGCCAAACTCCTGAGCCAGAACTACCCCAACCCGTTCGACCGCTCAACTGCAATCTCCTTCCGGGTTCCTTCTGAACTTCCCGTACTCCTCGAGATCTGGGATTTCTCCGGCCGCAAAGTCAGGGAAATCGTCAGCAAAACCCTGCTCGCCGGAGAATACACCTACTACTGGAACGCCAAAGACGAAAAAAACCGGGACGTGGGTCCCGGTCTTTATGTCTATCGTTTGAGGGTTGGCGAACGCACTGAGGCTGGGAGGATGGCGCTCGTCAGGTAAGAGGTCGCTACGCTCCTAAGAGGCCTCGCTGCGCTCGGCTAACAGGCTCCCTGCGGTCGCTAAGAGGCGCTTCGCGCTAATAGGGGCTTCGCCCTAACAGGCATTTAACATTATCTCTATTAGCGCGAAGCGCCTTTTAGGAGCGCAGCGACCTTTTATTATTCTCTAAACCTTCCGCGTAAACCGTACCTTAACCTGCTGCGCCGTCTGGTACATCACCGGCACAACCACCAGGGTTAATATCGTTGAGAACAACAGCCCGAAGATGATGGCGTTGGCCATCGGTCCCCAGAATATCATGTTGTCACCGCCGAAATAGATCCCGGGCTTCAGTTCCGTAAAGAGTTTGACTATATCGATATTGAGTCCCACTGCCAGCGGAAGCATACCCAGAATGGTGGTGAGAGCGGTCAGCAGAACCGGCCGCAAACGGGTTTTCCCGCCTTCAATGATGCATTCCATGGATACGGCCTTCGGCAGCGGTGCGCCCTCTTCCAGCCCCATCTCTACACGCTTGCGCGCTTTAAGCAGGGTGATGTAGTCGATCAGCACAATTCCGTTCTTAACCACAATCCCCGCAAGGGATATGATCCCGATACCGGTCATGATAATAACGAAATCGAGCTTGAATATCGATAAGCCAAGGAACACGCCGATAACACTGAACACAATGGTTGTCAGGATAATAAGTGTTTTCCCAAAGGAGTTGAACTGTGTTACGAGAATGACAAAAATAAGGGCCATAACCAGCAGCATCGCCTGAATCATAAAGAGGGCACTGCTCTCGGTCTCCTCCTGCTCGCCGGTGAAGGAAACTTTGTACCCTTCCGGCAGCGGCATATCCTTGAACATCGCAATCAGCTGGCGGTTTATCGTGGTTGAGTTGTACCCGGCGATAACACCGGAATACACGGTAACCACGCGCTCAACATCTTTCCGGTTAACCGATCCGTAAGTTGTACTGTAGGTGAAGTCGGCCACGGCCGAGATCGGAACCTGAACCATCTGGCCGGTAGCCATGTTCATCGAAGTGATCTTCTGGTTGAGCAGGGCGCTCAGATCATGACGGTAAGCATCCGCCAGACGGATCTCGATCGGATACTCATCTTCGCCAACCTTAAAATCGGAAATCTCTTTCCCGAAAAGTGCCGTCCGGATAGTGGAGGCAATAACCAGGGTAGACAGGCCGTAACGCTGGGCTTTTTCCCGGTTTATGCGGACCTGAAGTTCGGGCTTGCCAAGTTCAATATCGGTTTTAAGGCCTTCAATACCCTGAATTCCAGAGTTTTCAATTTTGTTGATAACCGAATCGGAATAGGCCAGAAGTAAATCAAACTGCTTTCCTGATATCTCAATGTTGACCGGATTACCCGTGGGCGGCCCCGACTCATTTTTCTCCAGGAAGAAATTCACGCCCGGATACTGGCCCACAAAAGCATCGCTCAGGTTTCGCAGAAGTTCTGAGGTTTTAACGCCATGCCGATATTCATAATCCACAAAATTGATCGAGACCATTGCCCGGTGCGGAGTCTCCCCCGTGGCAAACTCACCGTCGCGACGAACACCTGTCCCAACTGTGGTAAGAAGCGATTTCACCAGATTCATGTTTGTCCCGAGCACTTCCTTGATCTTGCTTTCCATTACCATGGCCACCGAATCGGTAACGGCTATATCTGTTCCAAGGGGAAGTTCGGCGTGTATGTTCACCATCGAGGGCTCATTCAGGGGGAACAGGCGGGTCTCACCATGACGAGCTCCAAACATGCCAATACTGATGATGAGAAGGAGCACAACGCCACCGATAATCCAGAGCGGTCTTCTGCCGCCCAGACTGGTCCGGATGAAGCGGTCGTAGAAATTCTCCAGTTTGATCAGGAATACCTCCTGGAACCAGAAAGCCACCTGCTTCATGAACAATTGATGTGCGACCATGAGAATGGCAAACAGCACAAGGAAATTGGCAATCCACATCACATCGATAAAATAGAGGATCACTGCCACAAAAGTCAGAATAGCGGCGGTGATGTATACCCTGCGCTGCGCATGGGGTTTCTCATGGGTATGCTCTCCCTTGTCAATGCTGGAGATCAGAACCGGCGAAATGAAGAGGGCAACGAACAGGGAGGCACCCAGTGTAATCAGCAGCGTGATCGGCATATATTTCATGAATTCACCCATCATCCCGCCCCAGAACATCAGGGGAAGAAAAGCAACTACGGTTGTCAGGGTTGATGTGATGATCGGCCAGGCGATCTCACCGGTGCCCAGCTTGGCCGCCTCAAAATTACTGAACCCCCGGTCCCGGTATCGCTGGATCACCTCAACCACCACAATGGCATCGTCCACCAGCATCCCGAGTGCAATGATCAGTGAGAACAGAACGATCATGTTGATCTGTGCACCCATAATGTTCAGAACCACAAAGGTGATCAGCAGGGAGAGCGGAATCGCCAGACCAACAATAACGGCGCTTCTCAATCCCAGGAACAGGAACAGAATGGTGATAACCAGGATCATCCCGATCAGGATGCTGTTCTCGAGTTCACTCAGCTGACGCTTGATCCCCTCGGATTGGTCCCAGGTATAATCGACCCGCAGGTCGGAGGGAACGGATCCTTCTCTAATGGCCTTGTCAATCAGGGCAAACGTCTGTTCTGTGGCAGATATCAGGTTTTCCCCTGATTTTTTTATTACGTTGAGGGTAACAACCGGGTTCCCATTCAGACGGGCAGCCGATTTCTTGTCGCCAAAACCATCGGTAACCGTTGCAATATCCCTCAGATAAACCGTAAGTGTAGGGTCCTGCTTGATGATAATATTCCGGATTTCATCGATGGATTCAAACTCACCAATGGTCCTCACGGTCCGCTGGGTGTTCCCGATTTTAATCTCTCCGCCTCCCATCGACATGTTCTCCATCCGCATAATGTTCTCAACGGTTGAAAAAGATATGCCCAAAGACTCCATTTTCGGCAGATCAATCTCCACCAGTATCTTCCGGTCTTCTACTCCGCTGATGTCAACCTTTGACACCTCATTGATACCCTCCAGCTCATCTTTGAGATATTCGGCATAATTCTTCAGTTCAACGGAACTGTATTCACCCGAGAGGTTCACGTTAAGGATCGGCAGGGAATTGAAATCAAAGTTCTGCGCAATCGGATCCGAAATCATGTCATTCGGCAACTGTGCCTTGGCCTTGTCAATGGCATCCTTCACCTCCACCAGCGCCTTCTTGATGTCGACACTGGTCTGGAATTCAACAAAAATCATTGAAAAATCCTGTAATGAATTGGATTTCAATGTTTTAATTCCCGATACGGCCTGTAGTTCATTTTCAAGCGGCCGGGAGATCAGGTTTTCAATATCCTCCGGGGAGTTACCCGGATAAACGGTCTGAACAAAAACAGTCGGGTAGTTGATCTCCGGAAAAAGCTCCTTCGGCATGGTCACATAGGAGATGACCCCGAAGATGGTCAGCATCGCAACGATCAGGTATACGGTGCTCTTATTTTTTAGTGCCAGGGTGGTTAGTTTAAACTCCCTGTGCGCAGGTTTTTTCTGGTCTTCCATTTTTATGAATTCCCTTGGTTTATTCTGATTACCAGGTAATCAGCGTTCCGTTTTTAATCTGATTATAACCGAGGCTCACAATCCTGTCGCTGTCGGTGAGCCCCTCTTTTACTACTGTATCCACACCGTCAGAACTGCCGGTTGTGATATAGGTCTTCTTAGCGGTGCCGGAATTCCCGGATCCAACGGCAACAAACACATAGGAACCGCCAACATCCTGACGGATAATGCTCGTTGGAACCACGATTGCCCCGGGCTGGTTATCGGTCCTGATTTTCAGGCTGGCCAGCATGTTCGGCTTGATCTCTCCCTTGCTGTTTTGCAGTTCAACACGTATCGGGAAGGTCCGGCTCTGCATATTGATCACGTTGCTGGTAAAGGCAATCGGAACCATTTTGGTTACGCCGGGAAGGTTCGGGAACTCAATCACAACCGTGTCCCCTTTGCGGACCGTGGACAGGAAAGATTCCGAAACTTCGGTGTTGATATAGAGCCTGTCGAGGTTAACTAGGTCGATGATTCCGCGACCCGGTGTAGCCAGTTCGCCTACCTTGACCAATACCTTTTCAATTCTTCCGTCAAAAGGAGCAACGATTTTGGTCATCTCCATCTGTGAACTGAGGGTTTCCCGTGTACGCTCCATGGATTCCTTCCGGTTTTTTATTTCCAGATATTGCATCTCTGAACCTACACCCTGATCCCATAACTCTTTCTGTTTGTTGTAAAGGGTCACAACCATTTCGTACCCTTTGTCCAGTTCAGCCAGGCTGTTTTTCATCACTTTTGAATCGAGGTTCAGCAATACCTGGCCCTTTTTCACCCACTGGCCCTCCTTAACGGGAACCGATTCAATCTTGCCGCTCATCTCGGGGGAGATGGAGGCGGTTTTAACCGCCTCTACGTTGCCGCTGGAAATGATGTAGTCGGCAAAGTCCTTGCGGGTGACAGCACTAATGTTCACTTTCACGGTTTTCTCCACTTTTTCGGGCTGCAGGGTAACCAGCTCGGCCTCCAGGGTCTCAAGCTTCTGGGAAAGAGCTGCAATCTCGGTGCGTGTTTTGCCAATCTCGGCGGTAACCGTATCGGCCGTCCTTTTAGGCTGGCAGGAAGCCAGGGTGAGGAATAGGACTACTATGGGAATAATTACTTTTTTCATTTTTGATTCTTTAGATTTTTTGTTTTAGTGACCAGTGACCAGTGACCAGTGACCGATAACCGGCAACTGGAAACCGGTAACCGGCAACTAGAGTTGGTTATACATTTTCTGCAATTCGATTTTCTTGGTAAAAAGATCCATCATCGACCCCAGGTACGTGCCCTGTGCCTGAAGGAGCTGGTTGTACGACTGATTCAGGTCCGTAGTGGAGGCAACGCCTGCTTTGTACCGGATCTGATCCTTGTTGTATATCTTCTTGGCCAGTTCAAAATTGTCGCGCTTGTTGCGGAAAGTTTCAACCGACACCTCGAAATTATTTCGGGCGGTAAGGGTGCCCAGCGACAGGCTCTCTTCCACCTGACGCTTGGTGTTGATCGATTTCTCGTAATTCAGGTTGGCCTGCTGTACCTTGTAGTAGCGCTTGCCGGAGCTGAAAATCGGAATTCCAACGTTAACCCCGAAAATTGTGGTAGGGAACCATTTTTGCTCAAAGCTGAAGAAATTGAAAGCATTCCTCTGTGCGTTTTCAGATTGTGACAGGAAGGCCGATACAAACGGCTGATATTCCGTTTTGGCCAGCTTGATCTGCAGCTTGGAGAGATTCTGCTGCGCATCCATCAAACGGTAGGTCACATTGTTGCGCAGGTCATACTCCTGTGCCAGCAAACCTGCCGGATCTGTAGCCATCAATAGAATATCCAGGTTGTCGGTCAGCCGAACCTCATCCTTAAAAGTGAGTCCCATGTTGAATTTCAGCAGGGAATACGCATTCCTGATCTGGTTGGCGGCATTGAGCTGGTTGGTTTTCAGGTCGGCCAAAAGGAGCGACAGCTTGTCGACATCGGTCTCCTGCATAAACCCGGTTCCCTGCATTGCCTTCGAGTCTTTCACAAGGAGTTCCATCGTGGAGATGGTCTCCTTCATCAGCTCCTGGTTCTTCTCGGCCACCAGGCAGAGAACATAGGCTGATGTGATAGCCTGTTTCACATCGAGCTTAACCTGCTCAAGCTGCAGGTTCGACATCTCGAGTGCCACCTTCGACATCTTCAACCCCACGAATAAGGATCCGCTGTAAACCAGCTGACTCAACTGAGCCTGCACGTTGGCATTGTTCTTGGTACCGAACTGAATCTCCATGAACTCACCGGGCTGTCCGCCGAAAAATTCAGCCGGGATCAGCTGGGTTGCCAGGTTAATAAAGTTGGTATAGCCGATGCTCGCCTCTGCCTGGGGCAAAGCCTGTGCGAGGGTTTCGCGAACCTTCTTGTCGGCCAGGGCAATATCGATCACCGCATTCTTCGACTGAAAATTATGCAGCACCGCATAATCCTGAGCCTGCTTTAAGCTAAACTCCTGTACCTGAGATACTGCCGATCCATAAAACAGGAAGGGAAGTGCCAATACAAAAGCCATCTTTCTGATCATTCTCATATCCATTGTGTTTTTAATTTTTCATTTAGAATTTTTATACCTTTTTCGTTAGCGATACCGTGCAGGTGGTAGATAAAGATCTCCCGCATCACCTGTCCGGAATCTATGTCGTTAAGAATGAATGAGTCATGTGAAAACCGATACTCCATCCGTGTCATGTGGAGCTTGGAGATTATATCAATATTCATCTCCTTCCGGTAGAGCCCCTGCTCCTGTCCTTTCTCCAGGTTTTTCCGGATCGCTTCATGCATCCGCCGCCTCTGCTCTTCCATCAGCTCAGAAAAAAGGGCGGGATAGTATTTCCTTAAGTCATACAATAGGGTGGGGTTCAGTTCTTTAACCATTTCGGTCATGTACCTGTTTACCTCCATCAGCTCCTCAATGGCCGTTAGACCAGAAGCCGCGATGGCTTCAAGTTTCTCCCCGTGAAACTTATAGACCATCTGCATCACGTGCTTCACCAGCTCGGATTTATCCTCGATGCATTCGTACAAAGTTTTTTTGGAGATTCCCAACTCGCGCGACACATCGTCCATGGTCACGCTCTTGATCCCGAACTTGTTATACAGTTCGAAAACCTTGACAAAGAAGTTATTATGTTTTTCGTCCATAGTTTACAGCACCAATGAGGGTGCAAATATAAACTATGGAACAACAGGAAACTATTTTTGTTTAGAAAGTTTTTTAAGTTTTCACCTCACCCTGAACAAATCTTTCTGCGGCTGCCTCTTTACATTCAGCTTCCAGATCAGGTCGGCGGCGGGAAAAATGAAGAAGCGGTTGGCGGGAGGCTGGGTGAAGGTGGGCTCGGGGTAGGTGCCGTAGCCCATTTTGTAGCCGATGAGGGCGGCGAACTTGTTGCTTTTGTTCCAGATGAAATAGCCTTTATGCTCGACCGCCCAGCCGTTGAACCAGCCCGATGAATAGAAAAACAGGTCGGCCATGGCATTGAAATCCTTATATATATTAACGTCATACTGGGCTCCGGCATACCAGAGCAATTTCTTGTTGAGGGTGGTTGACCGGAGATAGAGGAGCCGGTAAAAAGGTTTCGCCGTGACGGCCGGCAGCGAGCTGTCGCCCCAGGCTTTCAGGCTGAACTCAAATCCGGCGCGGGCCGTGATCAGCATCTCCGTGGCAATCTGCTTCGTCACGATCCCTTCGTTCCGGAAATTGAATACATACGGAATCTCGTGCTGCGGCCGCAAAACACTTGCATCCCATGGCAGGTAAGCAAGAGTTCGCACAAGCTGGGTAGGCATACTGAATGCATGACGGCTGGCAACCCCCCAGCTGCCGTCGAGCCAGCTGTATTTAAACGAAACATTAGGCGCCAGCGTCAGTCCGAGCAGCGGCTGCGCCGATATCTCCAGCTTATCCGTCGCCCCGATCTGGAACGGGTGCATAATCCCGAACTCCTGCTGTCCCATCGGCAGCGTCCGCGAAGTGCCGTAGCGCCAGAGGGTTTTCTGGGCGGGGAGGGGCACTGCATTAAGCAAAACAATAAGCAGAAAGAAAATTGGGTTCTTCATGGTAGTATTATAAAAGGTCGCTTCGCTCCTAACAGGCTCGCTAACGCTCGCTAACAGGCTCCCTGCGGTCGCTAAGATGCCCTTCGGGCTAAAAGGGGCTTCGCCCTAAAAGGCATTTGGCAAAATCTTTCTTAGCGCGAAGCGCCTATTAGGAGCGCAGCGACCTTTTAGCGAGGCGTTAGCCGAGCCTATTAGCGACCGCAGGGAGCCTGTTAGCCGAGCGCAGCGAGGCCTCTTAGGAGCGAAGCGACCTT
>CAZEKJ010000027.1:0-76365 GCA_964512915.1 uncultured Porphyromonadaceae bacterium
ACATTGTCGAGACGAGATTCCAGCAACTGCATGAGAACTTCGCGCGTGATGCCTTTGGTACTCTGAGCTTTATTGAACATATTGGCGAATTGTTTTTCCAGTACACCATAGGTGTATTTGGCCTTCTGCTTCTCTTTTAGCTGAATGCCGTATTCTGAGAGTTTTCTTCTCCTTCTTGACGGACCATGAAATCCCGGAGGGTAATTACGCTTATCGAAATATTTATCCGATCCGTAAATTGGCTCCCCAAATTTTCTGGCGATTCTTGTTTTTGGTCCAGTATACTTAGCCATTTATTTCTTATTTATCGTTTTAAAATACGGTTTTACTATACTCTTCTACGCTTGGGCGGACGGCAACCATTATGCGGCAGCGGCGTAACATCAACAATTTCCACAACCTCTATTCCACTGTTATGAATGGTCCTGATTGCAGATTCCCGGCCGTTACCCGGGCCTTTAACGAAAACTTTTACTTTCCTTAACCCAAGGTCATAAGCAACCTTTGAAGCATCCTGTGCTGCAATCTGAGCTGCATAGGGTGTATTCTTTTTCGATCCGCGAAAACCGTTTTTCCCGCTGGACGACCAGGAGATGACCTGACCTGCATTGTTAGTCAGGGAGATAATAATGTTGTTAAAAGAAGAATGGATATGTGCCTGCCCGAGGGGTTCAACCTGGACAACCCGTTTCTTCGCTGCTTTAACTTTTTTCTTTGCCATACTCTACTGGTTATTTAGTCGCTTTCTTTTTGTTTGCTACGGTTTTCCGTCGTCCCTTTCGGGTACGGGCATTGTTCTTGGTGCTCTGGCCCCGTACGGGTAAGCCCAGACGGTGGCGGATTCCGCGATAGCATCCAATATCCATGAGACGCTTGATATTCATCTGCGTTTCTGACCGGAGTTCACCTTCGATCTTGAAGTTCTCATTGATAAAATTACGGATCGCAGCACTCTGGTCATCCGTCCATTCCTGTACTTTTTGGTCTTTATCAACTCCGGCTTCAGCCAGAATCTTACGGGCAGTGCTTCTGCCGATTCCATAAATGTACGTGAGGCCTATTTCACCCCTTTTGTTGTTTGGTATGTCAACACCAACGATACGTGCCATATAAGATATTCCTTATGAGTTTACTAATTCAGACTATCCCTGACGTTGCTTGAACTTGGGATTCTTCTTGTTTATTACATACAACCGTCCCTTCCGACGTACAATTTTGCACTCGGGAGAACGTTTTTTTACAGATGCTCGTACCTTCATGATCGGTTAATATTTTCAGTTTTTGTATCGGTATGCAATTCTTCCTTTTGTCAGATCGTAGGGAGACATTTCAACACGGACTTTATCTCCCGGCAAAATCTTAATATAATGCATTCTCATCTTACCGGAAATGTGGGCGGTTATTACGTGCCCGTTTTCCAGTTCAACGCGGAACATGGCGTTTGAAAGCGCCTCAATAATGGTTCCATCCTGTTCAATAGAAGACTGCTTCGGCATATATTAAAATTTTGAAACTGCTTCGTCAATTATCATAAAATCAGACAAAATATCAACCCCATCCTCCCGTATCGCCACTGAATGTTCAAAATGTGCCGACGGTTTATGGTCATTAGTCCGTATCGTCCACCCATCCCGTTCCTGATAAATGTGTCGCTTACCAAGGTTAATCATGGGCTCAATTGCGATTGTCAAACCTGTTTGTAAAACCGGACCTGTTCCCGGTTTCCCGTAATTAGGAACTTCCGGGGGTTCATGTAGCTGCCTCCCAACTCCATGGCCGACCATCTCCCGGACCACTGAGAATCCGTTAAGTTCAGCATGTCTTTGGACTGCATTTCCGATGTCTCCTACACGCTTTCCGCTTCTGGCCTCTTTCATTCCGAGTAAAAGGCACTCCCGGGTAACTTGGATAAGCTTTGCTTTTTCCGGAGAAACCTCCCCCACGCTAAAAGTGTAGGCTGAATCCCCATGAAATCCGTTAAGCAGGACACCGCAATCGACGGAAACAAGATCCCCCTCCTCCAAAACTCTTGCGGAGGGTAACCCGTGTACAACCTGGTCATTAACTGAAATGCACAAGGAAGCCGGATAGCCATGGTACCCCTTAAACCCGGGCACTCCACCATGATCCCGGATAAACTCCTCAGCTCTCTTGTCGATTGCTTGAGTAGCCACCCCAGGTTTCATCATTCCGGCAACAGCGGCCAGAGTAGCAGACACCAAAAGATTGCTTTGCCGAAGCAACTCAATCTCTTCGTCTGATTTTATTTGAAACATACAAAGAACGCCAATTGCACTAAATCGAAGTGGCACTACCGGTGCGGCCTTTAATCCGGCCTGATTTCATCAGTCCGTCATAATGACGCATCAGCAGATGACTTTCAACCTGTTGCAAAGTATCCAGTACAACTCCCACAAGAATCAGAAGAGAGGTCCCTCCAAAGAACTGTGCAAATTGACTGTTGATTCCGATCAAACTGGCTATTGCCGGCAGGATCGCAATTATTGCCAGAAAAATAGATCCGGGCAATGTTATCCTTGACATCACGGTGTCCAGGAATTCGACGGTTTTTCTACCGGGTTTGACACCGGGAATGAAACCACCATTCCTTTTCATGTCCTCAGCCATCTGGGTGGGATTCACCGTTACAGCCGTATAGAAATAAGTAAATGCGATAATCAGGATAGCAAAAGTAAAATTGTACCAAAAGCCCCCATAGTTTCCAAAGGTCTGGACAAATTTACTGGCAGCCTCAGAATTGAATTTACCAAGCATCATGGGAAGAAACATAAACGCCTGGGCAAAAATGATCGGCATAACCCCGGCTGCATTTATTTTCAGCGGGATATACTGACGAACACCGCCATACTGCTTGTTCCCAACGATTCGTTTTGCATATTGAACAGGCACCCGCCTGGTAGCTTGTACCAGGGCGATAGTCCCCATGATGACCACCAGAAGTAGAATAATCTCCACCAGAACCATAACCAGACCTCCACCTTGCTGCTCAAGTTTTGAAGCAAGTTCGGCGAACAGAGCGAATGGAAGTCGGGCAATAATACCGATCATAATTATGAGCGATATCCCGTTGCCTACCCCCTTGTCTGTAATTCTTTCACCAAGCCACATAACGAAAAGGGTTCCCGCTGTAAGAATTATTACCGATGATATGGTAAAGAAGGGTCCGGGATTTATAATGGCAGTTGTTGAGGCCAGCTGGACCTTCAGGTTAAATAAATAACTCGGTGCTTGTGCTGCAGTAATCAGAACGGTGAGCCAACGTGTTATCTGGTTCATTTTCTTCCGTCCGCTTTCACCTTCTTTCTGCAAACGCTGGAAGTAGGGAATCGCGATTGTCATCAACTGCACAACAATTGAGGCAGAGATATAAGGCATGATACCCAATGCGAAAATGGAGGCATTTGAAAATGCTCCACCGGAGAACATGTCAAGTAATCCTTCCAGTCCGGATGCCGTCTGCTGTTTCAGGGCATCAAGCTGGGTAGGATCGATTCCCGGTAATACGACAAAACTGCCGAGCCGGTAAACCAAAACCAATCCGAGCGTGGTCAGGATTCTAGCGCGGAGGTCTTCGATCCTCCAGATATTCTTCAGGGTTTCAAAAAATCTCTTCATTCCGTTACAGTTTTACGACCGTTCCTTGTTGAGCTTCTATTGCCTTTACTGCGGATTCGGAAAACGCATGGGCTTTTACCTCCAGCCTCACAGTTAAGGTACCGTTGCCGAGGATTTTAACGCGGTCGTTTTTGTGTGCCAGACCGGCCCCGATCAGGGTATCCACATCAATAACAGAAATCTTGTTCTTATCTGCGAGCATCTGTAAGGTGCTAATATTGATGCCCTTGAATTCTTTTCGGTTTATGTTTTTAAAACCAAATTTTGGGAGCCTGCGCTGAATTGGCATCTGACCACCTTCAAAACCAACTTTCTTTGAATAGCCTGATCTTGATTGGGCGCCTTTGTGACCACGGGTCGATGTTCCGCCGTGTCCGGATCCCTGTCCGCGGCCAATTCGTTTCTCCCTGTGCACCGATCCTTCAGCTGGCTTCAGATTATGTAGTTCCATCGGATAAAATTTCTTTCAGGTTAGTTACTTAGTGTTTTCAACTGTTACCAGGTGGTGAACTTTTTCAACCATTCCCAGTATCTGGGGGGTAGCCTCCACGGTAACCGAGGCATGCATACGCCTCAATCCGAGGGCTCCGAGAGTTCTTTTCTGTCTCTCAGTCGTATGTATCTTACTTGATGTCTGTGTAATCTTAATTTTGGCCATGATATTCTTCGGTATCCGGGTTATCCATTAAATACTTTTTCCATGCTTACGCCTCTGTGCTGAGCAACCGTAATCGCATCACGCATTTCGACCAGGGCAGCCATAGTTGCTTTAACCAGGTTATGCGGGTTTGAGGATCCTTTGGACTTAGCAAGTACATTATGTATACCTACGCTTTCCAGAACTGCACGCATTGCACCACCGGCCTTTACTCCGGTACCACCTGAAGCTGGTTTTAACCAGACAGTCGCACCACCAAATTTAGCCACCTGCTCGTGAGGTATGGTGCCGTTAATAACCGGAACTTTTATCAGGTTCTTTTTAGCTGCCTCTACACCTTTGGCAATAGCAGTTGTAACCTCATTAGCCTTACCCAGGCCCCAGCCAACAACGCCGTCTTCATTTCCAACCACAACTATGGCTGAGAAACTAAAATTCCTACCACCTTTGGTGACTTTGGTTACCCTGTTAATTGCAACCAAACGGTCCTTCAATTCAAGATCACTTGTCTTTACCTTACGTACGCTCGTAGCCATATTATTTAGAATTTAAGCCCACCTTCACGGGCTGCATCTGCCAAAGATTTAATCCTTCCATGATATAAATAACCATTCCGGTCAAAAACAACCGAGGTAATACCGTTTGCCAGAGCTTTCTCAGCAATCAGTTTTCCAACTAATTTTGCCTGGTCCACTTTATTAATTCCAGTGTTTTTTGCTACCTCTTTTTCCAGCGAAGATGCTGAAATCAGGGTTCTTCCGGTATGATCATCAATCAACTGAACAGAAATCTGCTTATTGCTCCGGTATACGGTAAGCCTGGGACTTTCGGTTGAACCGGCCAGGTTTTTCCGTATTCTGTTCTTGATTTTCAGTCTGCGCTCGTGCTTTGAAAAAGCCATGTTCTATAGATTTTTACGAATTACTTTTTTCTGACTATCTGGCACTAACTGCCTGCAGCCTTACCAGCTTTGCGGCGCAGTACCTCATTAACAAATTTGATACCCTTGCCTTTGTAAGGCTCCGGCGGACGAAGCGACCGGATTTTAGCGGCAACCTGACCGATCAGCTGTTTATCAATGCTTTTCAGGGTGACGATCGGGTTACTACGACGTTCCGTGACGGCCTGAACCGAAATCTCATCAGGAAGCTGAATAACATATGGATGTGAAAACCCAAGGTGAAGTTCCAGAATCTGACCGTCGACGGTAGCTTTGTAACCGACTCCAACAAGTTCCTGTTTAATTTCATAGCCTTGTGACACACCAATTACCATGTTATGTATCAGGGACCTGTATAGGCCATGCAATGAGCGATGACGTTTCTGATCAGTTGGACGGGAGACAATTATCTCACCCTCCTCAACTTTTACCTGAATATCGGGATCGACTATCTGGTTCAGTGTTCCCAGTGGGCCTTTAACTTCAACCCGGTTGTCGGGATGAACCGTAATGCTGACCCCAGCGGGTAGTGCTATTGGTAATTTTCCAATACGTGACATTGATAATCCTTTCTAATAAACGTAACAAATAACTTCACCACCCACGTTCTCTCTGCGGGCTTCCTTATCTGTCATCAAGCCTTTTGAGGTTGAAAGAATGGCGATTCCCATCCCGTTCAAAACCCGCGGCAGCCCGTCAACATCAATATATTTACGCAAACCCGGTTTGCTGATCCGCTTCAAACTCTTAATAGCAGGAACTTTTGAGATCGGATGGTATTTCAGAGCAATCTTGATGACACCCTGCGGTGCTGTATCCTCAAATTTATAACTCAGGATATAGCCTTTTTCAAATAATATCTTGGTAATCTCCTTCTTCAGGTTCGATGAAGGAATCTCTACCACCTTATGCTTAGCCATGATCGCGTTCCGCACGCGGGTCAGGTAATCTGCAATTGGATCAGTCATTTCTTTAGAATATTTTTATTACCAACTTGCTTTCTTAATTCCCGGTATCAGTCCCTGGGAAGCCATTTCCCTGAACGGCTGACGCCAAACTGCCTCATATATCCTTTTGGACGACCGGTCAGATTACACCTGTTGTGCAGGCGAACTTTCGAGGAATTCTTGGGAAGCGCATCAAGACCGGCAAAATCACCTTCTGCCTTTAATTTGGCACGTTTCTCAGCATATTTTGCCACCATTTTCTGCCGCTTCACTTCGCGGGCTTTCATGGATTCTTTAGCCATACCCTATTTCTTATTGATTGTTTTAAAAGGCATTCCGAACTCTTTCAGCAAAGCAAAACCCTCTTCGTCTGATCTGGCATCGGTAACAAAAGTAATTTCCATTCCGATCATTGAATGCATCTTGTCGATGTCAATTTCCGGGAAAATGATCTGCTCACTGATACCTAAGGTATAATTTCCCTTGCCGTCAAATTTTGCAGCTACTCCGTTGAAATCTCTGATTCTGGGAAGAGCTACTGCGATAAGGCGCTCAAGGAACTCGTACATCTTTTCGCGCCGGAGGGTAACTTTTACTCCGATCGGCATCCCTTTCCTAAGTTTGAAGTTTGAGATATCCTTCTTTGAAAAGGTCTGCACCGCTTTTTGACCTGTAATGTTGGTTAATTCTTCTTGTGCAACTTCGATGAGTTTTTTATCAGCAACAGCCTTTCCGACCCCACGGTTAACAACAATTTTCCTTAGCCGGGGAACCTGCATTACGCTCTTATAGCTAAACTCTTTTGTCAGAGCCGGAATCACTTCATTCCGGTATTTGGTCTTTAGATTAGGCGTATATTCCATTACTTGATCTCCTCTCCAGATTTTTTGGCATAACGCACCAGTTTTCCTTTATCATCCAACCGACGGCCGATCCGGGTTGGTTTTCCGCTGGTAGGATCCAGATGCATCAGATTTGATACATGGATCGGTCCTTCCTTTTTGATAATACCACCCTGGGGGGCATTTTTATCTGCCTTGGTGTGCTTCGACAGCATGTTGACGCCTTCAACGATCGCGCGGTCTTTCTTACGGATCACTTCCAGCACTCTTCCTTGCTGTCCTTTGGAGTTACCGGCAATTACGAGAACGGTATCCCCTTTTTTAATATTCATTTTCTTCTGCATGTTCAGTGCTTTTTCTTTATAACACTTCTGGAGCGAGGGAAACGATCTTCATATAGTTCTCGCGCAATTCCCTGGCAACGGGTCCGAAAATACGGGTTCCGCGAATCTCGCCGGCAGCGTTTAAAAGCACGCAGGCGTTATCATCGAAACGGATGTATGACCCGTCATTGCGTCGTATCTCCTTAGAGGTACGAACAACAACAGCCTTGGAGACGGTACCCTTTTTAAGTTCACCGCCCGGCAAAGCGGATTTAACGGTAACAACCACCTTATCACCTACAGTGGCATATTTCTTGCCGGTTCCGCCCAACACGCGAATGCAAAGAACTTCTTTGGCACCGCTGTTATCGGCAACGATCATTCGGGACTCTTGCTGTATCATGGTTACTTAGCTCTTTCAATAATTTCAACTAATCTCCAGTTTTTCAGCTTGCTCAGCGGACGGGTTTCCATGATACGGACCAGGTCACCTTCATTACAGGTATTCTGTTCGTCATGAGCAACAAATTTGGTGGTCTTGTTTACAAACTTCCCATAAATAGGATGTTTTACCTTTCTGTTAACAGCAACTACAATGGACTTGTCCATTTTATTGCTGACGACCACACCGGTACGTTCCTTGCGCAGGTTTCTCTTACCTTCCATGGATTATTCGCTTTTCTTGTTTTCAATTAATTTCCGCTTGCGCAATTCCGTTGTCAGCTGTGCAACCAGGCGCCTGGTAAACCGGATATTGTGAGGATGGTCCAACGGTGATACCGTATGGTTCATCTGCATCCGAACCAGATTGCTTTTCTCAGTTTCAATCCGTTCATTCAGCTCCTTGGCCGTCAGTTCGCGAATCTCTACGTTTTTCATTATTCGTTATTTGTATCTTCAACAAAATCCCGTGCAATAATAAACTTGGTCTTAACGGGCAGTTTCTGTGCGGCAAGGCGAAGTGCTTCGCGTGCCATCTCCAGAGAAACGCCTTCAGCTTCAAAAAGGATCCTGCCGGGAGTAACTCTGGCAACAAATCCTTCCGGGGCTCCCTTACCTTTACCCATACGTACCTCAGCAGGCTTCTTGGTTATGGGTTTGTCAGGGAAAACACGTATCCAAATCTGCCCCTGACGTTGCATATATCGGGTTACGGCAACACGGGCAGCCTCAAGCTGACGTCCGGTCATCCAGCAGGTTTCCAATGCCTTGATGCCAAAAGAGCCAAAGGCAAGCTGGTTTCCCCGCTGTGAATTGCCTTTCATCCTGCCCTTCTGCTGCCTTCTGTATTTCGTTTTTTTCGGTTGTAACATGGCTATTTACTTTTATCAGTCGATTATTAGCCTCTTCTTTTCTTGAAAGTCTTTTTTGGAGCTTTTGCGCCAATGTTCGGAGACAGGTCGCGTTTTCCGAAAATTTCGCCTTTGCAAATCCAAACCTTGATTCCGGTGGTGCCAACTTTAGTGTGGGCTTCTGCCAGAGCATAATCGATATCAGCCCGGAGCGTATGCAAAGGAATTCTTCCCTCCTTATAGGTTTCCGAACGAGCCATTTCTGCACCGTTCAAACGCCCAGAAATCTGGATTTTAATCCCTTCAGCACCCATACGGATAGTAGAGGCAATGGCCATTTTAATGGCTCGTCTGTAAGCGATTTTACCTTCCAGCTGGCGGGCAACGTTAGTCGCAACGATAACCGCATCCAACTCGGGTCTTTTTATTTCAAAAATGTTGATCTGAACTTCCTTGCTCGTAATCTTTTTGAGTTCTTCCTTCAGCTTGTCAACTTCCTGGCCACCTTTGCCGATGATGATACCGGGCCGGGCAGTATTCACAGTAATAGTGATTAACTTAAGGGTTCTTTCAATAACGATTTTTGATACGCTTGCCTTAGAGAGTCGGGCATTCAGGTATTCACGGATTTTGAAATCCTCAACCAATTTCTCGGTAAAGTCACTGCCGCCATACCAGTTGGAGTCCCAACCTTTTATAATTCCCAGGCGATTGCTAATCGGGTTAACTTTTTGTCCCATCTATGCGTCCGTTTTTTCGACTTGTTTACGACTGTCCAGGAAAATTGTAACGTGGTTAGAGCGCTTCTTGATCCGGTGACCGCGTCCTTGCGGAGCAGGGCGTAACCGTTTCAATATTCTGGCTGAATCCACGAATACTTGTTTAACATACAGGTGGCTGTCCTCAATCCTGACACCGTCGTTCTTTGCCTGCCAGTTCGAGATTGCCGACATTAAAAGTTTTTCCAACTTCCGGGAGGCTTCTTTAGGGTTAAACCTAAGAACATCCAAGGCACGCTGAACTTCCATTCCACGGATCATATCGGCTACCAGCCTCATTTTACGGGGTGAAGTCGGATTGTTCCGAAGCGCCGCCAGGAACTGATCCTTGCGCTCTTCTTTGGTCCGGTTTGCCCGCTCTTGCTTTCTGGATCCCATTATTCTGAGTTTTTATCTTCTCGGTTATGCAATATTCTGATTACTTCTTCCGGTTACCGGCATGGCCACGGAAGTTCCGGGTTGGTGCAAATTCTCCCAGCTTGTGCCCTACCATATTCTCTGTAATGTAAACCGGAATAAACTTGTTGCCATTATGCACGGCAATAGTATGTCCTACGAAATCCGGAGAGATGATGCTTCGGCGTGCCCATGTTTTCACAACCGACTTCTTGCCGCTAGTATTCAGGGAAAGGACCCGCTTCTCCAGACTGAATTCGATAAATGGACCTTTTTTAAGTGATCGGCTCATACAATCGTTTATTTACGGTTACTTTTTACGTTTTTCTAGGATAAACTTCGATGAGGATTTTTTCGGCCTGCGGGTTTTGTAACCTTTCGCAAGCAGACCCTTCCTCGAGCGCGGATGCCCCCCGGAAGCACGACCTTCACCACCACCCATCGGGTGATCCACAGGGTTCATTACCACACCCCTGACTCTCGGGCGCCTTCCCTGCCAACGCTTACGGCCGGCTTTTCCATCGCTTTCGAGTCCGTGGTCGGAATTTGAAACGGTTCCAACAGTGGCACGGCATGTAGTCAAAATCAATCGGGTCTCGCCCGATGGAAGCTTTATAATTGCATACCGTCCTTCGCGGGAAACGATCTGTGCATAGGTGCCGGCACTTCTGGCCATTGCACCGCCCTGACCGGGCCGGAGTTCAATGTTGTGAACGATGGTTCCCAACGGTATTTCGCCAAGGGGAAGGCTATTTCCGATTTCCGGAGCAATACCGGTACCGGAAAGAATGGCCTGTCCAACGGTTAATCCGTTTGGCGCCAGCATATAGCGCTTCTCACCATCGGCATAAACCAGCAGCGCGATGCGGGCAGTACGGTTAGGATCATATTCAATTGTAGTCACTTTTGCCGGAATACCGTCCTTGTCGCGCTTAAAGTCGATCATACGGTACATCTGCTTATGACCGCCGCCCATATATCTCATGGTCATCCGGCCATTGCTGTTCCGTCCGCCTGACTTTTTGACGGGCTTTAATAAAGATTTTTCAGGCGACGTATGAGTGATTTCCTCAAACGTCCCTATAATTTTCTTTCTCTGCCCCGGCGTTACGGGTTTAAAACTGCGAACTGCCATTTCTTAGTTAAATATTGCTGTAAAAATCTATTACATCTCCATCAACCAGGCTAACAACTGCTTTCTTGAAGGCATTGGTTTTCCCTCGGACAAGTCCGTTTTTGGTAAACCGGGATTTCTCCTTGCTTCCGTAACGCATAGTGTTTACTGAAACAACCGAGACTCCGTACATATCCTGTACAGCCTTCTTGATCTGATATTTATTGGCCCTTTTGTCAACGATAAAACCGTAGCATTTCAGGTCTTCAGTCTGACCTGTCATTTTTTCGGTTACGATCGGTTTAATCAGAATATCCATGGTTTCCCTTTTATTGTCCGAAATTTGCATTCAAAGCTTCAATTGAACTCTCAACAAAGGTAACAGTTGAAGCATTTAATATATCATAAGTGTTTAGGTCTGAAACCATTACAACTTTAATACCCTGTAAATTTCGAGACGACAAATATACGTTTTTATTTGGTTCATTTAAAACCAGAAGCATTTTTTTGTCGCCAGATTTCAGACTCTGCTTGATCTCAGCCATTGTCCGTGTTTTTGGACCCTCCATGACGAAATCTTCAACAACCACAATCTGAGAACCTTGAGCCTTATAAGTAAGGGCTGATTTCCGTGCCAGTTGCTTAACTTTTTTATTCAGTTTGAAACTGTAGTCACGGGGAACCGGACCAAAAACCCTGCCGCCACCCCGGAAAAGAGGTGATTTGATGCTGCCGGCACGTGCTCCGCCAGTACCTTTTTGTCTTTTCAACTTTTTGGTACTTCCGGCGATCTCATTCCGCTGCTTGGCTTTGTGCGTGCCTTGCCTGCGATTGGCCAGGTGCTGCTTCACATCCAGGTAGATGGCATGATCATTCGGACTGATGGCGAAAAGCTCGTCCTGCAGCTCCACGGTACGCCCGGTATCTTCACCGGAAGTCTTGTATACTGCTACTTTCATTACTTCTCAATTATTAAGTATGAACCTTTTGCTCCAGGAACAGAACCTTTCAAAATCATAAGGTTATGTTCAGGAATAATTTTCATGATCTGGAGACTGATCATTTTAACGGAATTTCCGCCAGTCTGACCTGCCATGCGCATACCCTTCAGTACGCGGCTTGGATAGGAAGAAGCCCCGATTGAGCCAGGCGCCCTCAGACGGTTGTGCTGGCCGTGCGTATTATCCCCTACGCCTCCAAAACCATGGCGTTTGATTACGCCCTGGAAACCTTTTCCTTTAGAAACACCTGTTACATCTACCCAGCGATCATTTGTAAATGTTTCCACTGTGATGACATCTCCCAGGTTAACTTGTTCGCCATTGTCTTTTTGGAACTCGGCAAGCTCCCTTTTTGGTGTGGTGTTGGCCTTTTTAAAATGACCCAACATCGGTTTTGGGGTGTTCTTTTCCTTTTTATCGTCAAAGGCCACCTGCACAGCTTCATACCCGTCTCTATCATGGGTCTTGACCTGGGTAACCACACAAGGACCTACTTCAACCACCGTGCATGGAACATTTTTTCCATCAGCATCGAAGACTGAAGTCATCCCGATTTTTTTCCCGATTAAGCCTTGCATCTTATTAGCTCTTATAATTATACTTTTATTTCAACTTCAACCCCGCTGGGCAGTTCCAGTTTCATCAGCGCATCAATTGTCTTCGCTGTGGAACTATAAATATCGATCAGCCTCTTGTAGGAGCTCAGTTGAAATTGCTCCCTGGATTTCTTATTCACAAAAGTTGATCTCAGAACAGTAAATATTCTGGTATGGGTTGGAAGCGGTATCGGTCCGCTAACTACGGCTCCGGTGCTTTTTACCGTTTTTACGATCTTTTCGGCAGACTTGTCTACCAGGTTATGATCGTAAGACTTCAACTTAATCCTAATTTTCTGACTCATTCGTATGTGTTTTTACTACAATAGATCCACTCGTCCAAATACTTTTTGCAGCACGTTGATGGCTAATTCTCTCGGGACCTCCTCATAATGGGAAACCTCCATGGTTGAACTTGCGCGACCGGAAGTAAGTGTTCTAAGAACCGTTACATACCCGAATTGCTCGGATAACGGAACCGTTGCACTTACCACGCGGCCTCCGGGCTTGTTTTCCATGCCCGAAATCTGTCCGCGCCTCTTGTTGAGATCGGCAATTATGTCTCCTACATATTCTTCAGGGGAAACAACTTCCAGCTTCATAATGGGTTCGAGTAAAACTGGACCCGCAGCTTCACACCCTTCCCGGAATGCTTTTTGAGCCGCTATTTCAAAGGCAAGCTCATCAGAATCGGTTGGATGAAAAGAGGCATCGGTGAGGGTAACCTTAAGGCTTCTGACTGGAAATCCAGCCAGAACACCACTATTAAGGGCATTTTTAAAGCCCCGTTCAACAGCAGCGACATAGGCTTTAGGAAATTTCTCGGAAAGTTGGCCGGTTATAAAATTCAGTCCTGAGCTTTCAGGGGCTGGTTCAATTCTAACCTTGATTTCAGCAAAAAGCGACCTGCCTCCGCCTTCCTTGCGAAATACGGTATGCTGGATGATTTCTTTTCGTATGGCCTCTTTGTAGGCCACTTGAGGTAATCCCCGGTTGATATCGAGTTTGAATTCCCTTCGTAAACGATCCGTTATGATATCAAGATGTAACTCACCCATTCCGCTGATAACGGTTTGGCCGGACTCTTCATCTATTCTCGCTCTGAATGTTGGATCTTCTTCGATCAGTTTCTGGAGCGCATCTGTAAGCCGGGCAATATCTTCCTGGGTTCTCGCTTCTACAGCGATTCCAAGAACGGGTTCAGGGAAAGTAATTGATTCCAGGAGTATTTTGTGATCATCATCGCAGAGTGTGTCACCGGTGCGGATATCTTTAAGCCCTACGGCTGCACAAATATCACCGGCTTCTACGAGATCACGGGGGTTCTGCTTGTTAGCGTGCATTTGATATAATCGGGTAATCCTTTCTTTCTTTTCGGTTCGCATGTTATAAACAGTGGCTCCCGAACGGATTGACCCTGAGTAAACCCTCATGTAGGCAAGACGGCCTACAAACGGGTCAGTTGCAATTTTAAAAGCGAGTGCTGCGAAGGGAGCGTTACTATCCGGAGCCCTTGAAATAACCTGGTGTGTTTTCGGATTGAATCCTGAAACTGCACCTACATCAATCGGACTTGGAAGGAAAGCAGCAATTGCATCTAGCAGAGGCTGCACACCCTTGTTTTTAAATGCCGAGCCACAAAGGACCGGAACAAGTGTCCGGTTGAGCGTGGCTACTCGTAAGGCAGATAAAATTTCATTCAATTCAATGGATTCTCCTGATTCAAAAAACTTTTCAAGGAGATTGTCATCCGTTTCGCAAATCGTCTCGATCAGCTGATTGCGCCATTCTGCAGCCTGTTCCATCAGATCCGCCGGTATTGGGCAGATTTCCGGATGTGCGCCTAAAATGTCACCATCTGGCCAAATCAAGGCTTGGTTACGAAGAAGGTCAATCACTCCTGAAAACTTGTCTTCCGTTCCTATTGGCAATTGAAGGGGTACTGGCTTTGCGCCCAGCTTTTCCTTCATTTCATTCAGAACCGAGAAAAAATCAGCTCCGGGTCGGTCCATCTTGTTGATGAAAGCAATCCTTGGAACCTGATATTTATCGGCCTGATGCCAAACGGTTTCAGACTGTGGTTCGACGCCTCCAACTCCGCAAAAAACCGCGATAGCTCCGTCGAGTACCCTGAGTGATCGTTCAACTTCCACGGTGAAATCTACATGGCCTGGGGTATCAATAATATTAATCTTATAGTTATCCCCGCCAAAGCTCCACCAGGTTGTTGTTGCAGCTGAAGTGATGGTAATACCACGCTCCTGCTCCTGAATCATCCAATCCATTGTAGCAGCACCGTCATGAACTTCCCCCATCCGGTGGTTTACACCGGTATAAAACAGAATCCTCTCGGTAGTAGTGGTTTTCCCCGCATCAATGTGGGCCATTATACCGATGTTCCTGGTATAAGAGAGATCTGGTGCCATCCCAACGTGTCAAAGAACTGTGCTCCGGTTAAAACCGGAAATGCGCGAATGCCCTGTTTGCTTCGGCCATTCTGTGCGTATCTTCCTTTTTCTTGAAAGCTGCGCCTTCTTCATTAAAAGCTGCCACAATTTCAGCAGCAAGTTTCTCACTCATCGAACGGCCGGAACGCTTCCTGGCATATTCGATCAGGTTTTTGTTACCAATTGATATTTTACGATCAGGCCTGATTTCCATAGGTACCTGGAAAGTTGCCCCACCCACCCTGCGGCTTTTAACCTCTACGGCAGGAGTAATATTTTCAAGTGATTTTTTCCAAACATCCAGTGCGGACAATCCGCTTTCCTGGGTTTTCTTGCCAACCAATTCCAGCGCATCGTAAAAAGTTGCAAAAGCAACACTCTTCTTGCCACTGTACATAAGGTCATTGACAAAGCGGGTCACCCTGACATCACCGAATTTGGGGTCAGGAAGGACAATATTCTTTTTGGCTCTCGCTTTTCTCATGGATAATCTGCTTTGAGTAACCGGTTATTTTTTCGGCCGTTTGGCTCCGTATTTTGACCTTCTCTGTTTGCGACCGTCAACACCGGCTGCATCAAGCGTACCTCGAACCATATGGTAACGTACGCCTGGCAGATCTTTCACCCTACCCCCGCGAACGAGCACAATGGAGTGCTCCTGCAGGTTGTGACCTTCACCCGGAATGTAAACGTTAACTTCTTTCTGGTTGGTTAGCCTTACCCTGGCAACTTTCCTCATGGCTGAGTTCGGCTTTTTCGGGGTAGTTGTATAAACCCTGACACAAACACCTCTCCGCTGCGGACATGAATCCAGGGCAGGAGCTTTGCTCTTGTCATTCTTACTGGTTCTACCTTTTCTTACTAACTGCTGTATCGTAGGCATTATGAACTGTTTTATAAACCCTCTTTTTTTTAACAAAATGGTGTGCAAAGGTAAAAGTATTTTTCAAAAAAACGAACACCTCCGCAAGAAATCAAAAAAAAATCCCGGCTGCCCGGGATTACCATATTGTTTTGGACGCTCAAGTCCATTATGGCCACTTCACAACGATCACAGTTTCATCAGGATCAATAGGCCCGCCACCGGTGCCATCGGCCTGGACTACTCTCTCTAAAACCACGCCACCCTCTTTGGTGTCTATGTAAATCCTGGTTAAAAATTCAGTTGGAAGGTCAAACTGTCGTAATGAGATAAAGTACCAACTGGCACCATTGTCCCTGAAACTAAAAAGATCATTTATCTCAGCGACTTTAATCGCGCCCGTCACATCCGTAAATACAATGCGCTTCACTTTGGCTTTTAAGCCTTTATCTGAAAGAACGCCAAAGGTGAGATAATCCCATGAACCGTTATTTCCCAAATCAATAATCTGTCCCTTCACTACGGTATAGGCTCCGGTAGCTGTCCTGTTGCCGTCGTCACTCCGAGATGCAGTCACCACAGGACCCAGCATCAGCAGAGCAAAAATCCATGCAAAAACGAATTTAATCTTCATGGCGCGATTCATTTATTTTCAATACTACTATTAATCTCTAAACCTTAATCCTAATTTTGCCACTAAAGTAACCCTATCTTAGGTAAAAAAATTGCTTGTGCAGCTACTTTTTGACCAATTGCCCAAAACTGTATCTAAACTTAAGCCTTTGTAATAAATATCTTTGCTAAACATGGCTGCCAAGATCCCTTTTTATATTTTCCTGATCAGCATACTAATTACCAGTTGCGGGGAACGATTGCCGTCCCCGGATGCACAACCGCAAGCATCTTATCAGCCTTCACCAGATATTATCAAACTGCTGCTGGAAGGAAAACGCCCGGAGGCAGCCAAATACCTGAACAACATACTTTTAACAGAACCAACTGAGCAATGGCATAATTCAGCCAGGGATTGGCTTGCCTGTGCAGTATTCTGGTATTTGGGGGATTCCGCTGGTAAAGCACAGCAGGCATATAATATATTTAAAGAATCAAAAATTGTTTTGCCAATAGCCGCAGACCAAATTGCCGACAGGGCTCTTTGCTACGCCATCCAGCTGGCTGCGGAGACTAAATATAAAAGTGCCTGCGATACCCTGGTCAATTCAATTTCGATCCGGCCGATGAAGACTCAGTATGACAGTATTATGGCTGCTGAATCTTACAGGTGCCTTGGCAGGTTCTTCAAGAAAACAGGCGATGGTCATGAGTCTTTGAGATTCTTCGAGAGATCTTTGGAAATCAACCGAAAAATGAACCGTGACTACTGCACCGCTGATGATCTAACCAATATGAGCAGTGTACTTTTCATGATTAGCAAGAACAATCCCCTCGTGGATTCTTCACTGCATGAGGCACTCGCAATTTTTATCAGGATCAATGACCTGGCAGCCGTTTCCAACGTATATAATGAACTTGGAGTTGTGGAAGTGGGAAGGGATTCCATAAATCAAGGGTTGCATTATTTCCTGAAATCTCTTGCAGTTAAGAATTCCATTCCAAATTACAGGAAGGCTGAGTCGATTACAGTTTTGAATAACCTGGGATCAGTCTACTATTATAAATATCATAATGAAACCCCTAAAAACAAAAAAAATATTGACAGCTCGGGCATTTATTATAACCGGGCGCTGAGATATGTAAAAGAGACCAGCCAGAATCCTGCTCCGTATTATATTAATATAGGCATCAACTTTTCAGTTAAGAATGACTTTGACCGGTGCATTGATTACTTTCAGCTTGCCCTGGCCAGCCTAGACCCGGATTGTAAACCGGACGACCCTGACTCCAACCCGCATGTACAAGCTGCCTCACCCCGTTTGGCTGATTACACCTCTTACAAAGCACATGCATTGGACAAGAGGTACCGTGCAGACCGCGATATCCGGGACCTCAAAAAAGGGCTTGAAACTTACCTGATTTCACTGGACATGATGGATACACTGCGGTACATGTATTCCTTTGATAGTAAGCCCCTGTTGGGCCAAGAGTTCAAAATTCATTTCTTTCAAGCCCTTGAGATGGCCCTTGATATATTTAAGGAGACCGCAGACCCGGAATACCTTGATCAGGCTTTCCAGCTTTCGGGCCGCAACAAGGCAGCCACACTTAATGAATTCATCCGGTTGAACGCTGCAAGAAAATATTTCACCGGTAGTGGAACCTGGCTCATAAAAGAAGACAGCTTGAAAATCAAGATAAACGAACTGAAGTCTCAGAGGATCGCCCAGGATGAAAATGGTGAATATTCAGAATCAGAAAGAAATCTGCTAAACCATTCTATAACAAGTCTTTCAGATGAACTTAGGTCCTTACAGATACGGATAAGAAGGGAAAATCCGGATTTTTACCAGATGATCTATTCCAACCGGGGTTATTCTCTCGATTCCATCCGGGAGACTCTCCAATCTGGTGAGGCGCTCCTGGACTACACCATGATCAATAACAAGAATTTGATCGTCTTTTTACTAACCAAAGACACATTGGCCTACCTGCGGGACAGTGTTCCTCCCGGTTTTCCCGACATTGTAAAGAAATTCAGGGATGGGATGTCGTATAAAGTCAGTACAGCCATTTTCAACGACTACATATCCGTTGCTTCTCATTTGTTCAATGTCCTCCTGGCAAAGGTCCGGATTCCTGATTCCATCAGCAAGCTTATCATTCTTCCTGACGAGCAGATCGGCTTTCTTCCTTTCGAGGCCCTCATTACAGATACTATCAGACCAATAATATCGGATTTCAGCCGTTTGAATTATCTCAACAGGAAGTACGCCATCAGCTACATTTCGTCACATGAACAACTTTACAGAGTAAGGCGTAATGAACAGAAAACAGAATTCAGTAGTATTGATGCCTACGCACCCTTTACCGAACATGGAATTCGCTTGGGCCAAGACAACCTTCCAACATTAGTATACTCCAAAGAGGAGATCAGACTGATAGCCAAGGAGTTTAAAACCCAACAAATCGAAGGGAAGCGGGCGAGCGAAGAAAAATTATTACGCTCCTTTAACAGCAGGAAGATTGTACATATTTCCACTCATGGTGTTCTGAATTTGGAGAATCCCATAGAATCCAGGCTTTTACTGAATCCATCAAGGGCTGATGGTAGTTTTTATCTGTTTGAGATGCTTTCCCTCAAGATTGAATCCCCGCTAATTGTTTTGAATGCTTGCAACACCGCAATTGGGGAACACCAGCCAGGTGAAGGAATCATGAGCATGGCAAGGGGATTCCAGTTTGCCGGTGCTTCCTCCCTGATAACCACTCTTTGGCCTATTGACGACCGGGCATCTGCCCGCCTTTCAAGCCTTTTCTACAAAAACCTCCGAAACGGGATGGATCGAAGGGCGGCCATTCAATCCGCGAAGAATATCTATCTTGATGAATCGCCCATGAATCTATCGTCCCCCTTTTTCTGGGCTTCGCTGGTGCTCTTCGGCGACACGGAAAAACTCGCTTCCGAGAAAGCCCCCCCCAAATGGTATCTGTCAGCCGGTTTTATTCTGCTAAGTACCCTCATCATTGGCCTTTGGTTATACCGGAAAAAGAGGCACCAATGAGATTCGGTTCTTGAAGAATATAAAAAAAATCTTAGCTTTGCACACCAAATTTAAGACGAGCTAGTTATCTCATCAATTTACCAGAAATTAAGGGAGTTATGAAAGTTTACCAAACGAATCAGATACGGAATCTTGCCTTGCTGGGAAATTCCGGATCAGGAAAGACCACCCTTGCTGAGTCTCTCCTCTTTGACGGAGGGGTTATTAGCAGGCGGGGTGAAGTTACAAGCAAGAATACAGTATCGGATTGCAATGAAATTGAACATGAAAGGGGGAATTCTGTTTACGCCTCCGTTCTGTACACCGAATACAAGGATCATAAAATCAATTTTATCGATACCCCAGGTGCTGACGATTTTGTTGGTGCCACGGTTGCAGCGCTTAGTGCAGTAGATTTCACGGCAGTCCTGATCAATGCTCAGAGTGGTGTTGAAACGGGAACAGAATCCCTGATGAGATATACCGAGAAACATCAGAAACCGGTCATATTTGTCGTTAACCAGCTTGACCATGAAAAATCGCATTTTGACAAGGCAATTGACAGTGCCAAAGAGGCATTCGGCCAAAAGGTTGTTGTTGTGCAATATCCAGTTAATGAAGGTAGCAGTTTTGACACCGTCATCGATGTAATACGCAAAAAGGCTATTAAATATCCTGTTGGCGGCGGGAACGCAATAGAATCCGAATTGCCGGCATCGGAAACAGCAAAGGTTGAATCTCTTTATACCCGCTTGGTTGAAATTGCCGCGGAAGCCGACGAGAACCTCATGGAGCTGTTCTTTGCCAATGACACCCTCACCGAGGAAGAGATGAAGGAAGGCCTAAAGAAAGGCATTCGTGAACGCGGGATTTTCCCCGTATTATGTATCTCAGCTAAAAATCTTCAGGGCACCCAGCGCCTGTGTGATTTTCTGGTCAATTATGCTCCGGGGCCTGATTTCTCCGTTTACAAAACCACTAAGGGAGATGAGATCAAACTCAATCCGGCAGGTCCGAATGTTGCTTTCGTATTCAAGACCTTTAATGAACAGCACCTGGGTGATATTAACTATTTCAGGGTAATCTCAGGAAAACTCACCGAAGGTCTTGACCTGGTTAACCTGAATACGGGAGCTAAAGAAAGGATTTCGCAATTATTTGTTATAGCCGGAAAGAACCGACAGAAAGTCGACACCATGGTTGCCGGCGATATTGGAGGGACTGTTAAACTAAAGGATACCAGAACCTTCACAACCCTGGCAGACAAGAACTTTGATGCTCCGGTTAAGCCCATTGAAATGCCTGAGCCAAAATATCGTGCAGCCATCAAAGCCAAAGAGGAATCGGATGATGAAAAACTGGGCGAAGCACTGCACCGTCTGCATGAGGAAGATCCTTCACTCCGGGTTGAATATTCCAAGGAATTAAAGCAGATTATTCTGCACGGACAAGGTGAATACCACCTCAATATAGTAAAATGGCTGCTTGACAATATCCATAAAATTCAAACTGAATATCTTCCGCCAAGAATACCTTACCGCGAGACTATTACCAAGGTTGCTTCCGCGATGTACCGCCACAAGAAGCAATCGGGTGGTTCAGGTCAGTTTGGTGAAGTACATATGATTATCGAGCCTCATGAAGAGGGCTCAGCAGAGCGGAACACCTTCAAGGTTGACGGAAAGGATCTGGTTCTTTCTCTCAGGAATAAAGAAGAAATCCTTTTGGATTGGGGCGGGAAGCTGGTTTATTATAACTGCATTGTTGGTGGTTCGATTGATGCCAGGTTCATGCCGGCCATTCAGAAAGGCCTCATGGAGAAATTGGAAAACGGTCCGCTAACAGGTTCTTATGCCCGTGATATCAGGGTCTATGTGTATGATGGTAAAATGCACCCGGTTGATTCGAATGAAATTTCCTTCCGTCTTGCAGGTGCAAAGGCTTTTGCTGAGGCATTCAGGAAAGCTGGCCCAAAAATCCTTGAACCGATTTACGAAGTTGAGGTACTAGTACCAGGAGACAGGATGGGTGATGTAATGAGTGATCTCCAGGGGCGCCGCGCCATGATTCAGGGTATGGATTCCTTAGGCAGGTATGAGAAACTCAGGGTTAAGGTTCCGCTGGCTGAAATGAACAAATATTCCACATCATTAAGCTCTCTGACCAACGGCCGTGCGACATACAGCATGAAATTCAGTGAATACGCGCTGTGTCCGCCGGATGTTCAGGATAAACTTCAGGCTGCTTATACTGCGGATGATGATGAATAAGTAGATATTAAACCTGTCAGGTTTTTAAAACCTGACAGGTTTTTTTATCGGATGAGGGTAAGAAATCCCTTGTATACCCCACCCTGATAACTGACATCAGGATAATCGCCATCCTCTGGCTTAACCTCGGTTTTATCCTTGTCATAGCCCGTAGCTTTAATGACATAATAGTAGGTACCCGAAGGGCAATCTGCGCCGGTATTATTAAGCTTTCCGTTCCAGCCACTTTCAAGGGATTTCGGGTCGGACCATTCAAAAACCGGCCTTCCCCAACGGTTAAAAATCACTCCGTGAAAGGTTTTCAATGAGCGCCCCTTTACCTGGAAATAATCATTGGCACCATCCTCATTGGGAGTAAATACATTAGGAATTTCCAGAAGTGAGGAATCGACGCGTATATACTCTTCGTGAGTGTAAGAATAGGTGCATTGCTGATATTTTGCGATAACACGGCTTGTATACTGGCCAGGGATTTCAAATTTGAACACATTCTGGGTAGAACGCAGGAGTGAAGCAGTATCAGTATTCTCATAAAATTCCCATTCATAGGCAATGCTGTTTTCCGACCCTCCATTTGAAGAAGAATCAATGGTGAAACTAACTTCAAGAGGAGCCTCTCCTGTGAGGGGCTCCATGGAAAAGGTTGCATAAAGTCCATAGAGTGTGAGAGTAGTATCATGATAACAACCAAAATCATCGGCCACGCGGAAAACATATTCCAGGTGTCCCTTATCGAGAGGCGGCTTAACCCTGGCAATACCGTTCCTGTCGGACTGAATACCGATGCCATCCCAGGTGAAATCTGTTTTGGCGAAGGTATTGGTAAAGGAGAAAGCATCCCCGGTCCATTTCACCGGATTGACAAAACCTGTAAGGGTTATCTCAGAGCCCCCGCACACAGACGGCTGATCAGGACGCGTACCGGTGAACCAGGGCTTCATTCCGGTAAACACATGTATTTCGGGGATGTTCTTTGCGGCAGGGCCGGAGATACCTGTTACATAGAGACGAATAAGATAATGCCCTCCCTCAGGAAAACTCCAGCTAACGGTAGGCCCCGTTCGGATCTGTCCGTTATAGCCGAAATCCCAGGTAAAGGTGACTTGATTGGGATCGAAAGCAGTTCCATCAGTGTTAAGCCCTTCAGCCATAAAGATGATGGTTTTGCCAGGGCAGGTTTTGATGGTGTCCCCAATGGGTTGTTTAATCCTGACGGAATAATCGGCTTCCTGGGCGGTCGCCATCACTGTGGAGAGAACCAGTGCAAGCAATACTGCCGCAAGGCCTTTTACATATTTAATTCGGTTCTTCATCAAAATCAGTGCTTTCGGATTTCAAGGTACAATATTAGCAAATCTGGCTCAGATTTCGGCCGGCACAAAGGAGGCTGGAAAATTACTATTGCTACTTTTGGCCGGTATACGGAATCCTGACAGAATAACGTAGAAAAAGAGTTTTCCATACAAATAACAACCAGAAAGTGAATAAAATCCTTGATCAATTAAACCCGGTGCAAAGCGAAGCGGTCACAACAACCGACGGTCCGGTGCTGGTAATAGCCGGTGCCGGCTCGGGAAAAACAAGGGTTCTGACCTATAAAATTGCCTGGCTGCTGGAAAAAGGAATACCAGCCTGGAATATTTTAGCGCTGACTTTTACCAACAAGGCGGCACGGGAGATGAAGGACCGGATTGAAAAGCTGACCAACCCCGATGTTTCGAGAAACCTCTGGATGGGAACCTTTCATTCTCTATTTGCACGGATTCTCAGGAAGGAGTGCGAGTCAATCGGATACACAAGAGACTTCACAATTTATGATTCTGACGATTCGCGGAGCCTGATCAGGAGCATTCTTCATGACATGAAGCTTGATGACCAGGTTTATCAGCCAGCCGAGATACAGCGGAGAATTTCAAATGCCAAGAATCAGCTGATAACAGCCGAGGCTTATCAATCCAGAAGTGAATGGATTTCAGCAGATGTATCGGCCCGAAGGCCGGAGATGGCGGCCGTGTATCTTGCCTACGGCCGGAGATGCAGAAACGCCGGGGCAATGGATTTTGATGACCTGCTGGTCAACACCCACCTGCTCTTCCAGAATCATCCCGAGGTTTTGCATAAATACCAGAACCAGTTCATCTATGTCCTGGTGGATGAATATCAGGATACAAACTATGTTCAGTATTCCATTGTTAACCAGATCGTCGGGGCACGCCATAATATTTGTGTTGTCGGGGATGACTCACAGAGCATTTATTCCTTCCGTGGCGCCCGGATCGAGAACATCCTGAATTTCCGGAATGACTATCCCGAATACAAGTTATTCAAGCTTGAACAGAACTACAGGTCAACCCAGACCATAGTTGAAGCGGCAAACAGCCTGATCGTCAAAAACCAGGGAAGGATTCCTAAGAATATTTTCTCGGAAAATGAACCCGGTGAACTTATTGATATTGTTCAAACCCTTACGGACCAGGAAGAGGGTTTTGTGATATCGAACCGGATACTGGACATTCATTTGAGACAGCAGGGTGATTTTAAGGACTTTGCTGTTCTGTACCGGACACATGCCCAATCGAGGGTAATTGAAGAGGCATGCCGAAAACAAAATATTCCCTACAAGATTTATGGGAGCATCTCTTTTTATCAGCGGAAAGAGATCAAGGATGTATTGGCCTATTTCAGGCTGGTTCTGAACCACCGGGATGATGAATCTTTAAGAAGAATTATCAATTTCCCGGCGCGCGGGATTGGTAAAACAACCACTGACCGGATGGCTGAAGCCGCCAATCAGGCTCAGGTCTCACTGTTCTCAGTCATTGGAGATCCGGCCTCTTATGTTCCGCAATTCAACCGCGGGACCGTTGAAAAGCTTGTTCAGTTCAGGCGGATGATAGAGGGTTTCTCAGAGCTCGCTACCACGGTGGATGCATATGAAATGGCTATGAAGGTCCTGCAGGGTTCAGGGTTGATTACCGAATTCCAGTATGACAGGACACCTGAGGGGATCAGCAAGTTTGAGAACATACAGGAATTGGTCAACGGTATTCGTGAGTTCGTGGTATCGGCCAGTGAAGAACCAGATGGCTCAGACCTCAGGGGGATGAACACTTTTCTCCAGAATGTGTCGTTGATGACCGATCAGGATAATGAAAAACCAGAGGACCGAAATAAGGTCAGTCTGATGACCGTACATTCTGCCAAAGGACTGGAATTTAGTTATGTAATAATTGCCGGGATGGAGGAAGATCTCTTCCCGTCACAGTTTTCTACGGGAACGGCCAAGGAAATTGAGGAAGAACGAAGACTATTTTATGTAGCGATTACCCGGGCCAGGAAACGGGTTCTGATCACCCATGCAAAAACACGTTTTCGCTGGGGCAGTCAGGTCGATTGCCGCCCAAGCCGCTTCATCAGGGAGATTGATCCCCGTTTCCTCAGGCTGAGCGGTAATCAGCGTCAGACCCCTTTGCTGATGGCTGACGAAGAGGACGCTGCGCAGGGACCATCCCTTATCCGGCCTCCCATGCGGCGGACTATTCCTGTAAAAAGTACATCGATCCCTCCGGCAAACGTTGATCAAGATTTTGAACCGGATGACCCGGATAGTATCCAGACCGGAATGACGGTAATGCATTCAAGGTTTGGTAACGGGAAAGTTTTGCAGATAGAGGGGGACGGAAATAACCGGAAAGCCACGGTTTTTTTTAAAGACCACGGCCATAAACAGTTACTTCTCAAGTTCGCCAGACTGAAGATAAACAAGGGCTGATGACGCAGAAAAAATAGCTACCTTTGCCCCTAAAGAAGTAAACTTATCCATGGAATACAATAATAAGCTCAAACGGCTAAGGATGCCTGAATATGGCAGAATTATCCAGAATATGGTGGACCATGCAGTAACCCTGTCCAGCCGTGAAGAGAGAAACATAGCCGCAAATACGATCATACACGTGATGGGCAACATCAATCCCACTTTGCGCGACAACCGGGATTACAAACATAAACTCTGGGACCATCTTCATCTGATTGCTGATTTTAAACTTGATATAGATTCGCCCTTTGAGGTTCCCACGATAGATTATTTCCTGGCCAAGCCCGACAGGGTACCTTATCCGTTTACCCGGATCAAGATCCGTCATTATGGCAAAATCATTGAGCTGCTTGTTGAAAAGGCTCTTGAAATACCTGAAGAGGACCGGCGAATGGATTTTACCCGGCAGATTGCCAACCACATGAAGCTCTCCTATCTTACCTGGAACAAGGACAATGTGACCGATGAAATCATTCTTGATGCTTTGCGTGAAGTATCAGGAGGCAGACTTACACTTCCTGCAGGCACCACTCTTGCCGATGTTAAGGAATTGCCGCCAAAAACCGTACCCATGAGAAAAAGGCCGGCAAGCAGCAGGCCAGCGCACAATTTCAAGAAGAAATATTAAGGGTTTCCTATATGTCCATTTTTGAAATCAACGGTGGGCGGCCCCTCAAAGGTGAGCTAACTCCGCAGGGAGCAAAGAATGAGGCTCTGCAGGTCATCAGTGCCACTCTTCTGACCCAAGAAAAGGTTACGATTCACAATATTCCTGAAATTCTTGATGTCAGGAACCTGATTACCCTTCTTGCTCAGATCGGAGTTGAGACATGCCAGATCGATAGCGGGACCTGGAGTTTTCAGGCATCCCACGTAGATCCGGGCTACCTTGACAGTGAAGATTTTCGCAAGCAGGCAACCCGTCTGAGAGGTTCAGTCATGCTTATCGGGCCCCTGGTTGCCAGGTACGGCAAAGCCTACATGCCTCAGCCAGGCGGCGATAAGATCGGCCGCCGAAGGCTGGACACCCACTTCAACGGGCTCACCCGGCTCGGGGCAACGGTAGAATACGATGCCGACAGGGAAAGTTATATCATCACAGGCAAATCTTTAAAGGGTTCATATATACTGCTGGATGAAGCCTCCGTAACGGGAACTGCGAATGTGATCATGGCTGCTGCACTGACTCCGGGGACTACCACCCTGTTTAATGCTGCGTGCGAACCCTATATCCAGCAGCTTTGCCTGATGCTTGTAAGAATGGGTGCAAAAATCCAGGGTATAGGATCCAATCTTCTGACCATCGAGGGTGTGGCCCGTTTAAATGGAACTGACCATACCATTCTCCCCGACATGATCGAAGTTGGCAGTTTCATCGGGTTAGCTGCCTTGACCAAGTCAGATATAACAATAAAGAACGTAAGCATAGAGAACCTCGGTATCATCCCATATTCATTTGAGAGACTGGGTATTAAAATCAATATTTCCGGGGATGACCTGCACATTCCCGCACAGGATCACTATGAAATTGAGAGTTTCATGGATGGATCCATCATGACCATTGCTGATGCTCCCTGGCCAGGGCTTACCCCGGACCTGCTATCTGTTTTTCTCGTAGTTGCAACCCAGGCAAAAGGTTCCGTTCTCATTCATCAGAAAATGTTTGAAAGCAGGCTCTTCTTCGTTGACAAGCTGATCGACATGGGGGCCCAGATAATTCTCTGTGATCCGCACCGTGCCACGGTTATCGGACTCGACCGGATGCATACCCTCCGTCCTGCCACCCTGATCTCACCGGATATCCGGGCAGGTGTTGCCCTGCTGATCGCTGCTCTCAGCGCAGAAGGCAAAAGCATCATTCAAAACATTGAGCAGATTGACCGCGGATATCAAAATATCGATGAAAGGCTGAATCGAATCGGGGCATCGATCCGGCGACTTGACTGATTCCGAGCCCCGCCTCCTGCCAAAATGTCCGCAGAAATTCATTGGCAAATAATTTGAGGTTGCCCAATCGTGTATTAAACCATTAATTCCCGACATTTTTATGGATCAAAAAGATAACAAACCCATGGAAGAAAACCAGGGAACAGACCAGCAGATGGAAAGCCAGGCCAATGAGGAGATGAAAAGCAAGAAAAAAGGTTCGGCAAAAGGCCACAAAAAAGAGTTGGAAGAGTTGGGCGATAAACTAATAGAGTTGAGTGACAAATATCTTCGCCTTTCGGCAGAATTTGACAATTACCGGAAAAGAACGCTGAAAGAAAAAATGGAACTTGTCAAATCCGGGGGAGAATCGGTATTGACAAGGGTATTGCCCGTTCTCGACAATCTGGAGAGGGCTATGTCCTCCATTCGCGAAACTACTGAAATCGGACCTATCAAGGAAGGCATTGAATTGATATACAATAATTTCACCGATTTTCTAAAACAAAATGGAGTTACTCAGATTGACTGCATTAATCAGGCTTTTGACAGTGACATTCATGAAGCAATCACAAAAATACCGGTTACAGACCCCGAACAAAAAGGGAAAGTCGTTGATGTGATTGAAAAAGGCTACTATCTTCACGATAAAGTGATACGCTACGCCAAGGTTGTTGTTGGAGATTAATCAGGTAAAGTTTAGATGGCAAAAAGAGATTACTACGAAGTTCTGGGCGTAGCCCGCGGTGCAACCGCCGAAGAGATAAAGAAAGCATATCGCCAGCAGGCTTTGAAATGGCATCCGGATAAGAATCCAGGCAACAAGGATGCTGAAGAGAAATTCAAGGAAGCGGCTGAAGCTTACGAGGTACTGTCTGACGGAGATAAAAAAGCCCGATATGATCAGTACGGTCATGCCGGCCTTGGCAATAATGGCGGTGGAGGTTTCGGCGCAGGTGGAATGAACATTGAGGATATTTTCTCTCATTTTGGAGACATCTTCGGTGATTTAGGTTTTGGAGGATTTGGGTCATCCCGTGGCCGTCAACAGCAGGCAAACCGGGGTACCAACCTGAGAGTGAAAGTGAAACTGACCCTCGAAGAGATTGTCAAGGGAACAGAAAAGAAAATTAAGGTAAATAAATATATCCCGTGTGACGCTTGCCACGCAACCGGTGCCGCCAACGGGTCGTCCTATTCCACTTGCTCAACCTGCAACGGGCGCGGACAAGTATCCCGGGTAACACACACCTTTCTGGGCCAAATGCAAACAACTTCCGTCTGTCCGGCCTGCGGGGGTGACGGTAAAATCATCACCCAAAAGTGCACCAGTTGCTATGGGGAAGGCATTCAACAGGGTGAAGAAGTCATGAAAATTAATATTCCTGCCGGCGTTCAGCAGGGCATGCAGCTTTCAATGTCTGGAAAGGGGAATGCAGCCCGTCGGGGCGGGATGAACGGCGATCTTCTGATACTAATCGAAGAGTCCGAGCACCCGGACCTCATCCGGGATGGCAATGACCTGGTTTATAATTTGTTTATTTCAATCCCCCAGGCAACTCTGGGAGATGCCGTCGAAATTCCTACCATAGACGGAAAGGTAAAAGTCAAGGTTGAAGCAGGCACCCAGTCAGGAAAAATTTTACGCCTGCGCGGCAAAGGCGTTCCCGACCTAAATGGATACGGAAAAGGTGATTTACTGGTTCGGATTAACGTGTGGATACCCAGAAGCCTTTCCCGTGATGAGAAGAAAATTCTTGAGGATCTGGGGCGATCTGATAATTTTGCACCAGCTCCTACCGCAGCAGAGAAAAGTGTGTTCCGCAGGATGAAGGAGATGTTTGATTAGGTTGACCACATCCTGTTTCGCTTGTAACAAAAAGACCAAAGTCCAGTCTAACTGATCAAATTAACAGCACATGAATGACTTTCTCAGCGCGAATTCCGTTGTCAAACAATTTGCCAACCATCTGGCATTAGACCGGGTAAGCATTTCTGTTCCTGAAGGCAGCATTTTTGGACTGCTCGGACCGAATGGCGCCGGCAAAACCACCCTCATTCGTATTATTAATCAGATTACAGCCCCCGATGAGGGCGAAATCAGGTTCAGGGGTAAGAAAATTACATCTGAGGATGTATATCATATTGGATACCTGCCGGAAGAGCGGGGACTTTATAAAAAGATGAAGGTCGGAGAACAGGCTCTTTATCTCGTTCAGCTAAAAGGGTTGTCGCGGGTTGAGGGACTTAAGCGCCTCAAATACTGGTTCGAAAAATTCGAGATCCAATCCTGGTGGGACAAAAAAGTTGAAGAACTCTCCAAGGGGATGGCACAGAAAGTCCAGTTTATTGTAACTGTCCTTCATGAGCCGAAACTCTTAATTTTTGACGAACCTTTTACAGGATTTGACCCGATCAATACTAATCTGGTAAAAAATGAGATTCTGAGGCTGCGTGACATCGGTGCAACCATAATATTTTCCACGCATATCATGGCTTCCGTTGAGGAGCTTTGTGATCATATTGCACTGATCAACCAGGGTAAAAACATTCTCAGCGGCAACATTGATGAAGTGAGAGGCCGTTATAAACCCGATACCTATGACCTGCGTTTTAAGGGCGATCCGGAAAAACTCAGACTGGCTTTAAACTCCAGTGTTACTTATGAAGAGGAGCTGACAAGGGGTGATCTCAGACATGTCATCATTAAGCCTGACCACCGCTACCCATTGAGGGACATGATTTCTGTAATCAATGAGAATGTTGACATTGTGTCTTTCGATGAGATGCTTCCCGGTATGAATGATATTTTCATCCGTGCCGTTAAAGAGACCAATAGCCTCAAATAAACCCAAAAGCCTACCAAAATGAGTAAAATCAGTCTTATCATACAGCGGGAATACCTGACCCGTGTTAAGAAGAAGTCATTTATCATCATGACTATTCTTACTCCGGTGCTGTTGGCAGCCATGTTAATCGTCCCAGGATACCTGGCCAGTAAGGAGGATAACCAGGAGAAAATAATAGCCGTGGTTGACAATACCCACATCACGGAAGGAGCAATACCCCAGGGGGACTACCTTAAGTTCGAGTATATTGATAATCCTGATGTTGAAAAGCTTAAACAGAACTTTGAGGAGAACGGATATTACGCTATCCTGTTCATCCCTGAAAACATTCTGATCTCCAATAAAGTTCAGCTCTATTCAAACCAGCAGACCACACTGGCGGTAAGTGAACACATATCTTCCGCCTTAAAAAGTTTCTTCACTCAGCTAAAACTAAAAAATGAAAATGTTCCGCTGGATATCCTGGAACGGATCAAGACCAGCATCAGCGTTGATACCATTCAATGGACCAGCACCGGGGAAGAGAAGGAAGGATCAGCCGGGTTGGTTGCCGGTATTGGATACATCTCAGGATTCCTGATGTACATGTTCATTTTCATGTTTGGTTCTCAGGTGATGCGTGGTGTTATGGAAGAGAAGACCAACCGGATTGTTGAGGTTATCGTATCCTCTGTTAAACCATTCCAGCTCATGATGGGCAAGGTTGTGGGGATTGCCCTCGTTGGCCTGACCCAATTTGTGATATGGATACTTCTGACTCTCGGAATTTTTTTCGGTGCCAAGGGAATCCTCCTTAAGGACAATGGCAAAACGATGACCAGTGTAACGCAGAGCCTGATGGATGCAAATAGCGCCGGCCCAATTACCAGTGCCCAGACCGGTGAATATCAGAAGTTGTTCGATGACATTGCGAACAAATTCGGGTCTGTGAATTTTCCCCTGATTATCGGATGCTTTCTTTTCTTTTTCCTCGGCGGGTACCTGCTGTACGCATCACTTTTCGCCGCGGTAGGTTCTGCAGTAGATAATGAGACTGATACGCAGCAGTTTATGCTGCCGATTACAATTCCCATCGTATTGGGGCTCTTTGTGATGATTAATGCAATGCAAACTCCAAACAGCACAATTTCAGTCATTTTCTCCCTGATACCGCTCACCTCCCCGATTGTTATGATGGCCAGGATTCCCTACGATGTTCCCACCTGGCAGCTTGTTACATCCGGCCTTTTACTGATCCTGACGTTTCTTGGGACCATATGGATGGCGGCGAAAATTTACCGGACAGGAATCCTGATGTACGGTAAAAAGGTAAATTATGCTGAACTTTGGAAGTGGATCAGGTATAAGAATTGACGATTGACGATTTACGATTTACGATTTACGATTGACTGTTTATGGCGTCGATACTGGTTATTGATGATGAGCGGAGTATCAGGAATACACTGAAGGAGGTTCTTGAGTACGAGAATCACCAGGTGGAGCTGGCTGAGGATGGAATTATCGGATTGGAGATGATCCGGGAAAATCATTTTGATATTGTGCTGTGCGACATCAAGATGCCGAAAATTGACGGTCTTGAAGTTTTGCAAAAAATCTTTGAGTTTACCGTAGAACCGCAGGTTATCATGATCTCCGGCCACGGAACGGTTGATTCGGCAGTGGAAGCCATCAAAAAAGGAGCCTACGATTTCATTGAAAAACCGTTGGATCTGAACCGGTTAATGATTACCATCCGCAATGCGATGGACAAGACGCAGCTGGTTACGGAAACACGAATCCTGAAAAAGAAGGTCAGCAGAAAATATGAAATGGTGGGAGAATCTCCGGCCATGGCCAAGGTTAAAAGCATGATTGACCGGGTAGCACCGACCGACGCCCGTGTTATGATAACCGGGCAGAATGGAACCGGAAAGGAGCTGGTAGCCAGACAGTTGCACGAACAGAGCAATCGCCGGGGTGGATTATTTGTTGAAGTCAACTGCGCTGCAATACCTTCTGAACTTATTGAAAGTGAACTATTTGGCCATGAAAAAGGTTCATTCACATCAGCCATCAAACAGCGTAAAGGAAAGTTCGAGCTGGCTGACAAGGGAACACTTTTTCTGGATGAAATAGGTGACATGAGTCTTTCGGCACAGGCGAAAGTATTACGGGCCCTCCAGGAAAACAGAATCACAAGGGTTGGTGGGGACAAAGACATTCCGGTGGATGTGAGGGTAATAGCCGCAACGAACAAGAACCTGAAACAGGAGATCAGTGAAGGTCGTTTTCGTGAGGACCTGTATCACCGGCTGGGTGTGATTATTATTCATGTACCCGCACTTAATGAACGGAGCGAAGACATCCCCCTGCTGGCTGCTCATTTCATAGAGTTGATTTGCAATGAAATGGGTATGGCCATTAAGAGGATTACCGAAGAGGCAACCCTTGAACTTCAAAAGCTGCCATGGACAGGGAACATCAGGGAATTCAGGAATGTAATCGAACGGCTGATCATTTTGGGAGGGCAGGAGATAACCGCTGAGGATGTAAAAACATTTGCCTAGAAACGATCATCATGCAAAAGCGAGCTGTTTTTCCAGGATCTTTCGATCCATTTACCAAGGGTCATCAGAATGTAATTGACCGGTCGCTGGCTCTTTTCGATGAAATAATAATTGCCATTGGCCACAACTCTCAGAAGAGCAGCTTCTTTACTCTTGACCAGAGGCTTGACATGATAACCCGTCTATATTCAGGGGAGCCAAAAATCAGGGTAGATTATTATGAATGCCTTACGATTGATTATTGCTCAAAGGTTGAGGCCGGATATATTCTGAGGGGATTAAGGACTTCGGCCGACTTTGAATACGAAAGGGCGATTGCCCAGATAAACCGGAAAATGAATCCTGGTGTTGAGACCGTGTTTCTCCTTACCATACCGGAGTTCACTCCTATAAACTCAACCATTATCAGGGAGATTCTAAAATATGGCGGAGATGCTACTCAATTCCTGCCTGACGGCATGATCATCGGTAAATGAATCCGCTTATTCCCAGTTGATATCCCCGATTAAAACTTCAAGAGACCGGTAGGTGTTCTCCAGAACAATATCAAACTGTGAAGGCTTCATCCAGACAGCCTCGGTGATACCCTCTTCCTTTTGCGGAATTGTCTCAGGAGATCCGTCATATTCCATTGCAAACCACCATGTCTGTTTCAGGACCCTCTGTCCATCAAGGATATATGTGTGATAGGTTGATGGTAAAGATTTTATTATGGTAGGCGGCTTAATACCGCATTCTTCTGTAACCTCGCGAATAGCAGCCATTTCCGGAGATTCACCTGGTTCCAGTTTTCCCTTTGGAATATCCCATTTCCCGAATCTCTTGATGAACAGGTATCTGCCTGACTTATCCTTTACCATGCCGCCGGCAGAATCAAACTTCAGGAAGAAACTCGAAAAAATGCGAAATAGTGTTTCTGGCTCAGGGTGGCAAAGGCAATAGTTCCTGACCCCGGATGCTTCAAACTCTGTAATGAGTTCTCCAACAACCGCCCGATCGGGTTTTCTCACGAGTTCATGGCAAATTCCAGGCGGGGCCTCCTGCGGTGTGGAGAAGGAGAGCATGCAGTCGTTGAAGAAAACTTTATAATTTAGTGGCATGATGGATACAGCTAAAATGGTTGCATCGCTGTTATTGCAAATTAAAGCAATAAAGCTCTCTCCGGCAAATCCCTTTACCTGGGCTTCAGGCTGGAAATCACCGATTTATTGTGACAACAGGAGAATTCTGTCTTTCCCGGAAGTTCGAAAAACCATCCGGGATGAATTTATCTTTCATATACGTGAGGAATATCCAGATGCAGAGCTTATCGCCGGGGTTGCCACCGGGGCAATTGCCCATGGTGTGCTGGTTGCGGAGGTGCTTGGACTACCGTTTATTTACGTGCGGCCAGAAGCTAAAGCCCACGGGTTGGGCAATCAGATTGAAGGATTTTATAAGGCTGGCATGAAGACCGTTATTATTGAGGACCTCATTTCAACCGGGGGCAGCAGTCTTGGTGCACTAAAAGCTTTAAGGGAAAGTGGCCTGCAAGTTCTCGGAATGCTTGCCATTTTTACTTATGGATTTGAAAAGGCTGAAACCAATTTTAAAGAAGCAGGCTGCAGGTTAGACACACTAAGTAACTATACAAGCCTGCTTGAACTGGCCATTCAAACGGGAGATATAAGCAAAGACCAGCTTCCGATGCTAACAAAGTGGAGAAAGGAACCGGAAGCATTTGGCTCAGAATAGGTATTCCACTTCCTGAAAGGCAAATTCCCGCCTGATCCCTGAATCCTCCTCCAGAATGAGGTAGCCAAAATCATTCACATCAACAATCCGTGCAGTAAACTCTTCTTCACCGGCCTTGTATTGGGCCGGTTGATTGAATCTCAGCATCTTTCCCAGGTATTCTCTCCGTATTGAATCCCGATCCCCTGCCTCAAGGTACCGGTATCGGTTTCTGAATGATTCAATAAACAGGTCTTCCAGTGTTTCAAGATTGTAAGTCTGTCCCGATAGTTGCTTCAGAGATACGGGATTCGGAACAGCAGATGGAAATATTTCCTGATTGATATTAATGCCAATGCCCAGGATGACATGATGAAGATTCTCCCCCATGATGGATGTCTCTATCAGAATGCCTCCGATTTTTCTTCCATTCACGTACAAATCATTCGGCCATTTGATTTTTACCTGATCCGTGAATAGGGACAGGAAGTCAGCGACTGCCAGACTAAATGACATTGACAGGAAAAACTGTGCAGCGCCGCGGAGACCTTCAGGAAAAACAACAAGAGAACCGGTGAGGTTCTTACCGGGTTCCGTTTTCCATGTATGAGTTCCCTGCCCCCTACCGGCATACTGGTTATCAGTCCGGATCCAGAAGGGTTCGGCAATATTTCCGCCGGCAATCAGTGAAGCCGCAAATATATTTGTAGAGCTGAGTCTTTTCCTAAAAATCTTAGTAATGGTATGCATGGATGCAAGATTAACTGAGTAAATTTACCAAAAATGGGCACAAGGGCACAAGGGCACGAGGGCACAAGGGCATAAGGTAAATAAAGTGATTATGAAGAAAACGAAAAAGGGAATTACTGATACAACCCAGCAGGAGCTGACAGATACCATAGTTGAAGGGATCAGGATTAAGAAGGGCGAAGGTATTACCGGGTTGGATCTCACCCATTTGAACACGAGTATATGCAATGCCTTTGTAATTGCTCATGGATCCTCATCGGTGCAGGTAAAAGCAATTGCGGAGTCGGTGGAGGACCAGGTCAGGGATTTGCATCAGCGTAAGCCCTATCATCGTGAGGGGTTCGAGAATTCCCACTGGATCCTGCTGGATTATGGCAGTATTATTGTTCATGTTTTTCTCAAGAATTACCGGGATTTTTACGATCTGGAAGGATTGTGGGCTGACGGGCACAGGACGGATTATGCCTCATAAATCCCTGTCCCAAACTGATGGTATAATTATTGGGAGAAAGATCTTTCACATTTAATGTCTCGTTTTATTAAGGTAAACTGAAAATATGGCAGATAACGACAATAAAAGCAACCCGCGTCCTTTGCCCGGCCTAAAGGGTAAATCAGGAGATCCGCTTAAGAAGAAACCGAAGATGAATGTCATGTGGATCTACCCGATGATCTTTCTGGGTATCCTCGCCATCAGCTTTCTGAATAAAAACAACAAGCCGCAGGAAGTCAGCTGGAAACAGTTTGAAGAAGTGATGCTAAAGCCGGGCGAGATTGACAGACTGATCGTTGTGAACGGGGAATTGCTTGAAATTTATATTAAGGAGGATCGCATTTCAGATCCGAAATTCAAGGATCTTTATAAAAAGGGATTAGGTACTATTCCAACACACGGGCCACAGTTCTATTACAAGATCCCCACAGTCGAGATTTTTGACAAAAGGCTGGAAGCAGCCAACTCAGCCCTTCCGGAAGAAAATAAGGTAGATTATTCGTCTGACAAAAGGACCGATATCCTGATGACCGTATTAGGCTGGGTAATCCCGATCGGCTTGCTTATTGCTTTTTATCTGTTCATTTTTCGCCGAATGTCGAATGCAGCAGGGGGCGGTGGTGCGGGTGGCATTTTCAATGTTGGAAAAAGTAAAGCAAAGATTTTCAACAAGGAAGAAGACAACATAAACGTTTCTTTTAAGGATGTTGCAGGATTGGAAGAAGCGAAAACGGAGATTATGGAAATCGTGGATTTCCTGAAAAACCCAACTAAATACACTCAATTAGGAGGAAAGATACCCAAAGGTGCACTTCTTGTTGGCCCTCCCGGAACCGGAAAGACCCTATTGGCTAAAGCGGTTGCAGGTGAAGCGAATGTTCCGTTCTTTTCAATGTCTGGTTCTGATTTTGTTGAAATGTTTGTTGGCGTGGGCGCCTCAAGGGTTCGTGATTTGTTCAAACAGGCAAAGGAAAAGGCTCCCTGTATTGTTTTCATCGACGAGATTGATGCGATCGGTCGCGCCAGAGGGAGGAATCCGAATTATGGGTCAAACGACGAACGTGAAAATACGCTGAATCAGCTTCTTACAGAAATGGATGGTTTTGCCTCGAATTCCGGGGTTATCATCCTTGCTGCCACAAACCGCGCAGATATTCTGGATAAGGCCCTGATGCGTGCCGGGCGCTTTGACCGGCAGATTCACGTTGAATTGCCTGACCTGAATGAAAGGAAGGATATTTTCAAGGTTCACCTCAGAAATGTAAAATATGACCCGACTCTTGACATCGATTTCTTTGCCAAGCAGACCCCGGGGTTCAGTGGTGCCGACATTGCAAATGTATGCAATGAGTCGGCGCTGATTGCAGCACGCCGTGAGAAGAAAATGGTTGAAAAGCAAGACTTTCTGGATGCGGTTGACCGTATAATCGGGGGTTTAGAGAAGAAGAACAAGATCATTTCATTTGAAGAAAAAAAGGCTGTTGCCTATCATGAAGCGGGCCATGCTACGGTTAGCTGGCTTCTTGAGCATGCTCATCCCCTGGTAAAAGTAACTATTGTGCCAAGGGGTAAAGCGCTGGGTGCGGCCTGGTATCTGCCAGAGGAAAGACAATTGACAACCGGCGACCAGATTCTCGACGAAATGGCCTCGGCGCTGGCCGGAAGGGCGGCGGAGGAGTTGACATTCGGCAGTGTTTCTACCGGTGCCCTGAATGATCTGGAACGGGTTACCAAGCAAGCTTATGCCATGGTTTCGTTTTTCGGGATGAGCGAAAAGGTTGGGAAATTGAGTTTCTATGATTCATCCGGACAAAACGATTTTCCATTCAGCAAGCCTTACAGTGAAAAAACTGCTGAGCTTATTGATGAAGAAGCGAAAAAGATTATTGATGAGGCCTATGAACGTGCGAAGGATATTTTAATCCAGCACAAAGATGGCCACCGTGAAATATCCGAAATGCTGCTAGAGAAAGAGGTACTGTTTGCCGAAGACCTTGAACGGGTTTTTGGACCCCGGAAGGGTCATAAACCGGAAGGCCTCGAAACCCCTAAGCTAGCTGAATAATGGAGGAGCGGGATTCGAGGAAGATCATTCTGGACAAAATCCGGGCTGCAAAGATCAGTCAGGAAGAAAGAAATAAAACCTCTTTCCCTAAACACCAGCATGATTCCTCGAAATACCTGCCTGAGCCGGACGATCTTCCTGAAGTAATGTTTGCCCGAAACCTGATTCAGGTCAAGGGCAAATTTGTTTATTGCCCGAATCAAAAAGAACTTATCCTCGCGCTCCGGATCCTCTTTCATGAGGAAAAATGGGAGCGGATCTATTGCGGGGAGCCATCAATTATGGAATATGTCAAACGGGCCGGCTTTCCATTTTTTCAGGATACCGGACAAATACCAACCGTCGAGGCAGCCATAACGGGCTGTGAGTTTCTGGTTGCCAGAACAGGGAGTGTCATGGTATCTTCGGCCCAGGGCTCCGGACGACGGATTTTCGGATATGCCCCGGTACATATTGTTATTGCGCGAACGAGCCAGCTGATGATGGAAATAGGTGATGCACTTTCTGCCATCAAAGGAAAATATCAGGAGATCCCATCTCAGATTTCATTAATCTCCGGACCGAGCAGAACGGCTGACATCGAAAAAACACTTGTGATGGGGGTTCACGGACCACATGATTTGTATGTTTTTCTGTTAAATGAAAACTAAGCAAATGAAGGAATTTGCAACACGTACTGCATCCGGGCTGGTCTACGCAGCCATCATGATAGGATCGGTCACCATTCATCCGTTGCTTTTTCTTGTGGTTTTTGCTTTTATCCTGGTCAAGGGGATGCTGGAGTTTTATGCGCTCGTCAGCGCTCAGGAGCACAAACCCATGGTCATTCCCGGAATCACAGCAGGCATTCTGCTTTTATCCACACTCTTTATTAAAGAATATTTTCTGCTGGACTCAAGGATCCTCGTCATCCCGGGACTGGCAGTGGTGGTGCTTTTTTCCATTCCGATGTTCATCCCACGGACCCATGTCATTTATTCCCTGTCACTGACCCTTACCGGCTTTTTATATGTTGCCGTTCCTGTAAGCCTTTTTACCGGACTAATCTATAACCCTTACCATCAAGGTTTTGACTATCAGGTTGTCCTCTTTTTATTTGCTGTCATCTGGTTGAACGATACGGGCGCATACATCACCGGGGTTCTTTTCGGAAAGCATAAAATGTTTCCGAATATTTCGCCAAAAAAATCCTGGGAAGGATTTGCCGGCGGACTTATTCTTTCTGTCGGAGCCGCCCTGTTGATCCGCCCCTGGTTACCGGATCTTCCGGCTAATCTGGTTTGGCTTTTTGCGCTTGCCATTGTTATTGCAGGAACCTTGGGTGATTTAGCGGAATCCTCCATGAAAAGGGCTGCCGGAGTCAAGGATTCAGGCCGCTTCATGCCAGGACACGGCGGTTTGCTTGACCGGTTTGACAGTCTCCTTTTTGCTGCTCCGGTGCTCTATTGTCTCATTCACCTATTCACAACCTAATGATTCATCGGGAAGGATTTAAGACGCTTACCGGCATTCTGGCTATCCTTGTTATGCTGAATGCAATTCTTTGGATATCTTTTCCCCACGGCTTTGGTATCTGGTCAGGGATTTGTGTTTCAGTTCTGATTTTAGCATTTGTAACCTGGTTTTTTCGCCAGCCGAATCGTCCGGTGCCATCAGCCAGCAATTACGTAATTGCTCCGGCAGACGGAACCATCCTGACAGTTGATGAACTGTTTGTGGGTGAATTCTTTGAGGATTACCGTCAGCGTGTGTCAATCTTTATGTCGGGCGGAAATGTTCATATTAACTGGATACCTCTTAGTGGGTTTATCCGTTACCAAAAATACAATCCTGGAAGGCATCTTTTTGCCAAGCATCCAAAGTCATCTGACTGTAATGAGAGAAGTACAGTTGTTATCGAAACCTCTGAAGGAAAGCAACTAATGGTAAGACAGATAGCCGGCGTTATGGCGAGAAGGGTAATAACCTATCCAAAAATCGGAACCCAGGTTACTCTAGGCGGCGAACTTGGTTTCATAAAATTCGGTTCCAGGGTAGACCTGTTTTTTCCGTCCGGAACTGAGATTCTGGTAAAGCCGGGGGATAAAACAACCGGCAGAATTACCCCGATCGCAGAATGGTCTTAGGGAAAAGCCCTGTGAGATGTTAAAAATCAGCTAAAGGGTAATTGTTTAACTTTTCTTTAACAACTAGTATGGATGAAAGACCGTTATCTTCGTACCAACATTATAAAAACCAGAAACTCATGAAAAAATTATTGACTATTTTCTCGCTACTGGCATTTGTTGCCGTTTACACTCTTCCTGCTCTGACCATGAACGAGAAGGATGTTGTTAAAGTTGTTACTGTTGACAAAGACAAAAAGGTAAAAGCTTCAAAAGCTGCAAAAGCTGACAAGAGCGAAGCCAAAGCATCTTGCTGCGAAGCTGAAAAAGGCGCTGCAAAAGCATCTTGCTCAGAAGCAAAAACTGGCGAAGCAAAATCATGTGCTGCAACCTGCAAAGAAGGAGCTTCCTGCAAAACCGGAATGGCCGCTGAGAAAAAGAAATAATTGGATTTATTTCCAATAAAGAACCCCGGACCTCCGGGGTTTTTTTATTTTAACAGGTACCTGAGTGAGATGAGGTTTGAATATCCAGCCAGTGAAATATCGCTAAAACCATTGATTGCATAGTCAATATAAAAACTTCTGTACTGTATTCCGAGGCCAAGGGCCGGCCTCAGGTTCAGGTTATCTTTTCCGTTTAGGCCCGGCACCCATTGGAAGCCGCCAACACCGGTCCGGACAAAAAGCCATTCATTATAGCGAAATTCAGCCCCAACGAATGGATCAATGCCCACGGGTCCTGCCGGAAGGAGAACATGCCGCCTGCCATCAAAAGTGAGATGCAGATCGACAGCCGGTACGATTGTAATTTTTTCATTCAGGGTAAAATTGCGGGATACAGCAAGGATGGCACGCGGGAGGGTAATCTCAAGGCTGTTTTCCGGCAATTCATTACCGCTTAGCTCGAAAGCATCACGGAGAAGATCCCGGTCAAAGCTCCAGGCATTAAAAGTTCCGGTCACATCGCGAATCACGGCTGAAAAGTTCCATCCGGAAACAAGGTAATTGGCGGCCGCATCCAGTCCGAATCCCCAGGCTTTTGCAAAATCACCGGTATGACGGTAAATAATTTTCACAGTTCCGCCGAGGGTAAGTCCGGTAATATTTGTTTTTCGGGCATACGAAGCCAGTATTCCGAGATCGGCCGAGGAGAAAGATGATATCTGGTCATAGCGGATGTTTCCATCGGCATCGATCAGCTCCAACGTGTTTGGGATGTCATCCACTGCGAACCTTACAACAGAAAGTCCAACCACGCTGTTCGGATCAAGCCGGTATGCAGCGGCGCCAAAATCGTATTTGGCCAGTCCTGCGAAGTATTCAGAATGCATCAGGCCCACATCGAGTTTCCCTTCAATATTCATCATTCGGGAAGGGTTCCAGTAGCCTGAACTGTAGTCATCAACGAAGGCGGTTCCGGCACCTCCCATTCCCATGATCCGGGCACCGGCTCCGATGGTCAGGAACTCGTTGGAATATTTAACCTGCCCAAGAACAGGTGCGGTAAAAAGTAAGAATAAAGCTACTGTGTAAAGGATGGTTCTCATTACTATTTTCCTCAATCGGTTCCGAAGGTAAGTAAACTAACTTTTCTAACTATTTTTATTCATATTTATTGCCCGGCATTTTGCCTGCGCAGTTGAAAAGGAACACATGAAACACATCCCGAATTTCATCACGCTGCTCAATCTTTTGAGTGGATCTCTGGCCGTAGTATTTGCCTTGCAGGGTTATCCCGTATTTGCCTCAGTATGGGTGATGGCCGGGTTCCTGTTTGATTTCCTGGATGGATTCTCAGCCCGTTTGCTGAAGGTCCAGTCAGCAATCGGCAAAGAGCTTGACTCCCTTGCGGATGTGATATCTTTTGGGTTGGCACCGGCAGCCATTCTGTTTGGAATTCAACTTGAGCTGACCGGAAGTGCCGGATTCTCAGCAGACAAACCGATTGGAGCAACCGTTATCAGTCTGGTTCCCTTTCTGCTTCCGGTTTTCGCAGGGCTTCGGCTAGCCCGGTTCAATATTGATGAGCGGCAGACCACGCGGTTCATCGGTCTTCCAACTCCGGCCAACGGGATTATGGTGCTTGCCCTTCCTTTGGTAATGAAATACCAGCCCGACTCCTTTCTGATCAGCTGGCTTGAATCCGGCATTTTTATACCGGCATATTCAATACTGGTCTCCTGGTTAATGGTTAGCCCGATCAGATTGTTTTCCCTTAAAATCAAAGGATTAAAATGGTCCGGAAACGGTTACACTTTCCTTTTTCTTGCAATCGCACTAACCCTGATTCTGGCCATGGGATATACCGGCATATTTCTTACAATACCGGGCTACATCGTGTATGCAGCCGTTCTCGATTCGATAGAGACCAGAAGGCAGTCCGCGATTCACTAAGCCTCATCATCCTTTTCAGGAAGATGTTCCTCAAAGCGCTTAAGAGCAAGACGTATCAGGAAGTAGGATATTGTTATAAGGAGCGGCCAGGAGAGGAGCCAGAGGATTTCTTTGAGATACATACGATTTTCGATTTACGATTTACGATTTACGATTTACGATTTACGATTGACGATTGACGATTTACGATTTAGTAGACGTGGTCTTCAGTGGATATTTCATCGCGGGTAAGCTTCTTCTTGTTCATCACTCTCCATGTATACCAGATATAGGCGATCACAAACGGAACCAGCAGGGAAACATAAGACATTGCCGTGAGTGTGAATTTACTGGAAGAGGCAGTAACAATGGTGAGTGATGACTGGAGGCTTGACGTTGATGGATAAAATGATGTATTGTTGAGTCCGGCGATCAGGAAGAGGCTGAGTACAGTCAGTATAGTCCCTGAGCCCGCAAACCAGATTCCATTGGTTTTTGACGCAAGTACTGCAGCACCAATACCGTATAACACGCCTACAACTCCGATTAACAGCAGTGCCAGGACCAGAGGCATTTCCAAGAAATTATGAAAGTATTTGCTTTTTTCCATGAAGACCTCTCCGGTATCGGGATTGACGGCAAAGCCATCCAGGAACATCAGCCGGATCAGAAAGAACAGAAAGAAGACCAGGAAGGGTATGGCATTGATGAGCACATGTCTTTTTGAGCGGGTAAGGATAGTTGATTCATCAATGTTATTCATAAAATAGAGGCTTGCCAGAACACGGGCGAGAAAAAAGACTGATAAGCCCAGAGCGAGATTCTGGATATTTAAGGCTGCCTCCAGTCCTCTTGCAGGGCCATCCCATGTAACCTGGTTCATCTCATTAAGTGTGAATTGTGAGCCGGTAAAAAAGGTCCCGACGGCGGTACCGATCAGCACAGTACCAAGCAGTCCATTGATAAAAAGGAAGGCCTCGTAGGTATTTTTGCCAAGAAAATTTCCTGCTTTGGTCCGGAACTCATAGGAAACAGCCTGGATTACAAAGGCAAAAAGGATCAGCATCCATACCCAATAGGCGCCACCGAAACTTGATGAATAAAACAAGGGGAACGAAGCAAAGAATGCCCCGCCGAAGGTAACCAGCGTGGTAAAGGTAAACTCCCATTTCCTCCCAAGTGAATTGACCAACAGTGTTCTTTCCATGTCGTTCTTTCCTAAATGCCTTATCAGGGTCTGCCCCCCCTGAACAAACATCAGAAATACCAGGATACTTCCCAGGACAGAAACAATGATCCACCAGTATTGCTGCAAAACCAGATGTGATAGAGATTCGAACATTATTTGGTTCCTCCGTGATTTTTAGGTCCGTTCTTGATTGCCTTAACCATGATGCTGACCTCAGCTATGGCAAGTACGGTAAATGTCACTGCAAACAGAGCAAAGGTTACCATTACAGCACCAGCATCAATTTTTGTAACTGCAGCCACGGTGGGCAGGAGATCCTGTATTGTCCAGGGTTGCCGGCCCAGCTCGGCCACAATCCAACCCGACTGTGATGCGATGTAGGCCAATGGAATAAGCCAGGGGGCAAGCCTGAGCCAGAATCTCCGCTGTGGAAGTTCGCCTCTGGCCTGGAAGAACAGTATAAGGGCAAAGAATACCATGAAACCAAACCCCAGAATGACCATGATATGAAAACTGTAAAAAGTGATGGGGACATTTGGGATATAGTAATTCACATCATCAACGAACCCATATCCGAAATACTTAAAATAGGTATCCAGGAATGCCTGATCCTTGAACACCAGCTTCAGACTATCGGATTTTACGATATTGCCGGCAGCACGAGCATTCTTATACTCTGTGAGGGTTCCTCTTGCAACTTTTCCCCGCAGGATTTTATCAGGAGTTGACAGTATTCCCTGGCTTGGATTTCCATTCTTGAAATCGTTTATCCCGGCCACAAAATGATCCGGATCGCCATAGGCCATCCAGGAAAGGAGTTTTGGCATCTCAAGCTTAACGGCGAATTCATCGCCTGATTCACGCTTCTCCTTGCTGTTGAGAATCCCGATCGCCACGAGTCCGGCTTCTTCGGTTCCATCATACAACCCTTCCATTGCAGCCAGTTTCAGGGGCTGGACCTTTGCAATCTGTTTTGCAGACCCGTCCCCAGACAGAGCAACAAAGACAGAAGAGAGCAACCCGAAAATTGCGGCTATGGTTATGCTTCGGAGTGCCAGCCGGGTTTCCCGTTTCCGTAAAAGGAACCAGGCGCTGACCCCAATAACGAATATCGCAGCCAGTACCATTCCTGATGTGATGGTATGGAGGAATTTATTAATAGCCACCGGTGAAAAGAGGACGTCCCAGAAGTTTGTCATTTCGTTCCGGGCTGTCTCAGGGTTGAATGAGGTGCCAACCGGATTCTGCATCCAGGCATTTGCAACCAGAATCCACAGCGCTGAAAGGTTTGCCCCTATTGCTACCAGCCAGGTGGAAACCAAATGGAACTTTTTGCTAACCTTATTCCATCCGAAGAACATTATGGCAATAAAGGTTGATTCCATAAAGAAGGCCATAATGCCTTCAATAGCCAATGGTGCACCGAAAATATCACCTACGAACCACGAATAGTTTGACCAGTTTGTGCCGAACTCAAATTCCATTATGATTCCCGTAGCCACTCCGATGGCAAAATTGATTCCGAAGAGCTTCATCCAGAATTGAGTCAGTCTTTTCCATTCCGGATCACCTGTTCTTACGTAAATGGTCTCCATCATGGCGATCATCCAGGTAATTCCAAGAGTGAGCGGCACAAACAGCCAATGGTACATGGCCGTCAGTGCGAACTGTGCCCTTGACCAATCGACCAGAGACCAGTCAATAGATTGTATCATATTTTAGTGTTTAGTTTAGGGGTTACGGAAACTGAAGTCGTTAAATTTTCCAATACATGGCGCGACCGTTCAGTATCGGTCTTGTAATCCTTTTTTAAAATATCGGGCATAAAGAATACCCTGATAATTGCGAAGAGGATAAAAAGTTTGATCAGGATAATGATCCAAACGCTTCTTCCCCAAGACGAAAGATTGCGGAATCCGTCTAGATAAAACCGGAATACTCGTTTGAATGGGGTCAGAATTTCCAACTTACTTTATCGGAATTTAGTTGCTGAATATACTAATTTTTCCAAGTTTACTATTGCAAAGATAGTTTGACCACGCCTTTTAAAGTGTCTCCGGTCTTTAGTGGCTTTCGTTCCTTTTCATGGTGACTTGAGAAAAACAGATCCCCGCCTCCTGTAAAGAATGCGGCGACCAGCATGTAAGTATTCTGATTGTCTACCCAACAACGAACTGCATCCTTTCCGTCCGAAACGACTTGAAGGCCATGATCTTCGCTATTCTTCAGTTCAGCCCACAAGATATTTTCCCGAGTAGCTTTAAAATCATTTGATCCCATAGAATTAAAATCTGAGGACCAGGGCCAGGCTGGTTTCACCCCAAAAAGAAACTGTCCTTTTCCCTGAGCAGGAAACGGAACTGCGGTTCCGGCCTGACGGCCGATATGGTCATCCGGGTAAACAGTCCACAGGGCTTCTCTTTCCCAGGTTAATTCCCTGAATTCCCCGGGCAAGGTGAAGACAAGCCCTACCTGCCGGGGATTAATATCAATTTTTGATTTTACTGTGTACTCAACGGAAGCCACACCGGTATTATCGAAAGTCCAGGTCAGCTCCAAATCAGCCTGATCATAGGTAACTGCTGTTGTAAGCACCACCTTTCCCTTATCCTTTCCTGTCCCTGTAAGCTTTCCCCTGCCGTTTGAACAAAGGTCATTCAGCGGTTGGATATCCAGTTTATAATCAGTTACACAGGGGCCCGACCTTAGCGGCAGCATCTGCAAATCCGGATTACCCGCCAGGATAAGCTGGCCGGGTTTTCCGGCTTCAATTAACTTGCCGCTTTTTGCGCTAAACACCCACTCAAATCCGCCGGACTTGACGACTACCCGGTCTCCCTGTATAAGGAGTTCAGGTTCTTCGCCCGGGGAGGAAACCTTCCGGGCTGGAGATTGCCTGGTCCCGAAGCGGATCAAGTAGCTATCAACCAAATACTTTTGCGGCGAGTAAATGGTTATCTCGAGAAGATCTCCGGATTCCGGCTGCGATTTAGGATTGATTTCCATCAGTCCTGTTTGTCCGGGCTCGGCCCAAACGGAGCCGGCACCATTTTCATCCCTGAGTTTCCACCTGATTTCCATTTCGCCCAGGTTTGTGAACAGATTTCTGTTTTCGATGCCAATCCTGACCGGCTGGCCTTTTTGCGGAACCGGCAGGGTGGTTATTCCGATTTTGACCGGTGAGTATGTTTTCTTGAGGTGCCAATACTCGGGCTTCGGCCTTCGCCAGCCGTCAATCGGGCCCCACTCTCCATAGCCAACGGCACGACCGTCGGGCAGGAAGAAAATATCATCGATACCCGACCAGATGGCTCCGCCCAGGTTTCCGCGACTGTGGTACATATTTTCCCACATGCGTTCCAGACCCCTTCCCCAGTCATCGCGAACGCCGGGATCCGTTATGGTCTCCTGGCGGTTGTAGCAATTCAGGTGGCAATATTCTCCAAAAAGCAACGGTCTGTCTGATTTCCAGGCCATTTCAGGACCTTGAGGCCCCGGGTAGTGAAAATTTGCGATCTGCACTGCCTGGCTGCCGTGATTATTATATCCTCCGTAAGCCTGATCATGAAAGGAAACCGGCCGGGTCGGATCCAGGCGGTTTACTTCGTGCAGTATGGAATCCCATATTGGTCCCCATTGGGATTCATTTGCCATTGACCAGATCAGAACTGATGGATGGTTGCGGTATTGCCCGACGGTTTCGAGAACTTGCTGCCGGATGAGCTGATAAAGCGACATCTCGTGGGGATTTGCGTTTGCCCAATGGATATTTGCTCCGTGACCGACCCAGCAGAGCGGCGATTCCAGTTCCACGAAAAAACCTGCTGAGTCGCACAGGGCAATGAACTCCTCTGCAGGAGGATAGTGTGAGGTTCGGATATAATTAACGTTAGCTTCCTTGAACAGGCGGATATCTTCCTTCCATTCTTCCATAGACAGGCTGCGGCCCTTGGTTGGGTGCACCTCATGTCGGCACACGCCACGAAGTTTTATGGGTTTCCCGTTGACAAAAACCTGGTTTCCTGCTACCACAGTCTCCCTAAAACCAAAACGATAATTTATGGTTTCAAGAACCCTGCCTTTGGATTTCAGGGTTATTTCTGCGTTGTAAAGATTGGGATGTTCCGGATCCCATTTATCAGGATTGAAAACTTTAAGGCTGAATTGCCTGGCCAGTTTGATTTCTCCGGCTGCAGGGGTAAAAGTGAAGCTTCGTGTGACCTTTTCTTTTGATCCTGATTTTGGCGGAATCAGGACAACCTCCATTTCCAGTTCCTCAGCGCCGGATTTCGCAGCTAACCTGAAGCCAGCCTCCAGATTAAGATAGGCATCCCGGCTACTGGGATCGAGGTCTGTTGATAAATGCATTTTGCTGATATGCGTTTCAGGAACGGCAAATAATTCGAGTTTGCGTGTGATCCCGCCGAGCTGATGAGCGGCATATTGACTGGCTGAGGCAAGCGTATCGGCAAGTGATTCGCTTATAAGTCCGATCACCAGCTGATTGTTTTTACCTGGCCTGGCGAGAGCTGTAAGGTCAAACTCTGCCGGTGTAAATCCGCCCTGATGCGTTCCTGCCAGCTTACCGTTCAGGTAAACCCGCGCATCGGAGTAAAGTCCGTCGCATTTCAGGATGATCCGCATTGAATTCCAGTCGGAGGGAAGGATTATTTCCTTACGGTAGGCTGCACGCACACCAGGTTCTACCTTGAAACCCTGCATCAGCCATTCCCCGGGCACCCGTATGGGTTTCCAGGTCTGCTTCCTGAAATCCTGGTTCTGCCAAAAATTTCTCCCCGGTTCCGGGCAAAAATTCCACTCGCCGTTAAGATTAATAACTGGAACCCGTACTCCGCTAACCACCAGGGGCTTAGGGGTGTAGTCAGGAACAGGAAGTTCCTGACCAACAAGGGAAAGGGTTGATGCAATAAGCGCGCAAACTAACACAAAACGAGTATTCATATCGGAATTAGCTTTGTTTATGTGGCTAAGTTAGGAAGAATGATATACCGTCAAAACTTTGGTCTGTGGCATCGGCCGTCTGAAGTCATTTTATTATATTGCTCCGATTTTTTAAACATTTTATTTCGTGAAACGTTTAACACTCTTTTTTCTTCCCGGCCTCGTTGTGGGCATCATCCTGATGTGGGGAGGAGGCAAAGCGGTTGAAGCCACCTCCACAGATAAATTCTGTAATTCCTGCCATATCCATCCGCAAGCAGAAATTTCCTTCAAGAAATCACTCCATTACGAAACCCAGAGTGGATTCAGGGCGCACTGTGTGGATTGCCACCTTCCTCCCAAGGGTGATGGATATCTGCCCGAAAAAGCACGGACAGGGCTAAGGGACGTTTGGAGTTATTGGTTCAAGGACTCTGCTTCCTTGGATTGGGAGGCAAAATCCAAGCTGGATCATGCAATTACACATGTGTACGAGTCGTCTTGCCTGAAATGCCATCCAAATTTATTTCCTGCAAAACTGACCAAGGAGGGCATGGATGCGCACCTATACTATGACCAGCAGGTAAAAAAGGGGCTGGATATCCGGTGTATCAACTGCCATTTGAATGCCGGTCATTATGACCCGAACTATTTGCACGCAAAGAACACGGGCTTCGGCCAGATCGCCTCTACCGGTGAGGTTTATACAGAACCTGCAAGAGTTGAGTCCTTTACAGGATTTACGGAAAAGATTCCGGGATCAGGCGTATCCTTTAACATGAAGGCCATTCCAGCCGGCTCATTCAAGATGGGCAGCCCTGACGGTGAAAAATACAGGAATCCCGATGAGGGACCGGTAACCGAGGTGCAGCTTGACCAGTTCTTCCTTGGGGAGGTTGAGGTCACATGGGATGAATACATGACCTTCTTTGCACAGACATCCAGGGGAGGGAAAACAGCTTCCGACCAGAAAGCGGCTGCTCCAGAGGTGGATGCCATTGTTGGCGCCACCCCACCCTACGGGCAACCTGATCAAAACTGGGGCAAGGGAAAGCGCCCGGCGATTTCCATGAGCCATCATGCAGCAAAAGTTTATTGCCAGTGGCTGTCGAAGGTTACAGGCAAAACATACCGCCTTCCTACCGAAGCAGAATGGGAATATGCTGCACGGTCAGGCAAGGAGACACCCTATTTCTTTGAAGGTGACCCCAAACAATTCATGAAAAAGAAATTGTTCTCCTCAAAACGCGATACTGCTGTGATTAACAGTTTCGTGGTTTATCAGGAGAACAGCAAGGCCAAGACGCAGGAGCCCTCTTTTGTTCTCCCGAATCCTTTTGGCCTGAAAAATATGCTGGGTAATGTGGCAGAATTTTGTGCCGATTGGTATTCCCCGGATACGTATGCTAAATATGGACAGGGTCCCCTGAAGAATCCGAAAGGGCCTTCCTCCGGAACCGAGCATGTGGTGCGCGGCGGCAGTTACAAGAGTGCTGCAGACCTGGTTCGGAGCGCAGCCAGAAGCCAGACCCTGACCGAACAGTGGCTCAAAACCGACCCGCAATCCCCGAAGAGCATCTGGTGGTACTCAGATTGCTTCTATGTAGGATTCAGGGTGGTGTGTGAGTTTGATGAAAAAACCGGGAAGCAATAATTGGTTGCCGGTTGCCGGTTACCAGTTGCCGGTTTGAAGTAAGAAGTTATAAGGAGTTAATGATAAATAACGATTTTAAAACCCGATAAAGCCTGAAAAAATGAGTAACAAAAGTTTATCCAGAAGAAATTTCCTGGGCAAGGCAGCCACCGTAGGTGCTGTCGGTGCTATTGCTACACCTGCGCTGATAACCTCATGCGCACCAAAAAGCAAAACGAAAGATGTGGAATACACACTTTGCACAATGCTTGATAAAGCGCCGGACGGTCCAGTGCTTAAGGCCGGCCTTATCGGCTGCGGCGGTCGGGGTACCGGAGCAGCCATGAACTTTATCGATGCAGGTCCGAACCTTAAAGTGGTTGCTCTTGCCGATGTTTTTCCGGATAAAATACAGGAATGCAAAGACAAGCTTATTAAAGAGAGAAGCCAGGAAATTCCGGATGAGAATTGCTTTTTAGGATTTGATTCCTATGAAAAGCTTCTTCAACTTCCGCTCGATGTTGTTATTCTTGCCACACCTCCCTATTTCAGGCCGATACATTTTGAAGCCGCCATACAGGCCAAAAAGCACTGCTTTTTAGAAAAACCTGTTGCAGTGGATCCGGCAGGGGCCCGTTCGATCATGGCATCAGCCAAAAAAGCTGAAGCGATGGAGCTTTCGGTGATTACCGGAACACAGCGCCGTCATCAGAGAGATTATATCGAGGTATATAAAAAAGCTGCCGGCGGACTGGTTGGCGAGCTGACCGGAGGCAATGTTTACTGGAACCAGTCAAAGCTATGGCACGTTGATCCTAAAGCTGAATGGTCGGAAATGGAAGCCATGATCCGCAACTGGGTTAACTGGACCTGGCTATCGGGAGACCACATCGTTGAACAGCATGTTCATAACATCGATGTTGGCACCTGGTTCTTCGGAAAAGAGCCGGTTAAGGCACTTGGGTTCGGCTCACGTCAGCGGAGAGTCACAGGCGATCAGTATGACAGTTTCAGTGTGGATTATGTATTCGACGATGGACGCCACATGCACAGCATGTGCCGTCAGATCAACGGCTGCGGAGGCGGTGTTTATGAGAGATTCCAATATGCCAATGGATCGGCAAACCTGAACTGGAACAGTGCCAGAATCCTCGACCTGGCAGGGACCGAATTGTATACTTACCCCTATATTACTGACGCACAGGGCGGAAAGAGTCTTCCGGTTGGGCCGTACAACCAGGAGCATATTGATCTGGTAACAGCTATCCGGACAAACAAACCCATCAATGAAGCCGAGAACACTGCAAAGTCAACCATGGCCGGCATCATGGGACGGATATCCGCTTATACGGGTAAAGAGGTTACCTGGGATGAGATGATGAACTCTGATCTGAAAATCGGACCGTCAGTATATGTGATGGGACCTGTTGCCGTATCGAAAGAGGTACCGGTGCCGGGGGAAGCTTATACAGGCTAGCCAATGTGCCAATGTGCCAATGTGCCAATGTGCCAATGTGCCAATGTGAATTGTGGAATGTGGAATGTGATAATGTGATAATGTGATATAAGGATGGAAAATAAGGATAACAGCAGAAGGGGGTTTCTGAGGAAGGCTGTGATGGCGGGAGCTGCGGCAGTGGCTGCGCCATCAGTGCTGAAGGCCGGTGAGAGTGCCGGTCCTGGGCTGAAGCCCAGTGAAACGGGGCCGTTCAGGCTCAAATATGCACCAGGTTTTGGCATGTTCCGAAACCTGATTGGCAACAATGATCCTTTGGACCACATTAAATTCTGTTATGACCAGGGCTTCAGGGCGGTTTTTGACAATGGACTGATGGGCAGGCCGGTTGAGGAGCAGGAGAAGATCGCCAGTGAACTGGCCAGGTTGGGAATGGATCTGGGCCCGTTCGTTTTGTATGCAGATTTTGGCGTAACCTCATTTGTTGTAAAAGATGAAGAAAAGAGGAAAATGCTGATTGATCTGATGCATAAGGGGGTTGAAACCGCCAGGAGAACCAATGCCAAATGGGCGCTGGTTGTACCCGGGCATTATGACGAGGTTCTGCACAGGGATTTCCAGACCGCCAATGTGATTGACAATCTACGCTATTGTGCGGAGATTTTTGAGCCTGCCGGACTCACCATGGTTCTGGAACCGCTCAATACCCTGAACGATCATCCCGGACTTTTCCTCACCGGAGTGCCGCAAACCTATTTAATCTGCCGGGCTGTCAATAGTCCGGCGGTTAAAATGGTCAACGACCTTTATCATCAGCAAATATCGGAAGGAAACCTGATCCCCAACATAGAGGCTGCATACAGCGAGATCGGTGCTTTCCACCTGGGCGACAATCCCGGCCGGAAAGAGCCTACGTCGGGGGAAATCAATTACAAGAATATCTTTAAATACCTTTACAATAAAGGATACAACGGCACTCTTTGCATGGAACATGGGAAATCATTGCCGGGAAAAGAAGGTGAGGAAAGGGTGATTGCAGCCTATAGGGAGTGTGATGCATTTTAAATTAAACCTGTCAGTTTTTTTTTAAACCTGACAGGTTTGTGCCTGAATAAACCTTCGAGAAAATTAATTGTCAAAATGGTATAAAATTACCAATGATGAAAAAAACTATCTTCTTTATGATTGCCTTTGCTGGCTTGTTCGTTTTTACCGGCTGCCAGAAAGAGAACCAGAGTGCCAAAGAGAGCGCCATGGCAATCTCGAACGCACAGGACCAGGTGCTGATCAGTGACCTGGTTACCGATTTGATTGACGATATCGAATTGACTTCTGAAAGTGTTTTCGGTGAATTAAAGACCGGCAGGACCGATTGCCGCACCGTAACGATCGAGCCCATGGACCGGGTGACCTGGCCAAAAACCATCACCATTGATTTTGGAACCGAGGGATGTCTGGTAAGGGAAGATGTGGTCAAAAAAGGAAAAATCATCATCAATCAGAGTGCGCCTCAAAAGGCGGAAGCCTGGGAAAAGGTGATCACTTTTGAGAATTACTTCGTTAATGACAACAAGATTGAAGGTACCCAAACACTCACTTACCACATTCGTTCAGGGCATCCGGTATGGAACAATACGCTGACCAACAGCACAATCACTACTCCTGAGGGAGTTATTCGGACCCGGACAGCCACTCACATCCGGGTACAGACCCGCGGAACTGAAACGTTAAGAGACCGCTTGGATGATGTTTTCCAGATCACTGGAAATGCACGGGGATTAAACCGTGACGGGAAGACCTTTTCCTGGGTCATTACCGATCCTCTGTTAATGCATATGGGTTGCAACTGGATCCGCAAAGGAACCAAAGAGATCAACCTTGAAGGACAAAGTACCGCCGTGCTTGATTTTGGTGGCGGTGAATGTGACAACCTGGCTACCATTACCCGGGATGGAGAGGTGAAGGAGATTACGTTGAGGGGGTTGAGGAGGAGATAGAAGGGGCATAAGGGCACAAGGGCACAAGGAAGGCTGCCGGGGATAATGATTCCGGCAGTCTTTTTTTTGGGGCAAAAGTCTATATTTGGTTTTCCTAACTGAAACCTGGCAGAATGCAAGAAGAAAACAACATGTTCCGTAAGCGGATCAATCTTTTTGATGGTATTTCTTTTGTTGCCGGGGGCATGATCGGCTCCGGCATTTTTATTGTCAGTTCCGATATGGCCCGTAACCTCGGGTCGCCCGGCTGGATGATGGTTGCATGGCTGGTCTCAGGATTGATAACCGTAATCGGCGGACTGAGTTATGGGGAGCTGGCCGGCATGATGCCGAAGGTGGGCGGGCAATATGTTTACTTAAGCGAAGCATACAATCCTCTCATCGGTTTCCTTTATGGTTGGGCACTCTTCCTGGTTATACAAACAGGATCCATTGCGGCCGTAGCCGTCGGGTTCGCCAAGTTCAGCGGAGTGCTGTTCCCCTGGATAGCGGAGGAAAATATCCTGTTTCATATAGGAAAGTTCAATTTCAATACAACTCAACTAGTTGGCATCCTTCTGATTATATTCCTTACCTGGATCAACACCCGCGGAATAGTTACCGGAAAAACCATTCAGAACATATTTACTTCCACCAAGTCGCTCGCACTGTTAGGTTTTATAATCGTCGGACTGGTCGCCACAAAAGGTATCGACTCCTGGAGCATCAACAAGGAAGTATTCTGGGAGGCGAAGCAGATCGGCGAAGGCGGTGCGGTTGTTCCAATTGCAGGGTTCGCCCTGCTGGTGGCGATGGGTACGGCTATGGTCGGATCTCTTTTTGCCTCCGATGCCTGGTATAACATCACTTATATCTCCGGCGAAGTAATCAATCCAAAGCGAAATCTTCCCCTCAGCCTCTTTTTCGGTACCCTGATTGTGTCTGTATTGTATATGCTGGCCAATTATGTATATATCAAGGTATTACCGCTCTCAGGTTCTCCTGATGGGGTGACTGCCATTGAGCGGGGAATCCAGTTTGCCACGAACGACCGGGTTGCCACTGCCACCATGAGCGTGATCATCGGGGACTATGCCGCGATTATCATGGCTATTTTCATCATGATAAGCACATTCGGTTGCAATAACGGTATGGTATTGTCCAGTCCAAGAGTATATTATGCGATGGCAATGGACGGTTTGTTCTTTAAGCGTGCCGGAAAACTCAACAAAAACGGCGTTCCCGGTTTTGCCCTGATTATTCAGGGAGTATGGGCCAGCCTGCTCTGTCTGAGCGGAACCTATAACAACCTTCTGGACTATGTGATTTTTGCCGTTCTTCTGTTCTTTATCCTGACGATCGGTGCGATTTTCGTCCTGCGGGTGAAACAACCCGATGCGGAGCGTCCTTACAAGGCATTCGGCTACCCGGTAATCCCGGCACTTTACATACTCGTGACCACGGTTATCTGCGTGATCCTCCTGATATACAAGCCGAACTACACATTTCCGGGTCTGATAATCGTGCTGCTGGGGATACCGGTGTATTATTTGTGGCGGAAGAGGCGGTAGGGGGTTGCTGGTTGCCGGTTGCCGGTTACCGGTTACCGGTTGCCGGTTATAAGGTAGAAGTGTGAAGTTAGAGGTTTGGGGGGAGGAGTTTTATTAGCTCTTCGGCGATGCCGATTTTGTAGCCGGAGGAGAGGTAGGTTACCCGGCCTTTGGAGTCTACCACAATTACGATCGGAAACTGACCTTTGAGACTTTTCCCGGATGATTTCTCCAGTTCAGTCAGCGAGCTCAGGTCGGCCAATGTTCCGAACTTTGATTGTTCCGGAAGCCTGTTCCATGAGTCTTTTGTGAATCCTGCCGGAAGTTTATCAGAGGGTATCAGGAAAACAAAGGGGCATTTCAGTTTATCAACTTCCGTTTTCAATGAACCCAGATCCTGGAATACATGCTTTGTTGTTTCCTTGTCGGGTTCGATCCATGCGATGACCATATGGCCGCCTTCGTTTAGCTGAGGCCAGCTGAATTTCTCATTATTAAGGGGTTGAACTGCCCAAATCGGGCTAATGGATGCGATAACTTCGGGTTCCCTGTTTGATTTTCTCAGTGTGACCATCATTTTACGGGTATCACCGGCTTTTAATTCAAAGAAAGTGATAGAGCTGAGAACTTTCCCACCGGGCTGCCGGTTTCCTGTGACCAGTGAATAGAATCCTGGATCCAGGGCAAGCGGGGATTTCAGAGGATCTCCAAAATTATCATAGCCATATACCTGGGTAACATATTTACCCTCTGAGAATCGGCCCAGGGTATAATGGGTTTCATATTGAGGAACCACCTGATTCTGAGGACCATTGGAAAGAATCAGTGTTGCGGTTTGTCGGGCTGCCGTTACCCCCTCTCCGAAATCCATAACCGACCAGGCGTCATTGAAGTAGTACTCAGGCTCCAGGGTGCCCGGCTTGAGCCGGGCCGGGATTCCGCAAGTTCGCAGCAAAGCAACTGCATAAATCTTGCGGGAATGCTCATCCGCAACCTTCAGGTTATAAACGCCCATCGGGGTAAGCGGTGTACCGTAATAGTTATCACCCTTGTTGATCCGGATGTCGTCCAGGATATGTTGTCGAACCAGATTGGGATCGGCCTGCATTTTAGCCATCAACTCACTGCCAATGGCACGCTGAAGCTCTCTTCGGTATGCGACCAGCATCTCGTTTGCGATGCGGGGGTTGAGAACGAAAGAAAGCCAGTTGCTGGTTACTGGTTGTCTGGTTACCGGTTGCCGGTTGCCGGTTGCCGGTTGTTGCGAGGGTGTGGGTGTGGGTGTAGAGGGAGTGTGGGTGAGGTGGTCGGTGAGGATGGAGGCTTTTGTGTCGCGGAGGTCTTTTTCGGCTATAACTTCGAGAAGATCGAGTGCGGTGGGCAGGCTTGCAGGCGGAATCATTTTGAGAAAGGACATAATCTCATCGTAGTTGCCCCTGCTTTTCTGGATGATCATCCAGAGGCGGTCGGGTTCCAGGCCAAGGGTGCCTGCAAATTCAGACGACTGCTGTTCTGTGGGGAATGTCTTTTCATAGGCACCGCGGATCGAATCCTCCATTCTGAGGAGACGGTTATTTTCTTCTTTACAATCATTGGCAATCACCAGAGGTTCCCGCTGGATGGGCGGTTCCATATCAAAACTTACCGATCTGTCGGAATAAGGAGCCTGATCCAGGGTGATTTTTACCGTATCAACAGACCCAACTGATATCTTTTTAAAACCGAAGGCATTGCCGGAGCGGGCCCAGATAACCAGGTCGCCGAGTCCGGTGAGGAAACTGCAATAACCCGCCTGATCCGTTTTCTTTGTTGAAATCGGATAATACTCTGCATAATTATACAATTGAAACTCAATAACAGCATCTGCCGCCGGTTTTCCATCCACGCCGGTTGCCGTAACATGTATCTCCTTGGTTGGTGCATAAACACCCAGGGTATTTAGTAGGGCATAGTTTAATTCCCGGTTTTCAACACGTTCCGAGCCGAGGTAATCACCGAATGCCTTGGTATGAATCAGCATCGCACGCCTGGCGGGCTCGGTAAACCAACCAAGGTCAGGAACACATTCCGGCTCGCATGCTCCCATGTAATGCCATTTCCCCTCTGCCCAGAACTCAACCCAGGCATGGTTATCATCGGAATGGGCCCATCTTGGGGTATAGACCTGACGGGCAGGAATTCCAACAGCCCGGAGGGCAGCAACGGTAAAAGTTGATTCCTCTCCACACCGGCCATAAGCGGTTTTCATGGAGGCAAGCGGCGCCGAGGTCCGGATATCGCTGCCCCGATAGGTTACCTTTTCATGGCACCAGTGGTTAACATCCAGCGCGGCGTCCAGCATGCCCATGTTTCGTATTCTGCTCTTCAGTTTATTGAAAATCACAATTCTTGCAGTGTCAAGATTCTCATTATTAACCCGATACGGAAGGACGAAATGGCGGAATACATCCTCCGGAATCGTCTTACCCCAGGCAAAGGTGTCCCTCGCGGCCAGGCTCCACCGAACCTGATTCAGGAAAAACTTCCCGTCATAATCTGCCAGGTCGCTGAGCGGCATGAAGGCATAGAGGAACTTCAACCCCTCCTGTTCGGTTTGAGTCAGCTCCTCATTAAACACAGAGAAAAGGTCTTCCGCACGATTAGTTGCCAGTGATTTCCTCTGCTCAAACCGCAGTTCAACATTCTGGCGGTAGGCCTCATCGGAATATATGTGGAACGGTACACGGGCGCAGGAGAGAGTCAGGAGAGTTAAAAGAGTTAAGAGAGTCAAGGGAGTTGGTCTGTAATTCATGATCAGGCTCTTTTAATTGGCACATTGGCAGATTGGCATATTGGCACATTGATTTCCCGAATTTACATTTTTATGCGAATTTCTTTGGATATTCAGTTTGGGTGCCTACTTTTGACCCTGAAATTTTGAGAGTATGAAAGAGTTTTCCGGGGTATTTTACTACTGCTTTTTCTTTTTCGGCTTTTACTTTAAAAGCAGACCGGGAGATCTTTGATCAAGATGAAAGAATAAAGAAGAAAGATATAAGATCAAAAGAGTCCCGGGCAGAAAAAGGCCGGGACTTTTTTTTTACAAACGGAAAAGATGAAAGAAACAGAAAACATACGGGCAGCCATCCAGGGGATCGCAGGATCCTTTCACGACCAGGCGGCCCGCGACTATTTCACTGACAAGCAGGTAGATATGGTTCCCTGTGTTGCCTTCGAGGATCTTTTCGAACAGGTACGCCTGGGAAATGCGGATGTGGCGGTGATGGCGATTGAGAATACCGTTGCCGGATCCCTGCTGCCGAATTATGCACTGATCAACACATCGGGTTTTACCATTTTCGGAGAGGTTTACCTGAGAATCAGCCAGAACCTTATGGCGCTTCCGGGTGAGCAGATCCGCGACCTTCATGAGGTCTATTCACATTATATGGCGATCGCCCAGACGAGGCCTTTTTTCAAAGCCTATCCGAACATCCATCTGATCGAGTCGGATGATACAGCTGCCAGCGCCAAATGGGTGGCCGATGAAAACAGGCCGGGACTGGCGGCTATCGCAGGGGAGCGGGCCGCTGAAATGTATGGTTTGGAGATACTTGCACATGGAATCGAAACCAACAAGCGAAATTACACCCGCTTTCTGTTCCTTTACAAGCCCAATGGAACTGAGCATTTCAAGGTTGAAAATCCGGAGAAGGCTTCGTTATCCTTTTCCCTTCCCCACCAGACAGGGAGTCTCTCGCATGTTTTGTCGATCTTCTCTTTTTATGGCGTGAACCTGACTAAGATACAGTCGATTCCGATTATCGGGCAGGAGTGGGAGTACCACTTTCTGATTGACCTGACGTTTTCTGAAGTAATCCGATACAGGCAGGCTGTTGAGGCGATCCGGCCCCTGACGCATGAACTAATTATACTGGGGGAATATCTCCAGGGAAAACATATCCTATGAGCAAATTACTGATTGAACCGGCAGCAAGAATCCAGGGACTTGAGGAGTATTATTTCTCATCCAAGCTTCGTGAGATCCGCGAGATGAACCTTTCCGGCACACCGGTTATCAACCTCGGGATCGGAAGTCCGGATTTAGCTCCGGATGAAACCGTTATAGAAGAACTTTATCAGCAGTCGATTCCCGCCAATGTGCACGGTTACCAGCCTTACCAGGGAATTCCGGAGCTACGTGTGGCCTTTTCATCCTGGTACAAGCGTTATTATGATGTGGACCTGAATCCGGACCAGGAGATCCTACCGCTGTTTGGATCCAAGGAGGGCCTGATGCATATTGCCATGTCGTTTTTAGGGCCCGGTGACGAAGCGCTTGTTCCTGATCCCGGTTATCCGGCCTATGCGGCTGTTACCCGACTTTCCGGGGCAAGGGTAAAAACTTATCCTTTATTGCCTGAGCGGGACTGGCTGCCCGATCTTGATTTCATTGAACTGATGGGGTTGCACCGTGCCAAGGTCATGTTTGTGAATTATCCCCATATGCCTACCGGCAAGCGGGCCAGCAGGAAACTCTTTGAGGAGCTGGTTGCCTTTGCCTCCTTGCATAAGATCCTGCTGATCAACGATAATCCCTATAGCTTCATTCTCAACGATGAACCACTCAGCCTGCTCAGCGTCCCGGGTGCAATCGAAACTGCCATGGAACTGAACAGCCTGTCTAAATCCCACAACATGGCCGGTTGGCGTATCGGAATGGTTGCAGGCAGGAAGGAGTACCTCGATTACCTCATCAGGTTTAAGAGCCAGATGGATTCCGGAATGTTCAAGCCGATGCAGCTGGCAGCGGTTAAGGCTCTGGAACTGGGACCGGAATGGTATGAGAAGGTAAATGCAGTTTACCGTGAAAGAAAAGTAATCGTCCACGAACTGCTTGATTTTCTGAAATGCACATACAGCGTGGATCAGTCGGGGCTGTTTGTGTGGGCGCGGATTCCGCCAACGGAAGAGTCGGGCCGGGAGATGGCCGAGCGGATCCTTCAAAAGAGCCGGGTTTTCATTACTCCCGGGTTTATTTTCGGAGCTCAGGGGGAGAGATATATCAGGGTTTCTTTGTGCCAGACTGTGGAGGTTATACAGGAGGCGGTGGATAGAATAACGAAAAAATAAATGACTCGCTTACGCTCGCTAATTGGTTCGCTGACGCTCACTAAGAGGCTCGCTAAAGCTCGCTAATTGGGGCGCTAAAGCGCCCTAGTTGGCCCGAAGGGCATAATTTCTAATTACAAGAAAATGACAATAACGATTATCGGTTTAGGTTTGATCGGAGGTTCGGTGGGGCTGGAGTTAAAAGCCAAGCGGTTTTCTGAGCGCATCATCGGGGTTGACAAGAATCCGGAGCATTGCCGGGCAGCCCTGGAGCGCGGATTGGTGGATGAGGTTCATAAGCTGGTTTATGCCGTGCAGCAATCGGACCTCATCATTCTGGCCATCCCGGTGGATGCCATAAAGACGCAGCTGCCCTTTATACTCGATTATGTTACGCATCAGGCGGTTACGGATATGGGTTCAACCAAGCTCAGCATTACCGAGCATGTGAAGGACCATCCTAAACGGAGCAATTACGTACCCTCCCACCCTATGGCCGGAACCGAATTTTCGGGACCTGAGGCGGCTCTGCCGGGGTTGTTCAACAAGAAGGTGGCGATTATCTGTGATATGGCGAAGAGCAACCAGAAATCACTGGAAGCAATTACCAACCTGTATATGGCTCTGAATATGCGGCTTATCTTCATGAGCTCCGTGGAGCATGATCTGCATACGGCCTATGTATCGCACATCTCGCATATCACCTCTTTTGCCCTGGCGCTGACGGTTCTGGAAAAGGAGCATAACGAAAGGAACATACTGAACCTGGCATCCGGGGGATTCGAAAGCACGGTGCGGCTCGCGGCCAGTTCCGCAGAAATGTGGGTGCCGGTTTTTGATCAGAACAGGAGTCATGTGGTTGAGGTGATGGAAACCTATATCGAGAAAATGACGAAATTCAAGGATTATATCCAGGCCGGGGATACCCGGAAGGTTCATGATTTGATAAAGAAGGCAAACAAAATTCAGAAAACTCTAAATTCCAGTCCATGGAAACAGCAATAAACAAGACAATTTTTGAAGGCTGGGGGCTCAATTCCACCCGGCCATTGGTAATAGCCGGCCCCTGTTCGGCCGAGACTGAGGAGCAGGTGATGGATACCGCCCGCAGGCTAAAGAAAACAAGCACCCAGATTTACCGGGCCGGTATCTGGAAGCCCCGCACCCGGCCAAACTCTTTTGAAGGAGTTGGAGTAAAGGGTCTGAAGTGGCTGAAGCAGGTGAAAGAAGAAACCGGGTTGTTTACCACAACCGAAGTTGCCAATGCCCAGCATGCCTATGAAGCCCTGAAGTATGGGGTCGACATGTTGTGGATCGGAGCGCGGACCACCGTAAACCCCTTTACCATTCAGGAGATCGCTGAAGCACTAAGCGGGGTGGATATTCCGATTTTTGTTAAAAATCCGGTTAATCCCGATGTTGACCTATGGATCGGATCGATCGAGCGTCTGCAGAAGGTTGGCATCACCCGGATCGCAGCAGTACACAGGGGTTTCTCAAGTTTTTCCGAGAACCGATACCGTAATTCCCCGAACTGGCAGATCCCGATTGAATTAAAGCGGCTGCGGCCCGATCTGCCGATGGTTTGTGATCCCAGCCATATTGCAGGTAAAAGAACTCTATTGCAGGAGGTAGCCCAAAAGGCGATGGACCTGAATTTTGATGGCCTGATGATTGAGACTCATCCTGACCCGGATTCTGCGTGGTCGGATTCGAAGCAGCAGATCACACCGGAAGAACTGGGAACCTTGCTAAACCATCTGATCCTCAGGAAAACCGATCCCGGCAACAACGGGTTCATTCACAAGCTGGAGGAGCTCAGGGGAGAGATTGACCGTCTCGACCAGGAACTGATGAACATTCTGGAAGACAGGATGAAAGTTGCCACAAAAATCGGGTTGGTCAAGAAAGAGAACAGTGTTACCATCCTTCAGCCTGCACGGTGGGACCAGATCATTTCGAAGTATCTTGAAGAGGGTCATTCAAAAGGTTTCTCTGATGAATTCATCCGGAAGTTGTTCATGGCTATTCATCAGGAGTCGATCAATATGCAGACGAAGGTGATGAATGATTGAAGATTTACGATTTACGATTTACGATTTACGATTTATAACTTTGTGGGTCAAATAAAATAGATGGCATTTACGGTTTTACGATCAAAGATCAATGGAGTGGTAACGGCGCCGGCGTCGAAGAGTCATGCGCAGCGGTTGCTGGCGGGTGCGTTGCTGGCCAGGGGGAATTCGGTGATCCGGAACCCTTCCCGGAGTGATGATGCCCTGGCCGCCATGCGAATTATTGAGATTCTTGGAGCGCGTATTGAAGATAAAGGGGACCATCTGCTTATCCATGGAGGATTCAACCCGGCGAGCCAGAAGCTGGAATGCGGGGAAGCCGGGCTAAGCCTGCGGATGTTCTCCCCGATTGCAGCATTACATGACCAGACGATGATCATGAACGGCAGCGGATCCCTGGTCAAGCGGCCTGTTCAAATGGTGGCTGACGCCCTGAATCAGCTCGGTGCCCACTGTCAGACCCAGGATGGATTTGTCCCGATATGGATCCGCGGACCGCTGAAAAGCGGCAAGGCAACGGTTGACGGATCCATTTCCTCACAGCTGCTAACGGGCATTCTTATGGCGCTGCCGGTGGTTAAAGGCGACTCGGTCATCGAGGTGCTTGATCTGCAGAGCCGTCCCTATATCGACCTCACTATGGATGTGCTTAAGACCTTTGGCATCCACATTGAAAACAAGAGCTACCGGGAGTTTCATATTCCCGGGAAGCAGAAATACAAGGCCGCCGATCTTACGGTGGAAGGGGATTGGAGCGGGGCTGCCTTTCTGTTGGTTGCTGGCGCTCTTGGGGGTTCGGCCACGGTGAATCATCTACAAGCCAACTCCCATCAGGCTGATCGTCAAATCCTTACAGCTCTAAGCCGTGCCGGAGCCCGAATCGAAATCCTGGGTGACGGGGTAACGGTCAGCCGCGAGGAGCTCAAAGCTTTCGATTTTGATGCCACTCAATGTCCCGATCTGTTCCCGCCGCTTGCCGCTCTGGCAGCGCATTGCGAGGGAACCACGCGGATCATGGGGACGCACCGGCTGATTCATAAAGAGAGTAACCGTGCAAGGGCCCTGCAGGATGAGTTTTTTAAAATCGGGGTGACCATCCGGCTGGAGGCGGGCACCATGTATATCACGGGCCCATCCATGATGAAAACCGGGGATATTGATCCGCGCGGCGATCACCGGATGGCCATGGCTGCGGCCACCGTGGCAACCTGCTCTCGTACTCCGGTCAGAATATCAACTCCCGAATGCGTATCAAAATCATATCCGGACTTTTTTAAGGATCTAAGATCCATTGGAGGAAGAATCGATGAATAGCTTTGGCAATCAATTCAGGGTCAGTATTTTCGGCGAATCCCACGGACCTGTCGTCGGAATTACCATAGACGGATGTCCGGCAGGGATTCCGCTGGTACCGGATGACTTTACTTCCGATATTAAACGCAGGCAGCCCGGTGCCGCCGGCACTACCCCCCGGATTGAATCAGATGAGCCGAAAATCCTGTCGGGCTGGTTCAACGGGTTCACCACAGGTGCCCCTCTGACCGTTGTTTTTGAAAATCAGAATATTAAATCTGGGGACTACGATCATCTGAAAATACAACCCAGGCCCGGGCATGCCGATTGGGTTGCGATGCAAAAGTTTAAAGGATTCAATGACCATCGGGGTGGCGGTCATTTTAGCGGCCGGCTTACCCTGGCTATTGTCGCCGCAGGGGTTGTTGCAAAAAAAGCAATACCTGAAACCGGGATCCATGCAGTTCTCATTGAAGCAGGCGGGCTGACCGATATCCCTGCCGCCATCAGGAAAGCCGAGGAAGAGAATGATTCAATCGGGGGCATTGTTGAATGCCGTGTTACCGGGCTTCCCGTGGGACTGGGTGAACCTTTCTTTGACTCGGTGGAGTCCCTGCTGGCGCATGCAGTGTTCTCAATTCCGGCCATCAAGGGGATCGAGTTTGGTAGCGGATTTGCGGCAAGTAGAATGAAAGGATCGGAGCATAATGACCGGATCATAGCAGCCGACGGAACAACGGATACCAATTATGCCGGTGGAATCAACGGCGGACTTACCAACGGGAATGAGCTGGTTTTCAGGGTTGCGGTCAAGCCAACGTCCAGTACATCAAAGCCCCAGCAGACCCTGAACCTCAAATCCGGCAAGGTTGAGGAACTGGTTATCGGCGGACGGCACGACCGGTGCATTGCCCTCAGGGTGCCGGTGGTGGTGGAGGCGATGGCGGCGGTGGTGCTGGCGGGGATTTGGGGAAGACTGTGAGACTGTGAGACTGTAAGACTTTAAGACTGTAAGACGGTAAGACCGAGAGACCGGGAGACGGAGATTACAACAAATTTTGTAATTTAGACATAACTAATATACTGGGTTATGATCAGAAAAGTTGAAAGTACGCTGAGCACCACTCCGGTTTTGGAGGGTGCAGGGGTCAAGCTGCAGCGGGTATTCGGTTATCCCCGGCAGGGTTGGCTGGATCCGTTCCTGATGCTGGATCATTTTGGTTCTGACGATCCGTCAGATTATATGGCAGGGTTCCCGTGGCATCCGCATCGCGGTATCGAAACGGTTACCTATATGCTGGCAGGAGAGGTTGATCATGAAGACAGCATGGGTAATAAAGGAAAGATCAAATCGGGTGATATACAATGGATGACGGCAGGCTCGGGTATACTTCATCAGGAGATGCCCCGGAGTTTCGAAGGCACGATGAGCGGCTTTCAGTTATGGGTCAATCTACCCGCAGCACATAAAATGATGAAACCCAGATATCAGGACATAGCCTCCCACCTGATCCCGGAGTTTGACTGGAAAGGTTTGAAAATCAGGCTGGCTGCAGGAAAGTTCGGCGAATATACCGGCCCGGTTAAGGATATCATGGTAAAGCCGGTTTTCATGGATATTACTATTCCGGCAGGTGTTCAGCAGACCATTGAGATCGATCCTTCACATACTGTGTTTGTTTATGTTTTTGAAGGATCGGGCTATTTTGATCAGATGATGGCCAATCCGATCGGTTCGGGCACCCTGGCTAAACTTGTTTCAGGAGATCAGGTATTCATGGGAACGGATCAATCAGCCACGAGGTTTTTACTGGTTGCCGGCAAGCCATTAAATGAACCCATCGCATGGCGCGGGCCCATCGTGATGAACACCAAGGAGGAGTTGTATCAGGCGTTTGAGGAGTATCAGACTGGGAACTTTATAAAGAAATAGGTTAGCTGCGGTGGTTGACTTTGCCGAGGCCGCTGACTTGCTGGCGAATATCAGGGTTGCCATAATAATCAATCGAACCGATACCTTCAACCACAGCGTCGAGTTTTCCTGTTGCCCAAACGGTTGCTTTACCGACTCCGCGCAGTGAAACGCGCGCATCACGACTTTCAAGGCGAGGACCGTCATAGCTTCCGGCACCTTTTACGCTGACGTTGAGCCGGTCTGTCCGGCCTGAAGCTGAAATTACTCCCGCACCCGGAAGATCAATGTCAACCAGTCCGGCTTCAATCCCGGTTATTATCATTTCCCCTGCCCCTTTCAAGGTCAGATAGATAGACTCGGTTTTCAGTCCGGTCATTTTTACCTGTGCTGCACCCTGAACATAAATCCCCTCAAGGTTTTTAACCATCAGATGGTATTTCAGCGACCGGCCTTCAATGGCGCTTGTAACGGCGCTCAATGTTTTCTGAAACCATGACTCGTCGATATCCAGAATCAGTTCACCGTTGTTTACCCAGGTTTTCACGGTCCGCAACACTTCCGGCTCGCCTTCGATCCGCAGGCTCTCTTCTTCTCCCTGGCTGATGAACAAACTACCATAATCACGCAGGACAACTTTGGTTACATCCTTAATTTCCCTGTTTTCTGATGAAAAATTCATGGTCTGCATATGCTTTCTGTTTTTCCAAAAATACGAAGGATAATGCAAAACAGAATTGTACTTTTCGGTTTAATTCATCAAACCATGACCAGCCAGAAACAAATAGACCAATTCCTTGCAGTTGAGCCCATTGCAATTGCAGGTGTTTCAAGAAATCCAAAGAAATTTGGAAGGGTAGCTTATGAAGAGCTTTTCAAAAAGGGCCTTCAGCTGATTCCTGTCAATCCAAACCTTGACGAAATCAATGGTGTCAAATGCTATCCGTCAGTTGCAGCCCTACCCGAAGAGGTTAAAGGTCTGATCATACTCACAAAAAAAGACCAGACTGCCGCTGTGGTGCAGGAAGCCTTGTCAAAAGGAATCAGCAACATCTGGATCCAGCAGCATTCCGAAACTCCGGAGGCCTTGGCACTACTAAAGAACAAGGACATTAACCTGATCACGAAACAGTGCATATTGATGCACCATAAACCGGACAGTTTCCACAAGTTTCACAGGAATCTCAAGAGGTTTTTTGGCGGGATGCCGAAATAAATCAGGTTTTAAAGATAAACCCGATTCCATGCCGGTTCTCGATTTTCACTGCGGGATCCCGGCTTAAATATTTCCTGAGCTTTGAGATGTACACATCGAGGCTACGGCCTGCAAAATAGTCGTTCCCACCCCAGAGGGTTTCAAGGATATGTTCGCGTGTCAGAAGTTTTCCTTTATTTCTGATGAAGAACTCGAGCAATTCAGACTCCTTGAAGGTCAGCAGGATCTCTTCGGTGCCGTATCTGAGAATTAAATTAGACTTATCGAGTAAGAAATTACCTAACCTGACAGGCTCAAGGACGGGTGAAGGGATAGGTACCCCGGAACGCCTGAGGAAAATGCGGATTTTCAGCACCAGCTCCTCGATGCTGAACGGTTTTATCAGGTAATCATCGCCTCCCAGAAGAAGCCCTTCGAGTTTGTCTTCCCTCAGGGATTTGGCGGTAACAAAGAGGATCGGGGTATTCAGGTCGGACTCCCGTATCCTGCGTGCCAGCGAAAATCCGTCGAGCTTCGGAAGGTTAACATCGAGCACACAAATATCCGGTTTTTCGGCTGAGAACAAGCTCCAGGCCTCCAGACCATCGCCGGCTGTGACCACCGCCAGTCCCTCCCTTTCGAGATTTTCAGAGGTTATAAACCGGAGAGTTTCATCATCCTCCACATATAATACTACTGGCTTATCCATTCAGATCTTTTTTTTCGGGACGGTGATCACCATTCGTGTTCCTTTACCCGGCAAACTCACCAGGCGAATTTTCCAGCCGTGCGACCGGATGATATTCCGGGTATAATAGAGTCCGAGGCCAAATCCTTTGATGGTGTGAACATTTCCGGTGGGAACCCTGAAGAACCGGTCGAAAACACGTTTTGAATATTCCACGGGAATGCCGATACCCTGATCCTCCACTGCCAGCTCGAGTCCGGTGGGAACATCGCTGACCTCCACGGTGATTTTCGGTTCAGGGCCTGAATACTTCAGCGCATTGTCGATCAGATTCAGAATGATGTTTGTTAGGTGAAGCCTGTCGGCCTTTATAAATCGGATGGAAGAATGATACCTTACGTTAACCACTCCCTGCTCGCACCTGATTCTTGCTTCCATTTGCTGAACCAGCTCGTTGATCAGTGATTCGAGATCAACCTCAGTCCTGACCAGCTTCGTATGCTCACCCCCGCGCCCGCCCATTTCGAGGACCTTTTCAACCTGTCCGAGAAGGTGATTGACCTGGCTCCTGATGATTTGCCCGTATTTCCTCAATCGTTCAGGCTCGTTTACAATATCGGGTTTAAGAATCACATCCGCCGACATCGCAAGAGAAGCAAGGGGCGTCTTGAACTCGTGGGTCATGGTGTTTATGAAGTCCTTCTGAATCTCTGCGTACTGCTTTTGGCGGAGGATGATCCACTGGCTGTAAGCGAAGAAGAATACCACGAGAATCAATATCAAGCTAAAGAAATACCAGATGCCCATTGAATTTGACAGGGCCTGGTTGCGGCCGACAAAATGGATTCCGAAATAATAGAGGTAACCAGGGTGTTTGGGGAAACCATTAACCAGCGGCTCGATCCTGCTGTTTTCCCCGAACCGGATCAGGCTGCCGTAAACCATCTCGTCGGACCGGCAATCATAGATACCATACTCAAAGTCAAGATTAAGCCCGCGGGAATGAAATTCGGCAACCAGGAACTGCTCAAGGATAGCCGGGTCAATATCCCCGTTCACATTCACAATATAATAAGCGGCGCTGTGCCTGAAGACCGGACTCTGTTGCGGCAGTTCGGCATCATTGTATCCCGCAAGCTTTTCGGCTACCGCGCCCAGTGCGATCGTGATGGTTTGATTGAGCTCCCGGTCCTGCTGGGAGAGGGCTTTCCTTATGAAAAAAACCTGTACGCTGAGAATCCCGATGATCGAAAGGATCCCGAGAACCATCAACCATCTGATTGCATTTCGGTTCATTGCTACGAAGATACCGGATAAACCGCTCCTATTCAAACCCGCTTAACAACCCGTTAACAATAATTAAGTCTCCTTTAACGGTAGTTGGAGAGGGATAGGTTTACATTTGATCCCAAGAAATAAAACAGAAAAAATGAAAAAATCAGGTTTGTTGATACTCGTCGCCGGAGCAGTTCTGTTCATGGCCACTCCGGTAATGGCACAGAAAAAGGTAACCCTCCAGGAGATACAAAAGAGCGAACAAAAAGCACAAAGCGTTGAAATTCAATCACTTGGCGATGGTGATGCCGGAATACCGGGAAAAAGTGCTGCGAATGCTCCTTTGCCGGGTAATGTTCCTTTGACCTGCACCTGGGACAAGACTGAGCATGACTTTGCAACCTCTGTTATGCACCAGAAACCTGCAAAGGCCACCTTCACCCTAACCAATGCGGGTAAAACCCCTATTACCATCAGTGAAGTGGTAACCACTTGCGGCTGTACTTCGCCGAATTACACCAAGGAGCCCATTAAACCAGGTGACAAAGGAATTGTATCGCTTACCTATGATGCCAAGATCACCGGCTTCTTTACCAAAAGTGCGATCGTGAAAATGAACGACGGACAGAAATATATCCTGACTATCAAGGGAGAAGTCCAGAAAGTGGAGGACGGATCCACCACCGGAAAATAGTTATTCGAAACAGAGGTGTTTATTAAGCCCTGATCGGAGTAAAACCTGATCAGGGTTTTTTATACCTTTCAGGGATAAAACAGTGACCCATGAAATCCAGAAACCTTATCCTGAATTTATTTTTCCTGGTTATCGCAGCCGGTCAACTCTTTGGTTCCTGGCATGATATAAAATCCATTGAATATGCGTTCAAACCCCTGATCCTGATATGGATTACCGTTTATTTCCTGCTCAATACAGGGCCTGCGCCATATCGTAAACTGGTTCTTCTGGCGTTCTTCTTTTCATGGGTTGGTGATTTACTCCTGATGTTTGCGTGGAAGCATGATCTTTTCTTTTTTGCGGGAGTCGGCGGATTTTTCGCTTCACAGTTAGCCTACATTCAAGCGTTCCGGAAATTCGCAGTCTCGACACAGAAAGGTTTTGTTGCCAGGAAACCCATCTGGCTCCTGCCGTTTGGATTCTATCTTGTTTTTATTTTTTTTCTGATATTACCCGGGCTCGAAGGAATCATGATTCCAGTAGTCTTCCTTTATGCTGTTTCCCTGATCGGGATGTCGGTTGCAGCCTTGAACCGATATCAGCGGGTTGATTCCAACAGTTTCGGGCTGCTGTTTTCCGGATCCCTTTTGTTTCTTGTATCTGACAGCCTGCTTGCCTATAACCGGTTCGTTACGGAAATTCCCAATGGAGGGTTCTGGGTGATGCTCACCTACATCGGCGCACAATACCTGATTATGCAGGGGCTGTGTAGAGACGCATAAATGCGTCTTTACGGTTGCCGGTTGCCGGTTGCCGGTTACCAGGATCAGGGTAAGGGGCGCTCCGAGGGAGGGGATTCCTGCTTTCGCAGGAATGACAAATCGGAGAGCCCTGTTCCCAACAACTGATACCCGATACCCGATACCTTATTCATCCACCCTCGTAACGTCCTGATCGAAAACCAGTTCCACAATGGAATCGGGCGAGACACGGCCGGTGGTGATGCCGGTGAGGATGATCCGGTCATTCTTTTCGGTTATCATTATTTTGCTGTCGGTGAGGTTTTTCCAGGAGACCAGTTTCTGGTTGAGTTTGGGGAGTTCGAGGGTTTCCGGGGCTGCGTCGAAGAGGTGAATCCAGACTTTTTTCCCTTTATAGGTGGCTCCGCCCCAGGGACCGTTCTTGATGGGACCGCCCTCGGTGCCATAAATGGTTTTCCCGTACTTTTTCATCCACTGTCCCATCTCTTTGAGGCGGTCCGACTGGTCGGCCGGGATGATGCCGGTTGCATCGGGGCCCACATCAAGAAGCAGGTTCCCGTCGCCGGTGGCGCAGCTGACAAGGTTGCGGATGCATTCATCGAAGGGTTTTACTTTTCCGTCCTTGCGGTATGACCAGCCGCCGCCCGGAGCATCCACCACGCACATGCAGGACTCCCAGTCGCGGTTGGTGCGGTAGGCGCCGATGGTCTGCTCGGGGGTATCAAAATCGGCCTGAAGGGAGGGCACCTGTTCGGCAAAAAAGCTACAGCGGTTATTGATAATCGTTTGAGGCTGAAGCTTTCGCACCAGTTCGAGGACCTTATCGGCATGCCAGTATCCGATAGATTTACCCGTGCCGAAGCTGTCGAACCACACCACATCGATATCCCCGTATTTCGTCAGGAGCTCGGTAAGCTGTCCTATCATGAACGACTCATATTTACTGTTGTCCCCCACACCGTAATCCGGATGATACCAGTCGCGCGGGGAATAGTAGATTCCGAAATGGATTCCGGCCTTATGGCAGGCCTCCGACAATTCCTTCACCACATCTCGTTTGAAGGCGGTATTCATGATGCCGTAGTTGGAATATTTCGTGTCCCACATGGAAAATCCGCCGTGGTGCTTGGTGGTGAACACGATGTATTTCATGCCGGCTTCTTTGGCCAATGCAACCCATTCCTTTGCATCAAACTGCGTGGGGTTAAATTGCTTATACAGATTATCATACACCGGGTCCCCGCCGCTGCCGGCCGGTCCGCCCCACGATCCGTCGAGCGGCTTGGGCCCGAGCCTCGACCAGCTGATTTCGGTTCCGGCGACGCTCGACATATCCCAGTGGATGAACATTCCGAAGCGGGCATCGCGCCACCACTGCATGCGATCGGCCTGCGCCATTGATTTGGTTCCAAACATCAGGATTGATAATAAACCTGATACCAGCAGAAATATCTTCCTCATAACTCTACTGTGTTTTACTTACTTCTTTGCTTCCGCCGCCACGGTAATGATTTTGATATCAGCGGGTCCCGCAACCAGGTCGCCGATTTTAGCCCCAAATCCCTTAAAATGCTCGGTTGCGAAGTGAGCATCAACGGCTGCCTGGTTCCTGTATTCCTCCACAAAAACAAACTTTGCATTATCATAAGGGTCCTGGTACAACTGATAGAAACTACAACCGGCTTCCTTGTTGGATTTTTCGATGATTTCCTTTGCGGCTGCGATGAAATCCCGCGTTTTATCCGGTTTGACCGAGACCTTGGCGATGATCATCATTTTGGGATTTTCAACGGACTGATTTACAGCCACCGGCTTGTTTGCGCTGCATCCGGCGACAAGGACCGATACGCTCACGATAAAAAATAAATTCCTGATTTTCATTGTGTTATGATTTTGTTTATTCTGATGATCGGTTTAGATGAGGATCACAGTTGTCCAAAGGTAATTTTTTTGAACAGGATAATTCGGTGGGGATTGCAATGCCGGAATATTTTGGAAAACAGAATGATCGGGTGCCCACCGTGCCCCCTACCAATTGCCCCGGGTTTTCAACCCGGGGATAGGAAATCCTCACAAATCTCTCATCAAAAGGCCTTTAAAGGCCTTTTGTACAAAAATCTGGGGATGCTGCCTGAAACCCCGGGTTGGAAACCCGGGGCAATTGGTAGGGGCCGCGGTGGGTATAGAGTTATTTCGTTCTGTGTTTATATCGGATTATTGCACATAATGTTACAGGGCGCATTTATGCGCCCTTACCATCAGATCGGAAAGGCTTTATAAGTGTTAAGAAGCTGAACCAGTTCGGTCCGCATTTTGGTTCGCACAAATTTCTTCATGTCCGGATTCATCAATTCGCCAAGGCCATCCAGCAGTTTCTTGTCGCTGAAGACTTCTATCTGATCGATGCACGTTTGAAGGTAGTCGCTGAGAGGCATTCCCATAAGCGATTCGATGATCTTGCCGTTCAGGGAGGTTCTCTTCTGAGCAAAAAACCAACAATCGAAGATATCGCGTGGAGTTAAAGTGTTTCGGTCCAGTAGAGCACATAATTTATGGGCAAACATGTCTTCCGGAACCATCACCCTGACGTTGATGCCGAGAAAATTCATAACCGAATACCGATCGTTAAAGTTGCGGTTTGAAATCTCGACTTTTAGTTTCCTTTCACCAAACCCATAATCCAAAACCAACAGGGGACCATAGAATTTTTTAGCCTCATCGTGAATAGTCCCATATTTCAGGAGGATTTTACGCATCCTGGAATAGACCAGGTCGGCCTTTTCATCCACAAGCAGGTTAAAATCAAGATCCACCGAAAACCTCGGCAGGTCGAAAAAAAACATCAGGGCCGTTCCTCCTTTAAATCCCAAACTACTGGCAAGATCAAAATCAGAATAAACATCTTTCAGGATTTGAACCAGCATGAATTTATGGCGGTTTACATCGATCATATTACATCATTTTAGTAACCCTGTCCTTGAGAATTTTCGATTGATAAAGCGACACCAGCCTGCGAACCAATCGTTTATCGAGGGGATTCAGATTGTCAAAAGTGGTTTCGCCATTCAGATACAGTAGGTCGAGAAATGCGCGTTCCGGGGATGCGATATTGACGTGATTTTCCTGCCGGATAATTCCCTCGGTGTTAACCAAAATTTCACCCTTGATCTTCCGGTATCGGTATTCCTGCTTATCCACTTCCACAGTCCGGCTCAAATAGCTTAAGGCGGTAATTCCTGAATCATATTGAAAAACAACCCCTGCCCGCTGGAGGACAAACTCCAGTGACAGGTAGGAAGGGGTATGCAGGATACAGGCCAGTTCCTGCGTATTATAGCCGGGTTTAGCATACACACCCTTGCGCGGATTCTGAAGTTTTCCGGCATGTACGTAATAATTCAGCTTTTTACTGAGCGAGATGAAGTTCGTCTCACCCGACAACATGGCTACATCCCTGAGCCGGAATACCGTTCGGGTATCTGAATAAATGATCAGGATTAAATCATTTTCGATGCTTTGTGAACTGAACATACGAATAATTCGTGTCTATAGTTCACAAAACTAACAACAAATTCCTGAATCAACAAATTATATTTCAATTATTTAACCGGGTAAATATCATCCGTTTTGTTTCCCGGTTTGCCCCGGCATAAACCGTATAAAAATATACCCCCGGCGCCAACCCGGCGCCCTGGATCAAGATCTGATGCCGGCCGGGAGGTTTCGATCCTTCATCCCTGACCAGCACCTTCCGGCCGGTGAGGTCGGTGATTTCGAGCCTGACGGGAGAATCCGTGCCGATCTGGTAATTGATGACAGTTTGGCCGGTGAAGGGGTTGGGGTAGTTCTGGGTAAGGACGAGGCCATTGCCGGAATAAATATCAGGGTTAACAGAAATTCCAGTATTGCGTAAATGGAGGCGAATCATTAAGTTCTTGGTTGTGATCACTTGGTATTGATACCCGTCGACAGCATAAGGATTAGGATTTCCCCAAACCGCCACTCCATCATGAATGGGAATTTGCCTGGTTCCACCTACACTTAAACCCTTATCCCTCCTAATTACTTCATTATTATGCCAATTACTGTATCTTATCCCACCGTAAAGAATGCTACCTCCTTTGATAAATTCGCTTTCACCATCTTTGTCAAAAGGTAAATAAACCCAGGAATTGAAACAGGCTGAATCCAGAGGTATTCTATCCGTTTTTAACAGCTCCCTTGTTGAGCGAACAATATTATTATATGTTGTTAAATTAACGCTGTATCCAAAATCTATCAGCCCATCAGCCAAGCCACCAGTTATGAAAGCGGAAATCCCATCAATTTCGCAGTCGTGATAAATAGGAAAGACTGCTCCGATAAAATGGTTATTATTTGCCTCCAGATCCCAAGTATCACGGACATAACGCAAGGTCGAATTGGAAAAGGAATAGTCCGGTTGATCACCAGCTCTGTTGTAAACTGTATCTGATATTGATAAGGATAGTGTCTTTGAATTGTCAATAATATTTTTATCATCACTATCCTGATCCCACTGGTATCGAATGGTATAGGTTCCTTTCTCATCAGGACGGAATTTCCCTGAAAGGGCTAAACTATCTTTATATCCAGGGTAAAGTGATTCAAGGGTTTTGGATTCCTGAAAAAGAGTAATCCCATTGTTATTATGAATAGTAACTGTCAAATCGATATTTTTGGCTTCTTGAGCACCCATATTTGTCACCCATGATTTGAAACCAGTTATAGCTTGTCCCTGACCGATCTGGAAAAATGGCAGCATGTAGCTGACTGTTTCTAAGCTCGTCGGATCACCATCATCCCAAACCAAATCAATTTTGTCTAATCGTAAGTCATCGGATAAAGCCTCGGTGAGCATTAGATCATCTAAGTTCCAAAAATATAGTCCAAAATAATTATACCATGTGATTCGGATTCTTACCATTCTTTGACCAGCTGCGACTTCAGTAATATTTTCCCGGAATAATGCGGATTCTCCAGGTCCAAGATCATTTGGTCGGCTAACTCCTTTTATTCCAAAACTTGCATCGAAACTATTCCAATGTATACCAGCATCCGGCGACACCTCAATTTTGCAATGCCAATGACCCGCTTCAGATCCTGGAATTCCACGATTCATAAAACTGGTCTCAAACTGAAGGACTACTGATGAGTGCTGGCTGCAATCGATTAACGGCAAGGTAATTGAACTGTGAATTGGCTGAACTTGGGAAAGACTTTTGTTGTTATTGTATAAAGCTCCAAAAATGCATAAATGACCGTCAGATTTTGTTGTGGATTTAAAGGGAGGTTCCTTAATCCAGCTACAATTCATGCTGTCATCCGGCCACCAATGCCAATTTAAACCATTGTCTAAATGGTCTGTAATAAAATATCCCTCAGGCATGGTCCAGCCTTTGGGATCCGTGGCGTTTTCCCAGTTAAAAGTTTCGTGGAAGAAAACGACAGGGGTGGATTTAGGGCTACCTACTTGCGCTTGCAGCGGGGGGGGGGGGGGCAACACATTGATAATGTGACGCCTAGGAAAATGGCAAGACGGTTCATTGTGTTACTTCGGTTACGTTGCAGGATAAAGTTACGGATACTGGACCACTTCGGCGGTACTTTTGTATTCTTTTTTATATGACTAAATTTGTATAAAAAACAGTATGCCAGAACTATGTCGGTTTTTAGGAATTGTGATTTTCATGAACTTTAACGAACACAATCCGCCACATTTTCATGCAAAATACAATGACTTTGAGATAGTTGTTGAGATTAATACAGGAATTGTTGAAGGTAAATTCCCAAGAAGGGCGTTGGGTATGGTCATGGAGTGGTACGAAATTCATAAAGCTGACCTTCTACTGGATTGGGAATTGATACGGACTACCGGGGAATTCAATAAAATTGCACCGTTAGAATAATTGCTATGATACTAAACGTAATAAAAGCTGAATACAAAGCAGGATATAGGATATTTCTGACTTTTAATAACGGGGAATCCGTTTTGACGGATTTAAAAGAAACTTTACTTAGTGATTCCCGTGAAGTTTTCTTTCCGCTGAGGGATTTAGATTATTTCAGAAATTTCAAGATAAGGCTGAATACCATTACCTGGGATAATGAGGCGGATTTTGCGCCAGAGTTTCTTTTAGAATTAGGAAAACAACAAGAATTTAACGACTTGGTTGTAAGGTAATTGAAGAATTAGCAAAAGGCCTTTAAAGGCCTTTTGTACAAAAATCTGGGGATG
>CAZEKJ010000028.1:0-50936 GCA_964512915.1 uncultured Porphyromonadaceae bacterium
ACCCCATACCCCATACCCCATACCCCATACCCCATACCCCATACCCCATACCCCAAACCCCAAACCTTAAACCCCACCCCCATGAAAAAGCTCCTCATTTTCACCCTGCTCGCCACCATCGCACTGGCCAGCTGCAAAGCCCCCAAATCCGAAAACAAACCCGACATGAACAAAGCATACCCGGCCGGCTCTTTCGGTCATGACCTGAACTTCCTGAACAAGTATCAGAAAACCATTGTTTTGAAGCGCGATGACGCCATGGTGGCCGTAGTTCCGGCCTACCAGGGACGCGTTATGACTTCCTCCTCTGCCGGTGCTGACGGCATGAGTTACGGATGGATCAATTACAAACTGATCGAAGCCGGGCAGAAAGTGGCCCATTTCAATAACTATGGCGGAGAAGAGCGGCTGTGGCTCGGTCCGGAAGGCGGCCAGTTCAGCATTTACTTCGCACCTGGCGTGCCTTTCACCTTTGAAAACTGGCAGGTGCCGGCACCGATTGATTCTGATTCCTTTGACCTGATATCAGCCAATGACACCCTGGCTGTTTTTCAGAAAAATATCGAGCTGCTGAATTACAGCAATACAAAATTTCCGCTGCGAGTCGATCGCAGTGTCAATCTGCTGGCAGCCGGACAGGTTTCACGGAGAACCGGATTAGCCGTTCCTCCAGCCGTGAAAACAGTGGCTTATGAAACCATAAACGAAATCACCAACACGGGTAATGCTGCATGGAGTCAGGAGAGCGGACTCCTGTCGATCTGGATGCTGGGGCAGCTGATCTCGTCGCCCACCAATATCGTATTGGTTCCCTTTGTTGAAGGACCCGAGGAACAGTTGGGCCCTGTCGTGAATGACAACTATTTCGGAAAGGTTTCTGCCGACCGGCTGAAAATCCTCAAAAATCTGATTCTATTTAAGGCCGACGGACTGGAGCGCGGGAAAATCGGACTCACCCCGAAGCGGGCAAAAAAAATGCTGGGCAGCTACGATTACGACAAAAACGTTCTCACCCTGCTCTTCTATAACAAACCCGATGAATATGAGGGATATGTCAACAGTATGTGGCAAATCCAGGAGAAACCATTCGAAGGGGACGTGATCAATTCTTATAACGACGGACCGCTTGAGGATGGCAGCCAGCTGGGGCCTTTCTATGAACTGGAAGCCTCCTCACCGGCAAAATCCCTGAAACCCGGGGAATCACTCAGGCATGTCAATCTCACCCTACACCTATCGGGCAGCCCGGCTGAGATGGATACCCTGCTGAAAGCCTTGTTTGGCGTAACAATTGAAGAGATAAAATCGGCATTCGCAAAGTAACTCCTTTACTACGTGGGAAATAGCTTCAGCACCTTAGACTACCTGGTTTTTGCCGGGTATTGTGCTCTGATTATCTTTATCGGGCTTTTTGTTTCCCGCACAAAAAAAGGGGAAGTAAAAACCACCACTGACTATTTCCTTGCGAGCAAATCCCTTCCATGGTGGGCCATCGGCTCTTCCCTGATTGCGGCGAACATATCGGCCGAACAGTACATCGGCATGTCGGGCAGCAGCTATGCCATTGGCCTGGCCATCGCCTCGTATGAGTGGATTGCCGCCCTCGGACTGATCGTCGTTGGCGTGTTCATCCTGCCGATCTTTCTCAAAAAAGGCATCTACACCATGCCTCAATTTCTGGAACAGCGGTTCGATAACCGCGTCCGGGTCGCACTCGCCACCTTTTGGCTTCTGGTCTATGTTTTTGTGAACCTCACCTCCGTGATGTGGCTCGGTGCCCTGGCCCTGAACACGATCATCGGGATTCCTGTTTTCTGGGGAATCCTCGGCCTGGCTGCCTTTGCTGCAGTTTACTCGATCTACGGCGGACTTAAAGCGGTTGCCTGGACGGATGTGATCCAGGTTATTTTCCTGATCGGCGGCGGGCTTCTGACCACCTATCTGGCCTTAAAAGCAATCGGCAGCGGCGACGGAGCCATCGCAGGATTCAGGCACCTGATGGACCAGGTTCCTGAGAAGTTCCACATGATCATCCATAAAGGCGATCTGATGGTTCCTGATATCAACGGCACCTACAAGGATGCCTGGACCATTCTGCCCGGACTCAGTGTTATCATTGGAGGAATGTGGGTGGCCAATATTGCCTATTGGGGTTTTAATCAATACATTATACAGCGCGGTCTTGCTGCCAAATCCATCGCGGAAGCACAATACGGACTCGTTTTCGCCGGTTTTTTGAAACTTTTTATACCACTTATCGTAGTAATTCCTGGCATTGCCGCTTTCCTCGTGGCCAAAGACCCTGCCGCCTACGGACTGGCTGATGTGGCGCCAATCACCAAATCGGACCAGGCCTACCCCTGGCTGCTGCATAATTTCGTTCCCATCGGCGTTAAAGGTCTCGCGTTTGCAGCACTGGTTGCGGCAATCGTCTCGTCGTTGGCCTCCATGCTGAATTCCGCTGCAACCATCTTTACCATGGATATATATAAAACTTATATCCGCAAGAGCAGCACCGATGTAAACCTGGTTAAGGTCGGCCGGATTGCCAGTTTTACTGCCCTGATCATTGCCGTGATCGCAGCAAAACCTTTGCTGGGCAGCCTCGATCAGGCCTTTCAGTTTATACAGGAGTTTACCGGGTTCATCACACCGGGCGTCTGCGCCATCTTCCTGTTCGGGCTCTTCTGGAAACGGACAACTGCCAATGCAGCACTCTGGGGAGTTGGACTCAGTATACCGGTATCCTTTACCCTGATGTTGTTCGTACCCTCAATTCCTTTCATGAACCGTTGGGGCGTTGTCTTTCTGATACTTGCTGCGATCATGATAACCATCAGCCTGCTGGAATCCCGTACCGATCATCCCAAGGCAGTCATCCTGGAAAAAGGTATTTTTCATACCACCACCCGCTTTAAATACCTGGCCGTCCTTCTTACAGGCATTGTGGCTGCATTATATATCCTGTTCTGGTAAAGCTCGTTACCTTCGGATGGCGCCAGTTTCGGTATTTATACCTCTTTTTAAAAACCAAGTTTCTTTTACCTTTGCCGCAACTATTTTACAGGGCTCAGGATACATATGATAATGAAGGATTTACTGGACAACGAACTGGTTGCGCAACTGGAACGCGAAACATCGGGACAAAACATTCAGGATACCTTGCGGCTCCTTTCACAACGATTTTCAGGGGCAATTGCTTTTTCCACAAGCTTTGGACTTGAGGATCAGGTTATTACCGATATGATATTCACGGGGGATCTGCCGGTGCTGGTTTTCACGCTGGATACCGGCCGGCACTTTGAGGAAACCTACAAGGTAATGAACCGTACACTCTCCAAATACGGAAAGAAAATCAAGATTTGCTTTCCGGATGCCGGCGAGGTGGAACGGATGGTTTCCCAGAAGGGACCCTATAGCTTTTATGAATCCGTTGAAAACCGCAAAGAGTGCTGCCATATCCGAAAGGTTGAGCCGTTAAAAAAAGTTCTCGAGCAGGTTTCCTGCTGGATCACCGGTCTCCGGGCATCCCAGTCGGGAGCCAGGCAGGACCTCGCCAGGATCAGCTTTGATGAGGCCAATCAGGTTATCAAATACAATCCCCTTGCCGACTGGTCGGTCGACCAGGTGAGTGAGTACCTGAAAACCAACCACGTTCCGTATAACAGCCTGCATGATAAAGGTTATCCCAGCATCGGGTGCGCACCCTGTACCCGGGCCGTAGCAGAGGGGGAAGACATCCGCTCGGGCCGTTGGTGGTGGGAGAACAATTCGGCCAAAGAGTGCGGATTGCATCACAACGATCAGAATCAATAACGGATATGACAGAATACAGGATCAATCATCTGGGTGAGCTGGAAAATGAGTCCATCTATGTTATGCGGGAGGTGGCTGCCCAGTTTGAGAACCCTGCCCTGCTCTTCTCGGGCGGTAAAGACTCCATCGTGATGGTTCATTTGGCCCGGAAAGCTTTCTGGCCCCAAAAACTGCCTTTCACGCTGGTTCATATAGATACCGGGCACAATTTTGAGGAGACCCTCACGTATCGCGACGATCTGGTTGAAAAACTGGGAGCCCGGTTGGTTGTGGGCCTTGTCCAGGAGAGTATTGACAACGGCTTTGCCGTGGAAGAGACAGGTTTCAATGCAAGCCGGAATGTATTGCAGACTGTGACCCTGCTGCAAACCATCGAGAAATACAAATTCGATGTTGCGATCGGTGGCGGACGACGGGATGAGGAAAAAGCCCGCGCCAAGGAGCGGTTCTTCTCCCACCGCGATGAATTCGGACAGTGGGACCCTAAAAACCAGCGGCCCGAGCTCTGGAATATCTTTAACGGGCGTCACCACATGGGTGAGCATTTCCGCGCCTTCCCCCTGTCGAACTGGACCGAGATGGATGTATGGCAATACATCTTTCAGGAAAAAATTGAGATGCCCAGCCTCTATTATACCCATCGCCGAAAAGCTTTTCTGCGCGACGGAGTATGGCTTGCCTGGGCGCCATTCATGAAACTAAAATCCATCGAACAGATCGTTGAGGACGATTTCCGGTGCCGTACCATCGGGGATATTACCTGCACTGGCCTGACAAAATCAAAAGCCGATACCCTGGTCGATATCATCCGCGAAATCGCCGCCACCCGCGTTACCGAACGCGGCGGCCGCTTCGACGACCGCCGCTCCGAGGCGGCTATGGAGGATCGTAAAAAAGAGGGGTATTTTTAATGGGTATGAGGCTTAGGGTATCGGGTATCAGGTATCGGGTGCCGGATAAAGGGCTCTCCGAGGGATGGGATTCCTGCTTCCGCAGGAATGACACCGTCGGAGAGCCCTCTTCCCAACAACTGATACCCGATACCCGATACCCGATACCCCACACCCCACACCTTTAACCTAATTCCCATGTTCGAACCCGATTTTAGCACCGAAGCCTACCTGAACATGCAACTGCTGCGGTTTACCACGGCAGGCAGCGTGGACGATGGAAAATCCACCCTGATTGGCCGGTTGTTGTATGACAGCAAATCGATTTTCGAAGACCAGCTGGAAGCCGTTGAACGCGACAGTATCCGGCGCGGCAATGAGCAGATCAACCTGGCGCTGCTCACGGACGGACTGCGGGCTGAGCGGGAGCAGGGAATTACCATTGACGTTGCCTATCGCTATTTCGCCACTCCGAAAAGAAAATTTATTATCGCTGATACACCCGGACATATCCAGTATACCCGGAACATGGTCACAGGTGCATCAACCGCCAATCTGGCCATCGTTCTGATCGACGCACGCCAGGGTGTCCTGGAACAAACGATCCGGCATTCGTATATTGCTCATCTCCTTCAGATTCCGCATCTGATCATCTGTGTCAACAAAATGGACCTGGTCGGCTACAGCGAGGAAACCTTCAGCGCCATCCAGATGGACTACCGGAAAATGGCTGACAAGTTGCTGATCCCGGATATCCGCTTTATCCCGATCAGCGCGCTGAATGGGGACAATGTGGTTAATCCCTCAGCCAGCATGGCATGGTACAAAGGCCCCACCCTCCTCCACCTCCTCGAAACGATTGATATCACCTCCGACCGGAATATTCGCGATGCGAGGTTCCCGGTTCAGTATGTGATCCGGCCCATATCGGACAAATTCCACGACTACCGTGGATACGCAGGCCGGGTTGCCGGGGGTACATTTTCCGTTGGCGATGAGGTGATGGTGCTACCGGGGCAGTACAAAACAACTATACAATCCATTAATTTGTTTGACAAAGAGATACAGACCGCCGAGGCATCCGAGTCCGTAGCCATCTGTCTCACCGACGATATCGACATCTCACGCGGAAACATGATCGTCAAAGCCGATAACCTTCCACGGATGGGACAGGATATTGAACTGATGGTTTGCTGGTTCCATGAAAAACCGATGAATCCGGTTGGAAAATACGTGATCCGGCACACTTCACTCGAAGCACGGTGCGTAATCCGGGAGGTGCTTTTTAAAATGGACATAAATTCCCTTGGGGAGAATCCTGACGACCTGCACATCGGAATGAATGATATTGGTAAAATAAGAATCAGGACTACCCAGCCCCTTTTCTATGACTCCTATTTCACCAACCGGATTACGGGCAGCCTTGTCCTGATCGACGAAGGCTCCAACCAGACCGTTGCTGCCGGCATGATCCTGTAAACCTGACCCATGAAAAACGAAAAATACTTTTTTGTATGCCGGGAATGCGGAACCCGGATTGAGGGGTTTGCCCAGTGGTTTGCCGACGGACAAAAGTGTCCATCCTGCGGCACGAAGTGGGTTGACGTAAAATATCAGGAAAACTATCACAAAATCAATAACCTGATAAACAACCGTGCCAGCCATCCGGAATCCTTGTTTCACTACTTTGATTACCTCCCAATCCAGGATCGGAACAATATTATTACCGAAGGCGAAGGAGTGATTCCGGTTGACCGGTGGGAGTTTCTTGAAAGTTTTGCACTGGAGCACTATCATATCGAAATAACAGTTCTGGCGTACCGAAACGACCAGAATCCGGGTACGGGAACCTTTAAGGATGTTGCTGCTGCCGTTGCCGCCAGTGTCCTCAAGGAAAACGGAATTCAGGAATATTGCGTGGCAAGCACAGGCAATATTGCCAATGCCTTTGCACACTACCTGGCTAAAGCCGGCGTTTCTCTGGCCGTTTTTATCCCCGATGATGCCCTGAAAGCCAATGAAGCTGGAGTCAGCTGCTACGGGCAGCGGGTGTTCAGGGTCCAGGGCGACTACTCGCTGGCCAAGAAATTATGCGCTGAATATTCAGCAAAATACGGGATACCCATGTCCGGTGGGAATATTGACCCGGCGCGCGTGGAAGGCAAAAAAACACAGGTGTTTGAGTGGCTCAGGCAACTGGGTTACATTCCCGACGTCTATATCCAGGCGCTTGCCGGAGGAACCGGCCCGATTGCCATCCACAAGGGACTGGAGGATATACGGCATCTCGGCCTGGCCGAAAAAGAGCCCCGGTATGTGCTGGTCCAGCCATCGGGATGCAATCCGATGACCATGGCCTGGGAAAAGGCTGTTGCAGAGAATTTCTCGGAAGGATGGAGCAAACGGTTCCCGATCCTCGATAACCCAACCACCCGTATCCCAACACTTGCCAACGGAAATCCCCAAACCTACTCGATCCTGGGCCCCCTGGTTAAAAACACAGGCGGGGAGTTCCTGACCTTCGACGAAGAATTATATCTCGATATTGCACGGCTTGTAGCTTTTGAAACATCAGTACGCATTGGCCCTGCGGCAACCATTGCCGTTGGAGGCTTCTTCGAAGCCTTGAAAAAGGGAATTCTCAAGAACGGGGAACGCGTGATGATCAATATCGGAGAAGGCATCCACCGGGCACCGGAAATGCTCGAGGCCATGATCTACACAACCCGCTCCGTGGCTGAGATCGGAGAATGTGCGCCTTTCAAACGGAAAGAATACAGGGAAGAGCTGTACAGGCCGTTCGTGAAGCGTGAACCGTGAAGCGTGAAGCGATTGTCATCCCCGCGAAAGCGGGGACCGTATGCCTGACCACCACTGTTCGCCATAATCCCCAAATCGTAAATCGTAAATCGTAAATCGTAAATAATAAAAAAGCCCCGCATTTCTGCGGGGCTTTTTTATTAAATATCGCTATTCGCGTATCAGTTTCTGAACTCCAACATACTTGTCATCCCTGTAAAAACGGACGAAATAAATTCCTCTCAGCCATGATCCTGTCTGAAGCTCGACAGTCGTTTCGCCCGGATTTCTCAGGTCTGCCACAGTCTGCCCCAGCGAGTTAATAACCTGGATACGATCGGCAGGCTGCGCCATTTCCAGCGTCAACCGGTCGGTGAATGGATTCGGATAGGATTTGATGGAGCTAAACCATTCTTCGTCACCAATGCCCGTGTTAAAGGAAACGGTTACCGTATAATCAAGGGTGGTGCCGTCTTCCGCTTCAACCGTGTAAATTACAGGAAGAGTAAAATCATTTGGCGTAACCCCGCTGATTTGTTCAACCAGGCCTACATAAGCCTTGGATACCGGTGACAGGGTAAATGACCCTACTAATGCTCGGACATCGGTACCTACGCGCACCCTGACAGAAATTTCCGTTCCAGCAATCTGTCCGATTGCTGCAGGGCTGAGGCCGTTGAAACTGTAAGCAAGAATCGATTTCAACCGGCTGGCCTGGGTAATTACCACAATGTTGGCGCTTGCATTGGAAAGGTTTCCAGACAAATCCACCGCATATGCATGATAGCTACCGGGAATCAATTCAAATACACTAAGTGCAACCGGAACATTTGCAGTCCAAACGAGTCCGCGTGCTCCCTTCTTGGCCACAACCGCGGCATCCAGCTGTGATTTTGAAAGTTGCGGAACCCCTTCCTGAATCAGGTAAACAAACCCATTATTCTCTGAACAGGTGACATCAACCGTATGATTCATCGCATTGCTTATGGTTTGAGCAGCCACGGAAACCTGAGGTGCTGTGCGGTCAAGAATGGTAATCTGGTTTGCACCTCTCAGTGACTTGTTGCCTGCTGCATCAATTGCATAGGTATTATAAGTTCCGTCACTGAGGTTATAGGTGGAGATCGGAGTATCCGTGTTTGCAGCGGAAACGAAAGTCGACCTCCCTGCATTGGCAGCAACAGCAGCTTCCAGATCGGCAACCGTATTTTGAGTCACTGTGTTCCGGATAAGATAAAGCTTGCCCGTTGCCTCATTGCTCCGCAGCAATACAAACTGGCCGGCGAGGTTGGATACAGCCTGGGCAGCATTAGTTACTACTGGCTTTGTGGTGTCGGCCGTTTCAAAGATGGTAACCGTATAATTTCTTACCGTGCCATCCTGTGCGGTAACCTCATAAACAAGCGGAGTACGGAAGTCATTGACGGTTACACCGCTTTGCTGCAGGCCTTGGCCCTGAACCCTTACTGTTGACAAAGGTGAATGTGTATAGAAGGCACGCAGGGCAGCACGGTTGGTCCCGTTTGGAACCGTACCGGTAATGATCTGTGTAGTCTGACTGATCGAGCACACCACATCAGGATTCAGGTCCTCAAAGGCAAAATAGGTGATGTCTTTGGCGGAGCTGCCCGGATTATTGGTAATTGTAACTGTGTAATCGACTGTTGTCGCGTTCTCGGCAACCAGAGTATAGACAACAGGTGCCGTGAAGTTGTTTGGCGTCACTCCATTTACCTGAACGACAGTTCCAACTTTGACTTGTGTCAGAGGGGATGATGTCTGATAAGTAGCGATTAACGCTGCACGGTTTGTGCCAAAAGGCAACACTGCGGTGACGGTCTTTGCTGTTTCGTCTATTGTGCAAGTCACAACCGGATTGAGCCCACCGAACGCAAAAGAAATTAATTGCTTTGCTGATTCAAGGGGATTGTTCGTAACCGTGACTTGATAAACCTGTAAGGAATTATCCTGTGCTTTAACCGTATAGTTACGGACGGAAGTGAAATCATTAGCGGTGGTTCCTGAAATTTGAGCAATTCCATCTAATGTAACTGTGGCATGTGTACTTAAAGTAAAAGAGGCAACCAAACTAGAACGACTCACACTTCCCGGGATATTAACCTGAATGGTATGATTTCCTTCATCAACGGTTCCGTTAACAGGAGGAGTCAGGCCAGCAAAAGAGAATGACAGGATTTTCTTTTCCGTATTGGCATCAACAACAACTGTTACGGTATAAATCTCAACAGAACCATTCTCAGCATATACTCTATAGGGTACAGGATTGGTAAAATTAGTAATAGTGGTTCCGCTGGTCTGCAGAATACCTGTAGTGGGTGAAGTACCACCAATCCGAACGGTAGCCATTGGTGAAACCGTAAAGGTTGCCACAAGCACTGTGATAGGGGTAGCGAATGGCACATGAATAGTGACAGTCTTATTTCCTTCATCAATAACTCCTGTTGCGTCAATATCAGGATCTGCATCCAGAGCATTAAAGGTAAACGTCAGAAGTTGATTAAGGGTACTAGCGGGGCTGCGGACAATGCTTGCAGTATAAATATTTTTTGACCCATCCTCAGCTCTACAATTAATCAAAACTGGGGTAGAAAAGTTCAGTGGAGTAACGCCACTGGAAAGGGAAATTTCATTACCAACTGAACCAGAAGTAACAGTGGACAATGCACTGCTGGTAAAAGTTGGGACTAAAGCGGTTACATTTTGTGAGAATGGAACCGTTAAAGTAATGGTAAAATTAACTGGATCAATGGTTCCAATGATATCGGGATCAAACTGAGTCGCAAAATTAAAAGCCGTTATGACATTACCTGTGGCAGCGGGAGTTTTACTTACGGTCACGAGATACTCCTTGGTTGAACCATCTTCTGCAGTAATAACATAAGTCTTTTGGCTGGTGAAATCATTAATCGTTGTACCACTAACCTGACCAACTGTACCGATTTTCACGGATTGGACAAGTGGTGAAGCATCGAATGTCACAACCAGAGTTGTAATATTTGCAGACCAGGGAATTGTTGCGGCTATCGTTCCATGTGTTGCATCAACCGTAGCGATGGTGCCGTTAACATTCGGAGTTAGGTTGGTAAATTTGAAAGTGACAAAATCTTTCAATGTACTGGCAGGAATCTTTGAAACGGTCACCACATAATCTTGGGTAGCTCCATCTTCAGCAACAACGGTAAATGTTTTAGCCACCGTGAAATCATTTTGTGTCGTCCCACTTACCTGAATGGTTGTCCCGATTTTCACCGTAGCCATAAATGAAGCGGTGAAAGTGGCAACCAGATTAGTTAGGTTTGTTGCAAAAGGAACAGTGACGGATACTGTATGACCAGTTTCATCAATTATTCCTGCAACCTGTGGATTTAAACCATTGAATCCAAATGTTAGAAGCTGTTTTCCGGTTTCACGTGGACTTCTAACAATGCTGACCGTATATATCCTAGTTGAACCGTTCTCGGCTTGAATCGTGTAAGCAACAGGACTGGTGAAGTTATTGGCTGAAACGGCACTTGTTTGCAGAACTCCGCCCACATAAGCTTTTGCTAATGGTGATAAAGTAAAAGTAGCCACCAATGCAGTAGCATCAAGAGTATAAGGTATATGCACAGATACTGTATAATTTACAGGATCCACATTACCAACAGCCCCTTGAATTGAGGCAAAAGAAAAAGCTATTAACTGCTTTTCTAGGCTTACAGCCCTTCGGCCAATATTTACTTTCCAATTCTTGGTTACCGTTCCATTAGTAACGGTATAGATCACCTGGGTTGAAAAATTATTAACTGTTGTCCCTGATACTTGTGTAACAGAACCAATTTTAACAGTAGCCCCAGCAGAAGCAGTGAAAACAGCGGTCAAAGCTGTGACGTTAGCCGTATTGTATACTGGCACAGTAATGCTGGTATCAGCAGGATTAATCGTTGAATCGTAATTTGGATTTAACGTAAAATTAAATGCTGTTATGTCAGCATTGGTTTGCGCCGACAAAGAGATGGGAGAAACAATGCCTGCTAAAATGACAGCAACAAGTACTGCCAATTTTTTAACGGGAAGAAAAGCTGATTTCTTCATGGTGGAATTTTGGTTATTTTGAACAAAAATAGCGTAAATAAAGGGTTAGAACCTTACTGCCAGCTCATCTTTATCAAATATCACCGCTATTTTTCACCTGCCCATTCCATAATATGGATGACTTTGAGCAAGTTGGCAAAAATCCATTTCCGAATAATCCGAAGTCGTTTTCCTACTCCCGAATCAGTCGCTGAGCACCTATATACCTGCCTTCCCTAAAGAATTTTACGAAATAAACTCCCTTCATCCAGGTGGCTGTCTGTATTTCAATGATTTGCTGATTCAAATTCCTGATATCCTGAACCATTTGCCCAAGTGAATTGATAATCTGGATATGATCGGAGGGTTGCTGCATTTCAATCGTCAGGCGATCCGTGAAGGGATTCGGGTACACCCTGACAGTTGAAAGCCAGTCAGGATCTTCAATCCCTGTATTAAAGGATAGGGTGACCGTATAATCAAGGGTGGTGCCATCTTCCGCCTCAACCGTATAAATGACCGGCGTGGAGAAATTGTTGGGTGTTACACCGCTGATCTGCTCGATGAGTCCGCAATAAGCCTTCGACAGGGGTGAAAGCGTGAAGGATCCGACCAATCCGGTAACATCCGTTCCCACGGGAACCCTTACAACAATATCGCTGCCTGAAATCTGGCCGGTGGCTACCTGTCCGATTCCCAGAAAGCTGAATGATAGAATAGATTTCAGCGTGCTGGCCTGGGTGATAACCACCACGTTGGCACTTGGAAATGAGAGGGTTTCCTGTTCATCTACCGCATAGGCGTGATAATTCCCGGGAGAGAGCTGATAAACGTTAAGGGAAACCGGCAAATTGGCTCCCAGCACCACTCCTTTTGCCCCTCGCCTTGCGGCTACTGCGGCATCCATCTGGGTCTTCGATTCTTGCGGAACACCTTCCCTGATCAGGTAAACGGTACCCGATTGTTCGGAGCTGACCACATTTACAGTATGGTTTATGGCATTCGAGAGGGTTTGGGCGGAAACTCCCACTTCGGGCGGTGTGGTGTCGATAATGGTTATTTCATTGGTTCCTCTTTCAGAAAGATTGCCCGCACCGTCAACCGCATAAGTTGAATAAACCCCTGCAAACATATCGTATGTCTCAATCAGGATTTCACCATAGGCCTCGGATACATAAGCATCCCGGCCGGCGCCTGTCTCCACCGCATATTCCAGATCAGCCACCGTATTCTGTTCTACTGAATTCAGCACGATATAAACCTTACCGGTTGACTCACTGCTCTGAAGCAAAACATAATCTCCCGGCAGGTTAGTTACCTCCTGGGTTGCATTGTAAACGGTCGGGGGGGTTATATCTATTTCTTCATAAATTAAGACCGTATAGGTAATCCTGCTTCCATCCTGTGCGATAACCTCATAGTAAACGGGTGTTATAAAGTCGTTTACATTCATTCCACTCTCCTGATTTCCTGACCCGGGGATGAAAACGGTTGATAAGTCCGAATGGCTGAAATAGGCCACAAGCCCTGACCGGCCAGTTTCCGGCGGGACACTTCCTGTTATAACCCGGGTTGCCTGGTTGATTTCACAAACTACAGGGGGATTCAGGTCCTCAAAAGCAAAATAGGTTATCTCCTTTGCCGAACTTCCCGGATCCACATTCAGGGTCACTACATAATCCATCATGGAGCCGTCCTCGGCAATCATCGTATAATTGACGGGATAATTAAAGTTATTCACGGTCGTTCCGCTTACCTGCAGCGTGGTTTGAACCTTTACATGAGTTAGTTCTGATGTTGTTTGAAAGGTAGCAACCAGTGCAGAAAGGTTGGTACCGAAAGGAAACTGCCCACTTATGGTCCTCTGTTCCTGATCGATGTCGCAAATTACTGTCGGGCTGAAACCGGCAAATTCGAATGATTCCATGTGTTTCTCCGACTCAATAGGCTTGCTTGTAATGGTCACCTGATAGGTAGTGAGCGAACCGTCAGTTGCCAGAAGTATATAGGTTAACACATTGGTGCAGTCATTCAACGTAACCCCGGGCGTCTGAATAGTTGTTAAAACATAAGCAGTAACCCCGTCTGTTAAGGTGAACCATGGTGCCATGCTGCGGCGATCAGCTGAAAACGGAACCATAATATTAATAGTTCTGGCCACATCATTAATGACCCCGTCTGCTGAATAAAAACGTGTGACGCCGGCAATAATAACCGTTCCTGAAATGCCAAAAAGAAGAAAACGTTTCGGCATTTCGTAGATGGTCACCGTAACAACATAATTCTGGAAGGATCCGTCTTCAGCAACCACCTTGTAGGTAACCGGTGATGTAAAATTATTGGCAGTAACGCCGCTAACCTGCGCCGTAGTGCCTATCAGGACCCGTGATAGCGGGTTGCTCGAAAAAGTGGCCACCAGGGCGGTCACATTAGTCCCGTAGGGCACGCTGACGGCAACGGTTTTCGTATTTTCATCAATAATTCCTGAAACAGCGGGGATTAACCCGTTGAACTGAAAACTCAACAGACGCTTGATAGAGTTGGCCGGCGCCTTGATTACCCTGATCGTCCAGTTTTTGACATAGTTCGGATCTTCGGCAATAACCCTGTAAATAAGATTGGTTGTGAAATTATTCTGACTGACCCCACTGATCTGGCTGATTCCTGAAACTTCAACGGTTGACAAAGGCGAGGAGGTAAAAGTTGCTACGAGGTGCGTTACATCTGCAGAAAATGGAACCAGCAAATCGATAGTCTGGCTGGTGGGATTGACTACACCGATCGCTGCCGGGTTAATCCCATTAAACCTGAAATCCAGCATGTCACAGGCAATACTTATGGCAGCCCTGGTCACGGTAACCATATAAACTTCTTCTGATCCATCCTGAGCTTTGCACCTGTATTGGACCGCAGATGTAAAATTATTTGCAGTTAATCCGCTAACCTGCTGAATCCCGTTAACCCACACCGTTGCGAACTCAGAATGCGTGAAAGTTGCGACCAGGCCGGTAACGTTGGTGGAAAAAGGAACTACCAGATTAATGCTGGAACCGCTGATTGTTGCGATGACATCGGGATTAAGCGCATCGAACCGGAATGTCAGTATCGAGTTGGCCCGGCTTGCCGGCATCGTATTAACAGTAACAATATAATTCTGAAAAGTACCATCCTCCGCCACAACCTTATAGGTTTGCGGCGAAGTAAAATTGTTGGCCGTGATACCGCTGAACTGGGGTGTGGAACCTATAAGCACGCTCGAAAGCGGGCTTTTGGTAAAGCTGGCAACCAAGGCCGTGACATTGGTACCATAGGGTACTAAAAGATTAATATTTGTTCCGTTGATAACGCCATTTATGTCCGGATCAAATCCGATATCAAACTTGAATGCAAAAATTGTTTTAGCTGAACTTGGATCAGTAACGGTCACATGAACAACATAGTCTTTGGAAGAAGCACCATCCTCAGCTAAAACTCTGTAGGTGAGATCCGTAGTAAAATCATTGACAGTAACGGCACTGGTTTGCACTACGCTTGAAACAGAAACTGTGGTATTGGCAGAGGTGGTAAAACTGGCAACCAGGTTGGTCAGGTTCGTACCATAGGGAACGATAAGATTGACCGATTTGGGAACAGAAAGCTGATTGATGATGCCGGCAACCGGAGGTGTAAGGTTGGCAAACGAGAAACTGGTCAGGTCACACCCGGAACTGGCTACCGCTTTTAATACTGTAACTTCATAATCAAGTGTAGTACTGTTTTCAGCCTTGACAGTGTAAGTCACCACACTGGTGAAGTTGTTCGGTGTGGCACCGCTGGTTTGCTGGTTCGCTCCAACCCAGACTGTTGACAGCGGTGAACTCGTGAAATGCGGAACGAGGCCGGTTAGGTTGGTTGAAAACGGAACGGTAACGGTCACCTTGCGGGTTGCCTGATCAATAACACCTATTATATCGGGCTCAAAAGACCTGAACTCAAATGAGGTGAGCAAATTCTCAGCTCTGGCCGTCGCTTTTTGAACCGTTACATAGAAAATCCTGAACGAGCTATTCTCTGCAGTCACCAGATACTGAACCGTGGTTGAAAAATTGTTTGCCGTAACTCCGGATACCTGGGTAATTCCGGAAACAGTGACCGCAGCCACGTTTGAAGCTCTGAAAGTGGCAATCAGGTTAGTGAGATCGGTTGAATAAGGTACGGTAACATTAATGGTATAATCGGAATTGATTGAGCTGGTTACTCCGATAATGCCCGCGAAGGAAAACTCAAGCATCTCCTTTTGGCTGCTGATTGCATTCCTGACTATGGTGACGACATAATTCCTGGTTACTGATAAATCCTGGCTGGTGACAACAAGTGTAACAGACGATGAATAATTGTGAAGTGTTACACCGCTGGTCTGAATAACGCTTCCGATTCTTACGGTTGCGCCTGTTGAAACGGTGAATACCGCTGCTACACTGTTAAGATTGGCAGTATTATAAACCGGGACCTGTATCGTTGAATTCAGATTATCGACTGCGGAAATCCTTTCCGTGTAGGTCCACGGCAGATTGAAATTAAAGGCGGTGATAACAGCCTGATTAGATTGGGCATTTGCTACACCGGATAACAGCAAGCCTGCTAAAATGACAGTTAGCATTACCGTCATTCTTGTTATGTGTTGAAAAGCCGCTTTCTTCATGGCAGAATATTGTTATTTTACTTCAAAAATATAGTAAATAAAAGGTTTGTGCCCCCTTGTCCCTGTAAGTTTATCAAACACGTACGCTTTTTTTCAACTGATTATTCCATTAAACAAATAACCAGTAAGTATTTAAACACGTAATTAGTGGAATGAAATTTGATCAGGGAATCAATTAAATTTTAAAAGTCATGAGAAAAAGACGAAATCTTTGGGTTATTGTTTTGATTGTAATCGTTGGTCTGTTGGCTCTCTCCGCTTTCAGGGGCTATAATGGTATGGTCACTAAAAGTGAAAAGGTAGGGGAACAATGGTCAAACGTGGAGAATTCATATCAGCGCAGGGCCGACCTGATACCAAATCTGGTTAGTACCGTAAAGGGTTATGCAGATTTTGAGCAGACAACCCTTACACAAGTGATCGAAGCCCGTTCAAAAGCCACATCGGTGCAGATCAATCCTGAGAATCTGAATGCCGAGTCGATGAAGCAGTTCCAGGATGCCCAGGCGGGAATTGGAGGCGCACTGTCAAGGCTGATGGTAGTGGTTGAACAGTATCCTGTACTCAAGGCGAATCAGAATTTCCTCGACCTTCAGGCTCAGCTTGAAGGAACTGAAAACCGGATCAATACCGAAAGAAGGAAATTCAATGAGATCGCCCGGGATTACAACACCTTTATCCGTGTTTTCCCCAGGAATGTATGGGCAGGATTGTTCAACTTTGACAAGAAGCCCTACTTCGAAGCTGCTGAGGGAGCTGAAAAAGCACCGGAAGTAAAATTTTAACCGGATGAACGTAAGAAACTTTTTCTCGGCTGCCGAACGGCTGGCGATATCGAATGCCATTGCTGAAGCAGAAAAGAATACATCCGGAGAGATCCGCGTTCATGTGGAGGACTCCTTCCGCGGCGAGGTTCTCGACCAGGCAAGTTTCATTTTCAAAAAACTGAAAATGCACGAGACCGAGCAGCGGAACGGGGTCCTCATATATCTGGCCCTCAAAAACAAGCAGTTCGCCATTATTGGGGATGCCGGAATTAATCTGAAGGTTCCCGAAGGATTCTGGGACCAGATCAAGGAAAAGATGGCCGGAGAATTTCGTGAAGGCAGGTTTGCTGATGGCCTGGTCGCAGGCATTACTCGTTCGGGGGAAAAGCTTAAGGAGCATTTTCCTTACCAGAGTAATGATGAAAATGAACTGACGAATGAAATCTCCTTCGGGAAATAAAACAAGCTGAAATGAGAAAACTACTGGCTTTAAGCCTGATTTTAGTGGCCTTTTCGTCACACTCTTTCGCGCAGGATTTTCCTGAGCCGATGCAGCCGCCCAGGTTGGTGAATGATTTTACCGGGTTCTTCGATCAGGGAGATGTGATGCGACTGGAGCAGAAGTTACTGGACTTCAACAACAGGACATCAACCCAGATTTTCGTTGCCACCGTAAAGAGTCTGAACGGGTATGACCCTTCAGACTACACGACCCGGCTTGCTGAAAAATGGAAGGTTGGTCAGGCCGGCAAGAATAATGGCGTGATGATCCTAATCAAACCCAAAACCCCGCAAGAGAAGGGCGAAGTATTCATCGCCGTCGGTTACGGTCTCGAGGGGGTTCTTACTGATGCACAGGCCAATCAGATCGTTGATATAGAGGTTATTCCCCGCTTTATAGCCGGGGACAACTACGGAGGGATTAACGCGGCAACGGATGTGATCATGAAGATAACATCCGGAGAGTTTACCGCAGAGAATTACCTCCAGCAGGCACAGCCCAGGATCACGAAAAAAAGCGGATCCATTTTCGGGCTGATCATAGCTATTGTGATCATATCCATGCTCTTTGGCGGCCGATCGAAAAGAAACGGACGGCAATCCTTTGGTGGAAGCAACCTTCCTTTCTGGCTTCTCTTGGGCATGATGGGTTCCGGAAACCGCGGGTCATTCGGAGGATTCTCCTCCGGCGGCGGTTTTGGCGGTGGTTTCGGTGGTGGTGGCGGAGGCAGTTTCGGCGGAGGCGGTGCAGGAGGCAGCTGGTAATTTTTATTCAAGCTCCCTCAGGGCAGCCTGAGCCTGACGGTTGATCCCATCGCGGTAACCATACTGATTGAGATCGAGAGAAAGTTGAAAATACTTACGGGCCAGATCCTTCTGGCCCTTTTCTTTATATAGGTATCCGATCTGCAGGGCGCTGTTTGGCAACAAATAGCTCTTCACATCTTCCTTGCGGCTTATAACCGATTCAAAAGCCAGGATCGCCTCATCCCGTCGGTTCAGGCGCTGGTAGCTCCTTGCCCTCCTGTAATTCAGCTCACCCAGGGAAGCCGCAGGTAAAACCCCTGATCGTTCAAGGCTGCTGCAAGCCGAAAGACAGCGTTCAAAGTCGCCGCCATCAAAGAGAAGCCTGAGTTTAAGCAACTCGCCATCCGGTCTGGGCTGCTCTTGCATCTCGCGTATAGCCTGCTTATCATAGACACTTCTGGCCTCTGGAAGTGAACCGGCTGAGACAAAGCACCGCCCGGCACCCTCAGAATCACCGTTGAGCCAGTAGTGCCAACCCAAACGAAGATATCCCGCATGAAGATAGGTTTCTGTTCCTTTGCTTTTCAGAAATCTCTCCAGATAATGGGCCGCCCTTGGGTCCAGTGAATGAAGATAGCATCGGCCTAACTGGTAATCCCAGGTTGGAAACGGGGGCACCGTTGTTGCCCCTGTTGCCAGAAGATTAATGGCCTGAGCGTTATTCCCTGCCTTCAGTGCCGAAAGCGCATTCTGATATCGGACCAGGGGGTTCATCGAAAACAGGCCCGTCTTCGTTTCAGCAAACTTCCAGGCCGCACCAGGATCAGGAGAAAACTCCTTATAGGCAGTAACCAGCAGCAGGTAACCTTCCAGCTGGTCCGCCGAACCGGGGCTGGCCAGGCTGAAATACTCCCTGAGCCCGTCGAAACCCCGCAATGCGGCCGGACGAATTCCTGCGAGCTTTAGATATTTCCATGCCTGCTCAGGCACCTGGTTAAAAAGAACACCCATAATCCCGGACAAACGGTTCCATTGGACTTCGCCCAAATCAGCCCGATGTTTGGTCAGGTCGCGATAGGCCTGCATTAACGCGGAAGCACTTTCGCGAAAATCAGAAAACTGACTGGACAGAACCGCCCGGTAAACATTCAGTTCCACACTGGCCGCAAGACTGGCCGGGGACTTCACCTTCATGGAAATGAGCCGCTTACCCCAATAGTCAGCCTTCAGAAAAAACCGGGAATTGGCATGCTCCGACTGCCATAACAGGGCCGTCAGAAATTCCCGTAAAGCACCAAGCCTGATATTTTCCGCACTCTCAGCCGGATAATATCGTGCGAGCAAGGTATTGCCATCCTGAAATCGCAAATCCATGTAAGCCAGACGCGTTTGGCCATATGGGTCCTGAGATTGGGCTATACTTATGCCGGCCGGAAATCCAAGAAACCATATCAGGATAAAAATTCTTTGCATCGGATGAAAAAAAAAGGCAATAGTTCAAAACCATTGCCTTAAAATACCTTTCGGCTATGTTTAGCTGACAGCTTCCTCGATCCCGGCAATTTCGGGATCCACAAGAATGCGGCCGCAATATTCACAAACAATGATTTTCTTTCTCGAACGGATATCCAGCTGCCTCTGAGGGGGAATGCGGTTGAAGCATCCACCGCAGGCATCACGCTGCACTGAAACGACAGCTAACCCATTTCTTGCATTCTTCCTGATTCGCTTGTAAGCAGTATGGAGCCTTTCGTCGATCCTCTCACCTAATTCCTTCGACCTGTTGTGCAGAGTCTGCTCTTCGATCTGTGTTTCGGAAATTATCTCGTCCAGTTCCCTTTTTTTGGCATCCAGGTCACGTTTCCGCTCCTCGAAAATAGTGCGGGCGTCACCAACCAGGGCTAGTTTCTCCTGAAGCCTGACAGTGAACTCCTTGATTCTCTTTTCGCAAAGTTGAATTTCGAGGGACTGGAATTCAATCTCCTTTGACAGGGAATCAAACTCACGGTTATTCCGAACGTTATTCTGCTGGGTTTCGTATTTTTTGATCAGCGTCTGGGCATCGGTAATTTCAGACTTTTTCTTGGATACCGCATGCTCCAGTTCCTTGATCTCATCTTCAAAATTATGGATTCGGGTTTCCAGCCCGGCCAATTCATCTTCAAGATCCTGAACCTCCAGAGGAAGTTCGCCCCGGAGGGTTTTTATTTTGTCGATTTCAGAGTCAACCTGTTGAAGTTCAAATATATCCTTCAGTTTTTCTTCAACATTTGTACCCAGTTCCTTGGCGCCGCTTTTTTGTGCTGTCATATACTCTAGAAATAGTTAATCGGGTTGGTATTAACCTCAGTTAAACGAACCGCAAATTTAGGTAATTTTTCGATAAGAGAATCGTATATCCCGATCATTGCAAATTGTTCACTTTCATAGTGTCCGATGTCTGCAAGCATAAGGGTTTCGGGAGCATCGAACCATTGGTGATATTTGATATCGGAGGTCAGGTAGCAATCACATCCGGCCTGAACAGCGCGGGAAATGAAGCTGCTGCCGCTTCCGCCGCACACGGCAACATGGTGGATATGCGAACCCGAAAATCTTGAATGCCTGATCATCGGAAGTCCCAGGACCGACTTAGCCCTGGTCAGGAAATCAGGTATGCTTTCCGGCGCCGGCAGCTTGCCGATAATACCGAAACCGATGGTAGGATTTTCGTTGATCAGGGGATACAGGTCATACGCAATCTCCTCATAGGGATGAGCCTGCTTCATCGCCTGTATTACGGAACCGGTAAGATGTTCAGGGACAATGGTCTCAAAGCGGATCTCAGCTTCCCGGCTGGGTTCGCCCGGATTGCCAACAAACGGGTTTGTTCCGGGCCCTGCCCTGAAAGTACCGGTCCCCTGCCCCTGGAACGAACATTCATCGTACTTGCCGATTTGCCCTGCACCTGCCTTAAAAATTGCGTCAGCCACCCGTCCGGCATAATCCGGAGGGATAAAACAGACCAGCTTCCTGAGTTGTTCCGTCCTGGGAACCAGAATGGAAGGGTTTACCAACCCGAGCTTGCCGGCCAAAAGTCCGCTGACACCCGCAGAAACAGAATCCAGGTTGGTGTGAATGGCGAAAAGTGCAATATCATGCCTGATCGCCTGAACCACCACCCGCTCCGAAAGGCTGGCACCGGTAAATCTTTTCATGCCGCTGAATACCGGAGGATGGTGACTGATGATCAGGTTATATCCAAGATTAACAGCCTCACTTACAACCGCTTCTGTAACGTCAATACAAATAAGCGCACCGGTAACCGGCTGATCAGGGTGCCCGGTTATCAAACCGGAATTGTCATATCCCTCCTGCAAGCCCGGAGGGGCCAGCTGATTCAGTATCCCGGTAATATTTTTTATGCTAAACATCAATGATTAAAGCTCCTCATGCATGCCCGCGAGCAATTCCCGGATTTGCTGAAGCTTCTTTAAAATTTCATGGGTGTGGTCGGTTTCGGCCCGGTTATTTTTGAGCTTCTGCTGGGCCCCGGCAAGGGTCATTCCCTTTTCCTTGACGAGATGGTAAACCAGGTGGATCTGTTCAATATCCTTGAGCGTATAGTGCCTTTTCCCGCCTGGAGTCTTTTTAGGCCTGATAATATCGAACTGGCTTTCCCAGTATCGTATCAGGGAGGGATTAACCTGCAGCATTTCTGCAACCTCTCCGATCGAGTAGTATACTTTCTCTATTTTGGGTTCTTTGAATGGCAAAACAGCAGGATTAATCTAGTGACTGGCCTCCCAGTTTCGACATCTCAATCAATTCCTGGTACTCCCTGGGTGTAATATCGGTAAAAAGGTAATTTATGGGATCGACCAGGGCTCCGCTCTTTCTGATCTCGAAATGCAGGTGGGGAGCGATGGAAAGACCGGTATTACCGCTCTCTGCGATAATCTGCCCGCGCTTAACCCTATCCCCGGCCCTCACGAGCACTTTGTTGAGATGAGCGTAAAAGGTCTCATAGGAGTAACCGTGATTAATGGTGATCGTGATTCCATAACCGCTGAAACCCTTTACCGGATTCACTTCTACAACAGTTCCATCACCGGCTGCCCTTACCTTGGTTCCAACCGGAGCGGTAAAATCAACACCATTGTGCGGACGATAGACTTTCAGGATCGGGTGAAGTCTTTTGTGGGAGAAAAAGGATCCGATCCGGGTATAGCGTTCCATCGGAATGATGCTTGGGATCGCAGTCAGCATTTTTTGCTTGTCCTTGCCCAGGTCAAAGAGAAGATCATAGGACTTTGACTGGACATATAGCTTGTTCATGATCTCATCCAGCTTGCGCGTAGTCTCCTTAACGATGGTGGTATTCCGGTATCCTTCAAGGTCGGCATACCGGTTAACCCCTCCAAAGCCAGCGTTTCTGACGGACGACGGAACAGGATCTGCTTCAAAAATTACCCGGTAAATATTATCATCGCGATTTTGCAGCTCTGTGAGAACTGCCTGAGCCTGCTCCATCTTTTTATTGGTCAGCTCATACTGGGTTTTAAGAAAATCAAGCTCCCGTTTTAGAATGCGTTCCTTGGGAAGATCCCAGAACATGGATATTATCAGGAGCAACCCGCCACCAACAAACAGACTGGAAATAAGATAAGCCAGAACACGAAACATCTTCTGACCAATCGTCAACCGGATCAAGTCAAAGGAAAGTGATTCGGGGTTAAAACGATACTTGGTTTTTGCCATACGCCAATACTGAATTCAGTTCCACCTTCACTGCAAGTGGCGCAAAATTATTGAAATAATCTAACTTTGCAACACTTATAGAAACGAGTAATTTAAGATAAAACGGATGAATTCCAAAATAATACGCCAGAAATTCAAGGATTTTTTTGAAACAAAAGGACACACCATAGTTTCCTCTGCACCAATGGTAGTTAAGGATGACCCCACCCTGATGTTTACCAATGCAGGGATGAATCAGTTCAAGGATTACTTCCTTGGAACGCGGGTCCCCTCCTCCCTGCGAATCGCCAACTCGCAGAAATGCCTCCGGGTTTCCGGTAAACATAACGACCTGGAAGAGGTGGGTCACGACACCTATCACCACACCATGTTTGAAATGCTGGGAAACTGGTCATTCGGAGATTATTTCAAATCCGAAGCCATTGACTGGGCATGGGAATTCCTTGCAGGCTGGATGGAAATTCCGAAAGACAGGCTCTATGCGACAATCTTTGAAGGCGACAGCCGGGAAGGCATTGATCGTGACGATGAAGCATACGGACTCTGGTCAAAGTATCTTGCCAAGGATCATATTCTGGAAGGATCCAAAAAAGATAATTTCTGGGAAATGGGCGACACCGGTCCCTGCGGCCCCTGCTCCGAAATCCATGTTGACATCCGGTCGGACGAAGAACGGGCCCGCATATCAGGCAGCGATCTTGTCAATAAAAGCCATCCCCAGGTCATCGAAATATGGAACCTGGTTTTCATTCAGTACAACCGCAAGGCCGACGGATCGCTTGAACTGTTGCCGCAACGGCATGTTGACACAGGCATGGGTTTCGAAAGGCTAACTATGGCCCTACAGGGTAAACAGTCGAACTATGACACCGATATTTTTCAGCCTGTTATTTCGAAAATCAGCGGGATGACTGGAATTCCCTATGGCAGCGGTGAAAAAACCGACATTGCCATGCGGGTCATCGCCGACCATATCCGAGCCATCGCATTTTCAATTGCTGATGGCCAGCTTCCGTCCAATACCGGGGCAGGCTATGTGATCCGGCGGATCCTGCGCCGCGCGGTTCGTTATGGTTTTACCTTCCTCAACCGCAAGCAATCATTCATGGCTGATCTGGTACCCGTGCTGACCGCTGAAATGGGGGCAGCTTTCCCGGAACTGATAAGCCAGGCTCAGTTGATATCAAAGGTTATTGCCGAAGAGGAAAATGCTTTTCTGCGAACACTCGAAACCGGTATTACCCGCCTGGATGAACTTATTGCCTCACATCCCGGAAAGGAGCTCCCCGTAAGCGGGAAAGCCGCCTTTGAGCTCTATGACACCTTTGGATTCCCGCTTGATCTAACGCAGCTGATCCTATCGGAAAATGGTATGACCGTGGATCTCGATGGTTTTCAGCACGAAATGGAGCTGCAGAAAAACAGGTCGCGCAAGGCTGCGGGACAGGAAACAGATGATTGGGTAATCCTCACCGACAACCGGAATCCGGAATTTGTAGGCTACGACACTCTGGCTGCCGGGAGCAAAATAATCCGGTATCGCCAGATCAAAACCCAAAAGAGCACTTTTTATCAGCTTGTTCTGGATAAAACGCCTTTTTATGCAGAAAGCGGAGGCCAGGTGGGCGATACAGGCACTCTGTCAGCAAACGGTGAAATGATCAGGATTCAGGACACGCGCAAGGAAAACAACCTCACTGTTCATATTACCGACCGGCTTCCCAAGGATCCGTCAGCAACCTTTATCTCTACTGTGGATGAGGGACAACGATTGGATACCATGAGGAACCATTCAGCCACCCACCTTCTTCATTTTGCACTCCGATCCGTGCTGGGGACTCATGTAGAGCAAAAAGGCTCACTGGTAAATCCGGAATACTTCCGGTTTGATTTTTCTCATTTCCAAAAGCTTACGGATGAAGAAACCGAAGCGGTGGAGAGGATGGTCAACCGGCTGATCCGCGAAGATCTCAGCCTTGAGGAGCTACGTGAAGTGCCGATGTCAGAAGCCGGAAAACTGGGTGCCATGGCCCTGTTTGGAGAAAAATACGGAGATAAGGTACGTGTCATCCGGTTTGGCGATTCCGTCGAATTGTGCGGGGGTACCCATATTCCTTCCACCGGAAGAATCGGACTTTTCCGGATCCTGAGCGAAAGCAGCATCGCCGCAGGCATACGCCGGATTGAAGGTTGCACCGGAGTACGGGCTGAGGCAGATGCCAGAAGCCAGGCAAAAACGCTGCGCGAGCTATCGGGAATGCTCAAACCCGGAGCCCCGGTTACAGAATCAGTTGCCATTCTCATGGAAGAAAATCACCTCCTTCGAAAGAAAGTTGAACAGTACGAAAAAGAAAACATCAGGCAACTTAAAGACACCCTTAAAAAAGAAGTAACTGCTTTCCCCGAAGCCAACCTGCTTTGCACAAGAATCCCCTTACATGATGCAGCACAGATCAAAGACCTGGCCTACCAGTTAAAAGGTGAGATCAGCCAGCTCTACCTGGTAATGGGAGCCGTTCTGGACGGAAAGCCCAATCTCACCATCATGATTTCCGATGAGTTGGTTGCCTCATCCGGGCTGAATGCCGGAACTATCATCCGTGAAAGTGCAAGGGAAATGCAGGGAGGTGGAGGCGGACAACCGTTCTTCGCAACCGCAGGGGGTAAGGATGTTAACGGGCTTGACCGGGCCATGGAAAAGGCCAGACAGGCCTTCTTAAGCACAGTAAAATAAGATCAGGGAACAAGAAAGGGAAGAGCAGCCGGCAGACACCGGTATTCAAGGGGTGCATTGCCTTCAATTTCACCATCGGCCTCAACCACCACTACCTGCCCCTCTGGTTCAACCCACAGGTGATCGGTCCGGTAATAGTGGACCTCAGGGTGCACGATCCGCTCAGCTTTGCGAAGCTTGGAAAAATTCCGGATATAATCCATAACGCTCACGTTGGCAAAAATCACCAGTTCAAACTGGCCATCATCCAGCTTTGCATCCGGAGCAATGCCGAAGCCGCTTCCGAAATATCGCCCGTTTGCAGCCACCAGCCCTAATACACGGCCCTCAAACGTTTGATCGGCCCATCGGACGCGAATTTTTTTATGCCGGTAAGTGATGAAAGTGAAAAGAACTGAAAGAAAAAAGGTTAGAAAACCTCCCAGAATTTTCTTCCTCAGGTGAACACCATTCACATGCGCAACCACCTGCGCCCCGATCCCAAGATCAGCGATGTTGTCAAAATACCGGATATATTCCGATCCATCCTCACTCCTGAAAGACAGCGAGCCTGCATCAAGAAAACGGGGCTGATTCCTGCGAATGAGCTCCTCAAGCTGATCCACAGAACGTTGCATGCCGATTCCCCTGGCAAAGTCATTCCCCGTACCAAAAGGCATAACTCCCAGAACTACAGAATATTTTGACCGGCCACCTGACCGCAGGAATCCGTTAACAACCTCGTTCAGGGTCCCGTCGCCGCCAACGGAGATGATAAAGTTGCACCCGTCAATTAACGCTCTTTCGCACAGATTCTCAGCAGTCCGTGGACCCGTTGTCTCATAAAACCGTATGGTGAATTTTGATTCAAACCGCTGTAAAAGAGAAGCTTTTACAGCATTCTTACCACGAATCTTTGCATGAAGAATAAATCCGATAACCCCCATCCCCCGAAAAGCCCGCCCTCTTGTTTTGGCAAACCGGTTGCAATTTACAAACAAATTAATACGGTGACCGTAAGATTTGCCAATTTACCGAACTGTGTTACTTTTATACCTTTACATAATTGTATATGTTCATGGATTATACTGCTTCAAATACCCGGTACGGCAACATGGTTTACAGGCGTTGCGGAGCCAGCGGAGTCCAGCTTCCCGTCCTGTCGCTCGGTTTGTGGCACAATTTCGGTGGGGTCGACTCCTTTGATACCGGCCGTGAAATTGTACGGAAAGCATTCGATTCAGGAATCATTCATTTCGATTTGGCAAATAACTATGGGCCTCCTCCGGGATCAGCCGAGTCAAATTTTGGCCGGATGATGAAAAAAGACCTGGATCCCTGGCGCGACGAGCTGGTTATCAGCACAAAAGCAGGTTATCTGATGTGGCCCGGACCCTTTGGTGAATTCGGATCCCGGAAATATCTCCTTGCTTCCCTCGACCAAAGCCTGAAAAGACTACATCTCGATTATGTGGATATCTTTTACAGCCACCGGTTTGACCCCGACACACCGCTGGAAGAGACAATGGGAGCACTCGCCTCCGCCGTTCAGTCAGGAAAAGCCCTTTATGCCGGCATTTCCAATTACTCTCCTGAACAAACCGATCGGGCGGCCGAAATTCTTAGAAGCATGAACACTCCCTGCCTGATTCATCAGGTTAAATATTCTCTTTTCAGGAGAGAACCCGAGGAAGGCTTGTCCAATGTACTGGAAGCTAACAACATCGGGGCTATCGCATTCTCTCCGCTGGCTCAGGGGCTTTTAACTGACCGCTACCTGTATGGCATCCCGGCTGATTCCCGGGCAGGCAAACCGCATGGATTCCTTAAATCAGAACACATTACACCCGGGATTCTGGAAACCGTCCAAAAACTGAACAGCCTCGCCGGTTCCTGGAGTATGACCCTGGCTGAACTGGCCCTGAACTGGGTCAAAAGCCACTCTTTCGTGACATCCGTCCTCATCGGTGCAAGCTCAGTTCCCCAGCTGGACACCAATCTGAAAATTATAACAATGCCCGATTTCACCCAGGGGCAAATTGAAGAAATAAATGCTTGTCTTTCACCAACCTAATCATAATACAATGGAAATACGCAGAATTTTCGACGTCCTGGACCATGCCCTTGAGACGTATCCCCGTCCGGATGCCCTGGCCTCAAAAGTTGACGGTCAATGGGTCACCTGGTCAACCGAGGAATACGCCCGCATGGTTAAAATGATCAGCTACGGCTTGCTCTCAATGGGGCTTAAAAAAGGCGATAAAATCGTCACAGCCTCCAACAACCGTCCGGAATGGAACTTTTTTGACATGGGAATGATGCAGATCGGGGTGGTCCATGTCCCGATCTATCCTACCCTCACCGAAGAAGAAACCCAATACATCCTCGCCCACTCCGATGCACGCCTGGCAATTGTATCGGATTCCCTGCTGTATAAAAAATTCGTTAGCGTCAAGACTCCGAATATTGAAAACATATTCACCTTCAATGAAGTGGCAGGTGCTCCCAACTGGAAGGAGATAGCGGAGCTCGGTGAAAAAAACGAGAAAGAATGGGAAGAAAAACTTATCGCAATAAAGGCGGGAATTGATCCTGATGAACTCCTGACCATAATTTATACTTCTGGTACAACCGGAGTCTCAAAAGGGGTGATGCTTTCTCACCGGAATATACAGATCAACCTTGCAGATGGCCTTCATCTGCTCGATATGCACCATTCGGAAAAGGTACTCAGCTTCCTTCCCCTTTGCCATGTTTTTGAAAGGACGGTACATTACGGATATCAGCTCCAGGGCTGGGGCCTCTATTATGCCGAGGGTCTCGGAACCATTGCGGCTGACCTGAAGGAACTCCATGCATCGGGTTTTGTAGCGGTACCCCGCATTTTTGAGGTCATGTATGACAAAATCATTGCCAAGGGGAAAGCCCTTAAGGGCATTAAGAGGCAGATTTTCTTCTGGGCCGTAAATCTTGGCCAGCGGTATGAGCACAACCGGGTAAACGGAGCCTGGTATGAGTGGCAGCTTAAGCTTGCCAACAAACTGGTGTTCTCTAAATGGCGCGAAGGACTCGGCGGAAACATTAAACTGGCCATTTCCGGAGGTGCAGCACTGCAGCCCAGGCTGGCCAGGGTTTTTACAGCCGCCGGCATACCGATCCAGGAAGGATACGGCCTCACCGAAACTTCCCCTATGGTTTCTGCCAATGAAAGGCACTATCCCGATAACATGATCGGAACAGTCGGCCTGGTAGTGCGAAGCGTGGAGGTTAAGATTGCCCCTGACGGGGAAATTCTCGTCAAAGGCCCTTCGGTTATGATGGGCTACTATAAAAACGAGGAAATGACCCGGGAGGTGATTGATGCCGACGGATGGTTCCATACCGGCGACATCGGGGAACTCATCAATGGGAAATTTCTGAAAATCACCGACCGCAAGAAAGAGATTTTCAAAAATTCCGGGGGCAAGTACATTGCTCCTCAGGCTATTGAGAATAAATGCAAGGAATCCTTTTTCATTGAAAACATCATGATTATCGGTGAGAACCAGAAGTTTACCTCAGCTATCGTTTCACCAAACTTCCGGTTCCTGCATGATTACTGCGCCAAGAAAAGCATCCACTACCGGGATAATGCCGAACTGATCAGCAAGCCGGCCATCATTGCCCGCTATCAGCAGGAGATCAACGATATCAATAAAAAACTGCCAGCCCATGAACAGGTTAAACGGTTCCGCCTGGTAGTTGATGAGTGGACCTCGGCAACCGGAGAATTATCCCCGACACTCAAGCTGAAACGGAAGGTACTCTATGATCGGTATGCTTCCATAATAAGCGACGTCTACAGCATGTCTAAGAACGACGACGAATAAGCCAGAGACCCAGAAATGTGATTAATCCATTGATAATCAATAACTCAAAACTGAAAACATAGCCATAGAGCAGCTTGCTCGAATAGAGCTGTATCAGATACGTGAGGACCGGGGCAAGTATCACCACAATGGGTACCGCCCGGTCCTTTATGTTATAGCGTGTGAACATCCCGAAAACAAATAGCCCGAGTAGCGGTCCATAGGTGTACCCGGCAATGGTAAATATGGTATCGATGATGCTTTTGTTGTTCAGAGCCCTGAATAGCAGAATGATTACCAGAAAAACCAGGGAAAGAAGCAGATGGACCCGATACCTCATCTTCCGCGTTTTTTCCTCTGATGCCTCACCCATGCCAAGGATGTCTATGGTGATGGAAGTGGTCAGGGCGGTCATGGCTGAGTCGGCACTCGAATAGGCGGCAGCAACCAGCCCCAGAATAAAGACAACCCCAACAACCGGATTCAGGAATCCCTGAGTGGCAATCATCGGGAACAACTGGTCAGAAGCTGCGGGAATATCAATCTGCCTCGACCTGGCAAAAATGATCAGGAGTGCACCCAGGGTTAGAAACAACAGGTTGATCGGTATCAGCAGGAAGCTGAACCAGGCCATATTCTTCTGAGAGTCCTTCAAGGTTTTGCAGCTCAGGTTTTTTTGCATCATATCCTGATCCAGCCCGGTCATGGTTATGGTTATAAACATGCCCCCGAGGAAGTATTTAATGAAGTGCTTCCGGTCGCCTGCAAAATCCTCCCAAAAAAACACCTTGCCGAGACCTGAATCCTTTATGGTGTCAATCAAGCCCGACCATCCCAGATCCAGGTCCTGCATGAGGAAAACAACTGATAGAATCAAGGCCGCAATGAACAGCAGAGCCTGGAGAGAATCAGTCCAGATAATGGTACGGATCCCCCCGCGAAAAGTATAGAGCCAGATCAGTCCAATCGTAATCAGCACATTTATTGCAAAAGGAACATGAAGCGCATCAAAAAGAGTCAGCTGAAGCACCGCAGAAACAAGAAACAGCCTGGCCGCAGATCCTATAATCCTGGAAATAAGGAAGTAAACCGCACCTGATTTATACGACCAATATCCAAAACGCTGGCCGAGGTAACCATAGATGGAAGTAAGACGAAGCTTGTAGTACAAGGGAAGCAAAAACCACATGATAACCTGATAACCGGCCAGATAACCCAAAACCATCTGCATATAGGCAAACTGACTTGTCACCACCCAGCCCGGCACGGAAATGAAGGTAACCCCTGATATTGAAGCGCCTATCATTCCGATGGCAACCACAAACCATGGCGACCTCCGGTTACCGATAAAAAAACTTTCGTTATTGGCGCCCCTGCTGGTAATGCGGGCAATGATCAGGAGTACGCTGAAATAGAGTAGCAGAATAACCGCAATCCAGAATGGAGTCATAGGAAGAATCTGATTGAGCAAATAAAGTCAAAAAATTGCAGATCGGGTTCAACGGTGTTACATTTGGGAACTAATCACGAGAAACAGCAAAACAAGGAGACCTTCCCATGATGGAACCCTCAAAATATAGTTCCCGCTTGCTGGAGAAGGCCGTTTTTGAATTTGCCAAACTGCCGGGGATCGGACGCAAAACGGCCTTACGTTTGGTCCTGCACTTGCTCAGGCAGGACCGGGAGGAAGTTAACGCATTAACTTCCAGCCTGATCCAACTGAGAGACGAAATACATAATTGTAAGGTTTGTCACAACATTTCTGATACGGAGGTCTGCTCAATCTGCTCAAACCAAGGCCGGAACCAATCAGTCATCTGCGTAGTGGAGAATATCCGCGACGTTATGGCCATAGAGGCAACCCAGCAATTCACAGGGCTCTACCACGTTCTTGGCGGAATTATTTCTCCAATGGAAGGGATCGGTCCGGCTAACCTGACCATTAATTCCCTGCTCGAACGAATGTCAACCGGTGAAGTCAGGGAAGTTATACTGGCCTTAAGTGCCACCATGGAGGGGGATGCAACCAACTTCTTTATTTACAGGAAGATGACTGACTTTCCGGTAAAAATTACTACCCTTGCCCGCGGAGTTGCAATCGGTGACGAACTCGAATATACCGATGAAATCACCCTGGGCCGCTCCCTCCTCAACCGAACTCCTTTCGAAGACTCCATAAGGAAGCAATAATGAAACCGGAAATTACGTTAAAATGGTTGCCAGTTACCAGTTACCAGTTACCAGTTAAGCCAGAACCTAATTAGATCACGAATGCAACACAAAAGCATAACCGGCAACTGGCAACCGGCAACCGGCAACCTCCTCTTAACCGGCAACTGGCAACCGGCAACCGGCAACCGCCTCTCCATCGTCATAGTCAGCTACAATGTCAGGTTCTTCCTGGAGCAGTGCCTGCAATCGGTCTTGAGGGCCGGCGCCGGCATCCCGATGGAAGTCTTTGTGGTTGACAACAACAGCGCCGATGGTTCCTGCGTAATGGTCAGGGAGAACTTTCCCGAAGTAATCCTGATTGAAAACCAGGAAAACATCGGGTTCTCAAAAGCCAATAACCAGGCCATGCGAAAGGCTTGCGGAAAATATATCCTGGTGCTGAATCCAGATACAGTGGTACAGGAGGATACCTTCCGGAAGGTTCTCGCCTTCATGGAGGAGACCCCGAAGGCCGGAGCCCTCGGGGTTAAAATGATTGACGGGAAAGGTAAATTTCTACCGGAATCCAAGCGTGCGCTCCCAACTCCCTGGGTATCCTTTTACAAAATATTCGGATTATCCGCCCTGTTCCCCAAGTCGCACCGATTCGGGCAGTACCACCTCGGTTACCTGAGCCCTGATGAGACGAATCCGGTGGATATTCTTCCCGGCGCCTTCATGCTCCTCAGAAAGTCAGTTCTCGATGAAGTGGGCCTGTTCGACGAAACCTATTTCATGTACGGAGAAGATATAGATCTTTCCTACAGGATCAGGCTGGCCGGATACCTGAATTACTATTTTCCGGAAACAGCGATCATCCACTACAAGGGGGAAAGCACAAAGAAAGGGAGCTTCAACTATGTCCTGATGTTCTATCAGGCCATGATCATCTTTGCCACCCGTCACTTTTCCAGGTCCAATGCAAGGCTTTTCTCAGTTTTTATCCGGATATCCGTATACTTCAGGGCTGGAATCAGCATGCTGCGCAGAATCATTTCACGGATATACATGCCAGCGGCAGACGCCGCACTTGCTTTTGCCGGATTCCTGATAATCAATCCATTGTGGGAATCCTTCAAATTTAATGGGGGTGGACACCACCCACCGGAATTCATCCGGATATTCGTCCCGGTCTATATTCTGATCTGGCTTCTCTCGATCTTTTTCTCCGGAGGGTATGACCAGCCGGTCAGGCTTGGCAGAATCTTCAGGGGATATCTCTATGGAACGGCTCTGGTTCTGGTGCTCTATTCCCTCCTGCCTGAAGCTTACCGCTTTTCAAGAGCCCTGATCATCATGGGATCTGCATGGGCGCTTATTTTCTCCCTGCTGGTGAGGCTGTTCCTGCATCTGATCCACTTTTCACCGCTTAAAATCGATCTGGGTGTGCGGAAAAGGATTGCGATAGTCGGAGGTGAAAACGAAGCACTAAGGGTAAGCGGACTGATTTCCCGCACCGGCCAGGCAGTGCAGGTTGCAGGATTTATTAGCCCCGATCCCGCGCGGCCTTCATCAGGATCCTACCTGGGAAATCTTACCCAGATTCAGGAAATCATCAGGATAAACCGGATAGATGAAATTATTTTTTGCGCCAAAGATCTGTCAACCAATGAGATAATCCGACACATGCTGACCCTTGGGGCGGTCCAGGCAGAGTATAAAATTGCCCCGGATTCAACGGATTCCATTATCGGAAGCAATTCAATCAATACGGCGGGCGATCTGTATGTAATCCCGATACAATCCATCGGAGATCCACAGCACCGGAGAGTAAAAAGGCTGTTCGATTTCGTTACCGGTGTTGTACTCCTCGCCCTTTCGCCTGTCCTGATGTGGTTCTTTCTACCAGCTCCCTGGCGCCTGATATGGCATTCAATCCGGGTCATCGCCGGACTGCGCACCTGGATCGGATATCACCCCGATGGGATCCTGCCAGGCTACAATCTTCCCGTCATTAAAAAAGGCATCTTTCCTCCGGAATTACTGGAAAAAATTCCCGATCCCTCACCCGTCGGGCAGTTGGAATCCAACCTCCGGTACGCACGCGACTATAGCGTTGTAAGGGACTTCCGCATTCTCATTAAATCTATATTCAGATGAGATACCTCCTGCCCGCCCTGCTGCTGGTGACACTGGCAATCCCGGCCCGCACCCAGGATTATCGCAACCAGATCAGCCTGATCCGGCCAAAACCCGAGAACTGTATGATCTACGGTCCGATAGCGGTTGATAAGGGAACTCTTTTTACCGAAGCTACCGTGTCCCTCATCGACCGGTCTACCTTAGAGACCATTGAAAAACAGCAAACCGACCGGAACGCATGGTATCTTTTCTCAACCGTCAGAAAAGGGCACAAATACGCCCTCCTGGTCGAAAAGGAAGGATTCTTCCCCTATTACCACGAATTTATTATTCCCGGTAGTTTTGAGGAATCCCAGCTGGAAAAACCACTTATCCTGCCCGTCGACCTGCAGAGCGTCTACTCACTGTATTACGTTCCTTTCGATACAACTCCGGGCCCGCAAAGCCGCATTCAGATCGGACGGCTGGCCGCCCTACTGAAAAAAAGCCGCGATCTTACCGCGGTCCTCGATCCCATGGGGGACTCCCTTGACCCGATCAGGATCAATCAGCTGACCTCGATTTTTGTCAATCAGGGAATCAGGCTTTCTCAAATCCAGGGCATGACAGGTTCGGGTTTGCAGCCGGAACACATACGGATTGAAATTAAAACCGGAACCGATGAATCCGGAATGACGGTTTCAGGCGAACTTCCTTTAACCGATGAAACCTGGACCATTCAGTTTTCCGCTTCACGCGCAAGGATAAACAAGAAATCATTTAAAGGGCTCGATCCGGTGCATGAATTCAAAGGCAAGGATGGATTCTACAGGTATACCTATGGAACCTTTGCCACAAAGGAAGAGGCTGCCCAGAAAATCCAGGTGGTCAAAAAGAAAGGCTTCACCCAGGCGTTCGCAAAAGCAATCGGTGCTATTAATAAATTGTGATTATGGAACCCCTTATTGGTAAACTTATCAGGCTCAGGGCCATTGAACCCGCTGATGAAGATCTGCTTTTCCGTTGGGAAAACGATACGCTCAACTGGCAGGTCAGCAATACTTTCGCTCCATTTTCAAGGCGTGTTTTAAAACAATATCTGGAACAGGCGCACCTCGATATTTTCCAGGCCCGGCAATTGAGGCTGGTGATCGAAACCATCGAACCCCTGAAACCCATTGGAATGATTGATTTATTTGATTACGATCCCTTTCATCAGCGGGCCGGTATAGGAATTCTGATTGGTGATCCTGACCAGCGCGGGAAAGGTTACGCACTGGATGCCCTCCGCGCGCTGAACAGGTATGCTTTCAAGGTCCTGATGCTAAGGCAGGTATTCTGTTCCATTGACGAAACAAATCATATCAGCCTGAGCCTCTTTCAGAAGGCAGGATTCCGCATAACCGGACGAAAGGAACAGTGGAACAGGGGAAGCGGAGGATGGACAGATGAATGGTTCCTCCAGATCACCTACGAAGATTGGGCAACAATTTCCGAATAGGCGGGAATCCCCGATAAAAAAGAATATTGCTGGCTGTCCGGTCCATACTGGATGCAATAATGGACGAGACCGTTGGTTACCAGCAGGTACTTTACCCCAAGAACAAGATTATATCGGGCAACCTGATCAAAAACCTTCTGATTGACCGCGACCTCCGGTGCCTTGCATTCCACCAGCAGAACAGGCATACCCGACCTGTTGTAAACAACAATATCACAACGCCTGGCCATCCCATTCATGCGGATTTTCTGCTCAAGCAGCATCAGGGAAGAGGGATAGCCCAATTCCGAAACGAGGTACCTCGAAATATTCTGTCTCACCCACTCTTCAGGCGTCAAAGCCACCCAACGGTTTCTGAATTCATCGAAAATAAGGTCACTCCCCTCCGCCGATTTTAAATTGAATGAATAAGTTGGTAAATTTAGCGGCTGCATGGCAAATAAGTCAGGCACTAAGATACCGATCCTAGTCATTACTGCCTCATGAAAACCAAAAAGGAAATCGTGGAGAACTGGCTGCCTCGCTACACAGGCAGAAACCTGGAGGATTTTACCCGGCACATCATCCTTACAAACTTCAACCAGTATGTTGAGGCTTTTGCTGAGATGAACGGAACGGAGGTGATTCGTGATGTGAACATGCCAAATACCAGTGCCGGTGGCATAACCATGATTAACTTCGGCATGGGTTCTGCCAATGCTGCAACAATCATGGACCTCCTGAGCGCCATCCATCCCAAAGCCTGCCTCTTCCTTGGAAAATGCGGCGGGCTCAAAAAGAAGAACAAGGTTGGGGATTTGATCCTTCCCATCGCTGCCATCCGGAGCGAAGGAACATCCGATGATTACCTCCCGCCAGAAGTACCTGCCCTGCCTGCATTTATGCTTCAGCGGGCTGTTTCATCCGTTATACGGGATTATGGTCTTGATTATTATACAGGCACCGTTTATACAACCAATAAAAGAGTTTGGGAATATGATGAGCGGTTCAAGAAATATCTTGCAAAAACCCGTTCAATGGCAATCGACATGGAAACCGCAACCATCTTCATCGTAGGATTCTACAATGAAATCCCGTCGGGAGCCCTGCTCCTGGTTTCCGATCAGCCCATGATCTCCAGTGGCGTTAAAACAGCCGAAAGCGATCGGGAAGTTTCAAAAAAATATGTGTCTGACCACCTCAACCTCGGAATCAAGGCGATGGAAGAATTAATCGGACAAGGGCGATCAGTAAAACATCTCCATTTCTAACCTTATCCGGAATCCGATGACCTTTGAAGAGATAATGAACAACATCCGGAACCGAAAATTTGTTCCGATTTACCTGCTGATGGGTGAAGAACCCTGGTTCATCGATCAGGTTTCTGACCTTTTGCAGGAGACAGTTCTGGATGAAAGTCAGAAGGCCTTTAACCTCAATATCGTATATGGAAAGGACCTCGACGGAATCCAGATTGACAACATTGCCCGTCGTTTTCCCATGGGTGCCGAGTATAACATGGTTGTGGTTAAGGAAGCCCAGTCAGTCCAGAAAATTGACAATCTGCAGTATTACGCACAAAACCCCTTACGGTCCACCATTCTTGTCCTGTGTTATAAAAATGACTCCTTAGACAAAAGGAAGAAGCTTTACAAGGCGATCGAACAGAATGGCGTGGTGCTGCTGACCAAAAAGATTTATGAGGACCAGATTCCCAGATGGATTGAAGGATACCTTAAAAAGAAGGGGTACCACATTGAGCCAGGGGCTGCCATGATTCTCACCGAATATCTTGGCAATGACCTGGCGCGGGTTTCCGGTGAAATCGAAAAACTTCTGATCACCCTTCCGGCCGGCCAGACCAAAATCACCCCGGATCACATAGAGGAAAACAGCGGAATCAGCAAGGACTTCAATAGTTTTGAGCTGGTAAAGGCCCTCTCCAGAAAAAACGTCCTGAAAGCAAACAGAATCGTCAATTATCTGGCCGACAACCAGCGTGACAATCACATTTCACTGACAATCTCATCACTATTTTATTTCTTCGGTAAACTTCTGGCCTACCAGTTCCTGGAGGATAAAAGCACACGATCGGTCACATCCTCAATCGGAATCAACGCCTATTTTGTACCCGATTATGAGCATGCCAACCGCCTCTATCCAAAGAAAAAAGTCCTGGTGATTATCTCCCTTCTCAGGGAATATGATCTGAAATCAAAAGGGTTCGGCAATGTCTCGGCGGAACCCGGAGACCTGCTTAAAGAACTGATATTTAAAATTTTGCACTAATATTCACGATGACACTGATCATCATCATACTGACTACCGGGTTCTCTCTCCTCGCATTCCGTAACCACGGACTCATCTATAAATATCAGTTCAATCCTTACCAGATACTCAAGAGGAAGCAATATGCAAGGCTAATCCTGCACGCCTTCCTGCACGCAAACCTAACACACCTGCTTGTTAATATGCTGGTGCTCTATAGTTTTGGCGTTGCCCTGGAGAAGTATTTTCAGAGTGTTTTTAGCGATCGCTGGATCCCATATTACCTTTTCCTTTATTTGGGCGCGATCCTCATATCCCCCCTGTACGCGCTTATCCGTCATAGAAACGATTACCTCTACAATGCGGTTGGGGCCTCAGGAGCCGTTTCGGCAGTTGTTTTTGCCACGATATTTTTCGATCCCTGGAATAAAATCTATTTTTTCGGACTGCTTCCCGTGCCGGGAATTGTTTTCGGGGCAATTTACCTGATCTACAGCTGGATCATGAGCCGCAAAAGCGGAGACAATGTTGCTCATGACACCCATTTCTTTGGTGCACTTTTCGGTTTTGCCGTGCCTATTATTCTCAATCCATCCCTGGCAGGTTACTTTTTTAGCAGGTTATTGGGGAACTGACCATGAAGTATAATTATGTCCTGTTTAACGGGGCTGTCATTACCCGTGAATCCTGGCTGAAAGATCCGGAAGAGTGGATCATACACTCCGATCAGGCTATCCGGGCCGACTTTTTTGCCTCCGGTAACCGGATTCCCTTTCTTGAAGCTTCCCTGAGAATCTTATCCCTTCGCTTCCAGTCGGTAGGCTGGGAGTTACCTATCGCGTTCTCTTTTTCAATGCTGTTGCCAAAATTTGAAAAACTGCTCAATAAAAACAGGAGCTTTAAGGGAACTGTGATCCACCTTATGATAATGCCCATGGAAGCTACGGCAGGACTTGATGGCACAAAAGGTTTTCAATACCTGGCCTTTACCGAGGAGCGCGCCGATGATTTCTTCCCATTGAATGCAAAAGGACTCGCCATAGGCATTTCATCAGGCTACAGAAATTCAGGCGAACCCTTCTATAGCTCGATGGTAAGGAGCAGTGTCCGGTCCCTGCTCATTCGGGAAGAATGTATGGCAAATGGCTGGGACGATATTCTTCTGCTCGATCCGAAAGGCCATCTCTCTGAAGCTTCCTCCGCAAATGTATTTCTCAGGATAAAAGACCGCGTGGTTACTCCGGGCCCGGAAAACAATTGCTTTCCCCGGCTAATGACAGAAATAACTAAAAACCTGATTATTAAGGCCGGGCTTAGCGTCACCGAAGTTCACAAAATTACGCCTCAGGACCTCAGAAACGCCGAAGAGGTTTTCCTCACCGATGATCTCCATGGGATCCGCTGGGTACTGTCCTACGAAAATAAAAGATATTACCGCAAACTGTCGTCAGCCCTGAGTGAACGTCTTAAGGATCTGGTTCAGAGGACAGATCAGTTCAGCATGGGGTCTTCCGGATAGCGTGTCCAGATTTTGTATCGCTCATCCTCCTGCATCAGGATACTTTCCCACAGTCGGATGTCATGACCGTGCATCAGGTCAAGCCGGTCAATTTCTGTAACCAGCCAGGAATTCTCACCAATTTCACGCGCAAGCTGCCCAGGATGCCAGCTCGAATAACCGACGAAAAACCGAATCTGATGGCTCGCAATCCAGCCCTCACGAATACCACCGCGAATTACCTCCAGTTCGCCCCCCCACCATACGCCCTCCATGACCTCCTCGCTCTCCGGAATCATATGACCAAGGGTGTGGAGATAATGGATTGTATCCGTGCGAACAGGCCCTCCGATCGAAATGAGTGAATCGATCGGGGGAAAATCCTTCAGGATTTCTTCGATTTGGAAATCAATGGGATTATTCAAAACAAAACCAAGTGTTCCCTCCGGATTATGCTCGGTAATAATTACGACCGATCGCTTGAAATAGGAATCTTTCAGAAAAGGCTCAGCAACCAATATCCTGCCTTTCCTTGGATCTGTGTCGTTATGCTGGATCTTGAAAAAGTCCAGATTCTCCTTCCGGGTCTCACCTTTGCTCATAAAACGAATATAAAGATTTTTATTACTTTAGGCCAATAATTCCAAGCTTTTATGTTAAAATCAGATCCGGCCCTACGCATTCAGGCCACTTTGCGCGTAATGGAACACGATGGCGTTAATCCGGCCATCACAGACTCGTCAACCTTTCAGTTTGACACCGGCAATTCAATGACGGATTGTTTTGACGGAAAACTTGAAGGCTGTTTCCTGTACGGAAGGCACTGGAACCCAACCAACCTCATTCTGTCGAAGGCACTGGCTGCGCTCGAAAATACGGAATCAGGCTGGGTAACCGCTTCCGGTATGGCTGCCATTACCAATACCATTCTGCAGATTTGCTCATCCGGTGACCATATCATAACCAGCGTCACAACCTATGGCGGTACCTATGCGTTTTTTAAAAACCTGCTGCCAAGGTTCAATATTGCCGTTACCTTTCTGGATATCTCTGACCTGAAGGCTGTTGAAGCCGCTATCAGGCCTAATACCAAGGTCATCTATACCGAATCCCTTACCAATCCCCTGCTGGTTGTCTCTGACATCCCACGGCTAGCAGACATTGCACACGGTAAAGGGATCAAGCTGGTCATCGACAATACCTTTACCCCGATTATTATTTGCCCCAGTGAACTTGGTGCCGATGTGGTTGTGCACTCCCTGACAAAATTCATAAATGGGAAAAGCGACTGTATTGCGGGCGCCATCTGCGCGGATGCCGAATTTATTAACAGCATTTCCGATGTAAACAGCGGAGTTTCCATGCTGCTCGGACCGGTGCTGGAACCCCTGCGCTCCTCCTCCATCCACAAAAACCTTTTCACCTTGCCTATCCGCATTCAAAAGCATAGCCAGAATGCGGCCTTTATTGCCGAACAATTCCTGGCAAAAGGGGCGGTTGTAACCTATCCGGGACTTACTTCCCACAAACAGCATGAACTGTTTAACAGCCAGATGAATCCGGGCTACGGTTACGGAGGCCTTTTCAGTATTGATATGGGCACTAAGGAAAAAGCCAACCTCTTTATGGTAGGCATGCAGAAAAGGCATCTTGGATATCTGGCAGTCAGCCTTGGATATTACAAAACACTTTTTTCGAATTCCGGGACCAGTACCTCTTCTGAAATTCCCCTTGACGTTCAGCGTTCAATGGGACTCTCCGAAGGCCTCGTAAGGATTTCCATTGGCCTTGACAGCGATATCAGCAGCACCTGGAAAGAGATGGAAGCAGCTTATGATGAAGCCTCACAATAGAAAAGGTTTCTGAAACAAAAATGACAGACAGGCGTTAGTATTACAAAATCAGGATATATAATGTTTCTCACTGTTTTGATCGCATCATTGGTTATTGTAGGGATTGCCGTTTTAGGACTGGGACTTAACATTTTCTTCAGGAAGAACGGAAGGTTCCCCGACAGTGAAGTCGGAACCAACCCGAACATGAGAAAGATGGGGCTCACCTGTGCAAAGCAGGACGAAATTAAATCCTACCGGGAATTGCAGGGAAGGACATATAAAAATGGCACTAAAGCCAATGATGCTCAGCGCGATTGCGGATTTGGCTGTTCCTGCGCCGCTGTTGAGGATTTGTAGATTAAAGCTTCCATTCCCGGTGACTGCCACTCTTTGAGGTTTCCCTGCTCATCACTGTAAATAAACAGCACCTCCATTCCATCGAGCTGCTTGAGCAATTCAATTGCCTTTTCCATTCCGATCACCATGAATACCGTGGCCCAGGCATCGGCATAAATGCACTGATCGGTCACAATGGTTGCCGAGAGAAGGTTGCTGCGTGCCGGATATCCAGTTTTCGGGTCAATGGTGTGTGAATACTTCACTCCATCCTCCTCATAAAATTTTCGATAATTGCCTGAGGTTGCAACCGATCCCCTGCTCATCTGGAGGACCTGCTCGATTTCCCTTTCCATTGCATTCTCCAAAGGTTTGTCAATGCCCACACGCCAGGGTATCCCCTTCTGGTTGACCCCAAGGCACCTCAGCTCTCCGCCAATCTCCACCAGGTAATTCCTTATCCCCCTGGCTTCAAAGAATTCCGATATCACATCCGACGCGTAGCCGGGAGCTATCGCATTAACATCAATCATAATCCCGGGATCATCTTTGACCAGGCGGCTATCCTTTATCGTAACCTTCTTATATCCTGTGATTTTCAGCAGGCTGTCGACAAGCTGAGGAGTCATCTTTTCCCGGGCAGCAAAACCAAATCCCCAGGCATTAACCAGAGGGCCAACAGTCATGTCAAATGCCCCGCCTGATTTTTCAGACACTTCGAAACCCACTGTTAAAACCCTCTCAAGATCAGCATCCAGCCTTGCAGTTGAATCATTCCTGTTCAGCCTCGATAAGAGCGAGCCCGGGTCATAGGTTGACATGGATGCATCAATCCTTTTAAGCAAGGCAAGGATATCCTTCTCAAGGGACTTGCCTTCCGGGTATTCATAGGAAATGTGATAGGTAGAACCATAAACCGGCCCCTCCTGAAAATGATACTTCATCGGACCCGAACAGGAAACCAAGACTCCTGTCAGGAGGATACTAAGAATTATGCAGGTTCGCATGGGAACAAAGTTGTCAACTTTTCATGAAGTTGACAACTTTAATCCGTCTATCCTCCAAAATCATCAAACGCAATCATCTCATCGGGTACGCCCAGATCGTAGAGAAGCTTAAGGACTGCATCATTCATTTGCGGGGGTCCGCAAAGGTAATATTCGATTTCCTCCGGCTCCTCATGCTGGCCCAGATACTTATCATACAATACCTTATGAATAAATCCGACCAGACCGGTCCAGTTATCCTCAGGCTTAGGTTCTGACAGTGCAAGATTGAAGGTAAAATTCGGGAAATCCTTTTCGATCTGCCTGAACTCATCTTCATAGAATACTTCACGCTTTGAACGGGCACCATACCAGTAACTGACCTTCCGGTCGGTTTTCATGGTGTTGAACATATGGAAGATATGTGACCGAAGCGGTGCCATACCGGCGCCGCCGCCAATATAGACCATTTCACGGTTGGTATTCTTGATATGGAATTCCCCGTAAGGTCCGGAAACAATGACCTTGTCGCCGGGTTTACGCGAGAATATGTAGGAAGAACAGATTCCGGGATTAACGGCGGCAAATCCACACTTAGCCGCATCCCAAGGCGGGGTTGCAATCCGGATATTCAACATGACGATATTCCCTTCAGCCGGATGGTTGGCCATACTGTAAGCCCTGAAGGTGGGCTCGGGATTGACCATTTTTAGATTCCACATTTTGTACTTGTCCCATTCATCCCTGTATTCTGGCTGTACGTCCATGTCACTGAAACTAACCTGTATAGCAGGAACATCTATCTGAATGTAGCCGCCTGATTCAAAAGTCAGGTTTTCGCCTTCCGGTAACTTAACCACAAACTCTTTGATAAAAGTGGCCACATTACTATTGGAAACCACCTCGCACTCCCATTTCTTAATCCCCAAAACGGCTTCCGGAACCTTAATTTTAATATCACTCCTGATCTTGACCTGACAGCCGAGCCTCCAATGATTCTGCTGCTCGCGCCTGGAGAAATATCCTACTTCCGTGGGCAATATTTCACCGCCGCCCTCCAGAACCTGGCACTTGCACATGGCACAGGTCCCCCCTCCGCCGCAGGCTGAAGGAAGAAAAATTTGGTTAGCCGATAGCGTTGAGAGGACATTACTTCCGGGCTCAACTTCCAATACCCGGTCATCATTTATAGTAACCTTTACGAGGCCCTGTGGTGTGAGTTTCTTCTTGGCATATAATAAGACGGCTACCAACAGGAGAAGAACCAGCAGAAAAACAGCTATGCTGATGGCAATAAGAATCCCGGTACCGGTTGTTGCTTCGAGTAGTATCATGATTTTGCTGTTTATCAGGTTAAATTTTAAAACCCATGAAGCCCATAAATGCCATGGCCATCAGGCCCACAAGAATGAAGGTGATGCCAAGGCCACGCAAGGGAGCCGGCACATTGGAATACTTCATTTTTTCCCGCAAAGCAGCCAGTGCGATGATGGCTATCGCCCAGCCAATGCCCGACCCGAAGGCAAATGTGGCTGATTCCCAAACTGTTGAAAATTCTTTCTGCTGCATAAACAGAGCCCCTCCCAATATCGCGCAATTAACGGCAATCAGAGGGAGAAAGATTCCAAGGGAATTATACAGCGAGGGTGAAAAACGCTCAACAATCATCTCAACGAGTTGAACAATCGCCGCAATAACAGCAATAAACATAATGAAGCTCAGGAAGCTGAGATCCAGCTCCGCCAACTTCGGACTTATCCAGGTTAATGCACCTTCAACCAATAAATACCTTTCAAGCAAATAATTAACCGGGATAGTGATTATCATCACAAAAATAACCGCAGCACCGAGGCCAACAGCAGTTTTAACAGTCTTTGAAACAGCCAGATAGGAGCACATGCCCAGAAAATAGGCAAACACCATGTTGTTGACAAAGACCGAACTGACAAATAGATTAATATGATTTTCCATGATTTGCCTGATTTATTCCTTTTCAATAAGACTTTTGGTCCTGCTTCGTTGTATCCAAATAATCACCCCAACAATGATCAGCGCGGCTGGTGGCATGATCATCAGGCCGTTGTTCACATAACCGAGTGAATAGGCACCAATTTTCTCCATAACCGGGAAACCGAAAACGGATCCGGACCCCAGAAACTCCCTGACAAAAGATACGGCGATCAGTATCCATCCGTATCCAATTCCATTTCCAATCCCGTCAATAAAGGATTCCCATGGCTTGTTGGCCATGGCGAAGGCTTCCAGGCGGCCCATAAGGATGCAGTTTGTTATAATCAACCCGACAAATACGGATAACTGTTTGCTCACATCATAAACAAATGCCTTAAGAAGCTGGTCAACAATAATTACAAGTGCGGCAACCACTACCAGCTGAACAATGATACGAATCCTGACCGGAATGGATTTCCGGAGGGCGGATATGATCAGGTTTGAGAAGGCTGTTACAATAACCACCGAAAGAGCCATAACGAAGGCGGGCTTCATTTTTACGGTGACAGCCAATGCCGAGCAAATCCCCAGAACCTGCACCGTAATCGGGTTCTCCAGGTTGAGTGGATTGGTCAGCAGCTTAAGGTTTTTGGAAGAAAACATCTGGCTCATATCCTTATTTTTTATTCTTGGTTAGAAATGGAAGATACATCTTCATACTTTCGAAAATGGTTGATTCCAGGCCTTTACTGGTGATGGTACCTCCGGATATTGCATCAACCGAGTGTTCAGCTTCCCTGGGCTCACCGGTCTTGGCAACCTTGATGGCTACGAACTCGTTGGAAGTGCTGAAGAGTTTTTTTCCGGCAAAAGGCTTCTGAAACCATTGGGTATTGATTTCTGCACCCAATCCGGGAGTTTCACCCTGATGGTCAAAGAAAACTCCCGCAATCGTATTCATATCTTCTTTGAGTGCGACATATCCCCATATAGGACCCCACAATCCCTTCCCCTGAACCGGGAAGATATAATTGATGCCCCCGTCGTCATGGTGACAGACAAACACGGGGAAACTTCGTGCAGAAGAATCCTTATCCATTTCTTTAGCCAGGTCAACTAAAAAGGCATCCTGGCCTGAGACGGTATCGCCGCTGGCATTAACAACAAGGGTTTCAGCTATGTATTTGGCATATTCCCCGTCAACATAAGCATTCTTGGAATCGGCAGAGGATGCATCCCAGCCTTTGTCCACAGAATGCAGAATCTCAAGTTTCTTGGCAATCTCGAGGTTCTTCTCCTGGAATGGCTTGAGCACATTGGATGCCATAGCAAGCAAGGCAGCCACCACTACCACCATTACCGTGGAATAGATGAATATATACGTATTACTCTTATTCATGGCGATTTCAGTTTTTTTGTCAGACTTTAATCATTGCTCTTTTTAATCGGCGGTTGATATTCGCCTGAACTACAAAATGATCAATCAACGGGGCAAAAACATTACCCAGGAGGATAGCCAGCATGACGCCTTCCGGGTAGGCGGGATTAACAACACGGATCAGGACGGACATAAACCCGACAAAGAATCCGTAGATCCATTTTCCGGTTTGAGTTTGTGAGGAGGTAACCGGGTCGGTCGCCATAAAAACAGCGCCGAAAGCAAAACTCCCAATTACAAGGTGATAATAAAATGGTACCTCCATATATGAATTAGCCCCGACCAGATTAAGGATTCCTCCCATCAGCAACCCGCCGGCTACCATGGAAACCATAATTCTCCATGAACCAATCCCTGTTATAATCAGGATCATGGCCCCGAGAAGGATGGCTAGCTTGGAAGTCTCCCCGATTGAACCAGGAATGGCTCCCAGGAACAAAGTCATAAAATCCTGCAGCTTATCAGAATGCCCCGCAGCCAGTTCACCAAGAGGTGTTGCTCCGCTGAATCCGTCAACAACCCCCGGCCCTTTGGTCATTCCGGCAATCCATATCCGGTCGCCGGTCATAAAAGCCGGGTAAGCGAAAAACAGAAATACCCTGGCGAGCAAGGCCGGATTAAAGATATTCATCCCGGTGCCCCCGAATATTTCCTTTCCAAATACAACCGCGAAGGCCGTTGACAATGAAACCATCCAAAGCGGAACATCAACCGGCATGATGAGCGGTATCAGCATACCGCTTACCAGGAAACCCTCGTTCACTTCATGTCCCTTGACCTGGGCGACAATAAATTCAATTCCAAGGCCAGTAACATATGAAACTACTATGATCGGAAAAACCTTCAGGAAACCAAAGCCGAATGCTTGCCATGAAAAGAAGGATACCGCCTCGCCGATAGACAGAAAATGCTGGTAGCCGGCGTTGAATATCCCAAAAACAAGCGCCGGGAGCAAGGCAATGATAACAATGGTCATGGTACGCTTTAAATCAATACTGTCGCGGATATGGCTTCCTTTCAGGGTGACCTTGTCAGGAACAAACAGAAATGATTCAAATGCATCAAATGTAGAGTGCAATTTCGATAGTTTACCCCCCTTTTCAAACTGGGGTTTAACCCGATCAACTAATTGCCGTAATTTATTTGCTTTCATCTTTTTATGCAATTCTGAATTTGCGGTCCGTCTAATTCATTTCCTTCCGGATCAGGTCAAGGCCTGAACGAAGTATATCCTGTATGTCAATCTTTGAAGTGCAGACAAATTCACACAGCGCGAGGTCTTCTTCGATAACTTCATAAATCCCGAGCTGCTCCATCTTGTCAATATCATTGGCAAGGATTGACTTTAAAAGCTGCATGGGAAAAATATCCATAGGCAGAACCTTTTCGTACTGACCTGTTACTACAAAAGCCCTGTGCCCTCCATTCAGATTGGTGTTCAGATCCCATGATTTTTTTGGGAAAACTGAACTCAGGAAAGTGCGGGACATACTGTACTTATTAATGCCCGGCAATGCCCATCCAAAAAGATCAAAATACTTTCCTTCGGGAATGACAGTCACCAAAGAATCATAAAATCCGATAAAACCGTCAGGCTCAATTTTTGCACCTGTTAGAACGGTTCCGCTGATGAAGCGTGCCGGCAATTCCGCTTCAACAAGGTTTGATTTGATTATCGGGCTGAGCTGCGCACCAATCACCGTTTTATAATATTGAGGTTTCTTTACCCTGGAGCCGGCCAGTGCAAAGGTCCATGAAAAATCAGGCCTTCCGGTCAGAAAGGTACGTCCAATAAGTGAGACAAACTGAGGGGTGATTGTCCATATCACTTCTCCTTTGTTTATTGGAGCCAGGTGATGAATCTGGACACCGGTATTGCCAGCCGGATGAGGTCCCTGGAAAACAGTGTATTCAACCCCTTCAATGCCGGCAAAAACCTTGGAATCTGTCAATTCAGCCGACAGGCACACATTAACTTTCCCTTTAGTCAGCTTTTTAAGGGCCAGAATACCCGTCTTGAATTCTTCAGCTTGCCCTTTCAGGATGAATTCGTAGTCCGGAGCCAAAGGAGAAGAATCAAATACCGAGATAAATATATCGCGTGGAGCCTGATCAGGACGGGCAACGGTCCCGTACGGCCGCTGAATAATAGCTGGCCAGAGACCGGCCCGAAGGATCTGCTCTCTTACAGAGCTTCCTTCCATATCGGCAGGACTACCTTTCTTTAAGGTCTCATGAACTTGGTCACTCGCAGCCTCTATAACCACTTCGAGAAGCTTTCTCCGCTCACCGCGGTTAACTGAAGCCACCTTGCCAGCTACCGGAGAAACCAAAACAATTTCCGGATCCTTTTTATCGGCCAGCAGCGGCGTACCTGCTTTAACTTCCTCACCCGGCTTGCGGAGAACCCGGAATTCCAATCCCTTGAAATCCGTCGGTTTTACAGCATAGAAACCCGTCAGTCCAGGTTCGGCCATATGCAATTCAGCAGCGCCTTTAAGCCTGATATCTAATCCTCGCTTGATTTTAATTACCTTTGACATGGCAATGGCATTTATTTTGAATAGAACCACAAAAATAGATTTTTTGTGTTTGTTACATAACAATATGAAAATATTTATTTATCTAATTATGTTCCTTCTTTACGGTTTTGAGTGCCAAAGCTATAGCAACGAAGAAGGTAAACTGAGAAAAACCGCGGATCGCCCAACAACCTTTCCGGACGACATCGAATTTGCCGATAAAAGCTATCTGGAAACCGTGAAATCCGTTGAACTTTACAGGATGGGATGGCGTCTCTCGGCTCCCTACCGGAATCTTTCCGATACCACCCGGCTTGTGCTGGAGTTTGATGACCTTACAAGCCGCGCAGAAACCTATACCTATACGGTGATACATTGCACGCCCGACTGGCAACCCACGGATCTTTCTGAAACGGAATACATTTCCGGGCTTCCGGATAATGAAATCCGGAATTACAGGTATTCACGGAACACCACGCAACCTTATATACATTACCAGCTATCCTTCCCGAATGAGGATCTGAAAATCAAACTGTCAGGTAATTATATACTCTATGTGTACCGGAATTTTAACCGGGAAGATCCTGTCCTGACCCGGCGGTTTTATATTGTTGAACCCCTGATCACGGTTCGTACTGCCATTCACAGGACGGATAATCTCAACTATTTCGGCACCCATCAGGAAGTCGATTTCTCCCTTGACTATTCCTCCATCAGAACAGATAACCCCCAGCGTGATATCCGGGTTTCAGTGGTCAAAAACTACTGTTGGGAAAGCGCTAACACGGAGTTGCTCCCAAAATTTGTTCATCCCGACTCGCTGGTCTATGATTTTGAAGAGGAGAACCTGTTTCCAGGCGGCAGTGAATTCAGGCATTTCGATACAAAGTCACTGAGATTTAACTCCGACCGTATTGCTGAAATCCGCTTCGAAAGGCCGCTGATGAGAGTTTTCCTCAAGCCTGACCTTGAGAATGACAGGAAGTATTATGTTTTTCAGGAAGATATCAATGGCAAGTATCTGATTAAGTGGGATGACGCGTCAGACTCGGATATTGAAGGACAGTATGTTTGGGTCAACTTTCGGCTGCAAGCACCGGAACCCTTTGACGGTTCGGATGTTTATGTTTTCGGCGGATTGTCTGACTGGAGACATTTACCGGAATGCAAGATGATATACAACCAGGAATCCCAATCGTATCAGGTTTCCCTGCTGCTAAAGCAAGGGTACTATAATTATCAGTATAGCCTGGTTGACAGTGATGGCGATTCGCTTCACCCAAATCCGGTTGAATGGGATTTTTATGAAACAGTCAATGACTATTACATTTTTGTATATTATCAGGACATTCGCGACAGGTTTGCACGACTGGCAGGCCTGGATTTAGTCTCATCTGCGAATTTAAAATCCCGATAGCAACATATTAAATTGAATTCACTATATTTGTTAAAACTAGGATGCTCAATAAAACTCTGCAACAATTAAGCTTGTCTTTCCTAGTGTTCTTTGCTATCCCGGCAGGTGTTTACTCTCAGGGGGAAATTGACAATCAGCCAAAAGTCTTTTTCCGCAATGAAAGGAGCTGGGCAGGAAGCCTGGTGTCCAACGGATGGTCCGTTAATTACCGCTTTGCCAAAAGGATCAACTCATTCAGCAGCATTATTTATGATGTGGATTTTGCCAATCTGCGTCATCCGAAAGAAATCCAGAGCCAGAGCCCTTACCGCGGTGGCTGGGGCAGGACCTATGTTTTCGGTAAGCTGAATGAAGCTTTCATCCTTCGGGGTGGAGTTGGTTATCAAAAAGAGATCTTCAGCAAATTGGATCAGGGCGGCATATCAATCCGGTATTTTGCCTCCGGCGGACTCTCTCTCGGCCTGCTTAAACCGGTGTATTACATTAAAATCCTGGGTTATGACCCTAAAACCTACGAAATTCAGGTTGAACAACGCGCTCCTTTTGATCCCGATTACATGCAAAGCATTTATGATATCTACGACAAGGAGTCCTTCTTTGTAGGATTGAATGAAATCGGCATTAATCCGGGTGCATTTGCCCGTAGCGGACTCTGTTTTGAGTATGGTTCGGAGGATCGGATTCTTAATGCAATCGAAGGAGGAATCCAGATGGATGCATTTTTAAAAAAGATGCCGATTCTTGCGGTCGAAAACAACAGACAGCTGTTCTTCTCCCTTTTTGCAACCTATCGGTTTGGGAAAGTGCTGGATGCCCGTCGCCGGATTCAAACCCCCGTTTCCGGTCGTCAGAAGTGATCACCGGGCTAAATCGAAATCGCTGAAACGCCCGTATTTATTGGTTTTCAAAAAAAATATGCAAATTTTGGTTTATTCATTTTTTTTGTATTTTTAGACCCTATATTCGTTGGGAAACCTACGCTGTTATTGAAATTTTAAGATTATGAAAAACAAACATTTACTCTTTGCACTTGCACTTGTTTTATCCACTGGATTCACGGCTCTGGCTCAATCTGGTAGAGAAGCTAATAACCTTCTTACCAGTGACGGAAATCAAACCGTCAAGGATCTGGACCCCATGAATGCAGCCAATTGGCTTAATGCCCGCCGTGTCAACCAGTATTCGGGAACGATTAACATTGCCGACCTGGTAAGAGCTCAGGACCAGGTAAAGGCCCTGACTAAAAAAGGCGGCAATTCACTTAACATGGCATGGCAGGAACTGGGCCCCAATAATATCGGAGGCCGCACCCGTGCTTTCCTGATCGACAAGGATAATTCCGATGTTTGTTTCGCAGG
>CAZEKJ010000028.1:50946-75713 GCA_964512915.1 uncultured Porphyromonadaceae bacterium
AGCCCCAAGGCTTGCTAATTTTAGCGCTATGGTTGTTTCGCAGGCAGCGTTAGCGGTGGCCTGTGGAAAACAACAACCGGCGGCAACTCATGGGAGAAAACCTTGACAGCCAACGGCGAACTGTTTGAAAACCTGGCCGTCTCCTCAATTTGTCAGACTTCAAATGGTGATATTTACTTCGGCACCGGCGAAGGCCCTGCAGTAACCAAAGGTGACGTACAAGACTCGCACCAGGGAATCCTTGGTCAGGGAATCTGGAAATCCGTTGATCACGGCAACACTTTTGTCCGCCTGGAATCAACATGGTCCACCACCGAATCAAAGGAAACATTTGTTCTAGTCTACGCACTTGCAGCCGACCCAACCAACGCTTCCCGCATCTACGCAGCAACTGTTAAAGGTCTCCGCCTTTCAACCGACGGCGGACAATCTTGGACTAACCCGATCCCCGAAGTAACCACTGAAGCCGACCATGTAGCCGTCGGATCCAACGGAGCCGTCCTCACCAGCGTTGGAAAAATGGCTTATCGTTCAACCAACGGCGATCCTGGAACTTTTACAAAAGTCTCTTCAGCCACAGGTTTGACCACCAGCCAAATCGTAGATAAAGATATCAGCCGGATGACATTCGCTTTTGCCCCATCCGATCCAAACTTTGCATACTGCCTCGTTGCAGGCTTGACCAAGTCCGGAACCATCATAACCGGTTACCCGCTGTCAAACGTATATCAGTCAAAAGACGGTGGCGTTACCTGGGAAGTTATCGGACCCGGCGGTTCAGGCTATTTTTCACCTCTGGGATCTGAAGGTAATTATGCAAGTGCTCTGGGCGTAGATCCTTCAAATCCGGGATTCATAATGATCGGCGGCAAGGATGTATTCTCCTGGTCGTATAAAACTGGCTGGGAACGCGTAACGCTGGACGAGCCGATGAGCTTGCCAAACCGCGGTTTTTATGTTCACCGTGACCAGCATACCATTGTATTCAGCAAGACCGATCCGAATACCGTTTATATCGGAACCAGCGGAGGTGTCGCCATTTCCAATAATAAAGGAAGAACCTGGCGCACCCTCAACAAGAACTATAACGTTACCCAGTTCCTTACCGTAGCCTATTCACCCAAGGGAGAAGTCCTGGGAGGTTCAATGGACAACGGTATCCTCTACATTGACTTCAAAGGCAACGATCCCATGTATGCCAACTGGTGGGGCGGAGCAATCTTTGATCCTTTTATGAGTTTCAGGCATGGCGGTGACTGCGAAATTTCAACCCTTGACCCGAACTACAAATTCTATACTACACCCGGGGGAAGCGTTCATCGCAGGTTTGTTGTGGAAAACCAATCATCATATCAGTCCTACTATCCGGTTGCAAACGGCGGAACCTGGCTCTCACCCTTGGCATTGTGGGAAAGCTACAATGATCCGAAATCATGGGACAGTGTCATGTTTATAGCAGACCGCGACTACAATGCCAGTGAGACGATCATTGCGCAGAGTATGATCCGCAAGTATCCGCTAGCAAAAACTCTTACGGCACCACTTCTTACCGGTGACACTGTAAAAGTTCAGGACACCTATCAGGCACTTATCGCTTTTGGTAAACTGGGTCAGGCTGGTATTAAGGCAAACCGTCACCCGCTGAGCGGCGTGGAACTCTACAAAAGCCAGTTCTACTCCACCATCGATCGGACAAGACTTTCCGGAACCGGAACCAATGTTGACAATGTTATAGAAGTGACTATTTCTGCTGATGGCAATAATATCTTCAGCGCCGTTTGGGATGCTTCCGAAAAGAAATATCTCGTTTACAGAAACGGAAACTTTGAGAATGCCCGCGATCGCCGGTCCATGGACACCTTTACAGGTTTCGACCCGATCACCGGTAAACCACTCTGGAAACAAACAACAGCAGTTATTGGATACTTCGACCAGGTAATCACCGGAATTACGGTTGACCCAACCAACTCTGACAATGTCATCGTGACCTGCGGTAACTACGGCAACCCCAATTACATTTTCCTAAGCACTACAGGAACTACTGCAAAAGACTCAACCCACAGCTTTGTGCCGATTCAGGGCAACCTTCCCCAGGCACCTATTTATACAGCCATCTTCAACTGGAGAAACCATAACGAAGTCATTGTCGGTACAGAATATGGAGTCTATTCAACCTCCAATTTCTTCGATGCAAGTCCGGTTTGGGCAAGCGAAAACAATGGCGGTATGGAAATCCTTCCCGTTTTTCAGCTGAAACAGCAGAGATTCGAAAATAGCGCTGAGCGGGGGATTGAGAATCATGGCGTAGTTTATGCCGCAACTTTCGGCCGGGGTCTGTTTAAATCAGAAACCTTTGCCGCCAAAGGCGGTACTTCATCCAGCCGCCTCGCAGGAATCAGCACCATCACTGTTCAGGTAACCCCGAACCCGGTCGCCGACTTGGCTATCCTTCGCTACTCTCTGGAATCCAATTCCGATATCGAATTCCAGATCTATGACCTGCAGGGTAAAATGGTTAAGTCCACAAAACTGACCAACCAGCCGGCAGGTAACAATGAGTTTCAGATGACTGCTTCAGATCTGGGAGCCGGTACCTATCTGGTCCGGATGATCTCTGGCAGCCAACTGGCTTCTGCAAAATTTGTGGTGAAATAGATAGCACTGAAAGGAATATAAAACCCCGGTTTCAAAGGAAGCCGGGGTTTTTTATTTCTTGATAATCCGCCCCCGATGTATTACCTTTGTGTGCGAAAATTCGAACCTCTAATACGTTTAATAGTAAAGACATTATTATGGCAAAAATTAAAGTTGGAATCAATGGTTTCGGTCGTATCGGACGAAACGTTTTCAAGCTGATCCTTGAAAGACCAGAAATGGAAGTTGTTGGAATCAACGACCTTACCGACACAAAAACACTGGCTCATCTGCTGAAGTATGACTCCACCCAGGGTAAGTTCAATGGTACTGTTGATTTTAATGAGCAGAGCATAATCGTTAACGGAATCAGTATATCCGTCACCGCTGAAAGAAGCCCCATCAATATCAAATGGGCCCAGGTCCCTGATGTCGTTATCGAATCAACTGGGGTATTCACCAAGAAAGAAAGTGAAAAAGGCGGCTATGGCGACCACCTGAAAAATGGAGCAAAAAAAGTCATTCTTACCGTTCCGGCTAAGGACGAAATCGACAATATGATTGTTCTCGGTGTCAATGATGAAGCACTCAGGCCAACCGATGTTTGCGTATCAAACGCATCCTGCACCACAAACTGCCTTGCACCTGTGGTTAAAGTCCTCCATGACAGTTTTGGTATAGAAAATGGCTTTATGACAACCATCCACGCATATACCAACGACCAGCAAATCCTTGATGCACCTCATAAGGACCTGCGTCGTGCTCGCTCCTGCGCCGTGTCACAGATTCCTACCACAACCGGTGCCGCAAAAGCCGTTGGAAAGGTTATTCCTGAGCTGAAGGGCAAACTCGACGGTTGCGCCGTCCGCGTCCCTACCCCCACCGGATCACTGGTTGATTTCGTGGCCAACCTCAAAGTGGAAGTTACCGTTGCCCAGATTAATGCAGCCATGAAAGCTGCAGCTGAAGGCCCTATGAAAGGGATCCTCGAATACACCGAAGACCCTATCGTCTCCGTTGATATCATCCACAACACCCACAGTTCTATCTTCGATGCACTCAGCACCATGGTTAACGGAAAAACCGTTAAGGTATTTTCATGGTATGACAATGAATGGGGATACAGCTGCAGGGTAGTTGACCTGATAAAGAAATTGTTTTAATTAAAACCCCGGGCTTTGAGCCCGGGTTTTTTTTTACTACCCTATTCAAACCTGAGCGATTCTATCGGGTCAACACGGGCGGCCTTCACAGCCGGATACAATCCGGAAATGATTCCAACAATAAAACAAAGCAGAAAACCCATCAGGATCCAACCCCACGGAATCACAAAAGCGCCACCGGCAATCAACGGGATAAGGTTGCCGACAACAATTCCCAATCCAACGCCCACAAAACCGCCTAACTGGCCGATCAGGACCGCCTCGAAAAGAAATTGCTGCTTTATGGTCCGGTTATTGGCACCGATGGCCTTGCGGATGCCAATCTCCTGCGTCCGCTCAGCCACCGTCACCAGCATGATATTCATCAATCCGATTGCTGCCCCTAAAAGCGTAATGATCCCTATTAATGTTGCAGCGATTGTTATCGAGCTCATGGAACTGATCAGCAACTGCGCAATATTGTCACTTCGTACAATATGAAAATCTGATGCGTCCATAGGACCCAAACCCCTGACTACCCGAAAAAGGCTTTCGGCCTCCCCCATCGCCTCCTCTATCCCAACTCCCTCATCGGGCATTACAGATATGTTAAATGACATATTGGGATAGGAGAAATACTGACGCACATTGGTAACCGGAATGCAAGCCAGCCGATCGCCACTCCCGATAAAGGATGCACCTTTCTCCTTCAGTACCCCGATTATCCTGTATTTTCCATTACTCACCGATATTGTCTTTTCTAAAGGATCCTGCCCCGATTTAAAAAGAGCCTTCACCACTTCGGCACCAACAACCACGACAGACTCCCCGCTGCGGATCTCCTGTTCCGAGAAATTCCTGCCCTTCTCAATTTCATACCCGGAGGTTTCAAAATACCGCTCATCCACTCCCCTCACCGAGAAGTTCGGGTTCGTTTTCAGGTTCTCATATTTTATGGTTGCATTACCGGAAGCTCCTATCGAAACCGAAACAATCGACTGAAAATTGAACTCGTCCTTGAACCGCTGTGCCTCCTCAAAGGAAACCTTTGAATAGTTCTTGACCCTCTCCCGATGAGCCCCTATCTGTACATTATAGCCCCTGCTCCGTATGGTAAAGGAATTCGCACCCATAGCCGAAAACGATGAATTAACGGATCGCTTCAGCGAATCTATCGTCGTCAGAATCCCGATCAGGGCCATAATACCGAAGGCGATAATCATAATGGTGAGAATGGTCCTGAGCAGGTTCGATCGGATCGACATGAAGGAGATCCTGAAATTCTCCCTGACCAGGGCTGCTCGACGGAAATAGACGGCGTTTTGTTTCACTATAGGATTTTCGGTTCCGCCAAATTACTCATTCCACGGCACAACAGGAATTTTATCCCTAATTTTGGCTTTTTACAATACCATGAACCTGGAAACCCGTATAAATGCCTTTGCCCTTCTCGGAAGCCGCATGGAAAAGGCGATCGCACCGGCACTCGGCCAGGTTTCAACAATAAACCCCTGGTTTACACCAGCCGAAATCCGGAGGGCAACCATGAGCCTGTCTGCCTTGCTGACACCAGACAATCTTCACCGGTGGGTGCAGCCTTACCTGCCTCTGGAACCCGGTCATCCCGCTGATGTCCTGGTAATCTCCGCGGGAAATATTCCAATGGTTGGATTTCATGACTTTCTGAGTGTACTCATCAGTGGGAACAGTTATACCGGGAAGCTTTCAACAAAAGACAACCTCCTCCTAACCTTGCTTGCGGATGAATTGATCCGGATCGAGCCCGAATTCAGTGAACGTATCAGGTTTACAGACCAGTTCCCAACCCCGGATGCGGCTATTGCTACCGGAGGAAACAATACCAGCCGCTATTTTGTCAGTCAGTACAGGAACATTCCATCAATAATCCGGAAAAACAGAACTTCTGTGGCAATCCTCGACGGAACCGAAACCAGCAAGGATTTTGAAGGCCTCGCTGCCGATATCCTTGAATTCTATGGACTCGGTTGCCGCAGCATTTCGCATGTTTACCTGCCGGTCGGTGCCAGGATCGATCCGCTTGCAGACGCGCTGAGCCGCTTTACACGGATCAGTCCAAACCCGATGTACTCGGATAATCTTATTTACCAAACCGCTTGTTTGAAACTTGCTGGTATCCGGTTCCTGGAAACCAGAAATATCCTGATAATAGAAGATTCTGCCATTTTTTCCCCGATTGGCACTCTATATTTCAGCCACTACAACAGTCTTGAGAACCTGGTTTCTTTTCTGAACAGTCAGGCCGGGAAAATCCAATGCATCGTTGGCCGTCAGTATACACCCTTCGGGCTCGCTCAAAAACCTGAATTGTGGGATTATGCTGATCATATCGACACCTTGTCATTTCTTAAATCCCTTAAACCCTGATGCCAACCCTTGTTATTATCACCGGTCCCACTGCAGTTGGCAAAACCGATGTAAGCATCCGTCTTGCTCAGAGTTGGCACACAGAAATAGTTTCCTGCGATTCCAGGCAGTTTTACCGTGAAATGAGAATTGGCACAGCCGTCCCTGAGCCGGAAGAGCTCGCGGCTATCAGGCACCATTTCATCGGCAACCTGTCCATTCATGATTACTATTCGGTTTACCGCTATGAACAAGAGGTCATCAGCCTGCTCAACCGGCTTTTTGAAAGCCATGACAGGGTAATCATGACGGGAGGATCAGGCTTATATATGGACGCTATACTAAATGGCATTGACATAATCCCGGATACAGCTCCTGAAATCCGCCAGCAACTCAAATTAAAACTTGATGAGGACGGAATCGGGCCATTATTACTAATGCTCCAACAACTTGATCCGGATTATTTCGATCGGGTCGACAAGAAGAATCCTGCAAGAGTCCTCAGGGGCCTTGAGGTATGTATCAGTACCGGCAGACCCTTTTCTTCCTTCCGTAAACGGGAAATACCAAAAAGAACATTCAATATCAGGATTCTTTCACTTGTCCTTCCGAGGGAAGTATTATATGCCCGGATCGATCAGCGGGTCGACAGGATGATGCAGGCAGGATTGCTGGAAGAGGCTCGTACACTGATACCCTGGCGTCATTTAAGTGCCCTGAATACAGTAGGTTACCGGGAGCTATTCGCCTATTTCGATGGAATAACGGATCTTGCTGAGGCCATCCGGCTGATCAAGCGGAACACAAGGCACTACGCGCGAAGGCAGATCACCTGGAACAACAGGTACCGGGACCTCAGCTATTTCTCGCCAGGGGATCTGGATAAAATCGTAAATTTCTGTGAGCTAGAAGTTTGAGTCCGGATAAAATCCTTTGGAAAACACACCGAACTCATCCCGGCCTGCCACTGCATGGTTAAACCAGGACACAAAAAAACCAAGGCCATAACCGCACAGTTGTATCAGGGAAGCTCCAACCGATTGTATTCCTATTCCGATATTCCGGTTCTTGAGGCTAGCATCAAGGAAGATCAAAGCCATCCATGCAATAATCGGAGTAAAAAACCAGATATTCACAAGCAGGGAAAGCGCAGCTAAACCAATCGTACCCATTAAAAACAAACTTGGAAAAAGGAAAAAGATGCGGAATGTTTCAGGATAGACTTGTGAGATAATATATCGTGTCCTGCCAAATCCCTGAACTTGTTTCAAGAATGTTAAAAAGGAAGTCCTTCTTTTATGGAACACATGAGCACAGGGAATAAGACCCGAAGTGAACCCCCTCTTAATCAATTCAATACTGAAAACCATGTCCTCCCCGGGATGCATGCGGGTCTCCGGGTATCCACCGATGTTCTCATAAGCCCGGCGGGAGATTCCCATATTGAAACTGCGTGGGTAGAACCGATCTATCTTCTTATGGCCGCCGCGAATACCGCCCGTTGTCAGGAATGAGGTCATGGCATAGGAAATCGCTTTCTGGACAGGGCTAAACTCTTCTGATGCCTTATCGGGCCCGCCGAAAACATCCAGCAGATTCTCGTCCAGGTAATTATCTATCCGGGTAAGGTATTCCGGAGGGACCAGGCAATCGCTGTCAACAAATAGAAGATATTGCCCCCTGCTGGCTTTCATTCCGGCATTGCGCGCAATTGCCGGACCGCTTCGTGGCAAATCGAGATAGACGACAGGGAAGTTATCCTTATACCGGTTGGCAACATCTTCTGACCGGATTGAAGATCCGTCCTCAATAATAATGACTTCAAACTCCCGATATTCCAAATTGGAAATGCTTTCCAGGAGTTCTGAAAGCTCATCCGGGCGGTTATAAACCGGTATGATAAACGAATAAGTACGATTCATCCGGGCTTTGATGTTATGTAGAGCACCTCCTCCTTGGCCAGACGGTACTTTTCAATCTCATCGGGTGTAAAATTCTCCCTGACTGACCATTCCGAAACCTGAAAGCCGGAGCCCCGGAGCCGGTCCGGGTAATCGGTGCCATATTGTCGCACATGATCCTTCTGTCCAAAATGCACCTCGCGGTCTCTTGGGTCCGTAATTGCACTATCCTCATAGGTAGCAATCAGGCCAGGATCGAGAGGAACCTGAAGAATGGCAAGCCCACCCGGTCTCAGCACCCTCAGTATTTCCGACAGAACCACCCGGTCATCGGCCACATGTTCCATTACATGGTTACAGAAAATGGCATCAAAATGGTCCCGTTCAAATGGAATCTGATGAAGGTCGAAATGATAATCCGCAATCGGTGATTCCAGATCTGCAGTCATGTACACGAGGTTTTCGAGTTTTCGGAACCTCGCCAGAAAACATTGCTCAGGAGCCACGTGCAATACCGTGCGGTGTGCGGTAAAGAAATCGGTTTCGCGCTCCAGGTATATCCAGATCAGTCGGTGGCGCTCAAGACTTAGGCAGGAGGGGCATAAAACGTTGCTCCGGGAATGAACCCCATAGGGCAGGAATCTCTTAAAAGATGAACCACAAACGGGACAGGTTACCTGGTTTCCATGCAGAAATGGTTTTATCACCTGCATAAAAAGGTAGCTGGCTCGTATCAGAAATGGGCGGGGAAGAAATCGTAAGGCCCATCGGATCAAGGTCTTCATAGCTCCTCAGAAATCAGGTATTTATTCCGGTCAGCGGATGAACGGGATACCAGCTCGGCCAGGAATCCGGTTAGAAACAACTGTACTCCAATGATGACCGCAAGCAGGGCAAGATAAAACATGGGCTGTTCCGTGATTTGCCTGTAAACCTCGCGGGTACGGATCGCATGAATTTTATCAGCTGCAAGCCAAACGGTTACAGCAAAACCGAAAAACATCATCAACATGCCAAGAGATCCGAAAAAATGCATCGGCTTTTTTGAAAAGCGTGTTATAAAACTAACGGTAAGCAGATCAAGAGCGCCCGTAAACAGACGTTCCCATCCATATTTTGTTTTGCCGTATTTCCGTTCGCGGTGGTGTACAATTTTCTCACCGATGCGTCCGAACCCGGCACGCTTGGCAAGAATCGGAGTATACCGGTGCATATCGCCAAATACCTCAATACTTTTAACCACCTCATTTCTGTAGGCTTTAAGCCCGCAGTTGAAATCATGCAGCCGGATGCCACTATTCATGCGGGCAACCCGGTTAAAGAATCTTGACGGTAGCCGTTTGCCTAAGGGGTCCTTTCTCTTTTTTTTCCAGCCCGATACCAGATCAAACCCATCTTTCCTGATCATCTTAATCAGTCCCGGTATCTCTTCTGGGCTATCCTGAAGGTCGGCATCCATGGTAACCACAACGTCCCCTTGAGCCATACCGAAACCACACTGCAGTGCGGCTGCCTTTCCATAATTTCTTTGAAACCTGACCCCCCGGAGGGTTGCAAATTTGGCAGATAATTCTTTTATCACCCGCCATGAGCCGTCGCGGCTCCCATCATCAACCAGGATAATTTCGTACTCGTACTTTTCCTTGGCTGCAACGGATTCGATCCATTCCACCAGTTCAGGTAAAGACTCCTCTTCATTAAATACGGGCACAACAACTGTCAGGTCCATCCGAATGTGTTTGAAGGGTTATTCTTCGCCAGATTTTTCGATCTCCGACATTGCCTGGCGGAAAGGATCGCCCTCTTTCCTGACGAAAAAAGCGACAATCAAGGAAAGAATCACACCCAAAAGGGTGGTTCCGAAAATTATGCTGAAAAACTGCATACCCGGACTCTTCATCTTGCCAAACAAGTTCATGAACAAATCAACATCCTCATCTGAAAGCCCCTGCTTGTAATAGACCTCCTCCATCAAATCCATCATCCGGTCAATAGCCTCAGGATCCAGCCAGGTGAGGTAGATCACATTATAGAAGCCATAGATAATGGATGCAAAGAACATGAAAAGGATGCCGGCGCTAACCGCTTTTCCGTACCGAATATATCCACCGAGGTATTGGTCACGCCAGTTCTTCAAACAATAATAGAGAACACCCAAATAGGCTGCCCAATTAATCCACTGAAACCATTGAGCACTTTCAAGGCCTGAAATCCAGACGATAACTGCAAGGATAATCATCACAACTGCAATGATAACTCCATACGTCATGGCAGGTTTTAAAATACTCGGTCGCTCATTTTCCATAATGGATGCGGGTTTGCTTTCGGACAAAGATAAACGGAAATTGTCTCAACTGAAAACATTTGCTATCTTTGCGCGGGGTAAGTCTTATACGGCCAGCTCCCGCTGAACTCCCCCAGGACCGGAAGGTAGCAAGGGTACGCGGTTGTAGCGGCGCGATATAAGTAGCTTACCCTTCTTTTTTTTACTACGGAATCATACCTTTACGGCCAAGAATCGTAAAGAAATGAAAAACCTGAGTCGGCTCGCGCTCCTTTCCCTCCTGTTCGCATCTATTTTTATTTCCGGTTGTTTTAAAACCTGGGACATTAAGTATGACCGGGGCTTCTTTTCTGATACTGTTAAGAACCTCACAGCGGTTAACAGCACCTATGATGATTTCAATTCATCAGGGCCTCCAACCATCTCATTTACACTTCCATTGGTTTTTTCCTCCAACCGTTTTACCCTCGGAAAAAAATACGACCTGATGAACTATGAGCTCTGGGCAGGGTTTAACCAGGTGGACGGGACTTTTATGCTGAATGCCTACGAAGGGCAATCCTATCCCTACTATTACCTGGAAAACCTTTCCAATACCGAAGACAACGAATTCGGCCCCTATACAGCTCAGGTCGGAGTACAAGAGTACTTCTTCCTTTTCTCAAGCGACCGGACAGAAAACATGGAGATTTACGCTTCCTTCTTTAACAACTATAGTTTTAGCGGCATTTCACCAATCAACCCGGAGCCCTTCCGAATTAAGGGCGTTAACTCTCAGCAGTACGATGCCTATCCGTCCTTAAACGCCAGTCGGCGTGAGTTTCTCTTCTCGTCTAACCGCGATGGGGACATTGATATCTATCGGGTTAAAATTGCAGAAAATGCCGATTTTCTGGAATGGGCCAAAGCCGATACCACCTACCTCGCCGAAAAGGTCACAATCCTCAATTCCGATTCGGTGGATATGTTTCCTTATTCCAATGACAAACTGCTGGTCTTCTCCTCGAAAAGGGCAGGTGGATACGGAGGATATGATCTGTATTATTCAAGGTTTGACGGAACGGAATGGCAGCAACCGGTAAACTTTGGTCCAACCATCAATACCCCCGCCGATGAATGCCGGCCAGTTGTATTCCTGGCCCTCTATTTTACCAATGACCTGATGATTTTTTCTTCCGACAGGGCCGGTGGGAAAGGAGGGTTCGACCTCTATTATGTAGGAATACCGAAAATGATAGAATAACCTTTTGCACTAAATCCAAATTAACTATCTCGATATGAAGTTTTTCATTGACACTGCCAACCTCGATCAGATTCGCGAAGCACAAGACCTTGGAATTCTTGATGGCGTCACTACCAACCCTTCCCTGATGGCCAAAGAGGGAATCCGGGGTGAACAAAACATTTTAAATCACTATGTGACCATATGCAATATTGTCACAGGCGATGTTTCTGCCGAGGTCATTTCCACCGATTTTGAGGGAATGATTCGGGAGGGCGAAAAGCTGGCCAGTCTGCACCCCCGGATCGTTGTAAAGGTTCCGGTTACCCGTGACGGAATTAAAGCCCTGCGCCATTTCTCCGGACTGAATATCAGGACCAACTGCACCCTGGTATTCTCGGTTGGGCAAGCCTTGCTCGCAGCCAAGGCAGGCGCTACTTATGTATCGCCCTTTATTGGCAGGCTGGATGATATTTCTGTGGATGGGGTTGGCCTGGTTCGGCAAATCGTCGAAATGTATCAATATTATCAGCTTGATACACAAGTCATTGGCGCCTCAATCCGGCACACCATGCATATCCTCCAGTGCGCCGAGGCCGGAGCCGACGTAGTTACCTGCCCGCTGCAGTCAATCCTGGGACTGCTCGATCATCCGCTGACCACAGCCGGACTGCAAAAATTTCTCTCCGACTACAAGAAGCTAAACGGCTGATGATCCGAAAAATCTATCCGCAGAACCCTAATCCGCAGGAGATAGAACGGGTAGTGGAAATATTGCGGAATGGTGGGGTTATTATTTATCCAACCGATACAGTTTATGGATTGGGATGTGATATTACCAAGGGAAAAGCTATTGATCGCATCGCGCAGATAAAAGGCATAGATCCGGAAAAAACCCGGTTTTCGTTTATTGTTAACGACCTGAGTCACCTCTCGGATTACACCAAACCGATTAACAATCAGGTCTATAAACTGATGAAACGAAATTTACCCGGCCCTTTCACTTTCATACTCGAAGCAAATAACAACGTACCAAAGATCCTGAAGAGTAAAAAGAAAACCGTTGGTATCCGTATACCAGACAATTCAATTATTCAGGAAATTGTAAGAGTCCTCGGCAATCCTATTCTTACAACCTCGGTTCACAGTGGTGATACTATCCTCGACTACACAACGGACCCGGAGCTGATCCATGAGGAGATGGGCCATCGCGTTGATCTGGTTATTGATGGTGGATTCGGAAACAATATCCCTTCAACCATTGTTGATTGCACCGGACCCGAAATTGAGATTATCCGGGAAGGACTCGGAGTACTGGAGTATTAAATCCAGCGAAAAACCAATCCTGCTGCCAACGATAGTCCGATCATCAGGCCCGACAGAGCCAGAAATCTCCGGAGCAATGAGGGGGAGGGATTGTCGGCATACAATCTAATCATGAGTAAAACACCATAGTAGACAAGCATATCGGTAAGGGTTACCCTTCCGGGATCAAAAATGCTGCCGGGCAGCGATCCAAGCCACTCTGCGCCTTTCATGGAAGCTGTCACCAAAAGATCAATCACTGCGCAGGCCGGTGGAATAGACAAACCGGCAAAATACAACACCACCAGCCCCAATCCAACATAAAAAGCGAGGACGAGAAGCGGCATCAGAACCATGTTCCCGATGAGAAAAAATACCGGTACCCAACCGTACCAGAAAATAAGTACAGGAACGATCAGGCTCTGGGCAGACAGGGATACTGAGGCAGATTCCAGTATCTTTCTTTTTATCAGGTTCCCGCTGATTCGTTTGGTCAATACAGGCATCCAGATAAAGATACCGGCAACCGCCAGGTAGGAAAGCTGAGCGCCCGCACTGAAAACAAGGAATGGGTTGATCAAGCACTGGATCAGTGCCACTGAAGCAAGAATACTAAGACCCCGGTTGGTGCGGAAAGTAATCCGCGATGCTGCAAAAAGACTTATCATCCCTGCAGCCCGGCAGGCAGAGTTGCTGAAACCGGAAATACCGGTATAAGCCCAGACCAGGGCAACACTCAGGATTGGCCTGACATAGGCGGGTATTATCGGAATCCTGCCGAGGAGAAAACTGATGACCAGATAGATGATCCCAACATGAAGTCCTGAAACCGATAGTACATGAATGATGCCCGCCTTGGAAAAGGACTGAACCACATCGTCCTCTACCTGGCCCCGATCCCCAAAAATCAGGGCTGCCAGAAGGCCACGGGAAGCCTCAGAAAGTTCCATCTCAGCAATTTTGCCGACAAGTATAGACTGCCACTTTTTCAATCGTTCTGTCAACCCAGGACGCTGTGCAGGACGAATCAGATGACTTTGGCCGGGATAAATCCAGGCTTCATATTCCACCCCGCGGGACCGCCAGTACCTGCTCGATACAAATCCTCCCTTGCCGGGTTTTGTTGAGGTTTTACTGATCCGAACCGGCCCGAATCTCCTGATTTCACCGGATCTGACCGTATCCTTTTCAGGACGCGCCAGAAGCACAAGACTTCCCCTGGAACGTGTCCAGACTGAATCCCGGCCAGTATACAACGGATTGATAACCACCTGTATCATTTTATCGCTCACCTGCTTAACCGAACGGACCCTGGCAATAATCTGCACAAAGCTCATATCATCTGCGGCGATGGAGAAACGGCTGGTCGAAACTGAGAGGTAGCCTATCCCAAAAAAACAAATAATAAAAAAGACTTTCCAACTGTCAAGCCAACCTGCCCTCTTTAAGATTATAATCAGCCATACCAGGAATAAGACAGGAGAAATGAGCGAAACGATTAACCGTGCCGGTTCTTTGGCTTCACCTGCAAAGACTCCGCTGCCTGCAAGAACTCCTGCAATAAGGCCAGCAAGGGAAAAAAATATCCGGGGGTTCATAAAAATAGCGCCTATCTGAACAGATAGACGCTATTTCCAGAGCAAAATGGAAATTTACTACTCCTTATTTTGCATTTCCCACTCGCGGATCAACTCTTCAATGGGCTTACCCATGTTTTGAATCGACATCCTGGCATCCTTAGCAAGCACATGATCCGGAAAACGATTGAGAAAATCCTGATACGCATTGGTGGCCTGGTCATATTGTTTCAGATCATTCTCAAGGATAAATGCCTGAAGGAAAATACAATACCCCACTTTTGAGTAACCCGGCCATGAATCCACAATCCTTTTATAGTATTCTATTGCCATTCCTGACATCTTCATATTCATGGCGATCTCAGCCCCTTTAAAAAGATATTCTGCAGAGGCGGTATCATCGGGGTATTCATTTGCAAAATCTGTATAAGCCTGGATCATCTCCATGCCTGTATTCAGATCAGGACTAACCGTAACGCTGTCACCAAAGATCCTGGCCTCACCGGCTGCAATCTTTTCGATCAGTTTTTTCTTCTCTGCATTCCGGCCGCATCCGGCAAAAATGAGTAAAGACGCAACAAATATTAAAACCAGGGAATTCTTCATACTTATTTTTTTAGTGGAAATACCATCCTGTATTTTACTGTTACTTTTCCAGTAGAGATATCGCGCAATTTTCCTTTTAACAATCTCTTCTTCAAAGGGCTAAGCAATTCTGGGAAAAGAATCCCATCGAGGTGGTCATACTCATGCTGAATAATCCGGGCAACCATTCCTTCATACCACTCATCATACTCCGCAAAATTCTCATCCAGGTATTGAATCCTGATACGTCCCGGGCGGAGAATATCCTCGTGAATATTGGGAACACTCAGGCAACCCTCCTGTACCAACTCTTCCTCACCGGTTCTTTCAAGAATGTGCGCATTGATAAAAACCTTTTTGAAATCCCCTAAAGCGGGATCCTCCTCCGAATATACCCTTGCATCCATTACAAAAAGTCTGATAGCCAGTCCGATCTGAGGAGCGGCCAGACCCACCCCATCGGCGGCCCACATCGTTTCGAACATATCAGAAATCAATTGGCCAATTCCGGCATACTCCGGAGTGATATCCTCAGCCACCTTCTTAAGTACGGGAGAACCGTACGCATAAACAGGCAATATCATAAGCTATCTTGATTCTTTAAACTTTCTCTCCTGCAGCCAGGATTCCAGAATAATCGCGGCACTCACGGCATCCACATTCCCCTTGTCGCGCCGGTCCGACTTGCTTGCACCGGCTGCGATCAGGGTTTGCATAGCCATTTTCGAGGTGAACCGTTCATCGGTCCAGAAAACCGGTATTTCGGGGAACTTCTTTATCAGACCTTTAACGAATGCCTGCACATATTGTGCAGATTCCGAGGGCTGATTGTTCATTTCCCTTGGAAATCCTACCACAAACCCTTCAACAGGCTCATTATGAACATACTTTTCGAGGTAAGTGTATAGTTCATTTGATGCCACCGTAGTGAGAACTCCTGCAATCCGCTGTTCCGGATCAGTAACTGCCAGTCCTGTCCGCTTTTGTCCGTAATCTATTCCGATTATTCTTCCCATTGTCCAGTTCGCAAAGATAGAAACAAAATCATCAGGGAGTAGCAATCCATTTACATATGATGATATAACGTATTGATCAATATTTATCTTTGTCAATTACGAATTTCAAAAAGCCTTTTTATGAAAGACCTGAAATCCCTTGTGAATGATGTTCTTAGCGGGCATCCGTTAGTTCTCAGTAATGTTGCACGTTCAGAAATGATCCGTGCATCCGTTGAACGCCGTGAAGCCATGGTTACCTCCTCCGGTGCCCTTGCTACCTGGACTGCACCTGAGTCTACCGGTAGGAGCCCAAAAGACACCTATATGGTTAAACGGAGCGTCAGCGAAGCCAATATTGACTGGAACTCCCCCAATAACCAGCCTATTGATGAAGACACATTTGACCTGATTTTTTCTGACGCCCTTAAGTTCCTCAAATCCACGGACCGCTTGTACGAAACCGACCGGGTCATCGGTGCCGACAGCAAGTATGCACTCCCTGTAAAGGTTGTAACGTACAGAGCGTTGCATACCCTGTTTATTGACAATATGTTCAGGCCTGTTCCGGAGGATATCCGGAAAAGCTGCTATGCCGATGATGGATTCACGCTTCTGGCACTGCCCTACCATAAACTCGACAGTGAAAAGTATGCCGGCAAACTGCGAAAACTTCCTAACGGGAAAACCAGTGACCTGATTGTCGCCATGGATTTTGACCGCAAGGTAGGCCTGGTGGTTGGTTCAGCCTACATGGGAAGCATGAAGAAAATGCTTTTTACCGTTATGAACTACCTCCTGCCGCTCAGAGGCATCCTGCCCCTCCACTGTTCGGCCAATGAGGGTGAGAACGGTGATTCTGCACTTCTCCTGGGCCTCTCGGGAACCGGGAAAACCACGCTTTCGGCCGACCCCACACGGGCGCTGCTTGGAGACGATGAGCATGGATGGGGAGAAGATGGAATCGCGAATTTTGAGTTTGGCTGCTATGCCAAAATGATCGATATCAACCCTAAGAAAGAACCGGATATTTATGATGCGGTTATAAGAAAGGTTGATTATCTGCATCATGGATCCATGGTTGAGAATGCCATGATCTATCCGGACGGCACCTTTGATTTTTACGACAACCGTTTTACCGAAAACTCCAGGGCCTCTTTCCCGCTGAGCTATCTTAGGAATATTAAAGAATCATCGGTTGCAGGCCACCCCACAACTATCCTTTTCCTCACGGCTGATGCGTATGGCGTTCTGCCTCCTGTAGCCCGATTAAGCAAGGAACAGGCCATGCTCTGGTTTATGATGGGATACACGTCAAAGCTGGCCGGAACTGAAACAGGGATTACGGAACCGCAGGTTGCCTTCTCCCGTTTCTTCGGGGCTCCTTTTATGCCCTGTAATCCTGATGTCTATGCAGGAATGCTGGGTAAAAAGCTGGATATGTTCAAAACCCGGGTATTCCTGATTAATACCGGCTGGAGCGGCGGTGGCTATGGCGTTGGTAAGCGTATCGATCTTACCCTCACCCGCCAGATGGTCAATGCAGCCTTGAGCGGACAGCTTGATTCCGTGGATTACATCCAGGATTCACTCTTCCATGTTCATATTCCTAAAACCTGCCCCGGAGTACCCTCGGAGATGCTGAACCCGGTCAATACCTGGACCGATACCGAAGCCTACAAAAAAGCAGCCGAGAAGCTGGCTAAACAGTTCAGTGACCATTTTGACAAGGCCTACGGGAATAAAAACCTGCCGGCAGATATCGTTTGGGAGTGCCCCGGAAAATAATCACATGGGCGCTATAAATTGCTAAACCCCGATCTCTTGGTGGAAATCGGGGTTTTCGCAACTTTAACCGGATAACTCAACTTTTAGATAACATTATAACAAGCAACCTTGGTTACTTGTTGGCCCATGCGTTTCGGTGCACGGATATAGAGAAAAGAAAATCTTAAATCAGAACACGTGATATCGAACCCCAAATATAAAACAAATAAACCTCGAAACCAAATATTTCGAGGTTTATTTTAAAATTATGTAGAGACGCATATATGCGTCTCTACGATTTATTTCGAATAATCCATGGAAGCCATTCTCTCATAGCTTTTCAGCCTCCATTTGGCACTCTCCTCAGCTGCATCGAATAACTGGTCTGCAACATCAGGGAATGCTTTTTTTAGCGATGAATAGCGTACCTCACCCATCAGGAAGTTTTTGAACAACGTCCAATCAGGCTCTTTGGAATCCAGCTCGAACGGGTTCTTACCGTCATTCTCAAGCAGCGGATTGTAACGATAGAGTGACCAGTAACCACTCTTAACGGCCATTTCCTGCTCAAACTGAGTCTGCCCCATGCCAACTGTCAACCCATGGCTGATGCAGGGAGAATAAGCGATGATAATGGATGGACCGTGGAAGGACTCAGCCTCCTTAACAGCCTTGAAGAACTGATTCTGGCTGGCTCCCATTGCAACCTGAGCCACATACACATATCCATAGGACATGGCCATCATGCCAAGATCCTTTTTCCTGATACGCTTACCGGAAGCAGCAAATTTTGCAATTGCAGCAATCGGGGTAGACTTGGATGACTGACCACCCGTATTTGAATAGACTTCGGTATCAAGCACAAGGACATTGACATCCTCGCCCGATGCCAGGACATGGTCAAGACCGCCATAGCCGATATCATAAGCCCATCCGTCTCCCCCAAAAATCCAGATCGATTTTTTTACCAGATACTGTTCCAGTGAGAGAATCTCTTTTGCCACGGCATGCGATTCCTTGCCTAATGCGGCCACAACCTTACCAGAGGCAACCTTCGACTCTTCTGCCTTTTCCTTTGAGGCAATCCATTCGGTGAAAGCTTCGCGGGTTTCAGCATTGACATCATTCATGGAATCCGTCATGCGCAGGGCAATGCGGTCCCGGAGCTTATTAACGCCCAATGCCATACCATAACCATATTCAGCATTGTCCTCAAACAGGGAGTTTGCCCATGAAGGACCATGGCCGTTTTTGTTAACCGTATAAGGTGTCGAAGGTGCTGAACCTCCGTAGATTGAAGAACATCCGGTAGCATTTGCCACCATCATGCGGTCGCCAAATAGCTGGGTAATAAGCTTGATATAGGGTGTTTCGCCACATCCGGCGCAAGCTCCCGAAAATTCGAACAGAGGCTGTGCAAATTGAGAGTTTTTAACGGTTTTATCCTTCGGCAGGACGGTATCCTTGTAACCGATCTTTTCGTGCATATAGGTCCAACGATCAACCTGATCAAGCTGGGTTCCCAACGGCTTCATAATCAGCGCTTTTTCCTTGGACGGACAAACATCAGCGCAGTTACCGCAGCCGGTGCAATCTAAAACGCTCACCTGAATCCGGAATTGATACTCCTTGGTACCGCCGATGCCCTTAACAGCTGATGTTCCGACCGGTATACCGGCAAGTTCGTCAGCAGTCATAAGGAACGGACGAATGGCGGCATGAGGGCAAACATAAGAACACTGGTTGCACTGGATGCAATTATCCACCTGCCACTCAGGAACATTAACAGCAATACCCCGCTTTTCAAAACGGGTGGTCCCCGACGGGAATGTACCGTCTTCCCTGCCTACGAAGGCACTTACCGGAAGATCATCACCCTTTTGGGCATTGATCGGTTCAACCACATTCTTAATAAACTCAGGTATATCGCGGTCATCAGCTTCCTTCTTAAGTTGAATGCTTTTCCATTCAGCCGGTATAGCCACCTCAATGTACTCGGTTCCTTTATCAACAGCAGCATAATTCATTTTAACGATATCCTCACCCTTCAGCCCGAAGGATTTCTTTATCGCTGCTTTCATTTCACCCAGCGCCAGCTCATAGGGGATCACGTTGGCAATCTTAAAGAATGCCGACTGCATAATAGTATTAGTGCGGCCACCCAAACCAATCTCCTCAGCTATTTCAGTGGCATTGATCATGTAAAAGCGAATGCTGTGCTCAGCCATATACTTCTTCATATGGTCGGGCAGGCGCTTTTTGGTTTCCTCAACATCCCAGATGGAGTTGAAAAGGAAAGTACCCCCATTCTTTAGCCCCTTCAGCATGTCATATTTGTCCAGATAGGACGGCACATGGCAGGCTACAAAATCGGGGCTGTGGATCAGGTAAGGTGAACGTATCGGCTGGTCCCCGAATCTCAGGTGAGATGTGGTGAATCCGCCCGACTTCTTGGAGTCGTAGGCGAAATAGGCCTGGCAATACTTATCGGTATTGTCTCCGATAATCTTAATTGAATTCTTGTTGGCGCCAACGGTTCCGTCAGCACCTAATCCATAGAATTTAGCCTGATAAGTGCCCTTGAGCGCCAGATCAGGTTCAGCTATCAGCGGTAATGACTTGAAGGTAACGTCATCAACAATTCCCACGGTAAAGTCATTCTTCGGCTCGGCGAGCTGCAGGTTTTGATAAACCGAAAGAACCATTCCGGGAGTGGTATCTTTTGAGCTGAGCCCATAGCGACCACCTACGATCATCGGGGCATTCTCCCGGTTGTAAAACAAATTTCTCACATCAAGGTACAGAGGCTCACCCGTTGCACCCGGTTCTTTTGCCCGGTCAAGTACAGCGATTCGTTTTATTGTTTTCGGCATTACCTTAAAGAAGTATTTTGCCGAGAAAGGACGATACAGATGACAGGTGACCAAACCAACTTTTTCACCCTTAGCCGTTAAATAATCAATCACTTCCTTGGTGGTATCGGTAATACTTGCCATGGCAATGATGATGTTCTCTGCATCAGGCGCACCATAATACGTAAAGGGGTGATATTCGCGGCCGGTAATCTTACCAACTTGCTGCATGTAATCCTCAACAATATCAGGAACCCTGTCATAGAACACATTACTGGCTTCTTTTGCCTGGAAAAAAATATCCGGATTCTGCGCGGTTCCGCGGGTAACCGGATGTTCAGGATTCAGAGCCCTGTCGCGGAACTCTTTCAACGCGTCCTGGTCGATCAGTGGAGCCAGCTGCTCCTGATCAAGGACTTCAAATTTCTGAACTTCTGCAGATGAGCGGAAACCATCGAAAAAGTGAAGGAAAGGAACCCTGGATTTGATGGCAGCCAGATGTGCTACAGCTGCGAGGTCCATGATTTCCTGTACGCTGCCGGTAGCCAGCATGGCGAAACCGGTTTGGCGGGCTGCGTATACATCACCATGGTCACCAAAAATGGAGAGTGCATGAGCGGCAACACTTCGTGCCGAAACATGAAAAACACCAGGAAGGAGTTCACCGGCAATCTTGTACATATTCGGGATCATCAGCAGGAGGCCCTGTGATGCTGTATAGGTCGTTGTTAGTGCACCGGCCTGCAAACTGCCATGAACAGCTCCGGCGGCTCCACCTTCTGATTGAAGCTCAGCAACCCGCACGGTTTCACCGAAGATGTTCTTCCGGCCATGGGCTGCCCACTCGTCAACGTTTTCAGCCATCGTTGATGAAGGTGTAATCGGGTAGATTGCAGCAACCTCGCTGAACATATAGGCTATGTGCGAGGCGGCCTGGTTGCCGTCGCCTGTTATAAATTTCTTTTTTGACATGATGTTGATATTAAGATGAAAATAGTTTTCGAAAGAGGCCGCTAAGTTAGCAAAAAAGGAGGTAAAAACCGACTGTTGTTTGCATAAAAACAGAGGGCCCCGCGATTGCGATGCCCTCTGTTTTACCTATATCTATGGTAAGAATTGCCCTACTGACTGTTCATTGAGATCAGGAACTCCTCATTGGTTCTGGTACCGGCTAGCTTATCGCGCATAAACTCCATGGCTTCCACCGGATTCATATCCGACAGGAAATTCCGGAGAACCCACATTTTACTGAGGAAGTCTTTCGGATGAAGCAGATCCTCGCGCCGGGTACTGGAGCCCTGGATGTCAACAGCCGGCCAGATACGCTTGTTCGCGAGCTTTCTGTCAAGCTGGAGCTCCATGTTACCGGTACCCTTGAACTCCTCAAAAATCACCTCATCCATCTTGGATCCGGTATCGATGAGCGCAGTTGCCAGAATAGTCAGGCTGCCACCGTTTTCAATGTTTCTTGCGGCACCGAAAAATCTCTTTGGCTTATGCAGGGCATTGGCATCCACCCCACCCGACAATACCTTGCCAGAGGCTGGCTGAACCGTATTATAGGCGCGGGCCAGACGTGTAATCGAGTCGAGCAGGATAACCACATCATGTCCGCATTCTACCAGTCGCTTGGCCTTTTCCATCACGATGGCCGCAATTCTCACATGTTTCTCAGCAGGTTCATCAAACGTACTGGAAATAACCTCGCCATTAACCCCGCGGGTCATATCGGTAACCTCCTCCGGGCGTTCATCAATCAGGAGCACCATCAGGTAAACCTCCGGATGGTTGGCAGCAATAGCATTGGCGATCTCCTTAAGAAGAACCGTTTTACCTGTTTTAGGCTGCGAAACAATCAGCCCTCGCTGTCCCTTGCCAATCGGACAGAACATATCAACGATCCGGGTGGAAACGGTGCATTCGGGATGACTGGTGATATCAAATTTCTGATTTGGGAAGAGCGGCGTCAGGTAGTCAAAGGGCACCCTGTCTCTTACAAATTCCGGATCGCGGCCATTGATGTGTAATACTTTAATCAGGGGAAAGAATTTTTCACCCTCTTTTGGGGGCCGGACCGAGCCGGTGACCGTATCGCCCGTTTTCAGTCCAAAAAGCTTGATTTGGGATTGAGAAACGTATACATCATCAGGAGAATTCAAATAGTTATAGTCGGCCGAACGAAGGAACCCATATCCTTCCTGCATGATTTCCAACACCCCCGTGCTGGTTATAAAGCCATCGAAGTCATAAACTTCCTGTTTCTTGGCATCACCATTTTCCTTGGTTTTAGCCTCCTCGGTCTGCTGCTCGCTCTTTAGTTTGGGCTCAAAGTTACGGGCAGGCTTAACAACCACCGGTGCGGCTTCATCACTTTCCTTCTCTTTCCTCTCCTGACGGCTAAAGGCCGGAGCGGGAACCGGAAGCGCTTCCTGCACCTCAGGTGCACTTTCCACGGGTGCGGAAGCCGGTGCCGTGGCAACGGGAGCAGGCGAATTCCGGAATATTGAAGGCTGAGCCGGGGTTACTGCCGGTGCCGGTTTTTGCTCCGACTGATCTGGCTGAGCGCCTTGCCGCTGGTCTGGCCGGGTGGTAAACAATGGTCCAGGCTCCTTCTTTTCAATGGTTATGCGCCTGCGCGGGCCTTTGGAGGCATCAGGCTGGGCTTTGGAAGACTCCTCGGCCATTTTAGGTGCTGGCACTGCTTCAGGACCCTCACCCTTGCCCTTGCCAACTATCTTCTTGGCCTTTATTTCTGAGGCCTGGATAGCCTGCTGGTCAAGAATCTGATAAATAAGGTCCTGTTTCTTGAAGGATTCAACTTTTTTAATGTTCAATTCCTTGGCAATATCTCTCAACTCCGTCAACAGCTTATTGTTGAGCTCAAGAATATCATACATATTCAATTGTAATTAATTTAACCAAATGTAGACTGGTATGGGGGAATCTTCAGATACTTCAAACGATCTCTCGGAACAACTCCGTTTTTCCTGTCAGTAGCAACGTACCATCTGCAAAAGTATGAATTATTTATAACAACAAAAAAAAAAGCTGCACCCATCCTGCCTAATTGCAACTTTTATTGCGTATTAGCGTAAATAGTAATGAAGACACCCACCAACACCGCCCGCCATGAGACAGTTAAAAATAACCAGGCAGGTAACAAACAGGGATTTACCCTCCCTCGATAAATATCTGCAGGAGATCGGCCGCGAGATGCTGATCAATCCTAATGAAGAAGTTGACCTGGCCCGAAGGATCCGGGAGGGCGATCAGGATGCCATGAATAAGTTGATAAGAGCCAATCTCAGATTCGTGGTATCGGTTAGCAAACAATATCAAAACCAGGGACTTACACTACCTGACCTGATAAATGAAGGAAATATCGGACTTATTAAGGCTGCTAGTCGCTTCGACGAAACTAAGGGTTTTAAGTTCATTTCCTATGCCGTTTGGTGGATCCGCCAATCCATACTTCAGGCACTGGCAGAACAATCAAGATTAGTGAGGCTTCCCCTGAATAAGATTGGAAGCATGAACAAACTCAACCGGACCATTTCCAGGCTCGAACAAACCCTGAGCCGGACGCCCACCGAAAGCGAGGTTGCCGAAGTAGTGGACATGGATATGGATGATATTAAGCGGACGATGAACAACAGCACCCGTCATATCTCAATGGACGCTCCGCTCTCTGCCGGGGAGGAGACAACCTTGTATGATGTGATCCTGAATGAAGAGGCATCGAGCCCTGAAGAAGGCCTGATGAGCGAATCCCTGCGAACTGAAATCGAGCGCGCCCTCCTCCACCTCGGTGAGAGGGAAGCAGAAATCGTAAGACGTTTTTATGGACTGAAGGGACATCTCCCGCATTCTCTGGATGAAATCGGAATTGAATTTGACCTTACCCGCGAAAGGGTCCGCCAAATCAAGGAGAAAGCCATCATGAAACTCAAAAGCGCCTCTCGCAACAAGCTGCTGAGAAAGTACCTGGGCTAAAAGAACCCCCTAAATTACTATCTTTGCCGATCATCGGTCGTCGGTCATCAGTCGTCAATCGTAAATCATAAATTAGTACTGATGCGTTAATATTTAGAAGTTGAATAGTTCGCCTTGTTCTTTGA
>CAZEKJ010000029.1:0-4721 GCA_964512915.1 uncultured Porphyromonadaceae bacterium
CAGTCTTATAGTCTCAAAGTCTCTCAGTCTTATAGTCTCAAAGTCTCTCAGTCTTTTCTTAATCTACAAAGCCTCTGCATCAACGTCGGGTGTGAGTAATGAACAAATACATAGGCAGGATGCGGGGTAAGGTTGCTTAGGTTTTTTTCGCTGAGGCGTACCAACCCAGAAGATAATTCGCTGCCTAAACCGAGGCCTTTTGCAAAGGCATCTGCCTGATACTCAAAGGAGCGGGAAAGCTTATTAAAGAATAGCCCGGTCAGCTCAGAAACAGGACTAAACAGGATTCCAAAAATCAGCAAACCGATATGGAAAGTGGGTTCCGCTATTTTTAACGCCTCCGAGAACACCGGATTTCCGACCACCAGGGAAAAAAGAAATAACATCAGTCCGGTCTGAAGGACCGATAACAGAATGCTGAAAAGAATGTGTTTTTTACGATAATGGCCGATCTCATGTGCCAATACTGCAAGAATTTGGTTTTCATCAAGATCCCGTATGAGGGTGTCGTACAAAACAATCCGGCGCTTGCTTCCGAAGCCTGCGAAATAGGCATTCGACTTGGATGACCGCTTTGACCCGTCAATCACAAAAATGTTTCTCAGTGGAAAATCCGCGCTGGCAGCCAGCGACTCAATTGCCGACCTCAGGGGTCCTTCATCCAGGGGTTTCTGTTTATTAAACAGGGGAACTATCAGAGTTGAATAAAAAAAACTCAGAAAAAAGCTGAAAACCGACAATACGAGCCAAGTCCAGAGCCAGAATGCGCGGCCGGTTATCGTATAAATCCAGATAACCAAAGCAGCAAGGGGCACTCCGATGACCAGAAGGAGCGCTAGTGATTTTATTTTATCAAGAATAAAAATTCGCGGCGTGGTTTTATTAAATCCATATTTTTCCTCGATCACAAAAGTTGTCCAGATGTCGAGGGGAAGGGAGAAGATACCGGATCCGAGCATCAGGATTCCAAAGAACAGGAGTGCGGAAATAATGACATTATCTGTGACCGTGGCAACCCACTCATGTATCCAGGTAAACCCTCCCAGCATAAACATCAGAATAATAACAACAAAGCTTAAACTGGAACCAACAAGTCCGAATTTCCCGGCTTCCCTTTGATAAAGCTGACTTTTGGAGTAACTCTCAGCACTGTATTCTCCGGCCAGCAGAGGGGGTAATCCGGTTTTAAGCGCTGAAATATTTAGCAGATCGAGAGTAAAATCGACCAGAAAACCTAAGATAAGTATCGAAATTATCAGGATAAAAATAGGAGTCATGCTTAATCCTGTATTGCCATTTGCTGATCTAACTTTAGGGTCTTCGGGAGTCTTTCCTTTAGTTTAGCCCGATAATCCGTAATGAAATAGGTATCCATTCCTTTTTTCTCCGATTCCTTAAGCCATTCGAGCGCCAGCGTAATATTCCCGGCCATCTCGCAGGTAACAGCCATATTAAAGCAAGCCCTTGCAGCAAGTGGCTTCCTTCTGACCTGGGCATAACGATTCAGGATTTCTGCTGCAGCCTTCCATTCACCATCCCTCATATATTTTGCGGCTAAAGATAACTCCTCGTTACCAAAAGGGAAGTATATCCGATCGAGGTCAGTCCAGTAGGGAGCCAATCGTCTTCCGGTATTCTCGCCGGCCAAATACATCGCCTGCTTAAGAAGCGACAGTTTGTTTTCCGAACTGATAATCAAATTCGGATCCTCGCCAACATACGCATGAAGGGTATCTGTAAAAAGGTAATCCGATACAGAATATTGTGCGAGACGATAGATTCTCCAGTAGGTTTTTACAATGATATCCAACTGGTAACTGATCCATCCATCGGCGCTCCTGGCGACGACCGTATCCCTGAATTCGCTGTATTCCAGTGACAAAACGGCATCAATAGGGGGAATGCCGGCAACGGCCCGGATCACGTTCCAAGGCAATAACCGGCTGCCATCGGAGAAATCCCCTACCAGGGACCGCCTGATAATTGGATCATATACTTCGAACCGCGGACTTGCAAGCAAAGCATCAACACAACCGATAACTCCCTGTTTGGCGATCAGACTGTCACGTTCAAAACTAGTCCTTTTACCGCTCTGCAGCTTGCCGGCTTTAAACAGACTGTCGACATCCAGGCGCGATAAGACGCTAACGGATTTAATTGCAGGCGCAATGGTGATTTCAGCGGGCTCAAGCCCGTCGAGCTCAAGCTTGAATGCCGGGTAACATCCTGTCTGGATGAGCAATGGCACCAGGAATACAAAGATCAGGTACCGTTTCATAGTTTACCAATTTCGGATAATTTCCCCTTTTTTAATCCGTTCCTGATACGCATTCATTTTCTTTTCCAGAAGGGCTATGTACTCCCGGGTTTTACGATCCGGATTGAGCCGCTCTGAACGCCTGGCAAAGCCGAGGGCCTGGTTAAGCCGGCCATCCCTTTCGCAGGCAAGGGCCATATTGAAGGACCCTATTGCCTGAAGAGTTGAATCCTTGCTGCGGTAAGCCAGATAATTCCACTTTGCCTCCGCACGGTTCCAGTTGCCCTTATTAATGGCGGTGTCGGCAACCAGCAGGAGGCTGTCACCCCTGTGATAAAAGGATCTTTGTTCCAGGTGACTCTTTGGCAGAACCTGTTCGACATACGCTGTGGCTGCTGCGCCGATTACTGTATACGCTCCCTGGAATGCTTCGGGCAGGGCTTTTATAGCCGCTTCCCTGGAAGCTCCTGTCCCTTCAAAGCTCTTGTTAAAAATATAAACAGAGTCTTCCACCAATCTCCTTTTCAGGGGTTCGTAAACCCTCACAGCCATAGTCACCGAATCGGTTCGTCGGGCCAGAAATCCACCGGAAACCGTTAATACAGAGATCGTTCCGGTGTCGTAGTCAAACCCTTCAATCAGGAGCACTCCCTGCACAAGCTCCTTCTTGACAAACTCAGTCATTCCTTCCCAGGGCTGGGGTTCCGGGAATCCCGCCGTATTGTTTTTCAGCATTCTCGGATTATGACGCACCTTTACCAGGAAATGGTTTCCACGAATCAGTTCCTTCCCCAGGGAATCAACCAAAGCTTCGCTCAACTTCCACTTAACGCTGTCAACCGACTCATAACCACCCCATTGAACGTCCTCATATACTCCTGTAGCAGGAATATACCTGGAAGTTACCAGAAGGGTCCTTAATTCAGGAGGGTATTCAATTTTCCCCGGTGCATAAATATTCACCGATACTTTCCTGATCTGACATGAAGACAGCAATAGCATGCCTGCCGATAAGTATATGAGACACCTTTTCATCAATTGTTTACTATTTATCGGGTTCCAAACCATCGACGCAAAAACCATTCCAAGGATAACATCAGAATCAGAATTCCCAATATCCATTGAAGATTTATCAGGTCATACCATTTATTCTCTGTACGTACGGGGATATCTGCCGGTTTTATTTTTCGGATCTCTTCCAGCAACAATGCACCCTGCGACTCAGGAAAAAAACTTCCGCCGGTTGATCGGGAAACCAGTCGCAATGAAGAGAAATCCGAGGCTGGAGCCAATTGTTCAACCATTTTTTTCTGGATCACCATCTTGCCCTGTTGCCGAAATTTCTCAATACCCAGTTCAGTTTCAGCAACGTACTGGTATTCACCTTCAGGAAAGCCAGTCAGGGATATTTCATAAAATTTACCCACCCTACCCATCTTGTATTCCGATTTTTGACCGGCCGAGTCACTCACCGTAAGCGAAACATCCGGATCATTGACCAGTTCCTGCGATGGATTCCTGAGTCGTGCATTTACCCTGATGGGCGAAAACCCCGTAAGCCCCTCCTGTACATCAACCGTGAAGCGATTGTCGTCTTCATCATTTAACAGGTATTGAATCAGTGATGTAAACAGTTCATCAAATACAACATGGTCTCCGAATTCAAGGTAATCATGCAGGCGCCACCGCCAGATGCCCTCGCCTGCAATAATTCCAAGCTTACCACCCTGTGATTTTGAAAGGAAGATCAGGGGTTCATTCAACTCAATACTTCTTATCTTCTGTTTAAAAAGGACCTCCCTTGCATTGTTTCCGGAAAAAGACTCAAAGGTGACCTCCAGGGGAGGCCAGGTCTCAACATGTTCAATAATCCTCTCCGGCAGAACAAAAGCTGAGAATAATCCCGATACAACCCCGCTGATCGCCTCAGGTTCCCTTCGATGACCGGAAATCTGCACAGCTCCTTCCAGAACATTGAATGCAAGCGGATAGGTTTGTCCGCCGATAATGAATAACACGGGTATCTGCCGCTCTGATGCTTCAACCAGCATATTCTTCACAGGGTCCTTCAGCGAAGGCAGGTTGTGCAGAATGATCAGATCGCATTCAGCAGGAATTACAGTAAATTCAGAAACAGATTGTTTATCGAACCGGATTTGAGTGGAGCCTGATAAGGCCTGGCCAAGGGCATTAATATCAGGGTGCGGAGCCGAATAAACTGCCAAAACACGGGCATCCTTGCCAATTACCTTAACCTGAAAAGTCTTCGTGTTATTATCAGTGTTTTTATCGGTGGTTCCGGCAATTATGGAGGCCTCAAGAAACAGGGTTCCCTGTTCAGGGGCCAGAATTTCAAAATCAATATATCCGTGATTTAGAGATGATTGTGGAATTGATTTTGATTCAATGATCCGGTTACGCTCCCGTATGCTGATCGCCACTCCCTGTTCCATCCCCCTGTCAA
>CAZEKJ010000029.1:4731-75072 GCA_964512915.1 uncultured Porphyromonadaceae bacterium
CGTCTATCCTGATATCCGGGTGAAGCGCTGAATCCCCTGTTCCGAGAATGTACACCGGCATTGTGACCAGCCTGGATGCATCCCGAAAGTCTTTACCCCGTGTTACCACCCCATCCGTTGCAATCAGCAGCCCACCAATGGTTTCGACTTGTCCAAGACCTCTGACATACTCAAAAAGTTCTTCCGGATTTGTGAGTTCGTCGAGGTAATTCCATTGACTACCCGGCCGGGTTTTTTCGCCAAACAGGTATTCTCTTACCACATAGTCTGACCCTAGCTGATCTGTAATTTCAGCCAGAATTTCATTTCTGTGGGCAACAGTTGCAGCAGTGTCGGTTATGGGCTGCATGGAGTGACTGTTATCCCTGAAAATCAGGAAGACTGGCTTTTCTGTAATGGTCTGACTGGTACGAATCCAGGGCGAGATAGCCAGAAGGCCGATAAGCGTCAGGCTTATGATCCTGGCAATTCCAAGAATCCATTTTACATATCGGGGTAAAACAGGGTCCGATTTTTTTCTGAAATAGAGGAACCAGGAGATAAAAACGGCAAGTGCCACCAAGGGCAGCACAAGCCAGAGAGAATATGTCGATTCAATATGCAAATGCGTCAGGTAAGCATAGCGCCACACACCTGAACAACCTGTCCGCTCACATAGGAGCTGAGGTCGGATGCCAGGAAGAGGGCTACTTTTGCGACTTCTTCAGGAGTACCGCCACGTTTAAGAGGAATTTTATCAGCCCACTCTTTTCTAACCTCCTCAGGAAGTTTCTCAGTCATATCGGTAAGGATATAACCCGGAGCGATTGCATTGCAGCGAATATTGCGTGAACCGAGCTCGCGGGCAATTGATTTTGTAAAACCGATCATTCCCGCTTTTGAGGCGCTGTAGTTGGCCTGGGCCGCGTTTCCGCCGACTCCCACTACCGACGACATGTTGATGATCGATCCTTCGCGCTGCTTGAGCATCAGGGGCTGCACGGCCTTGGTAAGGTTAAAAACCGATTTTAGGTTTACGGTAATAACCAGGTCCCACTGCTCTTCCGTCATCCGCATCAGGAGCGTATCCCGGGTAATTCCGGCATTGTTAACCAGTATGTGGATGGCTCCGAATTCCCTTGCAGCCTCCTCAACAACTTTCTGGGCATCAGCATACTTACTTGCATCAGAAGCATACATTTTAACCTTAACCCCTTTGGCTGACAATGATTCTTCGAGGGCTTTAGCATTATCATCATAAAACAGATCCGTCAGGATCAGGTTAGCTCCTTCATCAGCAAATTTTTCGGCAATTGCTTTACCTATACCGCGCGTTGCCCCGGTTATCAGGGCCGTTTTTCCTTGCAATAATTTCATAATCATCTAGAATTTATTATCTGAATACGGGAGGACCATGGGTCCTCCCCTACGTACATTTTTCAACCAAATCAACATCGTTATTTCAACGCAATTTTCATGGTCTGCCCGATCATTGCCGGCGTTTCCACCACATGTATACCGCATTCACGCATGATGGCCATTTTGGCCGATGCAGTGTCTTCTGCTCCTCCGATAATGGCGCCTGCATGGCCCATCCGCCTTCCCTTGGGAGCTGTTTGTCCGGCAATAAAACCAACAACCGGCTTACTTCCCATTTCTTTATACCAACGTGCTGCATCGGGCTCCATGGTTCCGCCGATCTCACCGATCAGTACGATGCCTTCAGTATCCGGATCTGCCATAAACAGCTTCAGGGCATCAAGGGTGGTTGTACCGATAATCGGGTCACCACCGATCCCGATGCAGGTTGACTGGCCGATTCCCAGGCGGGTAAGCTGATCTACTGCTTCATAGGTGAGGGTGCCTGAACGGCTGACAACTCCAACCTTACCTTTCATATGTATAAAGCCGGGCATAATGCCAACCTTACACTCCTCCGGGGTAATAATGCCCGGACAGTTCGGCCCGATAAGCCGGGTGTTTTTACCTGATAAATAGGCTTTAACCTTTACCATGTCGGCAGTCGGAATTCCTTCCGTGATGCATACTACCAGCTTAATCCCGGCATCAGCGGCTTCCATAATCGCATCTGCTGCCACTGACGGGGGAACAAATATCAGTGAAACATCAGCACCGGCTTCTTTTACACACAGTTCAACCGTATCAAATACCGGCCGGTCGAGATGAGTGCTGCCTCCTTTACCTGGCGAGGTCCCGCCAACAACCTGTGTTCCGTATTCAATCATCTGGGTAGCATGAAAGGTACCCTCCTTTCCGGTAAAACCTTGTACCAGAATTCGAGAAAACTTGTTTACCAACACCGACATAATGAGAATATTTACGATTTACGATTTACGATTTACGATTGATGATGAATTGCAAATATATAAGTTATGGGGGATAACAAACCGTTTGGCCGATTTTCTGTTTTGCAGTGGAATTGCGTACTTTGCTGCATAGTCTCATTTTATCAGGAAAAAATGGAAGATACCATAGCAGCCATATCCACGCCGTCAGGGACCGGAGCCATAGCGATGATCCGGTTATCCGGACCGCAGGCCTGGAATCTGGCTGGTAGAGTCATCCGATCGGGTATCCTTCAACAAAAAGCGCCGGCACTTGTGCCCAACGAGGTGCATTACGGTTGGATCGCGGATGGGGACCGGAAAATCGATGAGGTTATGGTGAGCGCTTTTAAGTCACCCCACTCCTATTCAGGCGAGGATATGATAGAGATTTGCTGCCATGGCTCCGTTTACATCCAGCAAGAGATCCTGAGCCTGCTGATCCGCCATGGAGCCCGAATGGCACACCCCGGGGAATTTACCCAAAGAGCTTTTCTTAACGGCAAGCTGGATTTAAGTCAGGCTGAGGCTGTCAGCGATTTAATCGCTGCTTCAGGGAAAGCTGCACACAGACTTGCCCTTGATCAGATGCGGGGCGGTTTCTCCGAGGAACTTGGGCGAATCCGGCTGGAACTATTGAACTTTGTCACCCTGGTTGAACTTGAGCTGGACTTTTCCGAAGAGGATGTTGAGTTTGCTGACCGCAGCCGTTTAAGGACGGCAACTCAGAGCATTTTGGATCACCTTGAAAGGCTGATACGCTCTTTCGAACTAGGAAATGCAATAAAAGCAGGCGTACCGGTGGCCATTGTGGGTGAGACAAACGTTGGAAAATCAACCCTTCTGAACGCGTTGCTTAAAGAAGAAAAAGCTATCGTCTCAGACATTGCCGGTACAACCCGGGATGTGATTGAAGACTGCATTCATCTGGGTGGAATTGAATTCCGGTTCATTGATACTGCCGGAATTCGTGAGACCCACGATACCATTGAAAACATAGGCATTGGAAGAGCCTACCGGCAAATCGAAAAAGCCCGGATAATTCTTCTGATGACCGATGCAACAGCACCGGAAGAAACAAGCCTTAAGTGGGTCAAGGAAATCAGCAGTCATATCCGGGAAGACCAGCACCTGATAATCCTTGTCAACAAAGCAGACCTGAATCAGGAATCGGTAGTCGAAAGAATTGTCAACCTCAGCCAATCGTCAATCGTCAATCGTCAATCGTCAATTCTTCCCATGTCGGCCAAAACCGGTACCGGTCTTAAAGAACTGGAAGCTCTCCTGCTCGGGCTGGTCAACATACAAGCACTCGACGAAAGTAACGTGGTTGTCACCAATGCTCGCCACTATGAAGCCTTGCTTAAGTCCCAATCCGCCCTGTTCCGGTGCCTCAACGGGCTGGACACAGGCATTTCCGGGGACTTTCTATCACAGGATATCCGGGAAGCCCTTCATTATCTGGGCGAGATAACCGGGGCGATCTCAACCGATGAAGTTCTGGGTAATATTTTCAGGAATTTCTGCATCGGAAAGTGATATTCCGCACCGGAAGCTGCAAAAAAATCAGGGAATCAGACAATCCCTTCGATCATTTCCGTATATTTAAGCTATGGATGTCAGGTATTTATTACTATTCTGCCTGCTGGTTTTAGGTCGGCCAGGTTTTGCACAGACCAGCCGCATCTCAGATTTTGATGAATTGATGTCTTCCCTTAACTCCGGTGGGCAGGTCCGCGTGATTATCCAGTTTGCCCGCTGCGTCAGAGCTGACGAAAATGAGAAGCAAAACCCAATTCCCGATGCCTCTGCGGGTATGGAAATAGATACTTATGAATATTTTGCGGCCGGTGCCATAGGAAATCAAAATCCCTTTGTAGTATTTTCCACCACCAAACTGATTCAAAATCCTAAGGGTAAAGGGTTTGTACTCAATTATGGCAAGGTTAGAATCAATTCCGACAATACCGCTGTGGTTACCACAAGGTACATACATCCAAAATCTTATAGGGTTCTGATGGACGAAAAGTATGCCTGCAAACTGAATGACGGGAAAAACCAGGAGGGAATTAATTTGTATAAAAACCCTTGATATGGCTAAAAATGAATTGCTTCGTAAAAAGGTCCAGGGTTTTTCAAGCACCCTCCCAGCCTTGATTTTGGCCGATCATTTTGGTCTCCGGCCTGATCTGGCAGTAAACTATACAGATCATCAGAAAATACACTTTCAAAAGGATGTTGCCTGGATCCTGGCTTTCCTCGCAGAATCTGCCTGGGCAGGAAAACCCGCCCTCTTTGAGGAATTTATCTCCTGGCTCAAAACCTTTCTAGTCTCCGTAAATGTTCCAATGAAGGATGTTGCAGAAAGCCTGGAATTAATAAAACTAAGAATCAATGAGCAATGCACAGATGACGAAAACAAACTTATTAATCCAATCCTTAACGCGGGTATAAGGCTGGTTTTGTCAGATGATCAGCATGAATCTATCCCCGCACTCGATAATCACCTGACGCCGCTTGCCCAGGATTACCTTGACAGCCTTCTAAAAGGGAAAAGAAGTGAGGCCCTTAAACTGATCCTCAATGAAGTAACAGGCATCACCGGGGTAAAGAAAGTTTATACGGATGTTTTTCAGCCGGTTCAGTATGAGATTGGCCGACTTTGGCAAACCAATCAGATCAGCGTAGCACAGGAACATTTCTGCACCGGGGCCACCCAGCTGGTGATGTCACAACTGTATCCTTTTATGTTCACGGGCGAGAAAAAAGACCGAAAAATGGTTACCACCTGTGTACCGGGAGAATTGCATGAGATGGGGGCAAGAATGGTAACAGACTTCTTCGAAATGGATGGATGGGATACATACTACCTTGGGGCCAATATGCCGACCGAGAGTGTAGTTCGATATCTGATCGACTGTAAACCGAATTTCCTGGCGATTTCAGCCACGATGACCTTCCATGTCAGCACTGTGGAGGATATGATCAGGCAGATCCGGTTGTCTCCGGACATTCCATCCGATCTGAAGATCATGGTTGGTGGCTATCCGTTCAAAGTGGTAGAAGACCTGTGGAAAAGCGTCGGTGCTGATGGCTGTGCCATGAACGCCGCAGAAGCTTTGGAGTTGGCTGACAAAATGATTGCCGCATAACTCAAATGGAACCCGAAGGAAAACAATTCACCATAACCTGCGACCTCGAAGGAAGGGTCATCCGGGTTTTAAAGGATGATTGCCATGTACTTTCCGACTCACTTATCGGGAATATGTTTTTTTCGGCAGTCGCCCCCGGTGACCTTGATAAAATCCTGAATTTTTTCCGAATCCTCAAAGACCGGGGAACCGCGATGGGATGGGAGATTAATATTAACACCACCTCGGGACCCGAAACCTTTTCATTTTTCGGTGGAATCTTTGACGACAAGATCGGGCTTGCTGCTGCAACCACAGCAAATGAGGCAAAACTTCAAAATGAAAGCAGGGAACCTGTTGTTTCTTTTTATGAGGAACTGAGCCGGTTGAACAATGAATTGGTAAACATGCAGCGTGAGATGGCAAAAAAGAACAAGGAACTGGACCACCTCAACAAGCTAAAAAATCAATTCCTTGGTATCGCGGCTCACGACCTGCGCAGTCCCATAGGGGTTATCCTGGGCTATTCCGAATTACTTCTTGACCAGGAGGAAGGGTTCGACGCGAAGGAGGTGCGGGAGTTGATGGAACGCATCCACAAAACCAGCCAGTTTATGCTTGGGCTTGTCAACGACCTGCTTGATCTTGCGAACATTGAATCCGGAAATCTTGAACTTAATTTGAGTAAGGAGGATCTGGGAGAGGTTGTCGAGGACATCATCGGGATGAGCGAAATCTTTGCCCGGGCAAAATCAATGGAGATTATCTATGAAAAGCCGGGAGAACCGGTGATTGCTGAAATTGACCGGCCAAAGATTGAGCAGGTTATTACCAACCTGCTTTCGAACGCAATAAAGTATTCCTTTCCCGGTTCCAGGATCACTACCCGGCTTATTACTGATGGAATATTCGCCAGTATCTCCGTTTCTGACCGGGGCCAGGGAATAAAGGAAGAAGAGCTTGACAAGCTTTTTAAACCCTTTCAGAAAACATCGACCCGATCAACTGCCGGTGAGAAAAGCACAGGATTGGGCTTATCCATTGTTAAGATAATTGTAGAAAGCCATGGAGGCACTATCGCAGTAAAAAGCACTTTCGGTATAGGATCTGAGTTTTCATTTACCTTGCCGTTAACAAATGAATCCTGATACAATGGAAAATGAATTAATTTGCACGTTGCCATAATAGGGAAAAATGAAGAATGATATGTCGGATTCACATGCTCAATCACTACGGGGGCTTTCTATTGAGGACTTAAGGTTGCTGGCCCGAATCCCTGTTGAAAACCCCAACCCGATTTTGCGGGTTGGATTTGACGGAATTCTCAGTTATGCAAATCAGGCTTTTTACAAGCTGAAATGCTTCAGCGATTTAAAAATTGGTGAAATCGTAAGCACTAACCTGAAAGAACCCGTCGATAATGTGGTTACATCCGGGCAGTCACTCGAAACCGAGATACATGACGATAACCGCATTTTTCTCTTTTCCCTGACGCCTGTGCCAGATGTAAAAAGTGTTTTCCTGTATGGCCGTGACATTACAGTGAGAAAAAAGATAGAGATGGAGCTGAGCCAGATGGCCCTGATTGCTCGTGAGACAGACAATGCGGTTATTATCACAGATCCTGAAGGAAGGGTTGAATGGGTAAATAAGGGATTTGAAAACTTTACGGGTTATACCCTTGATGAGATCAGGGGCAAGATACCAGGAAATATTCTGCAAGGACCGGATACTGATCCGGTTGCAGTAAAACGAATTGCAGAAGCAATACAAAAGAGGGTTTCTGTTGAACAGGATCTAATTAATTACTCCAAGAACGGAATACCCTATTGGATTCGAATTAATATTCAGCCTGTTTTCAATGCGGATGGTGAGCTGAGTAAGTTTATCTCCCTGCAAAAAAATATTACATCTGAGAAACTTCTGCAGCAGGAAGTAAAAGAGAGCGAGAGGAAACTCCGGACGATCCTGGATTCGGCACTAGACGGGGTAATCATCATAAATGACCAGAGCCTTGTGATCAACTGGACACGGCAAAGCGAGATAATTTTCGGTTTTACAGCAGAGGAAGCTATGGGCAGGCCGCTCAGAACTTTGATTGTCCCCGACCGGTTTGCTGAAGCTCACATGAACGGGATGAGAAGATATCTGTCTACAAAGATTCCTCATATTCTAAACCAGCGGATTGAAATCCCCGGAATCCGTAAAAACAGAGAGGAGTTTCCGCTCGAACTGACCGTAATTCCCATTCAGGATAAAGAAGGCTTGATATTTTGTGCCTTTGTCCGTGACATCTCTGATCGCATTACCGCCCAGAAGAAGATAGAATCTTCAACTTCAAGGTTGACAGCCCTGATCTCGAACCAGAATGCCGGAATTCTTGTTGAGGATCAGAACCGCGATATTGCTCTGATAAACAAGCGCTTTTGCGACATGTTCGGGATACCGGTGGATCCCTCGGTACTCATCGGAACCGATTGCTCGCAATCTGCAGAACAATCGAAAGGGATGTTCAAAAACCCGGATGGCTTTGTATCCAGGATCGATGAAATTTTACGACGGCAGGAAATATCCATCAATGAAGAGTTGGACCTGGCTGATGGACGTGTTTTTGAAAGGGATTACATACCAATCTTCTCGGAAGGAGTTTTTCTCGGCAATCTTTGGCAATACAGGGATATTACGTTTCGCAAAAGAAATGAATTGCTGCTGGAACTGGCAAAAAAGAGTGCAGAAGAGGCAAATATGGCCAAGAGTAATTTTCTTGCAAATATGAGCCATGAGATCCGGACTCCTATGAATGCTGTCCACGGGATCGTTAGGCTTTTAACGGAAGCTCCGCATTTGCCTGAGCAGGCTGATTTGCATAATCGCCTGATTGCATCCTCAGAAACTTTGCTTGCAATCATTAATGATATTCTTGATTTCTCCAAGATTGAGGCTGGACTGCTAAGCCTTGAAACAACTCCTTTTTCCCTGCAGGATGTTTTTACGCGGGTTGTTAGTTCTATGGAGATCAAGGCTAGCCAGAAATCCCTCCGGCTCACTTCCGATATCGATCCTGACGCTGCCCCGGTTCTACTGGGGGACCCGACGCGATTGGCCCAGGTGCTGTTAAACCTGGTAAGTAATGCAATCAAGTTTACGGAAAAAGGGGAAGTGATCGTCAAATGCCTGCTGGTCAAAGCTGAACAAGGAACCAATACGCTTTGTTTCAAGGTTATAGATACCGGCATCGGTATTGATGAGTCGAGGCTTAGCAAGATATTTGAAAGCTACGAGCAGGAAAATACTAGTACAACAAGGCAATACGGTGGGACCGGTCTGGGACTCTCCATCAGCAGGCAATTGGTCGACCTGATGGGCGGCATTCTGACGGTCGACAGCATAAAAAATCAGGGTAGCACTTTCCTCTTTACCATAAGTCTTCCTGTTGGCGACAAATCAGCATTTCAGGGCCCTCGGAGGAAAATAGTCATCGATCCCGAAAAACTCAGAGGTGTGCGTGTTCTGGTGGTGGAGGACAACGAAATGAACCAGTTCGTTGCAAAATCCATTCTCTTGAAATGGAACATGATGGTGTTTCAGGCAAGAAACGGCAGGCAGGCAATCGAATTTCTTCAAGACCAGGATTATGATATAATCCTGATGGACAAACAGATGCCTGTGATGGGAGGTGTTGAAGCTACACGGTATATCCGAAAAACCATGCAATGTGAAATTCCTATTATTGCTTTGACTGCCGATGCCGTTATCGAAATGGTTCAGGAGTGCCTCGACGCCGGTATGAACGCTTATGTAACCAAACCCTTTGAGCCCTCCGAATTGTACGAACAGATACTGCGGGTGATGAATATGGAATAGCTTCCTTACTTTTATGGCATGAAATTTCAAAGCCCGATACGCTTCGTCGGTTATGCGTCTGTTATCATAACCCTGTTTTCCGCATTGCTATATATATGCCTTTGTTTGGCAGGGCTTGTGCAATTCAGCCTGGCTTTTCTCCTGCTATTTATGGTTCTGCATTTTACCATAATCTTTTTTTTCCTGCAGTCAATCCTGCGTGATTTCCTAACGGAAAAGATCAAGCTTATTTACAAAACCATCCACAACCTTAAACTAACACGTGGTGAAAAAAAGAGTAGCCGTGTGAACCTTAAAGACGACGTGCTTGGCAACGTCGACAGAGAGGTCAATGAATGGGCCAGCTTGAAGAAAAATGAAATCGAGGAGCTCAGGCAGCAGGAGAATTTCAGGAGGGAGTTTCTTGGAAATGTATCGCATGAATTGAAAACTCCCCTGTTTAATATCCAGGGATATGTATCAACCCTGCTTTCGGGCGCTATTGATAATCCGGATGTGAACCACAAATACCTGGAGAAAACCGAAGCAAACATTGACAGGATGGTTGCCATGGTAGAGGAATTAAGCATGATCAGCGGCCTTGAAACAGGCGAACTAAGATTGAATACCTCCAGGTTCTCCATACAATCCCTTGCTCTTGAGGTTATTAACCATCTGGAAGATCAGGCTGCAATCAAAAATATTACCCTGAGTCTGGCATCGGACAACCCGGTCACTTTTATGGTTGTTGCTGATCGGGATAAGTATCGGCAGGTATTCACAAACCTGTTGTCAAATTCAATCCGGTATGGCATCCTGAATGGCCGTACCAAAATCAGTTTGTACGACATGGGAGAAAACATACTGGTTGAAGTTTCCGACAACGGAATCGGTGTGGATACTCAGCACTTGTCCCGACTGTTTGAGCGGTTTTACCGGGTGGATAAAAGCCGTGCCCGCGAAGACGGCGGAAGCGGTTTAGGACTGGCTATTGTGAAGCATATTGTTGAAGCTCATGAACAAACCGTTAACGTTAGAAGTACGCCCGGTCTTGGATCAACCTTCTCATTTACGGTCATGAAAGCATAGTTTCCGGCTTTTTCCTACCTTTGCGGCAGAAAAATTGCAACTATGCCCCTTAATAAACTCAGGAACATTGGCATCGCCGCCCATATCGATGCCGGAAAAACAACTGTCAGCGAACGTATTCTCTTTTATACCGGAATAAACCGGAAAATGGGGGAAGTTCACGACGGCCAGGCCACCATGGATTTCATGAAACAAGAGCAGGAACGAGGCATTACCATCGCCTCCGCTGCAATCTCCTGTTTCTGGAAAGGTTATCAGTTTAACCTTATTGACACACCCGGTCACGTGGATTTTACAGTGGAAGTAGAGAGATCTCTTCGTGTAATTGATGGAATGATTGCTGTATTTTGTGCCGTAGGGGGAGTTGAGCCCCAGAGTGAAACCGTTTGGAATCAGGCAGATCGCTACAAAGTGCCTCGAATTGGTTTTATAAATAAAATGGACCGGACCGGTGCCGATTTCTCAGAGGTAGTTACACAGATGAACCATAACCTCGATGCCAATGCGATCCCATTCCATATTCCGATCGGGGTTGAAGAGGATTTCCAGGGTATCATTGATATCATCGAACGCCGCGCTTTTGGCTTTACTGACCATGAGCGGATCGAAATTCCAATTCCTGAAGAGTATCAGGAAAGGGTCAACGACGCCCGCAATTTCCTGATTGAAAAGCTGGCCGACTATGATGATGACCTGATGAATATGTTTCTGGATGATCGGGATATCTCTACTGAAATGTTGAAAAAAGTGGCCAGGGATGCCACCCTCAAACTTATGATTACCCCTGTATTCTGCGGTGCAGCCTACAAAAACAAGGGGGTACAGCTTCTTCTCGACGCGGTAATTGATTATCTCCCCTCCCCGATTGACAAGGGCGCAGTTATTGGCACTGACGTTAATAACCCTGAAAAGGCCCACACACGCTGTCCTTCCCTGAAGGATCCCTTTTCCGCTCTGGCTTTTAAACTGATCAATGACCCGTACGTGGGTCAGCAGACTTTTATCAGGATCTATTCCGGGAAATTGGTCAACGGAATGCCGATCATGAACACCACGAAGGGAAAACCTGAGCGCATCGGGAGGATCATGAGGATACATGCCAAGGATCGGGAAGAGATTCACGAGGCAGGTCCTGGCGATATTGTTGCCCTGATAGGTATGAAAATCACCAAGACCGGTGATACCCTTTGTGACCCGGATCATCCCATTTGCCTCGAAAACATTCAGATCCCCCCTGCCGTCATTGAACTTAAGGTGATGCCACCAAGCCAGAAGGAGCAGCAGAAAATGGGAGAGGCACTTAAAAAACTTGCAAACGAGGATCCTTCTTTCAATGTACGGGTGGATGACGAAACCAATGAAACCATCATTGCCGGGATGGGTGAACTTCACCTTGAGATCATTGTAGACCGCATGAAGCATGAATTCGGAGTGGAGGTCGAAATCGGGGAACCGGCTGTTGCCTATCGGGAGACCATCCAGCATGAAATCGAAAGTGCTTACAAACATTCAAAACAGACCGGAGGTCGTGGACAGTTCGCCAATGTGGTTATGCGGATCGAACCCAATACCGGGAATGGTTTTGAATTTGTGGATAAAATCAAGGGCGGGGTTATTCCGATTGAATACATCCCCTCCGTTCAAAAAGGTATCCTAAAGACACTGGGAGCAGGAATTATTGCCGGCTTCCCGATTGTTGACGTGAAAGTGGTTCTTCTGGACGGTAGTTTCCATCCGGTAGATTCAAGCGACATGGCATTCCAGACCTGTGCATCCATCTGTTTCAAAAATGGGTTCCTCAAAGCAGCCCCGATTCTCCTTGAACCGGTTATGCGAATCGAGGTTAACACTCCTGATGATTATATTGGTGAGATCGTTGGCAACCTGAACCGCAGGCGCGGCCGGATCGAATCCATGCGCAGGCACCGCAAGGGCGCACAGAAGGTTAATGGTTTCGTTCCGCTGCAGGAAATGTTCGGGTATTCAACCACCCTGAGAAACATGTCGAGCGGCAGAGCAAACTATTCCATGGAATTCTACCAGTACATGCCCGTTCCGCCATCTTTGCAGGAAGAGATTTTAGAAAAAATCCGCAAGGCAAAAGCAAAATCGTGATGCGTGATGCGTGACGCGGGGACGCGAAAAAAGGAGAAAACATGAAATTCCAGGAAAAGATCAACCAGTCTTATTCCTTTAGTGGCGAGTGTATTGAGGCCGGAGTTGCCGTGCTTGATGGGAAATCTATGAAGGATTGTCCGGTGCGTATTCCACTGAAAACAATGAATCGTCATGGGTTGATTGCCGGTGCAACCGGGACAGGTAAAACCAAATCGCTTCAACTTATCGCCGAAGGGCTTTCTGAAGCAGGGGTCCCTGTCCTGTTGATGGATATTAAGGGCGATGTTAGCGGCCTGGCTCAACCAGGGAAAGTAAACCCGAATATTCTTAGCCGGTCGGAACAGCTGGGGTTAAGCTGGGAAGGGAAAGCCTATCCGGTCGAACTTATGACCATCTCAGATGAGCCTGGTGTCAAGCTTCGGGCCACTATTTCAGAATTCGGCCCCATCCTGCTGGGTAAACTTCTTGACCTGAACGATAATCAGGCAAGCATTTTATCCCTGATTTTTAAGTTCTGCGATGACAAGGAGTTGCCTTTACTCGATATAAAAGACCTGCGCAGTGTGATAAACCACATCCAGACCGAGGGCAAGCAGGATTTCCAGAATACTTACGGATATTTTCAGGGAAGCTCCACCGGGACCATTCTCAGGCAGCTCATTGCCCTGGAGCAGCAGGGTGCCGACCGGTTCTTCGGCGAGCCATCCTTTGAGGTTAACGATCTTCTGCGACAGGACCGCAACGGGCTGGGATACATCAATATTCTGAGGCTCTCCGATATTCAGACCCGTCCGGCTCTCTTCAGCACTTTCATGCTATGCCTGCTGGCTGAAATATTCCAGAAGTTTCCGGAGCAGGGCGACGCACAGAAGCCTGAACTGGTCATCTTTATTGATGAGGCACACCTTATCTTCCGGAATGCCTCAAAAACCCTTATCGAGCAGTTGGACATGACCATCAAGCTGATACGGTCAAAGGGGGTTGGAATATTTTTTGTTACCCAGGTGCCGGATGATATCCCGGCCAATATTCTCAGTCAGCTTGGACTCAAAGTCCAGCATGCACTTCGTGCTTTTACGGCCAACGACCGTAAATCCATCAAGGCTGCTTCAGAGAATTACCCGATATCGGAGTTTTATCAGACCGATGAACTGATAACCCAGCTTGGAATTGGTGAAGCACTCATAACCGCTCTCAACGAGAAAGGCATTCCCACTGAACTCGCTCATGTTCTGATGCGCCCCCCAAGGTCGAGAATGGACATTCTGACCAATGATGAGATCGATCAACGCATTAATTCCTCTGAGTTGGTTGAGCAATACAACCGGAATGTCGACCGCGAAAGCGCCTATGAATTCCTTCAGGGACGTATCCGCCGTCAGGCCGCTTTGGATCATGAACCTGCCGGAAAAGCCTGGCAGGATGAACAACCTGAGAGACCAACCGGCAGAAAACAACCCAAAGAAGTATCCATGTTTGACCAGGTACTTAAAAGCCCGGTTACAAAGATTCTGGTTCGTGAAGCTGCCCGTGGTTTGTTTGGAGTGATGGGCCTTCGCACAACAACACGCAGGCGACTCTTCTAAATCCAGCAGGATTGCTATCTTTCGATAGTTTTACCTGATACCCCATGACCCGACCATTAGCTTTTGCCGTCTGCCTTATTTTAATGGCAGGCTGTTCCGGGGAGACAGATTCCAATCATAAAAAGGACATCTCCGGACGTATTCTGCTGGATTTCCGAAAAACTGAAGAACAGGTCAGGCAGCAGCTTTCAAGATACTATCCCGTTATATCCGACAGCCAGATGCGTGCCTGGGAATCCGACGGCAGGCTTGAAATGAAAGTAATTGAGGGCCAGAAAAGATACTTTAACTACGCAGTTAACAACCTGTTCCGGATAGACCCTGAAGCCAGAAAAGTCAGGGACAGCCTTTTCCCACCCAAGCCGGATCCGCTGGACTCAATCAGGCTAAGCAATACAGGGGCAATCCTCCTGGCCGGAAAACCCGGGAAGCCTGCCGAAACGCTTAGAATTACGTATGAATACACAATTACCGTTGACAAAGACGCTGTTCCGGCTGGTGAATCCATTCGTTGCTGGTTACCCTACCCCGGTGATTTTAGTCCAAGACAGAGGCAGGTCAGTTTCATTTCCAGCACTCCTGCCGGAATGCAACGATCCTCGCCAAAAGCCTTTCATACCAGCCTTTATTCCGAACAAATAGCGGTTTCAGGTGAGCCGGCGGTCTTTACCTACAAGGCTTCATTCGAGATTTCAGGTCAGAGGTTTGATCCCGTCAGTTTCCTGGTGAAATCCGGATCCAATCTTAAAAAAAACCTGAAATCCTTTACCCTTGAAAACCCGCCACAGGTTGTTTTTTCCCCTGCTGTGAAGCAGCTGGCCGATAGTCTCGCCGGCAATGAGACGGACCCCTACAAGATTATCAGGTCCTATTTTTATTGGATCGACAGGAATATCCCATGGGCCTCTGCCCGTGAATATTCAACCATGGACAGCATACCCGATTATGTCCTGAAATACCGGCATGGAGACTGCGGCATGGTTACCTTCCTGCTGATGTCAATGGCCCGGTACAAAGGCATTCCGGCACGCTGGCAAAGCGGATGGATGCTGCATCCGGGTGAGGAGAACCTGCACGACTGGTGCGAAATCTGGTTCGAGGGAGCCGGTTGGGTACCGGTTGATATGTCGTTTGGCCTGCAAAACAGTGAGGATCACAAACAGAGGGAATTCTATATCACAGGGATTGATTCCTACCGCATGATTGTCAACGGCGATTATGGCCGAAGACTTGATCCTTCAAAGAAATTCTTTCGCTCAGAACCCTATGACTTCCAGCGTGGTGAAGTGGAATGGAGCGGCAGAAATCTGTATTTTAACCACTGGGATTATCAACTAAAAATAGTGTCCATTGAAAAAATCAGTTTTTAAAACAGCTGTAGCCATTGGTATTGCAGCGTTTCTTATCTCCTGCAATACAACTCGGGATGTCGCTGAAGTTACCCGGTTTCTGATTGACTCAATTCAAAGCCAGCGCGTTCCGGATTCCCGGGTTGCCCTTTTTACCATCAAGGCAGTCCAACAGGGTGATACGATGCTCCTGACCGGGAAAACTACAGACAAAGAGGCTCTTAACGAACTTTTTCAAGTTTTGGAAAAGCAGGATATTACTTTCACTGACAGTATCATGAGGTTGCCGGATTCAAAACTGGGTGATCATACCTGGGGGCTGATCAACTTATCGGTTGCCAATATCCGTTATAGCCCGTCACAATCCGCAGAGATGGCAACGCAGGCCCTGATGGGTACCCCTGTCAAAATCCTTCAGGAAGATAACGCGTACTTTTTAATTCAAACTCCCGACAATTATATCTCCTGGACCGAGTCAGCCGGGATTGCTCCGATCAGTGAGAGCCGGTTACAAGCATGGAAAAGTACTGAAAGGGTCATTTTTACAGGTGATTTCGGTTTGATCTACTCACAGCCGCAAAAGGATTCCGACCCTGTTTCTGATCTGGTGTCCGGTGGTATTCTGGAGGTTGACGGCAATGAAGAATCCAGCCGCGGGTTTATTCCGGTAATTCTTCCTGATGGGCGAAACGGCTTCATTGAATCCAGTCAGTGCGCTGATTTTCAGAGCTGGCTGGATGACAGGAAGGAAGACCCTGAAAGCCTGATCCGCCTTGCAAAAAGTTTCGCGGGCAGGCCCTATCTGTGGGGCGGAACATCTGCAAAGGCATTTGATTGCAGTGGTTTTACTAAGACTATTTATTTTATGCACGGATGGATTCTGTCGCGCGATGCCTCCCAGCAGGTAAACCAGGGTACCGAAATTGACCGCACGGATTTACTGGCAAGCGTTCAACCCGGCGACCTTTTGTTTTTCGGCAGGAAGGCCACAGATGAGAAGCCGGAACGAGCTACCCATGTAGGGATGTATACCGGAAATTCATTCTTCATCCACTGTTCCGGACTGGTCAGGATCAATAGCCTTGATTCCACAAGGCCTGAATATAAGAAGTACTATACCGAGAACCTCCTTCATGTAAAAAGAATACTCGGAAGCGCTTCACAACCCGTCACTATCAGGAATCATCCCTGGTATAATTAATCCCGATGAAAACAACACGCAGGAACTTCCTTATCAGCTCGGCATCTGCGGCTGCCGGATTGGCAATTGCTCCTACCATTACGGCCATGAATCCCGGCCACTCCGGGTCCACCGCCGGCAGGATGAAACTCACCTATGAACCCTATAATCTGGATCTTAAGCACGTTTTTACGCTTGCAGGATCATCAAGAAAGTCGACCCCGGTGATGCTCACCCGGATTGAATTTGAAGGGGTAACCGGCTATGGCGAAGCCTCCATGCCTCCCTACCTGGGAGAATCCCAGGATACAGCCGGCAAGTTCCTTGCCCAGGTTGATTTAGGACAATTCAACAATCCTCTCCTGATTGAAGACATCCTTGACTATGTCGATCACCTTTCCCCCGAGAACAGGGCTGCCAAAGCATCGATTGACATCGCCCTGCATGATCTGGCAGGCAAACTGATTGGGCAACCCTGCTACAGGATCTGGGGGCTGAATCCGGAAAAGACCCCGGATACCTCTTTCACCATTGGGATCGATACCCCTGAAGTAGTCATTGAAAAAACCAAGGAGGCATCAATGTTTAATGTATTGAAGGTCAAGCTTGGACGAGAGAATGATAAAGAAATGATTGAAACCATCCGGAAGGTCACGAATGTGCCGATTGCTGTGGACGTTAATCAGGGTTGGAAAGAAAAGGAAAAGGCCCTTGACATGATTTTCTGGCTGAAAGAGAAGGGCATCGTTATGATAGAGCAACCCATGTCAAAAGATGATCCCGACTCAAACGCCTGGCTCACCGAGAGGTCTCCCCTGCCCGTTTTCGGCGATGAATCTGTGCAGCGTCTGCCTGATGTACTCAAGGCAAATGGGATTTATCACGGAATTAACATTAAACTGATGAAATGCACAGGAATGCGCGAAGCATTTACGATGGCCAAGGTTGCCAGGTCGGCCGGGATGAAGGTGATGATTGGCTGCATGACCGAAACCTCCTGCGCTGTCTCAGCTGCTGCTCAGCTGTCACCGTTGGCAGAATTTGCCGACCTCGATGGCAATCTATTGATTACCAATGATTTATTTGAAGGCATGAAAATAAAAACCGGGAAAATCACCTTAAATGATTTGCCCGGTATCGGGATAAGGAAGATTTAAAACCCCCGGCCTGAAGGCCAGGGTTACTGATGTCTGACGATGCAATCGACTATTTAATCACCAGGTTATGGAAGACGTTGGTGACATCATCGTCTTCTTCCAGTTTTGACAAAAGCTTATCGAGCTCAGACGCTTCGCCCTCGGCAAGCTCCTTGGTCTGAGATGGAATCCATTCGAATTCGACACTGATGATCTCAAAATGATTCTCATCGAGGTATTTCTGGATCGTTCCGAAGTCTTCAAATTCACCTGATACTATAATACTGTCACCTTCGGCAAAGATCTCCTGAGCGCCCTCATCAATCATCGTCAGTTCCAGTTCTTCAAGATCGAGATTAGGCTTGCTGTGAACCTTAAAAATGCACTTGTGTTCAAACATAAAGCTCACGCTGCCCGAGGTTCCCAAAGCCCCTCCATGCCTTGAGAAATAGCTTCTGACGTTTGCTACGGTTCTAACTGAATTATCGGTTGCGGTTTCAACAAGGACTGCAACTCCGTGGGGACCATATCCTTCATAGATATGTTCCTTAATATCAGCCTGGTCTTTCCCGGCGGCTTTCTTAATGGAACGTTCCACCGTATCCTTTGGCATATTCGCAGCCTTGGCGTTCTGCATCAGTATGCGAAGCCTCGAGTTTGAAGAAGGATCAGGCCCGCTGGCTTTAACACAGATAATTATTTCTTTCGAAATTCGGGTAAATGTCTTTGACATGCTACCCCAGCGTTTGAACATCCTGGCTTTCCTGTATTCGTATGCTCTTCCCATATTCTTGATCTTATTTATTAATCACAAAAATATTCAATTAAAGGTGAACAGACGGATTATTGAATTAAAAACTTCTCGACAGGTATGTTTCCGGATTTCACTTCGATAAAAGGTTTGCCAGATCGAAGCCCTGCAAGGCCGTATCCGCCTGCTGTTGAAATGAATGCCTGAAAATCATTCCCGATGCGGGATTTGATGGTTAAGACTTTAGTGACTGCATCGTAGCTCAAGCCGGTAAGTCCCTGAACCAGGCTATAACTCGACAGGGCTCTTGCGTACCAGTGGCCGCATTCATACTCATCAAAAGGATTCCTGACACTGCCTTCGTATCGGTTCCGGCAGGTTCTGACAATATCCAGGCCTTTATTCACCTCGCCTTTCATCATCAGGTGGCTGGCAACCTGATATTCAATGCCGGTCCATACCTCATTACTATAGACAAATGGCAAGGAAAGCTGCCCTCCCTTTGGCCAGGTGCAAATGAGCAGACCACCCTCTTTTCCCAGGGCATACGTCGGTCGCTGAGGATTGTCGTGATCAGAAAGATCAGCTTTTAAATTGTACTTGTGAATCGATACCAGGTGGCTGGTGACCTTGGCATTATCCAGCACCTCAGGCAATCCGCACACGGAGGCCATCCACATGCCGAGAATGCCATCGGACAGGCAGCCGGTCCCGTACTGATACTTCGGTCCTTCCCTGACCAGCAGTTCGTAGGCCTCATCAGTATTAAGCCCTGCTCCCGGGGTTTTAGTCGGATCCGGTGCATGCAGGTCGCTCCATCGTATCTTCTGATAGAAATATTCCCCGTCAAACAGGTCATTTTCCAGGAAAGATTTTCCCCGTGCCAACAGGTTTTCATATTCCGAAACCGGGGATTTCATGAACTTGCCCATTTCGACAAAGGCAGTCAGCGCACCGAGATAAAAGCTCGAACACATTCCATCGGGTCCCCAGAATTCGATATCATAGGTATTATGATGGGGTTCAACCAAAACGCCGGTATGATCAGGGTCCCACGTTTTGATGCAATAATCCAGGCTCTGTTTGACCAGGGGAAAGATATTGGACAACCAGGTTGCGTCGCCGCTGATTCGCCAATCGCGGTAAACCTTCATGATACCCCCGAGCTGCCCGTCAGATGCTGCATGGAAAGTATGCTTGGGCTCATTGATCGGCAGGTTGGCCCGGAATGTCTGGTGACCTTCATCATTTTGGCTTACGGTAAATTCCGTTTCTCTGAGAGAGCGCTCCAGCTCAGGAAAAAGATGCGGTATGGCCTGTGCGTAGTTCCATACATGCGTGCAACTTCCGGCGCAGCATCCTGACTCATCGCTGCACCCTTCCCAGGCCCAGAGTTTTCCGTTCTTCTCGCGCAGGACTGTTGGTGATTTTAGGATGGAGAGATTTGCTGCTACTGCTTCCAGCACTTCTGCAGGCAGTGTTGATGAGAAAAACGTTTCTGAGAATAGGTCGCTGGCTGATCTCAACGATGCATAGTTGGCCTTCCAGTATTGAGCCACCTCATTTACCGACTGAAATTTACCTGAATACCAGGGCTGATAGTACCTTGGCGTCTCACATTCACCCGGAAGGCATCCCTCGCAGGATTCCTGGTTGATTGCCACTGACCAGTTTGCGTAGGTGCTTCCCTCAAAATCTTCAAAAACCACGTCTCCTGCAGCTGGTTTACCCGGGTTGCAGGCAGGGTTATCTGTGAAAACAATCTGATCAACATTGATATGCCCCCATCCTCCTGTTTCGTCATCCACAATCTCCAGGTGCGCTTTCTTGCCCTTTATTTTCCTGACATCCCATATCACCCGGCCCAGTTGTTCAGAGTTTTTACCCGTTTCAGATACCAGGGTATCCCCGTTTACAATCAGGTTTAAACAGGTTTTACCAGCCATTTCGCCGCCTCCGATCAGGAAGGTAATATAGGGTTTCGTGATCTTGAACTCTTTGGAAACCAGAGTCCCGGTCAATCCATCACCCAGGGGATAATAAGTATTAACCAATTGCTTGCCGGCGTAACCTGTCACTTCCTGCTGCCCGGTCGCAGTGCCGGGAGCCGGTTTATCCTGAAAAGCAGCTCCGGCAGGTGCAGGTTGTGCTCCAGTTGAGAGTAGTGTTTCAGGAAAATACCAGCAAAACATCAGTTTAATGGTTTTTGATTCACCGGGGGCAAGCTTAACCGGAATAAACAACGACGCACCAGGAGGATTCGGGCCTTTTGGGGCATCCGGAACCATCCGGCACTCTTTGATATCCTTCCAGACCATCGTCAGAGCGTCCCACCAGCCACCGCGGAACCAACAATGGTCCACCACTGCAGGTTCACTCGCAAAAACAGAAAAAGCCCCCTGATAATCAGGATTCTTCTCGTCACCGGATTGAAGCATCGTAAACCCATCCGGATAAGGAATGATCTCATTGTTGGCATTCTTCCGGATAATATTTTTTGAATTCCAGGAAAAAACGGCTTCAACTGGGTTGGTTGAGGTATTCGTAAAAGAATACTCCATGGATCCGACAGGCATACTTGAATTGTCTGCATCTCCCGGAATGAATGGGCTCCAGCCGGTAACTGAAACCTGAAGCGGAATATCGGAATCTGACAATTCTATTTTTCCAAACGGAAACCTTGCCAGGAACCGGCAATTCTCGAAACGCGGCAATCCATAGAAATGCTCGCCCCCGCCATTAGCCGTTCCGGGCTGTCCGAAAACTCTCCACCCGGGGACTTCACCCTGCAAAACCTTGGCACCATTTGGAATTCCTTTGACTGATATGGCTGCAAAGCAAAACGGTTCATTAAAAACTTCCGGCCGGTTTCCGACCGACATTTGTGACCAGGATCCGTTTCCATCAAGGCCAATCATTCCGGCTCCTATACCACCGATCGGGAAGGACAAATGATCCAGTGATTTTCCTGAATACCAGGAATTAAAAGAATGGTTCTGGGCGTGAACGCAGGCAAGAAAACTTAATGATAAGAAAAATAGAAAGAATTTGGTTTTCATGATGAGGATTTTGGATTATGTCATTCTTTCCCTAAAAATAGTCAAATCACCTATAATTGAAGGGAATGTTGCAAATCATTTAAGGATTGCTATTTTCACAGGTAAAACCAAAACATAGTCCCATGATCGCCAAAGCAGGATTGGCAAGGCCAAAGTTTTCAATTACCCTTATTATAATCCTGATTGCCGTTAACCTACTGGTGCTCATTACAGGGGGAGTAATATATCGGGATCAGAAAAAAAGTTTCAGAACCAGCATTGAAGAAAACCTGAATGCTATCGCTAATCTTAAAATTCATTCGGTCACTGAATGGCTGAAGGACAGAGACCTGACTGTTAAAAGCATGGTTGAAAATCAGGCATTTTATGAGCATTTCGTGTCCTATAGTGAAAATGGAGGAATCAAAGATTTGGAGCACCTGAATAGCTGGTTGCGAACAATGCTGATCGATACAAATTATGATCAGGCAATTCTCTATAACCAGGATAGGATTCCAATTGCGGTACAACCAAGGTTTACACACCTGATCGGTCCGGAATTCAATCGACTCCTTAAAACTAAAATGGCTGCAGATAGCACGCAGTTTATTGATATCTATGAAGATCCGAAGGGTGTTTTCCATATGGGTCTTCTAATTTCGATAAAGGATTTCACCAATCCGGGCATGCCAAAGGGTTACGTGTTCATCAGGATTAACCCGGAAACCTTTTTATACCCTTACCTTCAGGAATGGCCAGTCATCAGTAAAACTGCAGAGACCCTGATTGGAAAAAGGAACGGCGATTCTGCTGTATTCTTAAACCGGTTACGGTTTGATTCCGAAGCACCATTAAAGAGTAAAATCTCCATGCGCGACACTGCCGTGGCAGTGGTCAAGGCCTTAACTGGTGTTGAAGGCGTTTTTGAAGCAATCGATTACAGGGGAATCAGGGTTATGGCTGCAACCAGGAAGATTCCCCGCTCCTCCTGGGTTTTAGTCGCCCGGCAGGATTATAAGGAAGCCTTTCATCCGATCCGGGAGAAGTTATTCTTTCTTATGCTGGGTATATTCAGCCTGATGATCTTAACTTCTTTTTTAATATTCTGGATTTTCAGGCAACAAGGATTATCCTATTACCGGAATGCATATAAAACAGAGAGACAGAGAAATTGGCTTCAAAACCTGATTGAACAAAGCCTGAATGAAATCTTTGTCTTTGATGCCGAAACACTCAGGTTTACCTTTGTAAATAAGGGTGCCTTGCGAAATATTGGCTTTACTCTGGAGGAAATGCTCAGGTTGACCCCTGTGGATATAAAACCTTTATTATCAATGGAGCAATTCACCTCCATGGTTCTACCCCTGCGAAACGGCACTCTTCCGGCTATTCAGTTTCAAACCGTGCATCGTCGCAGGAATCGCAGTGAATACCCGGTAGAGGTGTTCCTGCAATTAATTGAGAGTGATCAGGGCCAGGTATTCCTGGCTATGATCAATGACATTACGGAAAGGGTTAAGTATGAGAAACTTCTGGAGGAGCAGCGCGAAGAATTGGAAGTAAAAAACATGGAATTAGGCGCCCTTAATGAGGAACTTCAGACAACCAATGAAGAACTGCAAACTACCAATGAGGAGCTGGTTCAGTCTGATGAAGAGTTAAGGGTAACCAATGAAGAGCTGCAGATGACCAACCATCAGATGATCATGCTAAACAGTGATCTGGTGAAGGCCAAGGAATTTGCCGAAAAGGCCAACCGGCTAAAGACAAGGTTTCTTGCTAATATGAGTCATGAAATCCGGACTCCGCTGAATGGAATTCTCGGTTTCTCGGAGTTGCTGTCCGAATCAGCTGAAAACAAAGAGCAAGCCCGAATGGCTGAAATCATAATATCCAGCGGTAACAGGCTTTTGGATACTGTTAATTCGATATTGGATATCAGCGCTTTGGAGTCGGGAAGCGTACTCGTAAATTATACCCGGATCCAGCTTTCGGAACTGGTCAGGGAAAGTTGTGAACTCTATGCTGCCAGTGCAATAAAAAAAGGTCTTGAACTCAGGCATAACCTGACGGAGGAGCTGTATGCCCTCGGGGATGAGTCATTAACCCACAAAGTGGTCAATAATTTGATTAATAATGCGATAAAGTATACCAATACGGGATATATCGAGATTCGGATTGAAAAGGACTACCACGAAAACAAGGCGTGGGCTGCCATTCACGTCCTTGACACAGGTATTGGGATTCCCGACGAGGAGCAGGAAATAATTTTCGAGGAATTCCGGCAGGCAAGCGAAGGCTTAACCAAAAAACATGCAGGCTCCGGATTGGGATTGAATATCTCAAAGCGTTTTGCACAGGCAATGAATGGAACGATAAGCCTGGAAAGCAAAAAGGGTGAAGGTTCAATCTTCACCCTTTGGCTCCCGGTTTACGAGGATTGATTTCCTATTTCTTCAGCAAATCACGAATCTCCTCCAGCAACAGTTCCTGTTTGGTAGGTGCAGGAGGAGGTGCAGGAGCATCCTGTTTCTTTTTCTCAAGCTTTTGTGCAGCACGAATGATCATAAAAATACAGAAAGCAATGATCAGAAAATCAAATACATTCTGAACAAACATCCCATAATTCAGGGTAACATCAGCAGCTTCGTCAACACCTTTAGTTAAAATGATTTTCAGGTCTTTGAAATCGACCTTACCCAGAAGAAGACCAAGCGGAGGCATCAGCAGGTCATTTACAAGGGAAGAAATGATTTTACCAAATGCTGCACCGATGATTACGGCAGTGGCCAAATCGAGTACGTTGCCTTTCATGGCAAAGTTTTTAAAATCCTTCATCAGTCCCATAGTTTTAATATTTTAGGTTAATAATCAGCCATTAATCAAAAACTAAAATAATAATAAACATGAAAAGAATCCGGCTAATTAAACCGCACCACATATTCCTGGGTAATATGTGAAGGAATAGCAGCAAAACCAGGAATTCCGATCCATCGCTCAGAACCGGGCTCCCCGACCCATATCGTGTATTTCCCGGATTTGTCAACCTGGGGCATGAAAGCGTTGCCCTTTATCCGCACCGTCAGTTCAACCTGGCCGGTTTGTTCTGAAACAACCTGGATCACGCTGTTTTTCATGTCAGGCACCTTGATTAGCGGGAGCACCCAATTGGAGTATTGGTTCCGGTTGCTCATCTGGTTTATTACTTTTGGCCACCCCGGATATTGACGGCTCATGGTATCTGGGGGGGTTGCTGTCCGGGGCCAGCATTCCATTGTAATATCCCTTGTTTCCCGGTTAAACCGTACAATTCCATAGCCTGTTGCCCTGTCATACAGGATCGATGGCTCCAGGCCCGTAAAAACAGGGTTAGACACCGCAAAAACGGTCATCTTATTACCAAAACCATCCAGATAATCGCCTGTATACCTTGGATCGAGTTCAAAACGGGCAAAACCCTGCTCTTTCGGGCACCATCTCCGGGGCCAGACATTGGAAATCGCAGGAACGCAGAATGCATAACCGGCGTCCCGCCAATTATTGGCACCGTATTGGATCACGCTGCCCAGGTGCTGATCACCGGCTATATGAAAAGCATACCCTTTCCGCATGAGAGAAACAGCCCGCTTTCTGGGTCCCTGCGGCCAGCCGTTGGAATCCATGTCCTGCACAACCGTATCGTTCTCGGGGTACTCGCCTTCCTTCATAATGCGCAATTTAGGTACCGTTGCGTCGGAGTTTGATTCACCAACAGGCAGAGTGGCAACATTTGCAAAAATCGTCTGCGACAAAACAACCTTCATCCAGGTTTTGTCAGTCCAATCATTTGCCCACTGATCCAAAAAGTTCTCCTGGCGGCCGCCGAGAAGGCTGGCATCTGGTACATCACCTTTTTCTGCCAGGTTATAGGAGGGATTGGTCGCAAAACCGTTGTAGACCTTAGCTTCAGGCAGGAGTGGACCAGGTGCCGACTTAAATTTCCGGTCTTCAAGGATGGCAAAACTAATTCCGGCATATCGGAGTTCAGTGAAATAGACACCGATTCCCTGAGCGGCAGGTGCCGGATCAGCCGCATCCGGCAAATGGCTTGTCTGAGTCCGTTGAACCATATTAACCCAAAGCGGATCCATCTTATAGCCTCCATGGTCCTGGGCGGCTGCTCCGGAAAGTCCTTTGGGGGTTGCAATACCGCCGGCACCCCAAAGATTGCCATGGTATACATCATGATCGTCGGGTATGGCCACTGAAGGCCTGTCTTTGAGAAGATCACCGTACGCCCAGCCATACAGGTACCATTTTCGCAGGTAATCCAGCAGAGCCTTGTCAAGCGGCTCAGTTTGTATTCCATACCCTCCTACCCCTTCGTAAATCTGGTCTCCGCTGAAAAAAAGCATATCGGGATCCTGGATTCCCACACTTCGCACAATATCCGTATTTGGAAATCCCAGATCATTATTCCCGGTAAAAGCAGCAATGACAATTTCCTCCTTTTCCCAGGGCTCATGCCGGATGGTACCCGTGTAGCTGAATTCTGATGATTTTCTGCCCTTAACCCTGCAGGAATATCTGACACGATATTGGAGATCCTTCTTTTCTTCCCAACCAGAAACCCTGAAAGCTGCCGTGCGGGAGGCTGGATCTATCGGGGCTTTCGCAATTTCTTTCCACAAACCTGCCCTGGAAATCTCCAGAATAGCTACTTCTCCGTCGGTTTTTCCAACAGGTGCCAATTGAGCGGTAAGCTTCAGCACCTTTTTCGACAGCGAGTACTGGCAAAACAGGATGGGACCAAATGCATGCTCCGGATGAGATTCAAATTTCTCTCCCTCGACATTCCATTCTGAAAACCAGAATCTTACATTCCCCTTGCGTTCCGTACCCGGCTTAAATCCCCAGTTGCCGTAGGTGACTTTCCCCCGGATCTCCGGAACCTCCCTTACCATCCCGTAACTGCAGGAAAGTGCCACCCCGCCTGCAAGCCATCCGGAATCAACAGAAGAACTAACCCTGTGAAGTTCATGGCCTTTTCTGTCTTTGGCCGTTAACACAATCCTGTAAACCCGGCCCTCAGGCACTCCTTCACAAGTAAGGCGGACAACCTCTTTTCCGGGATCAATAACAGCCTTGATATCCAAATGGTTACCGATAAACATCCTTCCATCCGTGGTTATTCCGACAGGGAATCCTTCGCCTCTTACCGCATTATCCCTGTAGTCGTTAAAATCACCTTTGACTCCGAGATTGAAACCAATCCAACCGGGGTCAACAGGACCTTTATCTGACTCCAGCCTGCCGGTCATTACACTCATTTTAAATGACTTACCATTATCTGCAAGCTCGCGGGTTAAAAGGAAAAGATTACGTCCCCCTCCACCTGCCACACAGGTCATCTTGCCATTGTCCAGCAGCCAGTCCTGCATTGGATTTGCCCAAATCTCAGGACTTATCCAGGTTCTGTTCACTTTTTTAGGAAGAATTACCTGATAGGCATCAAGGGCTGTAACGGCCAAAGGCATTAACAAAAAAAGAGTGACGAGTCGTATTATTTTCATGGGTGCTTAATATGTGGCTAAAATTAAAGTATTTGAGCAGAATTGGTAAATTTCGGCATAATAACGAGGAATCATGAAACCCAAAGCCGTTCAGAAAAAAATGTATACCGGTAAAAAGGGACTCCCCCCCGGTTCCCTGATTCATGTGGGCCCAAAGTATAATGCCTCGTCAGCTTTTACCCTGAACACCTTTTCATCCGATAAATGGATTCGGGAAACGGATTATTCAAGTATTCTGAAAAAGTCCGAAAAGGTTAAATCTGAATACTCCTGGCTTGAAATCACTGGACTTTCAGACATTGACCCGCTAAAACCTGTCTTTGAAAAACTTTCCCTGGGAGCACTCCTGTCGGAGGATATCCTGAATACCCAGCAGAATTCAAAAACGGAGTTTAAATCGGATCTGATTTTCTTAATCCTAAAAAACATTGCCTGGAACCCCAGGGATCTGTCGTGGGATTCCGAGCAGATCAGCCTTATTCTTAAACCTGATATTTTTATCACCTTTTCGGAAAAGGAGTCGGCTCTGATGGGGCCAATCTATAAGGCCATGGATGATCCGGCCTCTAGAATCCGAACGCACGGTCATGATTTCGCCTTTTACGCGGTAGCGGATCTCATTGTTGACGGGTACCTGGAGACCTGTTCGCAAATTGATGCTTATCTGGATGAGATCGAGATTAATCTTGATTTACAGACTTCCTATGACCCCACGGCCACGCTCCATCTGATCAAAAAATTTCTTGTCTACTTCCGTCACCAGGTCATTCCGATACGCGAAGGGATAACACGCATCATTAAAGACTCCTCCAATTTGATCAGCAGCGATGATTATCCCTATTTTCAGGATATTCTGGACCATACGAATCAGGTTATCAGTCAACTGGACCAGATTCGTGAAAACCTGAATGGTCTGAGGGAACTCTATCTGGCTCAGATTTCTCTGACAATGAACAAGGTTGTTCAACTCCTGACCTTGATCTCCACGATATTCATTCCCCTAACCTTTATTGCAGCCATATATGGCATGAATTTTCACAACATGCCGGAGCTATCCTGGAAATATGGGTACCCGCTCGTTCTGGTGCTAATGGTTCTTATCGGGATTGGCTTCTATTTATTTTACCGTCGTAAAAAATGGCTTTAAACCCGGTCAGAAAATAAAACGGCTGGAACATCTCGGATCACCGCTGCACTGGGCATCCACCACGGCAATAGCAGCCAGATAGATAATCTCCCTGACGCTGCTTTCCATCTGAAGGATATGCACAGGTTTGTTCATTCCCATAACAATCGGGCCGATAACCTCAGCACCACCAATTTCCTGCATCATCTTGTAAGCTATATTTCCTGAATCAAGATTGGGAAATATCAGCGTGTTAACATCGTGCCCGGCCAGCTTTGAGAAGGGGAATTTTTTCATCCGGATCTCCTTGTTGAGGGCGAAATTGGCCTGCATCTCGCCGTCGACGATCAGGTCAGGGTATTTATCGTGAAGCATGCGGACCGCCTGAGCGACTACAACGGGTGAGCCTTCACGCTGGGTTCCGAAGTTGGAATAGGAAACGAGGGCTATTTTCGGTTCAATATTAAACTTTCGGATCTGTTCTGCGGCAAGCAAAGTGGTATCCATGAGGGCCTGGGCATCCGGTTCCTTGTTAACAGTGGTATCCGCGAAGAAGAACGGGCCTTTCTTGGTCATAAGAATATACATTCCGGCGATATGATTGAGAACCGGGCGAACCCCGACTGCTTCAATTGCCGGTTTGATCGAATAGGCATATTTTGAGCTGGTTCCTGACAGGAAGGCATCAGCCATACCCATATGCACCATCATGGAACCAAAATAGGATTGATTCTGCATGAGTTCAAGAGCTTCATCCCGGGTAATTCCCTTCCTTTTGCGGTTTCTGACAAACTCCTCAGCGAAATCCGCCACCCTAGGGGTTTCATCATCTGACCGGGGGTTAATGATTTCAACATCCTCAAGATCCAGTTCCATCTCACGGATCATCTTCTTGATGACGGCAGGATTCCCCAGTAAAATCGGTATGGCAATCCCGTCATGCTTGACAGCCTGTACCGCTTTCAGTACCTTAAGATTATCGGATTGCCCGAATACTACCCGTTTCGGGTCATTTTTAGCCCTGTCGGTGATGTAACGTATCAGTTTATTATCCAAGCCCATACGCTTCTGGAGGTTGAGATGATACTCATTCCAATCGGCAATGGGTTTGCGTGCCACACCCGTTTCCATGGCTGCCCGGGCCACAGCCGGGGCAACGGTGGTGATTAAGCGGGGATCCAGCGGCTTGGGAATCAGGTAGTCACGTCCAAACCTCAGATTCTGCTTGTTGTATGCCTGGTTTACAATTTCCGGAACATCTTCCTTGGCCAACTGCGCAAGAGCCTTGGCAGCAGCGACTTTCATTTCTTCATTAATTTTGGAGGCCCTAACATCCAGGGCTCCTCTGAAGATGAATGGAAATCCTAAAACATTATTAATCTGGTTCGGATAATCTGACCGGCCTGTTGCGAAGATCAGGTCATCCCTGCTCTCCATCGCCTCATCGTAGGGAATCTCGGGATTCGGATTAGCCATGGCGAAAACTATCGGATCCTTAGCCATCGAACGAATCATCTCCTTGTTGACCACGTTGGCAACAGACAATCCCAGAAAAACATCAGCCCCGACAAACGCTTCGGCCAGGGTATTGATATCACGGCTGGTAACAAACTCCTTCTTGGATTCATTGAGGTCGGTTCTTTTTGTGTTAAGAGCTCCCTTGCTGTCAAGCATGACGACATTTTCCCTCTTCACACCAAAAGCTATGTATAATTTGATACAGCTGATTGCAGCAGCTCCGGCCCCGTTAACCACGACCTTGATGTCCCCGATTTTCTTGCCGGTGATCTCAAGGGCATTGAGAAGCCCGGCTGATGAAATTATTGCCGTACCATGCTGATCATCATGAAAAACCGGAATATCGAGCTCTTTTATCAGCCGTTGCTCAATTTCAAAACATTCGGGGGCTTTGATGTCCTCAAGGTTAATGCCTCCAAAGGTGGGGGCAATAGCTTTAACCGTTTGTATCAGTTTCTCCGGATCCTTTTCATTGACTTCGATATCAAAGACATCCACGTCAGCAAAAACCTTAAACAAAAGACCTTTCCCTTCCATGACCGGTTTTCCTGCCAGCGCCCCGATATCCCCGAGACCTAAAACTGCTGTTCCATTGCTGATAACGGCAACAAGATTGCCCTTTGCAGTATATCGGTATGCGTCATCGGGGTTGGCTTCGATTTCCTTGCAGGGGAATGCAACGCCCGGTGTATAGGCCAATGCCAGGTCATACTGGGTACTGTAAGGGACGGTTGGAATTACTTCAATTTTCCCCGGTCTGCCCTTTTCATGATATTCAAGTGCAGATTCTTTCTTAATTGTTGCCATGTGTCAGTAGTTTTTAGGTTGTCCGCTATTTCAAAAATAGCAATACCCTAATCAACCAACAATGACTTATGGCATGAGTTTACAATCGTATCCCGATTTTAGCCTCAATGAAATTGTACTTTCGGGATCCCTTGACTCCCCATTCGGGGTAATTAGTCATGCTATAGTTTATCTGTAAATAGGGCACGAATCTTGAACTGCCGTAATGGTTCAGGCCTAAAGTAAAACCGGTTTGGTGACCGAAAACTCTCCCATCAGTGCCGGCTTCAGAATAGTTATTGAGCATCAGGGAATACCCCAGAAAGGGCACCCAGCTATCAGAGTGCTTCCTTAATTCATGGCGGACCGTCCAGCCATATCCAATTACCCTCACAGAAGCTGCGGTATCTGAATCCGGCATCATCCGGGTATAGCTCAATGGCACCGTAATATAGCTTGCCTTGGTCCCATTAAGCCCTGATAATTGCCAGGCATAATCAAACAGGACCGTATAACCGTTTGTGGAGGAGTTGCCGAATTCGGTTCCTGTTACACGACGGTAGCCTGTTTCTAATGAGTATTGTTTCGGCACCTTTCGGATGCCAGTTTCCTGACCTGACAGCATTAATGTTATAAATAAAGCCAGTATTAAACCAATTGATTTTTTCATTTGATTGCAATTTATCCTATAACAAACAATGCGACCGGGGGTTTATTTTTTAACTATTAAAATCCTTTCATCATCCCTTCCCGGTGATTTTAGCACACAGGAATAGATCCCCGGATCCATCTGACCCGCTTGCAAGGTAATCTCGTTCTTTCCAGGAACCAGGTCGAAATTCTTTTTATGAACAAGCCTGCCCAACAGATCATGAACTTCTATGACGGCTCCATCAGAATACAGTTCGTCGCCCGACTGAAACTCAACGGTAGTTGTCTGGTTCCATGGATTAGGATAGTTACGCATCAGACGTGCACTGGCAGCGGGAACCTTTTCATCCGTTCCTGTTAGGTTCACTTCATATTCAGAAGAGAAGAGTCCTGGTACCCCATTGGAAACCGGTGCAACAGAAACGTAACACCTTTGACCGGGGTCGAGAGGTATTTCCAGTTGATCGGCCTTTCTGAGGGTATAAAGGGTATCAAAGTTCAAGCTGCGGCTTTTATAATACCTGACCCCTACCAGAATCTCATCAACCTCCCCCGCAGCCCCGGAAATGTCAATGATTGCCCCTGACAATTTAGGTGTTATGGTTGGTTTCAGCTTTTCCGGAGCAGAAGCAAGGATCGCAGCTACCACACCATTTAGAATGGTATTGCGCGCGAGATACCCGGGATTAACAAACAGGCTGTCCAGGTTTCCGTCGCCATCAGTGTCCTTACCGACAATATCCCTGGTTGAGTGGTTGCGGTCGGGAAATGTGCCCGTGCCGTTGCCGTGTTCATTGGCTGAAATGATCCGTACTGCGGTGTACCCTTTTTGCCGGAAGGGTGTATGGTCGCCACCCCGGCCATCCCGGTCTTCCCCAGCCATTATATTGATAATAAGCTTTGTGTCAAGAAATGGATTGATTTTAGTATCCTGGATATACTTCATGTACCGTGCTAACTGCTTGTGTGCGGAATTGGCCGTAATACTGTTGGCGGCAGAGTATGAAAAGATCCGCACATGTGTACTGTCGATGTGGCCGTAGTATGGACAGGATGGACCCGGGGAAGTCTTGCCGCAATAGATACCCCCGACGATATCATTATTCAGCACCGCCCGAATGCCTATTCCAAGTCCTGAAAGGTAGTTGGCCCATGCCTTTGCTCCCCATAATCCCTGGTCCTCACCGGTTGGCGTTGTCAGGAGAATGGTATGTTTGAATGCATAATTACCCAGTACTCTTGCCAATTCCATGATCAGTATTGTGCCTGATCCGTTGTCCTCAATTCCTGGAGTAAAACCTTGATTATCACACCGATCTTCATTTCGGGTATCAAAATGCCCTTCAACCAGGATAATTTCATGCGCAGAAGTATCTGTTCCAGGAATCAGAATAAACGGATTCTTATGATGTCCTTTCGTACAGATATCGGCGTCAAATTCGAGATATCCGGTAACCAGCCGCCCGCCGCTTTGTTTATTCACCTGGTCAAAATGAGCCAGAATCCAGGTCCTGCATGCACCAATTCCGGTGGTGTTGCTAAGCGTATCGGAACCCGTGTTCCGGTTATAAAAGGTTTCCAGAGTTCTTAAAAGTCCGATCTGAACCTTCGAATCAACCCCCTGAATGATGCCCATGCGAACAGATTCTGCATCCTCAACCTGGCCAGGCCGCCGGTAGTCCGCAGGATCGTAATTGCCCTGCAAAATCCTGAATGCCTCCGGATTGCTAAGGAACATGTTTGTCTGTGAAAAAAGCGAAAGAATACTACCTGTTATCAGTAAGGCCAAACTGACAAGCGTTTTGGTATAGGATCTCATTGTTAAAGGTATTTTGAAATCATCGTAAACAATTCTTCAAGACGAATCGGCTTCACCAGATAGTCAACGCAACCGATATCATAGCATCTCTGAATCTCATTCGGGTATGCATAGGAAGTTTGGGCAATGATAGGCATGTCGGGATTGTGCTCCCATATCTGTTTGATCGCTTCATAACCATTCATTTCCGGCAACTGCAAATCCATCAGCACCAGGTGTGGCGGATTTGAAATCACTTGTGCCACTGCCTGGTAACCGGTTATGGCGCGGGTAACGCGGGCGCCCTGACGTTTCAGAACTTCGCGAAGGTATTCATAGTTATAATCGACATCCTCAACCACCAGGAACTGGAGCCCTTTCAGGTTCAGGTTCCCTGCCGGATTTTTCAGGACAACCGATGCAATCTCAGGGATCTGAACCGGGTAATAGGGAATGCGGAAGGAGAAAACGGACCCGGCACCGGGCTTTGATTCCACCCAGATATTTCCTCCCAGGAGAGCGACCAATCCCTGGGAAATGGACAATCCAAGGCCTGTGCCGCCATATTTCCGTGTGATACTCTCATCGGTTTGTCGGAACCGTTCAAAGATGATTCCGATTTTATCAGGGGGTATGCCAATCCCCGTATCTTTGACGTAAAACTGGATATACTTTTCATTCACCAGGTTGTACCCAAATTCGATAAATCCCGAATGGCAGAATTTCAAGGAATTGTTAATCAGATTTGTAAGAATCTGGCGCAGCCTGAAATGGTCAGTTTCGATAAATTCGTGATGAGGGTATTCAGGAATTCGTGTGACAATCTCAACCTCTGACCGATTAATACTATTTCTGTAGGTCCGGTAGAAAACACCCAGTTCCTTAATCAGGTCGCGCAAAGAAAACTGGCTCTTCTGCAGCTTGATCTCATTGGCTTCAATCTTTGAAACATCAATGATGTCGTCAACCAGATTCAAGAGAATGCTGCAATTATCATTGATTATCTTGATATACCTCCCCTTCTCCTCCTCTGTCAGGTCAACCTCCTTAAGCAATTCAGAAAATCCGATGATCCCGTTCATCGGGGTTCTTATCTCATGGCTCATATTGGCCAGGAAATTATTCTTATAGATATTGGCCACCTCAGCTTTTGCCTTAGCTTCCCGGAGTTCTCTCTCCATTCTGGTCTTTGCGGTAATATCTTCAGCGATCTTTATAAAATGCGTTATTTCTCCCTCAGGGTTGAAAACTGGTGAGATACTTGCCTTCTCGATAAATATTGACCCATCCTTCCGGATATTTGTAAAATTCCCTGCCCAGGTTTTCCCGGAAAGAATGGTGGTCCATAAAGCCGTAAAGAAACTTTTCTTATGATGACCGCTGTTTAATAATCTTGGGTTTTGACCGATAACTTCCGTTTCCGGATAACCGGTCAGTTCACAGAACTTAGGGTTAACAAATTCAATTAATCCTGATTTTGAGGTAATAGCAATTGCTACCGGGCTCTGCAAAACCGCACGCTCCAATTTCAGCAATTGGTCCTGGGCCAGCTTGGTGTCGGTTATATCGGTATGAACGCCAAGCATCCGGTAAGGTCGTCCGGCAGAATCGATCAGGGAAGCTGCCCGATTGCGAATCCAGCGGTAACTCCCATCCTTGTGACGCATCCTGAATTCAATTTCAAAAAACGGCCCCGGGTGATCAAGATAGGCATACAGTGATTTATGAACACGTTCGTAATCATCGGGATGCAGTAGCCTCTGCCAGCTTTCGAATTCATCAGTAATTTCGTCGCTGAGGTAACCAACCTGGTTTTTCCATGTAGTTGAAAAATAGACAGTATTTGAGTGCAGATTCCAGTCCCAGATCCCCATGCCGGATGCACTGGTTGCCAGCTGATACCTTCTTCTCTGCTCTTCCAGAGCTTCCTGATACTCCTTCTGCCTGGAAATTTCTGTAACAATACCCGTGATGATTGAATTCCGCAGCGTTGCCTGAACCTGAACAATACTTGACTCTCCGTTCGGCTTTATCAGCCTGAGCTCAAAATTCTTCAGTGACCCGTACTTGACAATATTTTCAATCAGTGATTTGCGATCTTCCGGGTTTGCATACCCATCCTGAGCATTTTTACCGATGAGGTCTTCAACCCGTGAAAAGCCGGCCATGATGGCAAATGCCTGGTTAGCATACCGAATAACACCATTGAGGTCAGTCAGATATACGCCTACGTTGGGCGAATTCTCAAGCACATCAAGAAGAAATTCCTTATACGAATCCACTGCTTGTTGATTCCTATCCATTATGAATCAATAGTAATTAAAATTATAATTTTAGAGAAACTTAATTCCGCGTGAAATGAAAAACAGATTCGTATTTTTTTTCCCTGTCGCAATCCTGATTGCCTTATTTTCCGGCTGCAAACCCTCGGCTGGCCCTATTACCTTTGGCACGCTGCTGGAGGATATGACGGAAGCTGAATTACTCGCAGAATTTCCTTCTCCTTCATTCACCTGCAAACAATTCTCCAGTTATGACCAGAGATCGGTTGGACCAGACAAGGAGGGCTGGTTTGCCAATCATGATGCATCATGGTTTATCCGGGAGGAGACCAATCAGGGAAGACGCGAGTTTGTGATGCTGGATGCCGAAGGTCCCGGTGCCGTAGTTCGTTTCTGGATGACATTCGGGAACGAAGCCGCCTATACCGGCACCCTCCGTTTCTATTTCGACGGAAGCGAGAAAGCCGAAATCGAAGGCCCTGTGCTCCCGATAATCAGCGGCGGGCAGCTTGCCGGGGAACCCCTGAGTTCATCGGTCTCACCCAAAACCCTTTATGCTCAGCGGGGACACAACCTATATCTTCCCGTTCCCTACGCGAAAAGATTAAAAATCACCTATGAATGTCCCGCCCTCAATCCTGAAAAACACAGCCCTTCGGTTTATTACAACATCAATTACCGGACCTATACACCTGAAACGGATGTGCAATCATTTCGCATCGCCGATCTTACCATTTATAAAACCATCCTGGACCAGACCCAAACACATTTAAATTCGGGTAGTCCGGACAGGCAGGAGACATTTAAGAAGCTCATGCTTACTGAAGAGTCCGGAAAAATTCTTCCTGCCGGTCAGACCATGTCCTTACGTGTAAAAGGTCCGGCAGCTCTGGATGAACTGACTTTCAATATCAAGGCTGAAAACCAGCCTCAGGCTTACCGGTCTACTATCCTCCAGATCACTTTTGACGGAGAGCGTACCGTTTGGTGTCCTGTTGGCGACTTCTTCGGGACCGGATATCAACTCAGGCCATACCGAACATACCATACACTGGCGCTTGAGTCGGGAGAACTCAAATCTTTCTGGCTTATGCCCTTCAAAAAGGAGGCCTTAGTTGAGTTGATAAACCTGGGCAGCCAGCCGGTTACTATTGAAGCCGCCTCCATTCTTACCGCTCCTTACCGGTGGAAATCCTCTTCAATGCATTTTGGTGCAATCTGGCACGAATACAATGATAAGGATGCCATAGGATACCAGGGGGACGGAGTCAATGGCAAGCATGAGGATCTTAATTTCGTTAAACTCGAAGGCCAGGGTGTTTATGCTGGTGACGCCATCACCATTTTCAACACCGCCGATGCCTGGTGGGGCGAAGGTGATGAAAAGGTTTATGTAGACGGGGAACCTTTTCCTTCCCATATCGGCACAGGAACCGAGGATTATATCGGATATGCCTGGTGCAGGCCGGAATATTTCGAGCATTTCCTGATCGCCCAGCCTGATGGTTCCGGGAATTTTCATACGGGGATGACGATAAACATGCGGCACAGGCTGCTGGATGCCATTCCGTTCAATACCTCCCTGAAATTTGATTTGGAATTGTGGCATTGGGCTGCCACAAAGGTTAATTATGGTGTGGTATCCTACTGGTATATGAAACCAGGCGGGAAATGCCTGACAGAACCCGATCCCGAGGTGGTTAAGATCCCTGTTTCACTGAAACGTGAAAATCTGTATCCGCCGGTGCCGGATCTGGCCGGACTGCTTCAGGGTGAGCATCTCAGGGTGGTAAGCATTTCTGCCGGTAACTGGGAAGTTCAGAATGCTACCAATTGGGGATGGAGTAACAATGCCCAGCTGTGGTGGATGGACGGTGGCATTTCGGGCTCGCTGAAGGCAGAATTTGAAATGGCTCAGGGTGGTGAATACACCATAACAGGAAACTTCACTAAGGCAGTTGATTACGCTGATTTTAAAGTGATGATCAATGACCAGGCAGCCGGCAAGGTATTCAAGGGCTTTCATGATGCCGAAGGAAAACCGGTCATTACCGAGCAGCTTGTTTTAGGCAAATTCGCCCTGAAGGAGGGAATTAATACCTTGCAGATCCAAATCACCGGTAAGCAGAACAAGGCCATTCCCCGGTATATGGTAGGGATTGATTATTTGAAAATAAGAAATGACTAATTCTGCAGAACTATTGCATGAATATAAATAATCTCTATTTTTGACCGCTCTAAAGATAAAATGAAATGATAACCCGATTGCTGAAAAACATCTCGACTAAGTGGTGCTGGCGTCACCGCTCGGGATGGTTGTAGGCAATGTGATCGGATTATTATAAAAATAACAAGGCATGTTGGTTACAACATGCCTTTTTTGTTGCTTATAACTTCTAAACCAATTATTTAACTATGACAACAGCACGTAAGATTTTTCTTGATGAGAGTGAAATGCCCAGGCAATGGTATAACCTGGCTGCCGATGTGAAATGTCCGCCATTCATGAGTCCCGCCGGTCCGGTCCCCATGGAAGCCTGGGGTCCGGTATTTCCCATGAATCTTGTGGAACAGGAATACAGCACAAAGCGCTGGATCGACATTCCTGAAGAGATTCTGGCACTTCTTATGCGCTGGCGCCCGGCTCCTCTGCACAGAGCCCTGGACCTTGAAAAAGCATTGGGTACGCCCGCAAGAATTTACTACAAGAACGAAAGTCTCTCACCAGCCGGAAGTCACAAACCTAATACCGCTGTGGCCCAGGCCTGGTATAACAAGCAATTCGGCACAAAAAGACTGACCACGGAAACGGGTGCCGGACAATGGGGAAGCGCGCTCTCTTTCGCCTGTGCCCTGGTCGGGCTGGAATGCAAGGTATTCATGGTTCGTGTTAGTTTTGACCAGAAGCCTTTACGCAAGCTGATGATGCAAACCTGGGGCGGAACATGTATACCCAGTCCCAGCAATGAAACCCAGGCAGGGCGGGATATACTGGCAAAATATCCGGATACGCCGGGCAGCCTTGGCATAGCAATCAGCGAGGCCATAGAGGCCGCTGTATCCGACCCAACCGGGCTGACTAAATATTCACTGGGAAGTGTTCTCAACCATGTAATGCTGCACCAGACCATTATCGGACTTGAGGCAAAAAAACAGCTGGAAAAGGTGGGTGAAAGACTTCCGGATGTTGTGATCGGGTGTGCCGGTGGGGGCAGCAACTTTGCCGGTTTATCCTTTCCATTTGTCTATGACAAGATTAATGGGGCTGATATCGATATTATTCCGGTTGAACCGTCATCCTGCCCTACCCTGACGAAAGCTCCCTATGTATACGATCACGGGGATACCGCCAAAATGACACCGCTCGTAGCCATGCACTCATTAGGCCACTCATTTGTTCCCCCGCCGATCCATGCAGGCGGATTGCGCTACCATGGAATGGCCCCACTGGTTAGCCGCGCAGTTGAGGATGGCTTGATGGCCCCGCGGTCAATCCAGCAGCTCGAATGCTATGCGGCCGGAATGTTATTTGCAAAAACAGAAGGAATGATTCCGGCTCCGGAAACCACGCATGCAATTGCGGCAGCCATTCAGGAAGCCCGCAAGGCAAAGGAAGAAGGCAAGGAAAAGGTGATCCTGTTTAATTTCAGTGGCCACGGCCTGATGGACCTGGTAGGTTATGATAAATACCTCACCGGACAACTGTCAGATTATGATTTCCCTGATGATCAGATTGCGAAGAATCACGAAGAGTTGAAAGGTTATCCAAGACCCTGATAATCTGACTAATTCTTCTTACTCATTGAAAACGGACGGTCCTTAGGGGCCGTTCCGCGTTTCTCGTCGGGATCTTTCCCCATCTGAAGAACCAGATGACCACCGTTACGGATATCTTCATGGAGAAGGTACGTGCGTTGATAGGGAATCAACCCCATTCTGGCTGATTGGACAAAAACATTTTCTTTCGAATTATCCTTAGCATCAATCACAAACCGTTTTCCATTTTCCAGGTTCAGGGTTATTTTGTCGAACAGGGGTGAGCCCATAATATACTGGGGAACTCCCGGACAAACCGGGTAAAACCCCATTGCCGAGAATACATACCAGGCCGAGGTCTGGCCATTGTCCTCATCACCGCATAATCCATCCGGTTTGTCGGAATAAAGCTTGTCCATGACCTCCCTGACCCGCTGCTGTGCTTTCCAGGGAACTCCAGCATGGTTATAGAGGTAAATCGCATGCTGAATAGGCTGGTTTCCGTGGGCGTATTGTCCCATGTTTCCAAGAACCATCTCCGTGATCTCATGAATTTCAAACCCGTAGTATGTATAATCGAATATGGGTTTCATACTGAAAACAGAATCAAGCTTTCCGATAAACGCCTGGTCGCCGCCCATCAGGTTGATTAAACCCTGGGCATCATGAAACACCGACCAGGTATAATGCCAGGAGCTGCCTTCCGTAAAGGCGCCACCCCAGGCTTCCGGAACGAAGGGTGATTGCCAGGATCCATCCTCATTTTTGCCCCTCATGAAATTGGTCGAGGTATCAAAAAGGTTCTGATAGTTCATGGCTCTTTTCCTGAACCGGTCGATCTCGTCCTGCGGCCTGCGAAGCTTCTGGGCAAGCTTCCAAATTGTAAAATCATCATAAGAATATTCCAGAGTCCGTGCAGCGTTTTCATTGACCCCCACATTATAGGGGATATATCCCAGCCGGTTGTAATAGTCAACTCCATAGCGGCCTACCGAATGCATCGGGCCTTCATTCTCGGAGTTTTTCAGGATCGCTTCATACAATATATCGATATCATACCCACGGATTCCTTTCAGATATGCATCGGCAATGATCGATGCCGAGTTGCTGCCGACCATGCAGTTCCGATGGCCAGGGGAAGCCCACTCCGGCAGCCAGCCCGACTCTTTGTAAGTATTGACCAGGCCTTCCATCACCCTGGATGTATGATCGGGATATACTAAGGTAAAGAAGGGAAAAACAGCCCTGAAAGTATCCCAGAAACCGTTATCCGTGTACATAAATCCCGGCAGGACTTTGCCGTTATAGGGGCTGTAATGCACAGGATGGTTGTCCGCGTTAAACTCGTAGAACTTCCTGGGGAACAGGAGGGTCCGGTACAGGGCTGTGTAAAAGGTGGCTTGCTGCTGCGGAGTTCCGCCGTCGACCTGCACCCGGTTCATCATTTCATTCCACCAGTCGGCGGCTAATTTCCGGGTTTGCTCAAAATCCCGTTCACCAATTTCTCTTTCCAGGTTTAACCGGGCCTGATCCATGCTGATGAAGGAGGATGCCACACGAACATGTACAGCCTGTCCTTGCTTAGTTTTGAAGCAAACGGCTGCTATTACGTGATTTCCCTGGGCGTAAACCGAATCGGGAAGACGAATTCCGTCTGATTCAATCATCAGGCTGTCAAATGGCTGATCAAAGACCGCAACAAAATAATTCGCAAAATTTTGGGGAACACCTCCGGAGTTATTCTTTGAGAAACCGGTGATGGTCCGGGTTTGTTTATCAATCCTGATTTCAGACCCCTCGTTAAAGGCATCCAGGAGGATCCAGGATTGATTCTCCTCAGGAAAGGTAAACCTAAAAATCGCAGCCCGCTCCGTTGGGGTAACTTCCGCACTCACTCCATATTTATCGAGATATACATAATAATAATCCGGCTTTGAGATTTCCTTTTCGTGGCTGAAATGGGATGCCCGGCTATATTGATCTGTTACGAGATCGCCGGTGACTGCCATAAATGAGAATGCGCCGTAGTCGTTGATCCAGGGACTTGGCTGATGCGTTTGTTTGATCCCCCTCAGGGTATCCGCCTGGTAGGTATACCCCCATCCGTCACCCATTTTGCCGGTTTGCGGGGTCCAGAAATTCATTCCCCAGGGAACGGCAACGGCCGGGTAGGTGTTACCGTGCGAAAGGCTGTAGGATGATTCCGTTCCCACCAATGGATTGACCCTGTCTACCAGGTTCCTTTGTTCAACCGTTTTTTCGACAAGGCTTTTACCACATCCGGTGAATAAACCGGCGGCCAGAAAAAGAGCAATCAGTGTGCGCATGTTGTATAAAAATTACAGCATGCAAGATAAGAAAACTATAGGCTGTGAAAGGGATTAAAACCTATCTGGAGATGATCAGTTTTGTTTTTAAAACCTGTTTTCCAGCAGAAACCTTGGCAAAATACGTTCCCGGTGAAAGAGCCGCGACAGACAGTTTAATAGTGCTGGTACCCGGTTCTGGGCGGAGTTTTCTTGAAAAAACCTGCTGTCCGTTTATCGCCGAAATATCAACATCATAATGCTCCGAATCCAGGCCGGTGGTTTCGATATTTATCCAATCGGCAGCAGGATTCGGATAAACCTTTATTTGGGTAATTAACCCCGATGGATCGGCACTGCTTAAATCCTGCTCCTGAACTTTCAGGTTAGTGGCATAAATAACATCCCCGCCGGTTCCGCCATCGCCATTGGCTGTGTTTACTGCTGCATAGAAAGTTACATCACCGGTCCCTTTTGACGGTGCGGTCCATTTTGCTGTCCAGGACTTGCTGCCTCCGGATGGACTTAACCCCTGATTTGTCTGTGTGATGGCATTGCTTCCCGACAAAAGCTGCAATTGCCCGGATCCTCCGGTTGCAAATCCACCGGTTTTCGCACGGTTGGCTTTTTCTGCAGTTAGTTCAAAGCCATATAATGCCGCTGCGGATCGCTCCCCACGAACAGTTATCGAATACTGTGTCCCGGGGACATAGCCCTGGGCGGGTATATCAGTGGATATCCAGCCTGAAACATCAGTTGCCTTTCCCCCGCCGTGACATTGCGTGCAGGTAGCCAGGCCATCACCCGGTGATCCGGTCTTTCCGCCCGGGGAGCCGGTGCTTCTGACGATATGACTCAGTGAAAGGAAACCAATTATGACCAGGAACGGAATCGCAAAAACCTTATACTGTTTCATCGGTATTCAGAATTATTCTAAATACTATACAAAGCAGCAGCAAGAATGTTCAGGCTATTTCATGGACCGGATCCTGACATCGATCAGTGAACCCATTAAGGCAGCCTTGATCTGGTCTGGAATGGTGCTGTTTAGATGGTAGGGATAGAAAATCTGAGGCTTCAGGATTTTCACTGCCTCTACAGCCATGTAAACCGACATGGTGTAGGGCTCTGCGACAGGCAGGAAGGCAATATTGATGTTTTTAATTTTGGCCATATCGGTTGTTAACTCGGTATCCCCGGCCACGTATACGCGTGTCTGACCAAATACTAAAATATACCCGTTACCGTCTCCTTTTGGATGGTAAGGCAGGCCATTTCCTCTGCGGCTGATAACATTATAAGCCGGAACCACCTCAACGGCGACTCCTGCAGCTATAAGAAACGAATCATTTTTGCAGATTTTTCCGGACGGATACTTGGGCTGGCAAAGAGCGGTGAGGTATACATCGGTACCGGGCTTTACTAGCTTAGCAATGGCAGCCGGATCCAGATGGTCGCCATGCTCGTGGGTAACCAGTATTGCATCAGCTTTGGGAAAAGTGCTGAAATCGGCGATCTGGCCTACGGGATCGATATAGATGAACTTATCCTGATACTCAAATTGCAGGGTGGAATGTCCGATGAAGGTGATCACCAGGTTTCCATTGCTCGTTGGAATTGTATCCCTTTCGTAGGTTTTCTGACCGAGAACCCCGATCGAATTCAAGGCCAACACGCTAAATATCAGTATATATCTCATTGCAATACAATTACTTTACTACCCTGGTGCCAAAACGGGCGAGCGCAGCTCGCCCCTACGGGAACGGCATTAATTGCGGGTGCGGAGCAATTTTCGTTTTTGCCGGTTGAACTCCCTATCGGATAATGTACCGTCGCGGTGCAGCCGTTCAAGGCGTTCCAGCTGATCCAGCTTTTCGGTATACTGCCCCTGCTTCCGGCGGTTACCGAGCATCCGGAGAAACGGAAGAATGAAGACTGCAAGTACAATAAGGATCAGCAGTATTTCAAAAAGCCCAAAGGCCCCGCATATAATCATAGCAAAACTATTTTCACTTTGTTCTTGCGCAAATATAACCGTATAAGTGCGTGAATGTCTCGATTATCAGGATAAAATCTTATCGAATCCCTTAAAACATCAGGTTGGTTCTGATATTCTGAAAGTGTATATCCAAACCCCTTATATTGGCCATGTTCAATGCAAATCACCCCCACTTCTTCCTTAAGCCTTCCCTGATCCAGGATCATGAAATTATCGTGTTCGTATTCGAATCGCTCCAGGAATGCTCTGGCCCGCGTATTGTACGATTCGGCTGATTCCTCGCCGTTACAGGCTCCGGAGCACTCACCAATTCCCCGGTGAAAACAGGCGCCACCGGAAGAATACAACCCTGACAGTTTCGGGCAGAGGTGATGCTGCTCAACCCATTTTGTCAGTTGCTCCCTTCCTTCGTGTTTTGAAGTAAAGGTGGTAACCGGTGGTTCATCTTCCTTTGTATTGGCGATTGAAAAACACAAATAGCCGTTACTGTCTTCATGGGTAAAAAGTCCGTAATTAAAATAGCTCCTGCGCTGCTGGCGGTTATAGATCGGTTTGTGCTTCTTTATTTCATCTGACTCCAGAAGTAGTGCAATCAATTCATTTCCCGTAATTTCCCAGGTTATATCCGCAATCCGGTCGCGCATTTCCATTGCCTTTCGGGTTGTCTGGTTATGCAGGTGCTGGAAAATCCGGCTCCTGATATCCTTGCTTTTTCCGATGTAGATCAGTTCTCCCTTATCGTTCCAGAAATAATACACACCCGGCTCCTCAGGAAGTTTATTCAGAACCTTTTTGGTGAGATATTCATTCAGGCCTTCCGGATGACCCGGCTTAAGAATTTTTGCCGCTATGTTCTTTTTGTCGCGTGAAAGGAGATCTTCGAGCAGCCTGACCGTAGCCAGGGCATCGCCGCCGGCACGGTGACGGTTGTTTAGCGGGATACCCAGGTCGAAGCAGAGTTTCCCAAGCGAATAGGATTTCAACCCCGGCACCACCTGGCGTGCCAGCTTGATTGTGTCCAGTGTTTTACGGCTAAAATCATAACCCAGGCTTTTAAACTCATTCCGGATGAAACTGTAGTCGAAGTTGACATTATGCGCAACAAAAACCTGACCTTCAGTTATTTCAACCACCTTTTTAGCTATCTCGTAAAACCTGGGGGCATCGGCCACCATTTCATTGGTGATACCGGTAAGGCCGGTGATATGGTAGGGTATGTTTATCTCAGGATTAATGAGGGTAACAAACTCATCTACAACTGATAGCCCATCATGTATATAGATGGCAATTTCCGTGATTTTTTCGGTTTTCGGGCTGCCGCCTGTGGTTTCTATGTCGATGACGGAGAACAAGGATGCGCTTTATTGGTTACTGGTTGCCGGTTGCCGGTTACCGGTTAGGTTCGGAGCGTTGTCACTGGTCACTGGTCACTGGTCACTGGTAACTGGTCATTTGCTTTCAATTGGTCAACGTCTCTTTTGAGGTTTGCAATTACTGCGAAAAGCTCATGTTCCAGAGGCACTTTGTCAGGCATTTCCTTACTGATGTAGTGTATAAACTTCCAGATTTCGGCAATCTCTTCTACCGCGATCGGATAGGATTGGTATTCCCGATTCAGGGAGTGCAGGACAAACTTCTGGTGCCGGAAATCCTTTTCGACCAGTTTAAAGACCAATCCTTCATCTTTCGTAAGGATAATACAGGGATCCCCATTTTTCAGGTATTCCCAGTTTTCAACGAATTCAGCAGTGATATAGGCTCCGTCGGGTATGGGTTTCATGGAATCTCCGCTGATCTGAAAGGTTCTGTATTTGCGCTCCGGAGAAAGAAAAGGCAGTTGAAAAACGGGCAGTTCCCTGATAAATTCCGGATCTGCGTATCCCCTCTTGTACCCGGCTTTTGCCCGCTCAGCAACCAGCTCGATGTTATCCCTGTTCTGCTTATCAACGGTGGTAGCTAAGATTCTCAGTCCGCTGCCCTTCACATAAACATCGAATCCGCTTTCAAGCTGGCTTAGCTGGCTTTCCGACAAACCGGACAGGTTAACCCTGACGAGTGTGTCCATGCTGATGCGGAAATAATCAGAAAACAGTTTTAATTCTTCAATTCCGGGCTCCGCAACGCCGTTTTCATAGCCTGCGTATGTTGATCTTTTCATATTTAAAAACCCGGAAACCTCATCCTGCGTGCGCCCGCGGCGTTTCCGCAGAAACTTGATGTTCGACTGGATATGCATACCTCTCGATTTTGATCGAAAGATAAACAAAATCACGATTATTATCTAATCAATCGTAAATCCCTAATGGCAGCAGCTGCAGCTTCCGCTATGATAAGCCGGACAGGAATCCTGGGGGCTGGAACTGTTTTTTGCTGGTTTCGCCTTACGGTATTCGGAAGATTCAGCACTGCAGGAGGGGCAGTCAGCAACAACGCGGCTGCAGGGTCCGTACATCGGATCGTTATAATCCTGCTTGCGGCCCGGGCCTTCAAAAATTATGTCACAGGTATAGCACTTGAATTCCATGATTGCTCTTTTAATGTCTTTTTTTTTCAGTGGTAAAAATAGTAATTTGATACTTCTCTATCTTAGAAGAATGAAAAACCTGACCGTATTAATCAGCATAATCGTAGTCCTTTCATGGGGCTCATGCGATTCACAGAAATCGGAATCCGATTCCTCAACCATTGGCTCCAGTGAGGCTTTGCTTCAGAACTTGCCGGATCCGGCGGCCGATTACCGGGCCGCACCCCTTTGGGACTGGAACGATGTGATCACAAAGGAAGAAATTGAATTCCAGATGACGAAGTTTAAAGAGGGAGGTATCGGAGGCGTTTTTATTCATCCGAGGCCTGGCCTGGTCACCGAGTATTTATCAGAAGAGTGGAACCAGTTGTTTGACTATACGGTTGAGGTAGCGAAAAAGCTGGGAATGCGGGTATGGATTTATGATGAGAACTCCTACCCCAGCGGCTTTGCAGGTGGGCATGTGCAGGCCCGGTTTCCCGATTCCTATACCCATGGAACCGGACTCGGGTACAAAATCACGGATAACCTGGCGGATACGGTGGGGCTGGAGATTGAGACAGTAATCAGGGGCGTCCGCAGCAACGCCAAGACGGGCGCACGCAGTGACGCCCATACAGGAACAAAAACCGATTCAACCTATTACATTTTTTACCGGACGCATCCCTCCAAATCCTACTGGTACGGCGGATTTCCCTATGTCGATCTTCTGTATCCGGGGGTTACCGATACTTTTATGCGGGCCACCATGGAAGGGTACGAAAAGTATAATCGTGAAGATTTCGGCACCACTCTCATGGGTGTCTTTACTGACGAACCAAACCTGGAGGCCGCAAAGGGCCCCGGAACCGTGATCCGCTGGACCCCTGATCTTTTCCTTCAGTTTGAAAAGAGATGGGGATATGACCTGAAACCCCTTCTTCCCTGTCTGGTGGAAGAAACCGGTGACTGGATGATGGTCAGGCACAATTATTTTACCCTGATGCTGGAGCTCTTCCTCGACCGGTGGGCAGTTCCGTGGTTTGACTATTGTGAAAAGAACAACCTCGACTGGACCGGTCACTATTGGGAGCACGGCTGGCCCTATCCGGGCGATGGCATTGATGAGGCAGCCTTTTACATGTACCATCAGATGCCTGGTGTTGATATGCTGGGTCGGGCATATGATGCCAATGGTATGGAGGGGCAATTCGGAAATACGCGGGCAATACGTGAACTTGGAAGCGCTGCTAATCAATCGGGCTGGAACCGTCGCCTGAGTGAAACATGGGGCGGTGCAGGCTGGCAGATCAGTTTTGCCGAGCTGAAGCGGCTCGTCGACTGGGAAGTTGTTCTGGGAGTGAACTTTGTGAACCCTCACCTCTCCTATTACAGCATGCAGGGCGTACGTAAATTTGACTATCCCCCTTCGTTCAGTTACCAGGAACCCTGGTGGGATAACTTCTCCCTTCTGGGCGATTATATCGGACGAATCTGCCTGGCCATGTCGGCAGGTGAGCAAATCAATAACATCCTGGTATTACAGCCAAATACAACCGCTTGGATGTATCACAGCGCCACAAAGGACCATCCGGCTATCCTTGAGCTTTCACGGACATTTAAATCCTTTATTCAGGAGCTCGAAACCGGGCAGTCAGAATACGATCTCGGTTCGGAACAGGTGTTGAAAAGATTCGGAAAAGCCGGTAAGGAGGGCCTGACGGTTCGAAACCGGGTATATGACCATGTAGTTATCCCTCCGGGTATGCGGAATATCGAGCCATCCACGCTTGAACTGCTCACGGAGTACCTTTCAAATGGCCTTACTGTCCTATGTTTTTCGGACAGTATTGATTACATCGGAGGAAAACCAGCTGACGGTTTAAAGGAGCTGGCCTTAAAGTATCCCATCAACTGGATATCAGGAAAATATCCTGAATCGGATCATATTGAGACCTATTTCACTGATTCCGATTTTAGCCTGCAGCAGGTGGATAGTGCTAAAGGCCAGATTTTCCATCAGAGAAGAATCCTTGACGATGGCCAGATTCTTTTCCTCGTTAATTCCGATTTGTCAGAGCCGGCTCAGGCCCGGTGCGAAATGAAGGGCCGCAATCTGCTCGAAATCGACTTGCTAACAGGGCTTCCGGTTGCAGCTGAGTTCGATAAAACCTCAGGTAAAGTCAGCTTTTCAACGACCATCCCTGCCGGTGGCAGCCGGTTGTTTCTGGCGACCGTAGGGACGGATAAATCCGTCCTGGCAACGGATAAATCCGCAAGGCCGGATTTATTCGTCCCAACAGGCAAAATGCAGGTTAAAAGGGTATCGCCCAATGTGCTGACGATTGATTACCTGGATCTTGAGACGAGGAATCAGAAACTGAAAGACACCTACTTCATGACCGCCATGTATGCCCTATTCAAAGAATCGGGCCTGCCCACGGGCAATCCCTGGCAGCATAAGATCCAGTATAAAAAACAATATCTTGAATTGGATAACTTCAAGGAGGACAGCTGGTTCAGGGTAAAGTACCGGTTTACAGTTTCCTCAGGGCTGACACCGGACCAACTGGCCGGAATGGAAGCGGTTATTGAAAGGCCGGGACTCTGGAGGGTATTCCTGAATGGCACCGAAATCCAACCCAAGGCTGAACGCTGGTGGCTCGACCGTCATTTTCCGGTTTTTTCGATTGGATCTTTGGTTAAACCCGGTGAAAACCTGATTGAACTTAAAGCCCCGAAAATGTCAGTCTTTGCAGAGATTATGCCAGTCTACATACTTGGGGATTTCAACGTTGATAAGGCATCCAAAGGTTTTATCCTGACCCCGCCGACTGAACCCGGGAATCATTCCTGGAAGCATTCCGGCATGCCATTTTACGGCCAATCCGTTTCATACAGCAATGAGTTTCAGGTTGAAGAACCAACAGGGCAATACAGGCTGGTTTTAGGCCCCTGGCAGGGATCCGTGGCTGAAGTCAGGGTTAACGGTAAAAAAGCCGGAATCATCGGCTGGGATCCGTATGATCTGGATATCACAGGTTTGATTATCAAAGGGAAAAACAATATCGAGGTTCGTATAACCGGCAGCCTTAAAAACACTTTGGGTTACCATCATGTGGTTCAGTCGGGATGGATCGATTCTCCCTTCAGCTGGAATCAGGGACCTGAAAAACAACCACCGGGAGAATCCTATCAGTTCCTTGATTACGGGATGTATAAGGAGTTTATGATTACTAATTCCCGTTAACGGGCAGGATTGCCGACAGCGATTTCAGGAGGGCATTCTTTTCAACCGGTTTTGTAATATAGTCAAGCACTCCCATGCTTAAACCTTTTGTGACCTCTTCCTGGGTCGCTGCTGCGGACAGAAAAACCACGGGTATGGTGATTCCATTTCCCTTCATGTAAGCAAGTAACTGATATCCGTCCAGATTTGGCATTGAGATATCGGATAGTATGAGATCAAAATTATCTTTGGCAATCTTCATCAGGGCAATAATACCATCCGATGCAGTTTCTACCGCATAGCCGCCAGACTTAAGGAAATCGGCGATTAATTTTTGACTTACCTCCTCATCCTCAACGACTAATATCCGGTGCTTCGGCTCTTTGACAGGTTCCTTGCCTTTCTTAAGTGCAGATGGGTGCAGATTGGTCAAAAGTTCCTTCAGGGAGACAGTTGCATAGGTTGAAGAAGTATCTGACATGGCATAAGGGATGATAAGCTCATCACCATTAATCATTGAACCACAAGAATATACAACATTCGGCACATAACCTTCCCGCTCTTCTTCAGTTGGCGAAATAAGAGGTTCACTTAATTGACCGATCACTTTTGTGGGATCGTCAAGGTCCAGCAAAATGGCTCCTAAAACGTACCTGCGCATGGGTCCTACACCATGGGTAATCACCAGCCATCCATGTTCAGTTTCAACCGGGGAGCCGCAATTTCCTACCTGGATAAACTCCCATGGGAATTTAGGAAATTGTATTATTTTGGCTTTATTCCAAACGTTAACCTGATCCGACAACATCATGTAGCTGTTTACTCCGTCGATTCTGGATAACATTGCATACTTTCCCTTGATCTTTCTCGGAAAGAGAGCCATTCCTTTATTCTGAGCAAGGTCACCGTGAATAGGCTTGATTTTAAATGAGTAGAAATCCTTGGTTTCGATCAGTTTAGGCATAATCGTGTGGCCATTATAAGCGGTATAGGTGGCATAATAGCATTCGATCCCGTCATCACCGGTAAACTTTACGAAACGGGCATCTTCGATCCCATTGCTTTCCGTAGCCGCCAGCGGAAAAATAACCCTGTCGGAGATCCCAGTATCCAATGAAAAGGAGATTTCATAGTGAGAATCACCCAGCCAGGTAATGACCTGCAAAACCTTGTTTTCTTTTACATCCGGGTTGATTTCAATATGTGTCTTGTCAATGGCTTCCGCTAATTGTGTATAGTCAAACTCATCCGGCAGCTTGCTCATTACAAGATCAACGATTCTCTGATCTGCAAGCATTTCAGTTAATTTCTTGATAAAGTCATTCTTTGAATAAAGCTTATTCCGGATGGTCTCAGCCTCATCCACCAGTCGGCCGGTGGTTACCATTTTCAGATTATTTTTTGAATCCAGCACTCCTCCCCGGAAAACGATGGAAGAAATATGTCCCTCACCGGTTGCCCTAAAGCTTAAAATCACCCGTTTTTCTCCTATCTGCAATCCGCTCTGATCCGGATCCTCCACCATCGCAGGGTTAAAAAAAGCAGCGGATTCTATTGAATATTCCGAGGTAAAAAAAGCACCGATCAACAATTTTTTTTGCGGAGGTATACTATTCAAGTCCCCATTCCGGTCATGCATAATTTCCCTGACCTTTTCAAAATGTTTCAGGAATATCCGGGAAATATTCCTGTGCCGGAAAGAGAAATCACGCAGGGTTTGATTCAGGTAAAGGCGGGCAGCATCATCGGGCATTTCCAATACCTTCTGAATGATTGACTGCACACGCTCATCAGGACCCGGGAAAAAGAACCGTGCAATAACTCTTTTAGGATCACTAAGAAAACGAATCGGTCTCCGGTTTACGGTTGTGCTCATGAGAGATATTGAAGGGATTGACGATTGACGATTGACGATTGACGATTGACGATTGACAATTTACGGTTAACAATTCAATATTCAGTATAATATTAATGGCGAGGAATACTGATCGTAAATAAAGTGTTGATGATTATCTCTTTCCCTACGAATATCCCGTGGGTAATGTAAACCAAAAGGTGCTCCCCTTCCCTTCCTCACTTTCAACCCAAATCCGCCCTCCAAGAAGCTCAACCATGCCTTTGCATAAGGATAAACCCAGGCCGGCACCCTCCGACCGCAATGATTTCGCAGAATTCACCTGATAAAACCGGTCAAAAATCTGATCAAGTTTATTGGCAGGGATTCCAATACCTGTATCCCTGACGAAAAGCACCACATCTTCAGAACGCTTGTCAAGGCCAACTTCGATGGACCCCTGCGTGGTAAATTTCAATGCATTATTAACCAGATTTGATATAATCTGTTCAAGTTTCAGGGAATCGGTCCGTAGCGTCAGGTCGCTCATACCGGTTGGAAAACTACCTATGATAGTAATGGATTTTTTTTCTGACATTAACTGAAATTCGCTAACCACCTCCTCAATTATACGTACCGGAGAAACCTGACTGTACCTGACAGGTTCTGTACCGGATTCGATCTTGCTGATGTCAATCAGATTGCTGATCAGCTGCAGCATGCGGTTACCGCTGGATTGAATAATGGAGGAGAACCGGATTACTTCTTTCGGATCGTTTTCTTCACCGCTGAGCAATTCGGAGAAACCGATAATGCTGTTCAAAGGGGTCCTGATTTCATGAGACATATTGGCAAGGAAAGCCGATTTCAATCGGTCGCTCTCTTCGGCTCTCTCCTTGGCGGCAACCAGGTCATCAATCATTTTTCTCCTTTCAACATAAAAGCTCAGTTCGTGAGCCACCATCTCCATCAAAGCAACGGATGCATGATCATATTCTGCAGGATTGGTATAGCTCTGAACCACCATAACGCCGATAACCATCTGGTCGAGTCGTAAGGGTACCCCCAACCAGCATTCCGAAGGGCTGCCGGTGAGATTGATATGATGGCTCTTAGCAAAGACGTGTGCCTCTTCCCGGTTCAGGAGCAGCGTTTTCCCCCGCTTTGCCACAAAGCCAGAAAAGGTTCCCTCGGCTTTCCATTCCAAAAATTCATCTTTTTCATCCAGATAAATCACCTTCCTGAGCACATCGTTTTCGGCATTGTACAATGCAACGAAGAAATTGCTCGTATCCAAAAGCCGTCCGAGTTGTTCCCGCACCATTAACAAGAACCGTTCAAGAGTCTCTGCCAGAACAACTTCTCGTGCAATGTTAAACTGGATCTGTCGTGTGATTTCTGCCTTTTTGCGATCGGTTATATCCTGAATAATCGGAAGAAAATAAAGCGGTTGCCCCTGGTTATTACGGAGCAGGCTTATTGTGACCTCCCCCCAAACTAAAGACCCATTCTTTCTGACATAACGCTTTTCCAGTTTGGAGGTCGTTTTATTGCCCTTGACAATCTCAGCCATATCCTCCATGCCCAATAACCGGTCTTCCGGCCAGGTAATGTCGGATATCGTTTTATCCTTTATCTCCTCTTCATTATATCCGATGAAAGCGCAGAATGCCTTGTTGCCGAAAAGAAACCGCTGGTTAAGGCCTACCATCGCAACGCTTATCGGAGCCTCATCGATCGTAAGCTGCAATTTCGCTCTGCTCTGGAGCAATTCCTCCCCGGCTATCTTTCGTTCGGTAATATCACTGGAAACTGTCATCATTGCCGGCTCACCGTTGAAGACAAAGGGTACGGCACTGACTTCAACATCGAGAACTTTACCATCAAAACGGACAAATTTTTCTTCTGCAGCTGGAAGCGGCTGCCCGCTCATAATGGATGATTTTATTCGCTCGATGGCCATAGCCCGGTAATCGGGATGAAGAAAATCCAACACAGGCATTCCGATTAATTCAGAAACACTTGAGGCACCGATGAGTTTCGCACTTGACGGGTTAGCAAATTCAACCTTTCCTTTACTGTGGACAATGACACTGTTGGGCAGCGTTTCCACCAGAAGACGGTATCGTTCCTCACTTTCCATTAACCCCTGCTCGGCCAGTTTTCTTTCTGAAATATCACTGCCTAGGACTACAATGGATTCAACCTTACCCTGGTCATTAATCACAGGCGTATAACTAACTTCAATCCATCTCTTTCCTTTGACCAGGTTAAACATGTTAATATAGCTCGTCCCTTTACCGGATCGGGCCGTTTCAATATAGGGCAGGGCAAATTGATACCTTTCCTCGCCTAACAAATCCCGGATTGGCCGGCCTGTTATTTGTTCTGCAGGCTTACCAAATTGTTTTTCATAGGTTTGATTAACAAACTCATAAATCAGGGTATCGGCAGAGACATAGGCCAAAAACTGGGGTATGGAATCTGACAGGCTGACAAACCGGTCATTGCTCTCTTTCAGCGCAATTTCCGCAATCTTTCTATCTGTAATATCGCTTATGGTTCCATGCAGTCTTAAGGGATTGCCTGCCAGATCAAACTCCAGTTTTCCACGTCCATGGACCCATCTTTCAACCCCATCCGAAACCCTGACGACCTGGTACTCCTTGTCGAATTCTCGTTTTTCACCAACCACATCATGGGTAACATAATCATTCATTTCCTCTTGCCAGGATGGGTGTATAATCCCTACCCATCCCAAAAAGGACCGGTCATACTCCTTGTCAATCCCGAAAATTTCATCCATTATTTCTGAACTCGTCCAGGTTCCGGAGGCAAGGTCATAATCATAGCTTCCTAATCTGGCAATACGCTGCGACTCCTTCAGTTGCTTTTCACTTTCCTCAACCAGATTCCTGAGGTGAACCTGTTCTGTTATTTCATTGACCGTTGTGATAAAAAACAGGGGGTTATCCTGTTCGTCCCGCTGAAGGAAACTGCTGATATCGACCCAGATCGTCTGGCCGTTCTTGTGAATATATCTTTTCTGCCAGCGGCAGGATGGGTTTTCCCCCCGGAGCATGGAATCGACAATAGCCTGATCCTTATCAACATCATCCGGATGCGTAATTTCAGCCCATTTAATGCTCAATGAGGTCTCCTGACTATAACCGATAAGGTCGCGAAAGGCTTTATTTGTTTTGATTATTCCACCCGGATGTGTAATTGACATTCCGATAGCTGAATTTTCAAAAAAATCACGGAACACCTCATCAGATACCTTTTTCTTATTCATCAGATTCTTTCTTTTTATCAGGAACTGTAAACTTGAAGATACTACCTGCTTCCTCAACACTGCTTACCTGGAGCTTGCCCCCGAGTCTCTCTACCATTTCTTTACAGATGAGCAATCCCAGGCCGGCACTTGGCTCACCACTGGTCCCTTTCCGGTTGGTTTGATGTTGCAGGCTGAAAAGGTTTCCCAGGATTTCCTCACTCATACCGATACCTTCATCTATAACAGAAATCTCAATGTCCTTATTTGTGAGCACACTTGCCGACAATCTGACTTTACCATTGAGCCTGCTAAATTTTACTGCATTGGCCAGGAGGTTTCTGATGATAGAACGAATCATGTCATGGTCAGAATAAACTTCCAAAAACTCAGGAAAATCTTTTACCAGATCAATTTGCTTCTTGTTGGCTGCAGCCTGGATTAATTCCAATTCCTCATCGGCAAGGATTCCAAGGTTAGTGATAACAGGATTATAGGATATACCGCTCATCTGAAGTTTCGACCATTCCAAAAGGTTTTCAAGCTGGCTGAACAGGCCCTTTGCAGAGTTCTGGACTGCACCAGCCATCCGGCGCAATTCTTCAATGGTCATTACTTCAGTGTCATCGGACATGATCTCCGTTAATCCCAGAAATGCGCTGAATGGACTCCTGAGGTCATGGGCAATTATTGAGAACAACTTATCCTTATTGGCATTTGCCGCCTGCAGCTCGGCAGTGGATTTTTTTAACTGAATTTGATTTTCCTGGATCGTACTGAATTTTCTTGCATTGGCAATGGCCAGGCCACCTAATCCTCCAATCACCCTTCTCATTGCATTGTATTGCTCAAGATACTCTGGAAACCCTAAATCCTGGATGCAGAATTCCCCCAAAACTTCACCCTGGTTTCTTGCTTCTATAATGAGTTTATTGGAACCTGTTAGCAGGCCCCCCTGATCCAATTCCCCATAAACCAAATCATCCATCTTATTAATCTCATTGACAGGATGATATACAATTGTCCGCGGCGCGAACAGCAGGTTAAGCAAATTAAAGATCTCGTTTACAATTTCAGGCTCATTCCTGAGGTCAACCAATCGCTGCATTTGCTCAAATATCATTGCATAATCAGCAGCCTTTTTGGTCACAGTAATTATCCTTTCATTCAGACTCGCCCGTTCCTGCTTTTCACGCCATTTAAAAACCAGAGAGTCAATCAGGAGACGACAATGTGTAAGTCCGATCGGGAGCACCTCATAGGGTAGCCCTGTGTATGCTGAAATTGCATCTACCTGTTCCTGATAATCTGTGGTAATGCCTGTGTCAATCAACAAAAGTTTATCGGCTGATTCAGCAAAGAACTTTTTAGCGGAATCCGGGTCAAAACCCCAGGCTGCAATATGTTGCTTGTATTTGATCAACCATCCATTGGAAACCAGGTAGCATCGCTGCTGAATAAAATGCTCGATCAGCTCCTTGCTCAGGATCAATTCAGAACAATATTCCAGCTGGTACATGTTCAAGTTCCCGGATTTCAATTGCTCGGTAAGTTGGTTTTTCAAACAGGAACCACCTATGATAGTAACATCATTACCCGACAGCAAGCATTTGGCAGACCATTCGCTGGTCTTGGCCGAATCAAACGGTGAACTCAAACAATCATAGGGGTAACCGAAAGCCTCCACATCGGGGTAATCTCCGAAATCCAGGACTTTTCTTACCTCAGGAAGGTATGACATGCAAACATAAAGGCACAGTTTTCGATTCATTGGTCCTTTCTGATCGGGTATTGACCATACGCATGAACAGCCTCCGATATCGAGTGCAATACGGAATCAGGGACCTGAAAGGGGATTTCACCGTGGTTGTCAGCAAGAATAAAACCTCCCCCGGGGGCAGCCTGCTGAATGGTTTCCTTAACGATCCGGTTAACGTCGGCATTGGTCCAGCGACGCATCTCGATTCCATTCAGGTTTCCGAGAACAGTTAGTTTTCCGCTGCATGCTTTTTTCATTTCCCCAATATTTTCCTCACTGCTTGTACCTACAATATAGGTCCCGGTTTGAGCAACATCATCGATAATATTCATCGATTTACCTGAGGCAAAATGCGTTGCGGTAGGCCCCTTGATTCTGGCGATTGTTCTTTTCGCCACTGGAAATCCCATTTTCAGATACTGGTCACGGGTTGTTATGGTAGATGACGAAACCGGATCAAAAAAGCAAATTGCGGTGGCACCGGCAGTAAGCTGGGCATTCGCAAAATCAACGCAAAACTCTTCATTTACCCTCATCAGTCTATCAAACAGATCCTTATGGTCGACCATCAGCTCCAGATATTTTTCAAATCCCATCTGCATCACTGGCAAAGAAAAAGGAGACATGACCACACCAATTATCGGGATCTCATCCTTGACAGCCGACTTCAACTTATGTATCGCATCAAACACCTTATGAAGCACTTTTGCCGTATCCATTTTTGGAGGCTGGAGATTGTGTATATCTTCCATTTTTAAAAAAGGAATGCCCGTATTAACAGGGCCATCCTCCATATAAACTGTATGTCCGCCAAATGCCTCTATTTCCAGCGGTGCATAAAAGAAGGCATAGATGCAGTCGATCCGGTACTTTCTTTGCAATCTCAGTTGCCCTTCAACTACATTATCCGCCTTAGAAAAATATTCTTTTATGCTTATTCCCAGCTCTTTGGCTCCATGCATAGTTGTCAGAAGAAATAATGGAACCCGATCGGGTTCTTTACCGGAAAGGGTGGTTAGCACCCTCTCCATGGAGGTCATCTCCTTAGTTTTCATTGGTATTCTCCAGCTAATTTATTAATTATTGCAAGAGCTTCACCTGAATCTTTGCCATAGGCATCGGCCCCAACCTCTCGCCATAACTGGTCGTCGAGACGAAAGGGAGCCCCACCGACCACCAATTTGACATCAGTCCCTGCCAGGCCGGACTTAAGCGATTTAATCCTGAGAGCTGATGGTAGCATAAGAACTGACAGGAGAAGAATCCGGATATTCAGTTCCTTTACCTTTTCGATGATCTGATTGGTTTTGAGACCTCCCCCGAGATCGATCAATTCATACCCGCTGGCGCGCAAGGTTGAATATACAATTCGTTTGCCAAGCATATGGAAGTCCTCGAAAACCCCGATCGCCATAACCGGAAGATTGGTGCGTTCGGCACTCGACGGTGGCAGTATCTTGTCGATGATTTCCTCGCAGATAAGGCCGCTCATATATACCTGAGAAAGAGCCAGTTTACCTTCCTCCCAAAGCTCCCCAATCCTTTGCAGGGTCTTGGTCACCAGGGTATTAGCAACTTCTGCCGGAGATGTTCCGGAGGCAGCGTCCCGGATGATCTCCTCGGCCCGGGAGCGGTCCAGGGCCAGCAGCGCCCGCTCGAAATTATTTGCATGGATTATCATTGGTTTACTCATTAGGATTCATGTTTATTCAATTGGTAATGTGATAGATAATAACCCCAAGACTCCTGACCGTAATGAGGCCAGCTGGGTATTAATGTAATACCGATACTTTGGCTTAGAACCCAATAATTTATCCACCAGACCCTGCGTTTAATCGGAAAGTTACTATAAAAATCGTAGAGACGGATGATTATCCGCCTCTACGGGCCTGAGAATGATAGCTGTTCGTCAAAAAGTTTGGGATTGTCAATTTAAGATTGACGATTGACGATTTGGGTTCTGGCCTTAATCGTAAATCGTAAATTGTAAATTGTAATTCGTCAATTACAGTTTCCTGTACCGTATTCTCTTCGGCGCAGCATCGCCGAGCCTTTTCTTCTTGTTTTCTTCGTAATCCGTGAAGCCGCCTTCAAAATAATATACTTCGGAATTCCCTTCGAAGGCTAGAATATGTGTAGCGATCCGGTCGAGGAACCAACGGTCGTGAGAAATTACGACCGCGCACCCGGCAAAGTTTTCCAGGCCCTCTTCAAGTGCTCGTAAAGTATTGACATCGATATCGTTGGTGGGCTCATCCAGAAGAAGAACATTCGCTTCAGACCTCAGGGTCATCGCCAGATGCAGGCGGTTTTTTTCACCGCCCGATAGCACGCCGCATTTTTTCTGCTGGTCTGCGCCATTGAAATTAAACCGCGAAACATAAGCCCGTGAATTTATCATCCGCCCGCCAAGCATGAACTGCTCATTGCCCCCTGAAATGACTTCCCAAACCGTCTTTTCCGGATCAATCTCAAGGTGTGCCTGATCCACATAGCCCAGTTGTACTGTTTCTCCCAGACTAAACTCACCGGCATCCGTGGTTTCCTGCCCCATGATCATCCGGAACAGGGTAGTTTTACCGGCTCCGTTGGGGCCGATGATCCCAACAATTCCGGCCGGAGGCAGGTTAAAGGTCAGGTTCTCAAACAAAAGCTTATCCCCGTATGCTTTTCTCAGAGTTGTGGCCTCCATTACCTTAGAACCCAGTCTTGGGCCGTTCGGAATGAATATCTCCAGTTTTTCTTCTTTCTGTTTTGTGTCCTCGTTCAGCAGGCGTTCGTATGCTCCCAAACGGGCTTTGCCCTTTGCATGCCGGGCCTTGGGGGCCATCCTCACCCACTCCAGCTCCCGTTCCAGTGTTTTCCGCCGCCGGCTTTCCACCTTCTCCTCCATTTGAAGCCGTTGGGTCTTCTGCTCAAGCCATGAAGTATAATTTCCTTTCCAGGGTATTCCTTCACCCCGATCAAGCTCCAATATCCACCCGGCAACATTATCAAGAAAATAGCGATCATGGGTAACCGCAATAACAGTCCCCTTATAATTCTGAAGGTGCACCTCAAGCCATTGAACCGACTCGGCATCCAGGTGGTTGGTCGGTTCATCCAGCAGCAGGATATCGGGCTCGCTCAGAAGCAATCTGCACAGGGCAACCCTCCGCCGCTCGCCGCCTGAAAGCACACCTACAATCTCGTCCGGCTCAGGACACCGAAGGGCATCCATCGCACGCTCGAGCCGGCTGTCGAGTTCCCAACCATTATGATGATCGATCATTTCACTCAACTCACCCTGGCGGGTAATGAGCCGGTTCATCTCGTCATCATCAAGAGGTTCCATAAACTTGTTATTCACCTCTTCATACTCCCTGAGGCAATCAACAATCTCCTGAACACCCTCTTCCACAATCTGTTTCACCGTTTTTGTATTATCCAGATGCGGCTCCTGCTCAAGCATTCCGATCCGGTACCCGGGTGAAAACACAACTTCTCCCTGGATGGCGGTATCCAGGCCCGCGATTATTTTTAGCAATGTGGACTTTCCCGAACCGTTCAGGCCAATGATCCCGATCTTGGCACCATAATAAAAAGATAGATATATATCCTTAAGAATCTGACGATTAGGCGGAACCACCTTAGCCACTCCAACCATCGAAAAAATAATTTTATTCTCTTCAGCCATTTCTGTAAAAGTTTATTCAAAGGTACAAAACCCATCAATCTGAATGACATTGGTCAAAAAGTCATGAATTGAGAAAATCAGCCGACCCGGAATCGGTACCTTTATAATGAATAACCTTAAAATGGCAACCGGAGAAATAAGACACCCTCGAATATATAGGATCATCATCGCTCTCAGCGGATTCACTGTCCTGGGCTTAAGCATCGCCACACTCATTGGCTGGGCCACCACAAACACTTTTCTGACAAGCCTTGGCAATGACTACATTCCCATGGCACCAACCACAGCGATCCTTTTCCTCATCATCAGCTGCGCATATCTTCTGATACTTGCAGCCCGGAGAAATCCGACCATTCGGGTTATAGCCCTTACCTCAGCAATAATTGTTCTTATTTTTTCTGTACTTATTTTTTTTCTGGGGCTAATTAATGTCCATCCGCCTTTTGAGAACCTGGGTTTTAACATAGCTCAAACGGTTGGAAAACCGGTAATTGGCCACATGTCGCTGGTAACCTCATTTCTTTTTTCTTTAGCCAGCCTTACGGTTATCATCCTGATGATCTGTAAGAAAAGTTTCTTTTCCACTTTTCTTCCACCTATGCTTTCAGGGACTATTCTTTTCACTTCCCTTGTTTTGATAACAGGCTACCTGATCGGCAAACCTATATTATACAGCACCAACCAAGTTCCGGTAGCACTAAATACGGCCATTGCTTTTCTGGCTGTGGGTATCTGCCTGATTTTTGAATCAACGCTCCTGGTGAAGAGCCATGAGAGGAGCATTGCCCGGGACAATAATAGCGCCATTCATGTTTTTTCGATGGTTGTTGCAATTATTATAACCGGCATTATGTTTTTTGGTTACCTTAATATACAGACGATATTCAACAATCTCCAGGAGGAGCTTAGAATTCAACTGACCCTCATATCGGAATCTAAATCCTTGGAAATCCAGCGGCATTTTGAGTCCGGTAAAGGCTCGGATCAGTTGGAATCGATGCTTCAATGGCCAATTGCTGAAAAACCGGGGAGAATTTATATTGTTCCCGATTCTTCAAACATTACCGGTGTTCCAGGGTATAGAGGTATGGCTGAGGTTCCGGGTCAGGCGGGACACAAATGTATTATTTCCATTTCCGATATTCCGGATTCCGGTTTTGTTGTAATAAGCAGCATTGATAGGCAAGCTGCCTTAAGGCCGATGGTGGAACAGTTTGTTCAGGTTACTACATTGATATTATGCCTGTTAGCTCTCACTATCGTAGCATTGATCCTTTTTACCCGGCAAACCAAGCTCCGGTATTATAAGGATGAACTCCTCTCTGCTGAGAAGCTCAGCCTGGTTGAAGACCAATTCCGCAAGGCATTTGAAAACTCGTCTGTTGGGAAAACCATGATTTACCCGGATGGCACCTATCTGGTCAATAAAGCCTTTGCGGATATGGTAGGATATACCGTCGAGGAACTGAACTCAATGAACTGGACCGACATTTCTCACCCCGACGACCTGCATGTTAACCATGAGGCCATGAATGCCATGCTCAGGGGTGAAACTCAAAACGTACGGTTTGAAAAAAGATATGTTCACAAAGGGGGTAAAATTGTTTGGGTGGATCTTCAATCCTACCTCCAGAGGGACAAAGATGGCGCCCCACTCTATTTTATCACTTCGGCCAGCGACATATCGGAGTACAAAAAACTTCAGGAAGAGTTGATCCGGTCAAAGGAAGAAGCCGAGCAATCCAACCACCTCAAGGATGCATTTATCGCCAACATAACGCATGAAATAAGAACTCCGCTCAATGCCATTCTGGGGTTCACAGATCTGCTCCGGGATGATCTTGAGGAAAAGGGCATAACCGATTACGAGAACTATTTCGATATTATCCGCAGTTCGGGAATGCGGCTAACCCGGACTGTCGACCTTATTCTGAATGTATCGAGGCTGCAGGTTGGAGCTTATCAGCCTCACATCGGGGAAATTGCCATCGATTCGCTGGTCTTTGACCTCGTGGCTGAATACAGGCTGGCAGCGCAGAAAAAGGGACTCACCCTGACTTTCAACAATACCCTGGGAAGAATTACCATTGAGGGCGATGATTACTGTCTCACACATTCCATTTCTAACCTGATTGACAATGCCATAAAATATACCCACCAGGGGTCGATTACCTTAGTCCTCTATAAAAAACCTGACGATCATGTATGCCTGGATGTTGAGGATACCGGAATCGGAATATCGCAGGAATTTGTAGACAAGGTGTTTTATCCATTCACACAGGAAGATCCGGGTTCAACCCGGAGATTTGAAGGGATCGGACTTGGACTCTCCATTGCGCACCGCCTGCTATCGGTATCCGGAGCTGCCATCTCGGTAAAGAGCAGAAAGGGAGAAGGATCGGTTTTTACGGTGACCTTCTGATCAGGACTTTACGGCCACCATGAGCAAACCGTTACCCTTTTTATACCTGCCGAAATAATCCGCCGCCATCAGCAACAGCATAAACGGATGAATCACAAGGAAATAGACCAAGGTTCCCGCAACGGAAAAGACCCAGGGCGCTTTTTTGATGACCAGCAGGGCAAGAGAGGTGATTTCATAGGCCAGCTGTCCGGCCGGCCCATATAGATACTGCTTTGATTTGATGCTGAAACCCGATGCATCGAGCTCATCAGACAATTGGCTGATTGACAGACTCATGTCCACCTCTTTCCCCTCTTCATAATCCTCTTTCCCAAAGAGCTTCTCACGCAGCCATTCGTAGCCCGGTATCAGGCGGTGGTAATTAACCGGAACATATAGGATCAGGCGTCCTCCGGGAATCAGGTTCTCATAAAGCTTGCGAAAAACCGCAGGCCGGTCGGGGAGATAATGCAGAACAGAAGCACAGAGGACCGCCGAAAACCGGCCATCTTCTCCCAGCTCCTGTATTTCCGTGGCAATCAGGTTAATATTTCCAATCCCCTTCTTCTCGCAATAATACTCTAGCATTCCGATATTGGAAGGAGCTTTGTCGAGGCCGGTAAACTGGCCTTTCTTAAATCTCTTCGCAAACGGAACCAGAAAATCCCCGGCCCCGCATCCCGCATCCAGATAAGTAAAGTTGTCGGGAAGTTGCTTCAGTACCATGAATACGGTTTGCCGGATCAGCCAGCTCCGGTGGTAAAGCACCCGGTTGGTAAGCCATTGCAGCGAAAGGAGGGCAGGAAACCGGAAGTAGACCTTCGGGAACTCATGCTGGTTGATCCACGTGCTAAGTACTTTTGGCATGTGTCGGGTTCTTCGTGAAGCGTGATGCGTGACGCGTGAAGCGGAAAACGGTTACCAGTGAACCACTGGCTGTGCTGATCCACCTCACCCCCGACCCCTCTCCCGCGCTCGCATCCTCGCGGGAGAGGGGCGACGTTCTACTGCGAACCAAATCGTAAATTGTCATTCGTCATTCGTCAATCCTCACCGTCCACGCCCACTGGCAGGGAATTTCGCCGGGCAGCAGGGCCGGGATTTCCACGCGGATGCCGCTCTGAGTGCGAACCCAGTTCAGGGGTTTACCGTAGCCTAACATCGTGATTTTGGCACTCTGCGAAGGATGAACATCTTTTATCTCGATGCTTTCGCGCGGGTATTTCGGCAGGATGCAATACAGGGTCTTGCCTTTTGCGGTAAAGAAAATTTCCTTAACGGCCTTGCCCGGATCAGGGTTAACGGTTTGCTTCAGGATAAAACCGGCGCCGGCATAGTGCTGGCCCTCCTTGGTATATTTCTGTTCCCCGGCCGACCATTGGCAGCTGCGGGTATACCTGCGGGTTCCGTAAATAGCTTCTCCGTTCACTTTCAGCCATTTGCCCACTTCCAGCAAACGATCCTGCATGATCGGTGGGATCTTACCGGAAGCATCGGGCCCGATATCCAACAGGAGGTTACCCCCGCGGGAAACGATGTCGGTCATTAACAATATGATGGTTTGGGGACTGATATAGTCCTCTGCATCTTCCTGACGGTTATATCCGAAGGAGAATCCCATTCCGCGGCACTCTTCCCAGGTGCGGTCGCTCTCGAAGGCCGGATCATATTCGGGCGAATAGAATCCGCCGTGATGAAAGCGGGTGCCCTTGCCCCAGCGGTCGTTGATAACGACATCTTCGCCCGAGCCGGAATCATTGTACACCCACGCCAGGAGTTCCGGTGATTTCCAGGTCTCAACCGTCTGGTCCCAGTCACCGTCCGACCAGATCACCGACGGGTGGTACCGGGTGATCAGGTCCTTGAACTGAGGAGTCATATGCTCCGATACATATCGGTTTACATCACTCTTATAGAGCGGGTTATACCATTCATACAGGGAATAGTACAAGCCCATTTTTACCGATGTTTTACGTACAGCGGTTGTGAGCTCGCCGATCAGGTCGCGCTTCGGACCGGCCACCATCGAGTTCCAGGGGAATCCCCAGGTTTTATTGGCCTGTTCGTTGGGCCAGAGGCAGAATCCCTCGTGATGCTTGGAAGTGAGCACGATATACTTGGCCCCTGCCCTTTCGAACAGCTGCGCCCACTCATCGGGGTTGAACAGTTCGGCCTTGAAATCCTTTACCAGATCATAGTAGGAGCTTCCCTCACCGTACTTTTTAGCATGATAATCAGGCACTTCCTGACCAGTAAATGTCCCGTTTCCCGATAAGGTTTTCTGCTGCAGCCAGTACTGGTACCATTCGGCGTAGGTTCCCTTCGGCGACCAGGCCGGCACCGAATAGACGCCCCAGTGGATGAAGATGCCGAACTTGGCATCCTGGTACCATTCGGGGATCGGACGGTTATCGATCGACTCCCAGGTGGGTTCGTACTTTTTCTGGGCTGTCAGGGCTAATGACAGGGACAACAGTAAGAAAGCAATGGCTAAACGTTTCATAGTGAATATATTGATAGTTTTCATGTGATTCATTAAATATAGGGTTTTTCGTTATATTCTTGCCTTCCTCAGAGAGTTTGGTTAAACTGGGGGTGGGACAAAACCCCCGGCCTGAAGGCCGGGGTTACTGATGTCTCCGGGCGGTGTGGCGGTACGAGTGCGGTTCAGCGGTATGGCTCCGCTCCGCAGGCGGGGCTGGCGGTGTGTCTCCGCTCTGAAGAGCGGAATTAGTCATGAGCAGCTGGGAAGGCTCTGGCATAAATAAACCAATTCAACCAATTCAACATTTCAACATTTTGTTTATATTATTATCGGTATTTTGTTTATTATTTAATCAATATGATTGTATCAGGGGATTCCGGCCTACGCCGGAATGACACGCAATTGCCAATTAGCGACCGAAGGGAGCCAATTAGCGACCGAAGGGAGCCAATTAGCCGAGCGGAGCGAGGCCAATTAGCGAGCGCAGCGAGCCAATTAGCGAGCCAATTATGAGCGACCGTACCGTAGCCCACTTCGACCTCGACACCTTCTTCGTGTCGGTAGAGCGGCTGATGAACAGCAGTCTGCAGGGGAAGCCCGTGATCATCGGGGGGCTCTCGGACCGCGGCGTGGTGGCGAGCTGCAGCTATGAGGCGCGGTCGTACGGGGTGCATTCGGCCATGCCGATCAAGATGGCGCGGCAGCTCTGCAGCGATGGGATCTATATTCGGGGCGACATGGAGAACTACAGCAAGCACTCCCGTATCGTAACGGAGATCATTGCCGATTCGGCGCCGGTGTACGAGAAGGCCTCGATCGATGAGCATTATCTCGATATTACCGGAATGGACCGTTTCTTCGGTTCCCTGAAGTGGACGCACGAGCTGCGGCAGCGGATCATCAAAGAGACTGGCCTGCCCATATCATTCGGATTATCAGTCAATAAGACCGTCTCCAAGATTGCCACCGGTCTGGCCAAGCCGAACGGCGAGAAAGAGGTTCCGGAGCCTGAAGTGCGCAATTTCCTGGCACCGTTATCGATCCAGAAGATCCCGATGCTGGGCCCGAAAACCTTCCAGCTGCTCCGTTCGATGGGCGTGATCACCATCCGCACGCTCAGTGAGATCCCGCCCGAGATGATGGAGCAGGTGCTGGGCAAGAACGGCATTGTTATCTGGAAGAAGGCCAACGGCATCGACCCCACCCCGGTGGAGCCCTACTGGGAGCAGAAAAGCATCAGTTCGGAGAGCACCTACGAGCAGGACACCACCGACGTGCAGGAGCTCAACCGCAAGCTGATCACGATGGTGGAGAAGATCGCCTTTGAGCTGCGGAAGCAGGAGAAGCTCACCGCGTGCATCACCATCAAGATCCGCTATGCCAACTTCGACACGCACACCCTGCAGAAACACATTCCCTACACCAGCTTCGACCACGTGCTGATCCCGATCGCGCAGGAGCTTTTTAAGCGTCTCTATAACAGACGGATGCTGATCCGCCTCATCGGCGTCCGCTTCAGCGGTCTCGTCCACGGCACCCAGCAGCTCAACCTCTTCGAAGACACGCCCGAATCGGTGAACCTGTATCTGGCCATGGATAAATTGAGGTTAAGGTACGGGAGTGATGCGGTGAAGAGGGCGATTGGCGTGTACAGGGCAGGAGGGCATTCGTAGGGGAGGACCCGCGGTCCTCCCGTAAGGCAGAGGGCAGAAGGCAGAAGGCAAAAATCAGGAAGAAGAATTAAGGAATAAGAAAAAGGAGAGCATTGGGCCAATCGTGTCATTCCTGCGCAGGCAGGAATCCCCGAGTCGGGTGTGGGTGTGAGTGTGGGTGTGAGTGTGGGTGTGGGTGTGAGTGTGGGTGCGAGGCCCTATCAGCTGCCCCTCAGCTTTAGCTAGGGGTGAGCAGGATCCCCCCCTTTTCTGGGCTTTAGCCCAAATTATTTTATAATATTGAAAATCAATAATTTATATTGGATCCGGTGAAAGGCTCTGATCTTGGCCAATGCCTCCTTATGCCTTATTTCTTATACCCTGTTCCTGATTTTTGCCTTCTGCCCTCTGCCTTCTGCCTTTCGGGAGGACCACGGGTCCTCCCCTACGAGTGCCTTCTGCCTTATTCAATTTCTGATAATTTTCCTCACCACCCCCACCCCCTGCACCACAACTCTCAGGAAATAAACGCCTTTCTCCCGGATTTCGATTTCGATTTCGGTTTTATCAATCCGGGGATTAAACCAGATCCGGTTGCCCAGCAGATCCATGATTTCTATGGATGATATTGGAATGGTAGACGTTACACGAACCTTATCGGGAGTGGGATTTGGATAGATTTCAACCTCATCCATAAGCAGTTCCTGCACGGCGGTTGGAGTCTTGCAGGTGTCGCATATCACATTATTGGTTTCGGAATAGCAGTCGAGCCAGGAGATATTGGGCATCATGTATCTCGGAATCAGTCCGTAAACGGAGCCGATTCCTTCAATCAGGCAGGCATCATAATTACCGGCGCTTTTATAGTTGAACCGCCTGTGATAGACGTTGCAGTACAACACGGAATCAATGGAGAGTATCCTTTCACCGCCAAGCCATATCGACCGGATGGAATCGCCAACCTGAAGGTTAAAATCATACAGCAGCATATTGCCGAACCACACCTGCCGTTTCAGGGTATCGTTCCGTATCGGGCCATAATAGCCCGATAACTGACGTTTCGCCCATTCGGGATACCGCGCAACGCCCCTGTAATAAAGCTTGTTATAGAGAGTATCGTTGATGATCGTGTCTCCCTCGCAATAGAACTTCACATCCTCCCGGATGTAGTAGCTCCCATACGAACTGAAATTCCCGCCCTTGACATCATATCCGCACACCCACTGGCCATGGGCAAAATCGAAGGGGGTGTACGACTGGGAATATCCCGCCATAGAAATCAGAAACCACCCCACCAACCCCAAAAATACCTTCATTTTCTTCCTTCTTATACCATTACTATTGACTTCTGATTAACGGGAGGACCACGGGTCCTCCCCTACGAGCGCCTTATATCTTATACCCTGTTTCTGATTTTTGCCTTGTGCCTTATGCCTTCTGCCCTATTTCCGGCAAATACCCCCATTGAACCAACTCCTCCCGTTCCATTATCTGCCTGATTCCCCCATCATAGAGCAGGTAGTATCGGTTGGCAATATCCAGCACGTTGCGGTAATCGTGATCCGTGAGAATAATTCCGGTATTGGGAGAGCGGGCGATAATGAGTTCCTTCACACGGTCGATCATCAGGGGGGAGAGTCCGTTAAAGGGCTCATCGAGAAGGACAAACCGGGCTCCGGATTCCAGGATCAGTCGGATTTCAAGGTATCTTCCCTCCCCGCCTGACAGGACTTTAATCCGCGTATCCCGCGAATTACCGATCAAAGGATCAGATAAGAGTAATTCCGATTTTTCAGGCAGGAAGAGGTCGATGGCTTTTTTTACAGTCAGGTTTGCCGGCAAGAAGGCATCCTGATGTAAATAGTTTATCAGTCCTTTTTTCAGATAGGGCTTGCTGTAGATCGCTGAATCTATGCGGATAAACCGATTATCGGCCATCAGGGTACCGAACAGTATCTTAAGAAATGTCGACTTACCCGATCCGTTCCTGCCCAACAGGCCAATCACATCGCCGGGTCGGCAACGCAAAGAAATATCAGTCAGGACTCTGCGCTGGCCAAATGATTTCAGTACGCTGTCAATCTCAAGAAGTGATTCCATGATAAACTAGCAGGGTTATGAGTCCAAATGGTATATTCAGGAGCGCCGAAACAGATATCAGGCTAAGCTTGGAGATTCCCTTGTTATGATAGAAATAGTATTCAGTTTTATGAGTCAGTTCCTGATAAAGCAGGCTCATCAGGAAGCCTGTGCTCATAAAAGAAACGCACAAGATCCTGATAAATATGCCCAAAACCTTTGAGGACTCCTCATCAAGTAAGATGGTTGCTGAGTAAACAATAGCCAGTAAAACTGATGCCATCAGATTATTAACCACCAATCGTTTATAGAAATTCCAGAATAGCCTGAGGTTCTGAATCATGGACGGAAGGTTGAGTTGGTTTATCGTTAAAATTAACGATTTACCGGGGAAAAGATTGCGGCATGTTGGAACATTCCGTAGAGACAAATGATAATGCGTATCTGCAGGCATGAAGTGGATATATTCCATGGCCAGGCCAATGCACAACCGCCCTGCAGGGCGGAATACAGACGAAGGCCAATGATCGTGCATGTCTGCGTTGGCTGATCGTTGATTACATCACCTCATCACGCTTCAGTTCATCAATGATCCTCGTCAGGTTCCTTACCAGTGGCCGGGATTTTTTGCGCCAGATGAGGTAGCCGATCAGGTAGGAAAGGCTCATGATTGCAAAATATCCAGCCTGAATGACCAGTATGGATGTCAGCAGGGACCATGATTCGGGGAAAGAGGTGTCATCGAGCAGGGCCCAGGTCACCACAATATCAGTTACAACCACAATGAAGACCATGAACCAGATTTTTCCAGGACGAAGAAGCTTGTGCCGGTCGCGGGCCTCTTCGAGCATTTTCAGGACGGGTGCAGTATAATCGGCTTTGTAGGTTTTGCGGTAATGATGACGGAAGAAAAAGGCTGCTACCGCAAATATCAGGACATAAAAGACTCCCTGGATACGGTTTTCAAGGGTAAGTTCCGGATCGGGGTTCAGAATCAGGAGCCCCAGGTAGAACAATGCAAATCCAAGGTACAGGATGAACATCCTGAACATAAGTTTCTTGTTTTTGTTATCCAGGCTCTTCAGCTGGTCTACCACCTGGTCTAGTTCCGGAGCCTGTCCTTCCGGGAAAACTTTCTTTTTAAATATCATACTCCCCTCCTTTCACTTTTTCACGGAGATCTTCCTTGATCCGGTGAATTTTCACGCGGACGTTGCTCTCCGTAATACCCACGATTTCTGCAATCTCTTTTGACGTTAGCTCTTCAAGCACCAGCGACAGGATGATCTTGTCGACCACCGAAAGCTGGTTCATGAGGTTGGTGAGCAATTGGGTCTTTTTCTCTTCCTCAATCTTGATCTCCGGATCCTCGCTCACCAGATCCCTGGCCTTGCCATCGTCCCAGTACATATTGAAGTTCAGATACTTGCTCTTCTTGTTCACATACGTGAGGGCGGTGTTTACCGCTACCCGGTACACCCAGGTGGAAATCTGCGCATCGCCCCGGAACGACTCCATGCCCTTCCAGACGTTTATCAGTATCTCCTGATACAGATCATCCGCATCGCCGGAAATCCCGGCATAGTGCCGGCAAACCGAGCGTATCCGGCTCTGGTTTTCTTCGATAATCTGTTTGTACAGCTTCTCGTTCGTGCTCATCGTTTCGTTTGGTCCGGGAGTTTGACCGGGGACCGGGGATAATGTTACAAAATTCGGGGGTGAAATTAAATTTATTATATTATGATCACAATTTTGTTTATTATTTGATCATAATATGATATTCGATTTTCGCATCACGCGTCACGCGTCACGGGGGGAACACGGGCGTCCGCAGGACGCCCCAACAGGGACGGGGACGTGTACCTGAACTGCCACAGCTACTTCAGTCTCCGTTTCGGCACCCTGGCGGTGGACGAACTGGTGGAGGAGGCGGTGAAAACCGGGGTTACGGCCCTGGCATTGACCGATATCAATAACTCTACGGGAGTGCCTGATTTCGTAAAAGCGTGCCGGAAGGCCGGGATCCGGCCGGTGACAGGTATCGAGTTCAGGGTGGAGGATGAGAGCAAAGATGTAGGCCTGGCGCGAAACCGCGACGGAATGCGAGAGCTGAACGACCTGCTCAGC
>CAZEKJ010000030.1:0-2861 GCA_964512915.1 uncultured Porphyromonadaceae bacterium
TCAAAGAACAAGGCGAACTATTCAACTTCTAAATATTAACGCATCAGTACTAATTAAAGATTAAAGATTAAAGATCAGTGAGTAATATTCGGAGACATCAGTAACCCCGGCCTTCAGGCCGGGGACTCACCGGGATAGAACCGACACTAGAACGAAACTAAGTAACATAACATACTATGGAATCTCCAAAAACTGACCGTTCCCGCAAGTACCTGAATCCCTATCTGGGAGGCGTGCTGCTAGGCCTGGTGCTGATTGCAGCCAATTATGTCGCCGGCCGTGGACTGGGTGCCAGCGGTGCGGTTAAAAGTGTGATCGTGGCTGCAACCGATGTGGTTGCACCGGCGCACGTGAAAAACAATGCCTATTACAGCGACTATGCGAAGCAGCACAGCAGCCCCCTGAAAAACTGGCTGGTTTTTCAGATGGCAGGGGTGCTGGTCGGCGGATTTCTCTCCGGCGCACTTTGGGGCCGGCTGAAACTAAAGGTTGAGCACAGTCCGAAGATTACCTCCCGCAAACGCCTCCTGATGGCGGGCACCGGTGGAATATTATTCGGCTTCGGCTCTCAGCTGGGCAGGGGATGTACGAGCGGCTCCGCCCTCAGTGGAATGGCCGTTATATCCGTCGGTGGCTTCATTACGATGGCCGCCATTTTCGGCACCGCCTTTATGCTGGCTTACTTTTTCCGTAAAAACTGGATCTAACCTTAAACTGAAACACCATGGGACCTTTAGTAGTCAATGAAATAATATCGGAAAACACAAACTTCCTTCTGGCTTTCCTGATCGGAATAGGCTTTGGCCTCGTGCTGGAAAGCAGCGGCTTTTCCTCAAGCCGTAAACTGGCCGGCGTATTTTACGGGTATGACACGGTTGTGCTGAAAGTCTTCTTTACTGCCGCCATTACCGCAATGCTCGGACTCCTGTTTATGAGCCTTTTCGGATGGATCGATCTGGATCTGGTTTATGTTAACCCTGCCTATATCCCGTCGGCCATTGTTGGCGGCGTTGTGATGGGAGCCGGATTCATTATGGGTGGATTCTGTCCGGGTACCAGCTTCTGCGGAGCTGCAATCGGTAAACTGGACGCCATGGTCTTTATCGGGGGCCTCTTTATCGGAGTAATTCTGTTTTCAGAAACCTACAGCCTTTGGGATAAGCTCTATATGGCCGGATTCCAGGGCAGCCCGAAACTCAGCGAATCCCTGGGAATGTCCGACGGCCTGTTTGCCTTAGCCCTGATTCTGGCTGCCATCGGAATGTTTTATGTTGCAGAATGGGCTGAGAAAAAATTTCCACGCGAAGAATATTAAAATAAAAGATGATGAAACCAAGAGTAATACTTTCCATTTCGGTTGTTAGCCTGGGGCTGCTTATTGCAGCAGTCCCCCAGAACACCACCCATCCATATAAACTTACAGCAGACCAGCTTCTTGAGGAAGTCAAGGGCCGCCAGCAATACTTCAGTCCCGATGAACTCGCTGATATGCTGGTAAATAAGGACCCTTCGATCCAGCTTATCGATGTTAGGAGTGCAGATGAGTTTGAAAAGTTCAGCCTGCCCGGAGCAATCAATATTCCACTGCCGGATCTGTTAAATGATCAGTATGCTGATGTTCTGAATCAGGATGTCAAGATGAATATCTTTTACTCCAACGGAACCGTTGATGCCAACCAGGCATGGCTGATCACACGCCAGCTTGGCTTTGAGAACAATTTTGTTCTGGAAGGCGGTCTCAATTATTGGGTGGAAACGATCATGAATCCTGAGAAACCTGCAGCCACGAATCCAAATGAGGAAATGGCCCGATATGACTTCCGGATGGCAGCAGGATCTGCACTGGGAGGCGGGGGAGCCGTTAATGCGGCTATTGTTGCAGCAGGAGATAAGGGTGGGGCCCCCAAGCCGATTGTGAAAAAGCCAGCCAAGAAAAAAGCTTCAGGCGGCTGCTGATCAGTCCTGAATCCAATAATTTACCTCAACCTCGGTTTGCTGGTCGGTGTTCTGAAGCCAGTAAGCCGGGGTTATTATTTTGCCATTTGGCGAATGGAGCCTTCGTTTATAGACATCCACAACGGCATGAAAAACCAGATCGGTGACCCCGATCTTAAAGCCGCCCTCTTCGATAGATTCCACTTTCACCACATATTTGTTGAATTCCAGAATCTCTTTCAGAAATTCCATACGCTGACGGGTGATACCGGATTCGACAAGCGTGCAACGCGGTCCGTCAATAACCTCGATGCTGTGTTTACCCTGATTCAGAGGCATAATCGTAATTAGTTAATTCCGAAACTGATACTGGAAATATACTCATAAATGGCACTGGCAAAGCCAATGACAAAGATACCTGCAACGCAGATAAGAAGACTGGCCCGCATTGCCCAGGGAGTTTTAAAAGTCCCGATCGGCTCATCGGATTTGTCAATCAGCATGGCCTTTACAACACGCAGGTAATAATACAGGGAAATGGTAGCGTTTAAAACAGCAATCAGCACCAGAATATAATATCCTTTGGCCCCGGCTGCCGTGAACAGGAAGAACTTACCGAAGAATCCCGCTACCGGAGGAATACCGGCCAGGGAAAACATGGCAAGCAACATGACGAGGCTGAGCTTCGGATTGGTTTTATAGAGGCTGTTGTAATCGGTGATATTCTCTTTCCCGGTTGCCTCGGAGATGGCAGAAACCACACCGAAAGCAGCCAGATTGGTAAATACATAAATCAGCATGAAATAGACAACGGTCGTCATACCGAGTTCTCCGCCCTGCATGATACCCAGCAGGATAAATCCGGCCTGTGCGATCGAGGAGAAGGCAAGGAAACGCTTCATGTTATTCTGCCTGATGGCAAAGAG
>CAZEKJ010000030.1:2871-32889 GCA_964512915.1 uncultured Porphyromonadaceae bacterium
GGATAGGCTGCCAGATTTCGGTAACTGCGGAAAAAACCCTGAACAAGATAATCATGAACGTGAAGGCTGCAGCTCCCTTGGAAACAACAGAGAGGTATGCGGTAATGTTAACCGGCGCACCTTCGTAAACATCAGCTGTCCAGAGATGGAATGGAACCAGCGAGATTTTGAAAGCCATCCCTGCAATAAAGAATACCAGTCCGAATGTCTGCAGCGGATTGCTGCTGATTTTGTCAACGATATCCACAAAGTAGATGGAGCCTGTGGTTCCGTAAATAAAGGACAATCCATACAAAAGAATTCCAGAGGAGAGCGCTGAGGTTAGAATCAGTTTAATACCGGCCTCGGCTGACTTTTCATGAAATTTTTCAAAAGCAGCCAGGGCAGCCATCGGTATGGTTGCCAGCTCAAGCCCGATATACATCATCAGAAAGTCGCCTGAGGAGATCATGAAATTCATCCCGATCAGAGTTGAGATCATAAGAATGAAATATTCCGATATTTTCCCGCTGTTCTCCTCTCTTCGCAGCCAGGTCACAGACTGAAGAAATACAATGAAGACCCCGATATTCAGGACGTTCTTCATGAATACCGTCATCGGATTGGTTATAAAACTTCCGCCAAACAGTGTCCCTTCCGGTACAGGAAAGAAATTTGCCACTGTGGCAAGTCCGAAAAGAACTGCGGCCAGCGTGATAATCCCGCTCTTTTTTTCAGGCTTGGTAAAGATTTCTGTTACCAGCAGGATCATAGCAATCCCAACCAGTATCAGTTCGTTTCTCATGAGAAAAAATGAGTTGCTCTCCATGGTGTAAATCTATTATAACATGGCTGTTAAGCGTTCAACAATGGGGACAATTGCATCGGCCAGCGTTCCTGACAGGAAAGCAGGATAAATCCCGATGATGGCGATCGGAAGGATCAGGACGACCAGGCTGAGTCTTTCATGCCAGCGGGCATCCGGAAATTCGAGGTACTCCTTTTCACGAATCGGGCCGAGCAGCAGCTGGCCCACAACGCGCAGGATATAGACCGCAGTAATTACGATGGACATCGTGGCAATGATGGTGATCACCCTGTGAAAAGTATCGGTGTGTTCAAAAGCCCCGACAAAAACGGTCATTTCTGCGACGAAACCGCTCAGTCCGGGAAGACCCAGCGAAGCCAGACCGGCAATCACGTAGGAAACTCCGAGGAATGGAATAACAGCCATCAAACCGCCCATTTCCGGAACGTTCCTTGTGTGGGTCCTACCATAGATCATGCCGATAAGGGCAAAGAAGAGGGCCGTCATGAGACCGTGAGAAATCATCTGAAGAACCGCACCATTGATGGCGGTTTTATTCATCATCAGGAGTGCAAACAATACGAGTCCGCAATGGCTCACAGAAGAATAGGCATTGATATATTTAAGGTCTTTCTGCCAGATCGCGCCGAAGGCTCCGTACACCACGCTTATCGTGGTCAGGATCAGAAAAATCCAGGCCATCTCGTTGGCGGCTTCAGGGAGAAGGTACATGGCAACCCTCAGGCAGCCGTATCCTCCAAGCTTCATCAGTACACCGGCATGCAGCATGGAAACCGCAGTTGGTGCCGAGGAGTGACCGTCGGGCGACCAGGTATGCAAGGGAAACAAGGCGCCAAGAATTCCAAATCCTACAAAGAGGAAGGGGAAGAAGAAGCGCTGCATGGCTATCGGGAAGCTTATTTCTGCAAGTTCCAGGAGATTGAAGGTTACCGGCCCCGCCGCCGAAGAATTGAAATAGAGGCCGAGCAGTCCAACTACCAGAAGTGCAGATCCACCCATCAGCATCAGGGTAAGCTTCATGGCCGAATACTCTTTGGGCCCGCTTCCCCATATTCCGATGAGCAGATACATCGGGATAACCGCCAGCTCATAGAAAAGAAACATGGTAAACAAATCGAGGGAGATAAAGAACCCGAAAACACCGGTAGCCAGCAGAATCAGGGAAATGTAGAACTCGCGCGACAGGTATTGCACCTCCCAGGAGGCGAAGATTCCGGCAAAAACAACTATGGAAGCCAGGCAGATCATCCACACCGCTATGCTGTCAACTCCAATAGTATAGTGGATATTCAAGGTTTTAAACCAGGTCATATCCGTATAAAACAGAAACTCTGCAGACGCACCGGCCTTGCGCTGCGCGAAATACATCAGGGTCATCACTAAGGCAGCGACAAGCTGCAGCGACATGCCAACGGCCGCTGTCATCCGGGCGCCCTTGTAATCTTTGACAAACATGATACCCAGCACCGTGAGGACCGGGATGATGATGAACAGGTTCAGAATATTCATAGTCGGCTTCTTTTTCTGTTTACTCTACATTATCCTACCAGGAAGGCGAAAATCAGCACTAACACCACTGCTGCCAGGGCGAACACCATACCGTACTGAGGCAGATATCCGGATTGCAGCCCTTTGATTTTCTTCGCACTGGTCAGGGTGATCCAACCGATTCCGTTCATGGTGCCGTCAACGATATGACGGTCGAACCATGCGACCGGACGTGATATGTAGTTAAAAATGATCTTCTTGGTAATGAAGAGATAGACCTCATCGATGTAAAACTTATTATAGACCGTCTTGTAAAAGCCTCCCAGGGCGATAGAGATCCTCTCGGGTATATTGGTCTCTTTCTTGTACATCAGCATAGCGAGTCCGATGCCTGCCAGCCCGATCAGAACCGAAGGGATGGCTATCGCAAAATCTATGTGGGATTCGAACGGTCTTCCATCGGCCGTAACAAGCTTTGCAAACGGTATATACCCGGCAAAAATGGATCCGAAAGCCAGGATCATGAGGGGAATGGTCATAACCTTTGGTGCCTCATGCGGGGTGTGGTGATACTGTTTGTCTTTGCCCCAGAAGATGCTGAAATAGAGCCTGAACATATAGAAGGCAGTGATTCCGGCTACCAGGTATTCAACAGCGAAAAGGAGCTTGTTATGATGGAATGCAGCAACGAGGATTTCATCCTTGCTGAAGAATGCCGACAGGAAAGGTACACCTGCAATGGTGAGGCAGGCAATCAGGAAGGTGATATGCGTGATTGGCAAATATTTCCGCAGGCCTCCCATGTCCTGCATGACGTTGCTGTGAACGGCATGGATGATTGCGCCGGCACCGAGGAAGAGCAGAGCCTTAAAGAAAGCATGCGTAAAAAGGTGAAACATGGATGCCATGTAACCGACTCCGTCATGTCCTTCATATCCGGAAACCCCCAGGGCCAGAATCATATATCCGATCTGCGACAGGGTAGAGAAGGCAAGCACCCGTTTAATATCATACTGGGTGCAGGCTATGATAGCGGCGAAGAGCGAAGTGAAACCGCCGACATACGCGATTACCTCCAGTGCATCCGGGGCCTGGAAATAGAAAACAGGGAACATACGGGCTACCAGGAAAACACCGGCAACAACCATGGTTGCCGCATGGATAAGGGCGGAAACCGGGGTGGGACCCTCCATGGCATCAGGAAGCCAGATGTGGAACGGGAACATGGCCGATTTACCGGCACCCCCCATGAAGATCAACAAGCAAGCCCATGTAAAAACCGACATACCCATGAAACTCTGGGCTGCGCCGGACTCAAAGATGCTGTGATCAGCACCTGTAAGTGTTGTAAAATCAAATGTTCCTGTGAAAAAGGACAAAATCAGGATACCAACCAGAAAGCCGAGGTCGGCAAACCGTGTAACGATAAATGCTTTTTTGGAGGCTGCAACGGCCGATGGTTTCTGATAATAGAATCCGATCAGAAGGAAGGAGGAGACGCCTACCAGTTCCCAGAAAATGTACATCTGGAAAATATTGGTGGCAATGACAAGGCCGAGCATCGAAAATGTGAAAAGGGAGAGGAATGCGTAAAAACGGGCAAATCCTTTCTCTCCTTTCATATACCCCAGACTGTAAATATGAACCATAAGGGATACCGACGAGACCACAACCAGCATCATAACCGAAATCGGGTCGAGCATGATCCCCATGCGGATCGTAAGCTTATCGGTAAACTGCAGCCAATCCATGTTCATTGCGATGATCTTGGGAAACTCCCCATCGACCATTCCGCCAACAAAGAAGTACTGCCAGGCAGTGTACCAGGATAACAGGAAAACGATTCCGAGACCAATGGTGCCGACGAGGCCCGATACAATCGGTTTGAACTTCATTCCCAGCAGTCCGTTAAACAGGAATGCTGCAATGGGTATCAGAAGGATTAATATAGTATAGGAGTAGTTCATATCAGCCAAAAAATTGGATTAATACTTCATTTCGTTCACCTGTTCCACGTTGATCGAGTTTAATCGCCTGTATATATTGATAATCAGGGCGATTGCAACGGATGCTTCCGCGGCGGCTATTCCTACTACGAAGAGTGCGAAGAAATGGCCCTGCAGCTGGTCGGGGTAGAGAAACTTATTAAAAACGACCAGGTTGATTGTTACCGCATTAAGGATCAGTTCGATCGACATCAGGATGGTGATCATGTTCCTTCGGATGATAAAGCCGCACACTCCGGTGAAGAACATGAATGCGCTGACGATCAGCACGTGGGTCATTGGAATTCCTTCTATCATGGCTTGGCGATTAGCAATTTTAAATTTAAGCGTACTGGTTATTTGCCTTTTTTAGCAACGACAATGGCTCCAATCATGGCAGCAAGCAGAAGAATGCTGATGACTTCAAAGGGAAGGGCATAGCCATTTTTCCCGGTGCCAAGTAACTGGGTTCCGATGGCCTGCATATCCACCTTCATGGCTGCGTTCTCGGTTTCCTTAAAAGCAAATTGCAATATGGCAATGGTCGACAGCGCAAATCCCGATACCCCCACAATCAGTCCCATTACCAGGCGCATGGCTTCAGGCCTGGCAAATTTGTGGCTGATGTGGCTGGTCAGCAGAATGGAAAAAATGATCAGGACAACAATACCGCCTGCATACAGAACGAGCTGAACCCCTGCCATGAACTCGTAATCCACCATAAAATAGAATCCGGCTGTGGCAACGAGAACGCAAAGCAGATAAAAGGCTGCCCGCAGAATTCTCCGGCTGGTTATCGTGAGCACTGAGCAGATCACGATTACTGCCGATAATATGTAAAACATCAATACGTTGAGTGCCATATCGGAATTAATTTGCAGGGTTAGGTACTACTTCGGTTACAGGCGCGGGTGCTGGTGCCGGCGCTGGCTTTGGTGCTTTCGGCTCTTTCTTGATTTTGGAACCGGGCTGGTTCAAAACCTTCGTGAGCTTCTGCCGGTCAAATACGGCGTGTTCAAACTCCTGGGAAAAAGCCAGTGCATTGCTGGGGCAGCTCTTAACGCAGAGGCCGCAGAATGTGCACATGGATAAATGATAAATATGCTTGTCAATGATTCTTTCCGATTTACCATCTTCATTGACAGCTGAATCGGTGATGATCTCAATCGATCCGTTGGGGCAGTTTAACTGGCAGATGCCACAACCATTGCATTTATGGGTATTGTCCGTATCATGAACAAGAACAACCTCCCCCTTGAACCGGTCAAACATCTCAAGAGTCTTGCGGTTTTCAGGATACTGCTGGGTAACGATCTGCTTCGGATGAACGAAGTAGTATCCGGTTACCATCAAACCCTTCCACAAGGATCTGATTGCTTTAAAGATATCGCTGAAGTATTCTGCTACTGAGTTCATAGTCATTATTTAATATACCATCCCATGAGGACGAGGAAGGCGATTAATAGCGTGTTCACCAGGTTGATCGGAAGGAGATATTTCCACTCCAGGTTCAGGAGCTGATCGATCCTGAGCCGCGGGAATGTCCATTTAAACCACATAATCAGGTAGATCACAAAAATTGTTTTGCCGAAATACCAGAATATCGGGGGTATGAAATCCATGATTCTGTTGAATGCTTCAAGGTTTCCGATATGCAGCGGCATCCAGCCTCCCAGGAAAACGGTAGCCGCCAGCGAGGCAACGATGAACATGTTCATGAATTCACTAAGGAAGAAGAACGCAAACTTAATCCCTGAATATTCGGTATGGAAGCCTGCTGTCAGCTCGGATTCTGCTTCTGCAAGGTCAAAGGGTCCGCGGTTGATTTCGGCAGTGCTTGCAATCAGGAACAGGAAGAAGGCGACAATCGCAGGAAGATGCCCCTTGAAGATCCACCATCCGTTTGCCTGGCTTTCCACGATGGTGGAGAGCTGCATGGATCCGCTGAAAATCACGACTGAAACAAGCGCAAGACCTACAGACAGCTCATAACTCACAACCTGTGCGCCGCTTCGCATGGCACCGATCAGGGAATACTTGCTGTTACTTGACCATCCTGCGATCAAAATACCGACTACCCCGATCGACGAGACCGCCATCATATAAAATACACCGATATTGAAGTCGACGGCGTGAAGACCCTTGGCAAACGGAATCGCGGCTATAGCCATAAAGGATGCGATGATCACGATAAAGGGTGCAACATTGTAAAGGAGCTTGTCAGCCTTTTTAATGGTGATCAGTTCCTTCATCAGGAGCTTGATCAGGTCGGCAATAGTCTGAAACAGTCCCCACTTGCCGACTCGGTTGGGACCGACCCTGTTCTGCATGAAGGCACAGACCTTTCGCTCGGCGTAAACCAGGTAGAGTCCGACAATCGCGTAGAAAATGAGAAACACGAGCCCCACAATGGTCAACTCAGTAATAAAAGCCCACGTTGGTGACATGTTAGCCTTAAGAAACTCGTCAACGGCTTTTGTTGTGGTTGAAAAATCGTAGATATTAAATGGCATTTGTCCAGTTATATGCGTTAACACTATCGGTCAATGTCAGGAATCACAAGATCAAGGGAACCGCTGATGGCTATCAGGTCGGCGATCTTGAATCCTGCGGCTAATCGGTTCATGACAAACAGATTAGAAAAGTTCGGAGTGCGAAAATGCATCCTGTAGGGGTTTTTCTCGCCCGTGCTGATAATATAAACACCAAGCTCGCCTCTTGCGGTTTCCACCCGCTGGTGGTATTCACCTTCCGGCAGTTTGATGATGGGTTTCATCTTTGCCGTAAAGTCGCCTTCAGGAATATTATCGATCAGTTGTTCAATGATTCTCATGGACTCCCACATCTCATCCATCCTCACCTTATAGCGCGCCCAGGTGTCACCCTCAGCGTAAAGGATCTCTTTGAAATTCACTTTATCATAGGCACTGTATGGGAACCGCTTCCTGATATCGCAGGCGAATCCGGATCCTCGGCCTGAAGGGCCTGTCAGTCCGTATCCCACAGCTTCCTCTTTTGACAGGATTCCGATATTTTTCGTGCGCTGCTCGAAGATGATATTGCCGGTCAGCAGCTCATCATATTCAGGAAGTTTTTTCCGGAAATAGGTGATAAAATCCTTGGTCCTTTTCTGGAAATTCGGATGGATGTCGTTCATGAGGCCACCCGGGCAGATATAACTGTGCAACAACCGGGATCCGAAAGACTCTTCAAAAATGTCCAGGATCTTTTCCCTGTCGCGCAAACCATAGAAAAAGCAGGTGAGTCCGCCAAGGTCCATCCCGAATGCTGCCCACCAGAGCTGATGGGAGGCGAGGCGCTGCAGTTCTGAAAGGATGGTGCGGATGTATTTAACGCGCTCCGGAACTTCAACTCCCAGGCCTTTTTCAACGGCAAGGGAAACAGCCTCATTGTTCATGTGGGCTGAAAGGTAATCCATCCGGTCGGTCAGGTGAATGATCTGCGGGTAGGTAAGCCTTTCGCACATTTTCTCAATCCCGCGATGGATATAGCCGCAATGCGGGATCACATATTCCAGCGTTTCGCCTTTCAGGGAAACCACAAAGCGGAGAACACCATGTGTTGACGGGTGCTGCGGTCCAATATTGATGATATAATCGCCGTCTTCACGGGCGGTCAGAATATCTTGCAATTCAACTTCCTGCATGGCTTAACGTTCGATGAAGTTAATATCGTCCTTATAGTCTTTTCTCAAAGGAAATCCCCAGCCGTCTTCAAGGAAAAGCCGCCGCAAATCGGGATGATTGGTGAACAGAATGCCCATAAGGTCATAAATTTCACGCTCCTGAAAATTCGCGGTAACCCAAATATCACTTATAGAATCCAGCGAAGGATTGTCATGGTCGGCCACTTCAGTCCGTAGAATCAGTGAATGCCCGAGAATGGTAGAATCCAGGTAGGCGATTACTGTAAAATGAGTCTGCCAGTCAACTCCGTAAAGGTTATGCAGATAGTTAAACTGCAGCCTGGGATCCGATGCCAGCTTTCCGGCCAGTTCATGCCAGGCAGTGCTCGCCGCCTTAATCTCTATAATATCTTTACTGATGTTAATCTCCAGGCCGGGAACCAGTTCCGCCAGGATTTGGGCTAGTTGTTCTTTTTCCATGGCCTTGGTTAAATAAAGTTTTCCATCGGGTCGCGAGGATCCTTGATGGTATCCGTCTTCATTTTTCGCTGCAGCTGCATTACCCCGTACAGTAAAGCCTCGGGACGGGGGGGGCAGCCTGGAACGTAAACATCAACCGGGATCACGTGGTCAACACCTCGCACTACAGAGTACGTATTGTAATAAAAAGGTCCGCCGGAACAGGCGCAGGCTCCCATGGCTATCACAAACTTTGGGTCTGCCATCTGGTCATAAAGCCTTTTTAAAACCGGGGCCATTTTATGAACAACGGTTCCGGCCACAACGATCACATCGGCCTGGCGCGGTGAGGCACGGTATACTTCAATACCGAAACGGGAGAAATCATGCCTCGCAGCGCCGGCAGCCATCATCTCAATGCCGCAGCAACTGGTTGCAAAAGTTAAGGGCCAGACAGAATTTGCCCGGCCCCAGTTGATGATATCGTCGATGGTAGTCAGAAGGATGTTTCCGCCGGACTGTTTGAAGATATCAAGGGTTTCATTATCCTTGAAATCTTCATTCTTCATGTTTTTAATTTTTACGCCCATTTCAAAGCTCCTTTTTTCCATGCATACAGCAATCCTAAACCCAGGACAAAGAAGAAGATCACGATCTCAACAAAAGCCCTGAGCCCCGTCTCTCTCATGACTACCGCCCATGGAAAAATAAAAACCGTTTCCACGGCAAAAATCAGGTAGATGATTGCAAACAGGTAATACCCTACGTTAAACTGAATCCAGGCGTTTCCCTCCGCCGGGATACCGCATTCGTAAGGTTCAAACTTAGCTGGCGACTTGCTGATGCGCGGCGCAACAAAGTGAGAGAACAAAATTGCCCCACCCACAAGCACAACGCCGACAATAAAAAATAATACAAGTGATTCGCTGGTCATAGTGTTAGGAAATTATCAGGCAAAAGTAGAATTTTCAATATATATAAATGTAGATACCCCGATATTTCAGGGTTGTCATTTATCAGGAAAATTCTGATGTAGATCACGAATAAGGCGATGTATATCAACTCGCGAAAAGTTGCTGGTTGCTGGTTGCTGGTTGCTGGTTAGGCCAGAACTGTCATTCCGGCGTATGCCGGAATCTCCCACCTCGGAGCACTTGTCATCCACGCGAAAACGAGATGCGTCCCTTAAAGCGCGGTATACAAGGAACGGGTCCCCGCTTTCGGGATGACAATTGCTCCGAAGTTTGGGATCCTGACTTTCGTCAGGATGACAGTTCTGGCGTTAACTGGGAACCAGTAACCATTAACCAGTAACCAGTAACCAGCAACCAGCTACCACCTGCCCGGTATTCTGGTCTGGCATTTTGGGCATCGGCCATTGATGATCAGATTCTGGTCCACTTCAAATCCGCTGCGCTTAACAAGTAGAGCTTTACAGGCATGACAATAAGTATCCTCCCCTCCGATTCCGGGAACGTTGCCTATATATACATATTGGAGGCCGGCTTTAACTGCGATCTCCTTGGCTTTTGTAAGAGTCTGGAGCGGGGTGGGGGGCAGGCGTGTAAGCTTATGCTGGGGATGGAACCGGCTGAAGTGCAGGGGATTTCCTGTAAAACCTTCTTTAGTAAGCCAGTCGCACATTCTGGTGATATGATCAAAGTTATCGGTCCAGCCCGGAATGATGAGACTGGTGATCTCAACCCATACTCCCTGATCCCTGAAGGTCTTAAGAGTTTCGAGTATCGGCTTGAGGTTTCCGGCTGTCAGCTTTAAATGTGTCTCCGGATCGAAGGTTTTAAGATCGATATTGGCAGCATCAATCACCTTGCATAACTCCAGCAGGGGCTCCTCATTTATATAACCATTGGAGACCATGATATTTTTTACTCCCTTGCTTTTTGCGATTGTTGCAGTATCGCGCATGTATTCAAAAAAGGTGATGGGTTCGGAATAAGTATAGGCAATGGATTTGCAGTTTTCACTGATAGCCTGATTCACAACATGCTCCGGGCTTGCCATGTAATTCCGCGTTTTTGTCGGACTCACCTGGCTGATCTCCCAGTTCTGGCAATTGAGGCAGGCAAAATTGCATCCCGCGGTTGCCAGGCTGAACGAAAGGCTGGCCGGATAAAAATGCAGAAGCGGCTTTTTCTCTACCGGATCAATATGGACCGCACAGGGATTTCCATAGGCCATGGTATAGAGCTTTCCGTCCCTGGCAATCCGGTTATGACATTCGCTTAGCTCCCCCTCTTTCAGGGTGCACTCATTGGGGCAGATGAGGCATTTTATACCCCGTGGTGTGACAATATAATGGCTCGCTTCGCGCTCTCCCGGTCTCTGATTATTCTGGTCGTCCATAATGAATGATGCTTTATTGCTGAATCCGGCGGCCCCACAAACACAGGTGCCAAATCCTGCTGTAAATGATCTTTTAATGAAATCCCTCTTGTTCATGATTGACTCGCCGGATAACTATCTTTTTGCCAATATCAGGCCTAAAGATACGATTCCGAAAAGTGAAATGATGGCAATTGCCGGAACCATTCCGAGAAAAGGCAGGATGCCCAGCGGGAACAGAACGGCTCCGATGGCAGAGCCAAGGAGGTCATAAGCATAGAGCTTCCCCGATCTTCCGGTATCTTTCTGGCTGGTGCTGAGCGTATTGTATATCCGACCGATAAACCATGCTGATATCAAAAACAGGATCATCAGAAACATGATTTTCAGGATGGAACCGGAGCCGCTTCCGGTCAATGGTTTCGCCACTATTCCCAGCACGCCGGCCACGATAGAAAAGCCGGCAGGCAGCATCCAGAGACTGGTATTCACACGGAACCACCGATCAGGCCACCACGAATGGCTGCCAGCGACAAGACCGATCATGAAAACCGCCAGGAAAAGGCCGGTCATCAGGTAAAGGGAGCCCGAGATAACCTGAAGCAACAATAGTATTATTAAAATGAGCCCGGATGAGCCTGCCCCCATCAGGAACATGATGGAATCCTCCCTTCTGCCGGTGAAAAGTGAAAACAGCAGGATTACTGAAACCAAAATGATTCCGGACCAGAGAATACGGTCAGGATATTGACCCAGCCACCATCTGATCTGTGAAAAGAATGCCGAGGGCTTTAGGTTGCTGTTAGCTTTATCTTGATAGTCAATTAGTTGATCTGCTTTCCCGGATTGTCTGAGAAACAGGTTTGCGTCGAAGTACCCCGGACTGAGATAGGTTGCCTTTATACCGCGAATTTCCATCTGGTTAAGAATATCTGTTTTCAGATTGGCGTCTGAAGCCAGGAGAAAGGTGTTTTCACCAGCGAAAACCTTGACCTGAGCAAAAGATTTTTTAGCAGCAGAAGCCACCGGATTCAGTGTACTGATGGCATCCTCCGAAATGTAATTGGCGAGTCCCGGAAGCATGACCGATATCACCCCATCCTGCGACAGGCTTCTCCTGGCAAGAATGAAAAAGTCATCCGAATAAAACCGGTTAAGGCTCAGGTTTTGAGGGCCGGGCAAAAGGACTAAAATAACCTGGTAGAAGCCCTCATTCTGTTTTAACCAGACCAGGGGTTCCTTTTGAACGAGATGAATCCGTCTGTTAGCCGGGGGAAGCAGTCCGAGACCCTTGGCCATGTTTTTCAATTGGCCGACTGGTCCAGCAAAATCAATCCGTTCCACTTGATATTTAAGCAGTTCAGACTCTATCCCGGATATCAGGCCGCCTATGACCAGGATGTTTCTGGTTGAATCGGATTGTACAAGGGCAAAGTGCGCTGCCTGTTCGTTAATCAGGGTATTGCCTGATGAAGCTGCCAGAATACCGTTTTCATAGATGTTCGCCTGGTCTGCCATCCGTGTTACGGTAATTTTTCCGGCTGCTCCGGAGCGGGTGGCGACAACCTCCTCATTCGGGTGAGCCAGCTTTTCGAAATATTCTGCTGCCGGAATGGTAAACCAGCCCGGGACAATCAGCAGTGTTACGAGAACGCCGCCGGCGGCTGCACCCAGGCTCTCCCGCATATAGGCTTTGGACGGTGAAATGCCGTTTGTTTCAAGCCGCTTAAGAATATAAGTGAATGCGAATCCGTTGAGAAAACAAAATGGGGTCAGGATCAGCAGCAGGAATCCGGCAAAATCAGTGGGACCGGCCTCTATTCCCGGGGCAAAAAACAGATACTTTAAATAGAACGCGAGCGGCATAAGAACCACCGGCAATATCAGGATATATAAAAGCAGAAGTCCTGGCCTGCTATGGCTGCCTTCTGTTTCTGACTGAGCTTCCCGGGCCCGGCTGCCAGTTAAGGCACCGGCACCGGTGAGAACCAGCCATATAAAGAATATCAGCGAGATCATCAGTTCGTTACCATTGAACAAACCGAGCATTTCGCGGATCACCAGCGTCTGGAAAGCTATTCCGATAAACCCGATTACAAACGGGAGAAAATTAGTGAGGTGTTGTGAGGTGTTGTGAGGTGTTGTCTCCTTGTCCCCGTTGGGGCGAGCTGCGCTCGCCCGTTTCCCCCTTACTCGTCCCTTTGGGAAATAGTACCCCCAATGCCACAAAAAATGAAATACCCCAACGCCCGACATGGCAATTCCAAAGTTGACATGCCATTTCAGGACTTTCTCCGTCCAGGGGACCTCTATTTTGTAGTTGATCTGGATGGCCATGAGGACCCCGAGAACAGCGGTTGTGATAAAGGTCGCCAGCAGAAGGTAGTTCCAGATTTTCCGGTGTGCCGGGCGGCTGATTATATGCAGGTTATTGAAAAGGAGGCTGATCCCATAAAACATCAGAAGGATTACAGCGATGGGGATGAGGAGGTAAGGGGCGGTCATGTCTGACGAGACTATTCTTCCTCAAAGATAATCGCCTCATAGACAAAGATATCGGCATCTTTCCAGCCGCTCCACCCAATCCCTGCCTTGTCGCGTGCGCAGTGGCCCAGGAACTCTTCTAGTGTCCAGCCGGTTTCTGTGGCAACCTGAGGGAGGAAGGTGCCTCCCTGGAATCCCTTCTTGATATAAATACCATGTGTTCCCAGCTTGATTTCCTGGATATCCCTGATTTTCTTCATCGGGGTAAGGACCGATATCTCGATATGAATCTCCTTCAATTCCTTCGACTGAACGGGCAGAAACCGGCTGTCCTGCGTTGAGGAGGCAATCGCCATTTCCTGAACTACCTTGAAAAGCGGAGACGACGGTTCAAAAGAACCGATGCAGCCTCTCAATTGTCCATCCTTTTTCAGCGTTACAAAGGCACCGGCAGTTGTTTTGAGCGACTGACTGAATCCGGATGAGTTTATTTCGGGTATCGTGCGATTCCTGACATAGGATTCGATGGTGGTGCGTGCGATTTTCAGGAGCTCCTTTTTATCGGTATCGCTGAGATCGAATTGCCCGGAAGCCTTGTCGGAAATGCATATTGCATGGTAGCCGACAACCGACGCTTTATCACCGTATGGTTTAATATCCCCGGAGTTTTTATAATCGATCTTGCTAAACTTCAATGATGGATTATTTTCGGTAAGGTTGAGAAGAACCAGCCCCGACGGCCATGCGCACATGCTGGTTGCCAGATCCGGAATGCGTAATTTGTTATTAGCCTCCAGGACTTTGAGAAACCCGCTGATGGAATTGGTGCAGAAGGCTTCAGCAGTTGCTGCATCAACTTTTAGGGCATTTTCGTAGGACGGATAATGCGAAAAATCTGCACTGATAATAAACAGGTTATCCGCAGTGAACCAGGGTTTTAGTGCTTCAGCAATCCCTTTACATACGGATGGGTGCTGGGTGCCGACCACTATCGGTACTATAGGTAAGGGCTTGGTCATTCTGACCTGCAAAAAGGGTAACTGAACCTCAATACTGTGTTCCTGAATATGTGCTGACGGGTCGTCAGTAAAAAATTCCGTATTAGCTGCCAGCTTTGCCGACACCTCTTGATCTACTTCCATTTTACCCAGAGGGGTAAGATAATCTCCCCGGGTATAAACCGATGCTTTTCCCAGGCTCATCCGGTGTGAGGAGGCAATGATGAAAACTCTTTTGTACGGGTGATCCGGATTGATCTGGTTGTAACCCGATGCCGCAACACCGCCGGAAAAAACATACCCGGCATGGGGCACCACCAACGCTCTTACGACTCCGCTGGTCTGGTCTGGTTTGCCCTCTTTCAGAAAGCCGGCAACCATGGTCCGGAGCTGCGCTGCCTCTGCCGGATAGAAGGAACCGGCAACCGCCGGCTTCCGGTCTTGCTGTGATTTTTGCATGACGGTTTGGGAATTTATTGTTTGCGGAAATATCAAAACCGCAATGAGTCCCGCTGCCACGATGACGGGAATGCGGGTCATCCGATTATTTTCTTCCAGAAGTTTTTCTTCCGCCGATCGGAATAGGTGCCGTAAGTCCTGGAATCCGGATTGCCGAATTGCTTGAGGGTAATATCATGAAGTACATCCATGCCCTCCTTGCCAACCCGCTGGCGAAAGCGTGAAAGTTCGCTGTGGGAAAAAGGTTTTTCCGTCTGGAAGTGAACCTCTCCGCAGAAATATTGCCAATAAGGATTTTCAGGCCATATTTTCAGGACTTTTTCATCACTGAGGTTGAACCGCTCCTTTAGAAGCATCATTCCAATGATTTTTCGGGGAGGGATGGAGGGACGGCCTTTGGGTGAATAAAAAGGCAAGAATTTATCCTCAATGACTTCCCAGTCAATCTGATCCGCTCCGACAACAAGCTCATGTTTTTTGCTTATAAACCGCGCAACAGGAACTTCAAAAATCTCGAGTTGCCGCTTGTTCCTTGATCTGCCCAGCATAGGTAATAGAGGTTAAAGGTTAAAATACCAACCTCTTACAAGATAAGAATTTTTGCCGGAATAAGTCAAGCCTCCCGACGGAAAAGCCAGGCCAGGGTCTGCACGGCAACTACGCCTGCTGTTTCAGTCCTGAGGCGGCTTTCACCAAGGGTAATCGGGACATAACCCGATACGGATGCCTGCTGGATTTCGTCGGGAGTAAAATCACCTTCCGGACCGATGAGAATAATGTTGTTTGAGGTTTTGTCGCTGGCCTCATTGAGCCACAGTTTTGGCCCCGGCAGGCAGTGCGCGATCCCTTTTGATCCTGGCATTTCAAGGGCAAGAAACTTATGCAGGGAAACAGATGAATGAATGACCGGGTGAAAAGCTTTCAGGGACTGTTTCATGGCTGAAATCGCTACCTTAACAAGCCGCTCAGGCTTAACATCCCGGCGTTCTGACCGGTCGCAGATCAGGGGAGTGATTTCCGTTATTCCGATTTCGGTGGCTTTTTCGATGAACCACTCAAACCGGTCGATCTGTTTGGTGGGCGCCATGGCTACATGAAGGTTGTACCGGGGCACGCCGAGCCCTTGTTCCCGGCTGACTATTTCTACCCGGCAGGCTTTGGCGTCGGGGTGGACGATTTTTGAGGTATACCATCCACCCCTGCCATTAACCAGTATGATCTGCTCACCGGCCGACATCCGGAGAACCCGCACCGCATGGTGGGACTCTTCGGCCGACAGGACTACTTCCTCCTGGTCAGCAAGTTCGGGAGCATAAAACAAATTCATCTATTTTACGTTCTTCGTATCCAGTGCTTTAACCGTCCAGTTGCGGAAAAAGCCCATAACCTTTGTTTTATTGTAACCCTTTCCTTCCTCCAAAAGTCCGGAGTCCTGAGTGTGAATCAGTTTGCCTTTTCCGTCAAGGACCAGAAAGACCGGAAACCCAAGTCGGCCGGGATTACGGTATTTTTTTAATAATTCGATATTCTTGTTTTCAGGGCTGTAATTTAAAAGCATAAAAACATAGTTCTCATCAACGAATTTTTTGATTTCAGGATCGGCATTGATGTAGCCATGGAACAAAATACACCATCCGCACCAGTTGCCACCTACCTGTATCAGAACATGTTTGCCTTCAGCTTTGGCCTTTTTTACGGCAGCCTGGATTTCTTCCTTTGCATTGGCTTCGGGATTGTAAATCTTCTTTGGATCTTTGGCTTCCTGAGCCAGAACGGTGCCGGCCAGCATGGATAGCGCCATCATCAGGGTAATCAGCTTTTTCATCAGTTTTGAATTAGAATTGGATCCGTAAATGTAAAAATTCCCCGACTGTTTATATTTGCCGTATGATCAGAATAGGAGTTTTATCAGATACGCACGGCCACATGGATGAACCGGTGCTTGATTTCTTTAAGGGTTGCGATGAAATCTGGCATGCGGGCGATCTCGGGGATATTGAAATTATGGACCTTCTGGGCCAGAACAGAACCTATCGGGGTGTTTACGGAAATATCGACGGTTGGGAGGTGAGGCGCGAGCTGCCGGAATTTCTTGAATTTACGGTCGAGGGCGTAAAGGTCCTTATCACGCATATCGGATTATATGCCGGACATTACAAAAATGAGGTGGTTGACCGGCTGAACTCCTTTAAACCGAATATTTTTGTTTGCGGCCATTCTCATATTCTCAAAGTAAAATACGATCAATCCCGCAGAATGCTTCATGTAAACCCCGGCTCGGCCGGAATTCAGGGCATCCACCAGGTCCGCACCGCGGTTCGGTTTGAGATTGATGGCGAAAAGATTGAAAACATGGATGTGCTGGAGCTGCCGAAGCGGAGGTGAAGCGGGGTGTTGGGTATCGGGTGTCGGGTATCGGGTTTAAGGTGTAAGGTATGAGGTATGAGGTCAGTACTGTCATTCCGGCGGATGCCGGAATCCCCCGTCCCGGAGCACTGGTCATGGGATTCCGGTTTGCACCGGAATGACATCGGAGCGCCCGAAACCCGAAACCCGATACCCCAAATCGTAAATCGTAAATCGTAAATCGTCAATCTTCAATCGTCAATCGTAAATCGTAAATCGTCAATCATCTTTCCACCCCAAACCTGCCCAGGAACTCCTGCACCTGCCTGTACTGTCCGAGGTAATACTGGTATGAGGGTTCACCGGGTGCTGCCTCCTGGATGCGCTTCGATTCCTTGGCGTCGCGGATCAGGTTATTGAATTTCTCGGCTTTCGGACCAGCCAGACATTGCATTACACCCCTTGAATAGGTGAAGAAGAAATAGGTCTGCCGGTCGGTTTCCAGATAGAGGTTAAATGAGTCGCCCCCCCTTCGGTGCACAATCTCCAAATACCCGTCAACTTTCTTGTTTACCGCTTCGTCCATGATATTGCCGATCCCGATCTTGCCAACCGACTGATATGAGCCGGTCTCGGGATTCCACTTGAAGCGGAGATCAGTCAATGTCAGGGTATGAACCAGTTCTTCCGGAACCCTTCGCCAACGGCCGAGAATTCCGAGCTGTGCCAGGAGTTCCTCTCCTTTTGCATTTCCCAGGAGTGCACTGAAGGCACGCCTGAATCCGGCATCGGCATAATTTACCGGCTCTGTTCCTGAGGCATTGTTTATGGTTTTGGCCATAAAATCGAGCAGCTTGCTGTCGAGATAGAAATCTGCAGTCAGGATCACAGCACCGTACAGGCTATCCTGCCGCTGGTCCTGTGTAAGAGTACCTGCACTTTGAAGTTTCACACGGCCCAGATCAACCCCGATATCAATTTTACCCTCCGCGCTGATTATGCACTTATCCGAATTATAGGAGAGAATCGGACCGTCGGTTTTCAGGTTAGCCTTTTTCTCAGCGGAAGCCAGAAGGTAACTTTTGAGGCTCTCATCATACCATAATTTTCCCCAGGTGCTGATCAATGCCTGATCGCTGTAACGAAGGTGGGGACCGATAAAGGTGGAATAGAGCTCGACCGGCTGGTTCGAAAGGAAGAATCCTTTAAACAGCCTTTCCGTCTGGTCATTTGTCGTAATCGAATCAATCGGGATGGATACGGAATCCGGATTTATACGGTCGGTGAACCGGATCCAGTTGCGTTTGTTATCATTGCAGGAATGGTTGATCTGGGTCTGGCCGTCGAACAGCAGGAACTTTTCATTATTGTTCCACTCGATCTGGCCGTAATATTTGAATGCCGGACTCAGGCTAAAATCAGTGTTCATGGCGATGGTTCCCTTGCCGAGTGACACCCCGTCCGGACCGGGCCGTATGTCAGAGAATGTTACCGGGAACTCCCGGCCGGCAATGTCCTTATACTGATAATACCCCTTGCCCCGATAGTCCTTGTGGTCTATGATACTGACCGTTGCACCGGTTATCCTGTGTATGAGACTGGTGTCGCGGCTTACCACCACCGCCTGCCTTAATGAATCGAGCCTTGCGTCTTCGCGGATGGTGATGTTCCGGTCAGCCGGGAAAATCCTGACATCTGCAACGTCAAGAAATTCAACCTGATGTGCTTTTAACTCATTGGTAATCAGGTAATAGTCGCTGTTGTCTGACGGAATTTCTAAAAGATCGGAAGAAGTGCGTGACATCCGGAAACGGGTGCTGTCAAGGCTGATTCTCTCCCGGGCCATATACCAGGTCACCGATCGGGTCACCCCGGAGAACTGGTTGATCGGAAATTCAATTAGTGCCGAGGAGGAAAAGGGTTTAAATGCAGCCATCGAATCCTGAATGCTGACAATTCCATTCATATGCCTGGCAATGAACTCGTTTTTCCCATTCCGGGTGTACCGGGTTTTGCCGTCGGGCCCAACTGAATCCCGATATATGTGCAGTTCAGAATCCTCTGCTTCAAAGGAGCGCTGGTAAAAGAGGAATTTTGAAGAAGTGATGGAAAAGCGCTCAAACTTGATGGTTCCCTTACCGGTGAGTCCATCGGGCTGAAGGGAAAGGTCACCGTCAAATTCCACCTTGCCGTATAAATCCAGAGGATTGTTTTTACCGCTTGCGATAAGCTGATCCTTTTCCGGGGACCAATTGATCGCCATCTCCTGTCCAACAGTTTCCGGATTTCCGATATCAGCCGTATCCCGGTTAACTGCAAAGGTATTGGCCAGGGTGATGACCTGGTCAGGAAGGAAAAGAATGTCGTCAGATTCAATGGCGGAATTAAGATATTCCAACTTCCCTGAACCATGGAGACCCGCCTTGCTCATGGCCATTGTGTTGAAAAACCGACCCTTTCCTTTGTATACCGGATATCCTTCCTCAGGTGTTTTCAGTGTCTGGAATCCGAGGGAATGGTCTTTCTGGTACTTTAACTCCAGCTCAATCGGGGGGAAAATATCAGCGGTCATGAACTGGCCGGGAAAGTTGAGGGAATCGGCAAGGGTTTTTGAATTCAATCCCTTCAGCAAAAAGGGATACAGGGTGAAATTAAAGGTCTTTCTGGGATAGATTCCGTTCAGGATTTCCTTTTGATCGTAATAAACATAAGCGTTGGAATCGGTTTTGACCATCGGGTACATAGGCAGGTCAGCAGCGCGGTATCCGGATTTATTATCCGGCTTGTCGATCATGAGAAGGCCGGTTGCGTTTTCCACAAGAGATGTTACATCGGCAATTTTGCTGGTTTTGCTACCCTTTGGCGGCTCCTCGTATACCCGAAGCTGCATAAATGCCAGTGAATCCATCCGGATGGAAAAATCATCGTACAGGAATCTCATTTTCTCTCCGGTAAAGCTCGCTAACCCTCCCTGGACTCTCCCGCTGAAAAGAATATTTCGGTCTTTAAGAAGCTCAACCGTTTGCCCGTCAGGGTAAATAACCACATTTCGTACGGGGCTGATTTCAACTGAGTTGACCCAAAAAACCTTGATTGAGTGACTATTGAGGTTCAGGATCGCATTGGCCTCAGGCGGTTTGTGGACCGATTGAAACCGAATGATGTCATAGTCCTGCGTTCCAGCATTCTTTTTCAGAAAATCATACGCTCGATCAAGAACTTCTACCTGTTGCGTTTCGGTATTGTACCTTACAAATCCAAGGAAGGAGAGCCGCAGCAGCATCTCTTCAACCAGGTTTTCCGACCGGTTCAGGAAGTCGGCTATGTCGGTGAGGGTAAAGGTCCTGGAGTAGAAGTAATCCGCACATTGCTTGATCACCGCCACCGGGTGTTTTTTGTCTTCAATGAGAATCTCATTGTACCGGGCAATGCTGAAATAGTCGGCAGATTCAAAGGAAGCGCGGTTCTCAATGGACCCGACCATGCTGCTCATTTTCACCAGGGAGTCGCCCGGTGTCCAGCGGATCATTTCCACGTCGAAATCAAAATCATGATAATAATCGAAATAGCGGGAGGGCGACATCCCTTGTCCATCGCGGATAAGCGCCAGCTCCTTACGTTTTGCGTTAAACTGGAACAGCAGTCCCGGATGATAGATCGAATCAGCTTCGAGGTAAATACTGGCCTCCGTGTTGATCCCACGTGCCATGTCGGGTTCAAAAACAAAATAGGTGGATGCAAACCGGAACCTGGGAGCGCCCTGATAGAAAACGGTAAGGTTGCTTTTTTCTCCTCCATCCCCGGTCCCCAGTACCTTCCTTCCCTGGAGTGAAAATGCACCTTCATAGTCCATATCCGGATAAAGGTTTTTTATCCGGTTTTTCAGATGGTATGAGGTAAATCGCGGATATCCGGCCTGATCCGGAGATATTCCCGGCTGGACTTTGTTTTCCACGCGGCCGATCAGAGGCTCCGAAAAATATCGCTTGTCGATCAGGTTGGCGGAATCTATGGAATACACAGAACGAAGAAGGTCAAGAGTATAGTAGCCGAGCGTAACCTTCACTTGGTTCGCCGGTATGCCGAGCCTTTCCCAGGTAATGGTCCCGGATTCGCCGGCCCAGGTTCCTGTGGATGGATAAAACCTTCCGGTGGTGGCAAGGATTTGTGTACTGTCGCTGCCCGACCGGCTCACCAGGCTGACATTCTGAAACCGGATGCAGAAGAGGGAATCGATCTCAAACTGCCCCGTTTTGGATGGGACCAGCCAGGAGAAGGAAGCTGACTTGCTCAGGATTCCGGAATTCAGATATTCGAGGGTGAAATTCAAAAAATCACTCAGCCGGTTCAGGTTTTTACCTTCATTTACGAGGAGTTTGTCAACCCATTCCGACCAGCTCCGATAGTCTTCGACTCTCCTGCCAGTGGTGGTTACTTCAAGAAAGCACCGCAGAAAAAGGTGAAACTCTGGAAATGGCCTGGCATCCAAGTGATTAAGCCGGTTGGTTTTCTTGGCCAGGTCAATCCACTGATTATCCTCAAGTTTGCCGGAGCTGTTCGCATCCTCCAGACTTTTCAGTATCGACTGGGTTTCCATCGGCCGCCTGGCACCGAGATACTCTTTTACTTCTCCGATAAATACCACGGGATCCGCATGGAAACGAATAGCCTCCTGCGCTGCACAAGGGTTTAGGAGGCTGGTTGAAGCCAATAGGAGGACAAGTATTCCGATTGCGGTTCTGTTCATCATAAAAAAAAGAAAAGGCAATCCAATATATAACGGATTGCCTTTCGTAAACGATATGCCTGAATCGATTAATTAGAATGAATGAATAATCCGGTGGAATTCCGCGGCATCAAGCGATGCGCCGCCGATAAGTCCTCCGTCAACATCGGGTTTGGAAAAAATCTCCGCTGCATTGGAAGATTTGCAGCTTCCGCCGTACAGAATGGTGGTGTTTTCGGCAACCTCAGCGCCATATCGGGCTGCAATAAGATCCCTTACATACTTATGCATTTCCTGTGCCTGTTCCGGTGATGCAACTTTCCCGGTTCCGATAGCCCAAACCGGCTCATAGGCAAGAATCAATCTTGAGAAATCAGCCTCTGAAAGATGAAAAACGCTCTCTTTCAGCTGTGCTTCAACAATCCTGTTCTGAATTCCGCCTTCTCTTTCTTCCAGTATCTCTCCAAAACAAAAAACCGGACGCATGCCGTTGGCCAGGACTTGTTCAACCTTCCGGGCCAGGGTAGGGTGGTCCTCATGAAAAAAGCTTCGTCTTTCGGAATGCCCTACCAGTACTGCCATCACGGATGCTGATTTGAGCATTGCGGCTGAGACTTCCCCGGTGTAGGCGCCGGCGGATTCAGAGGAGCAGTTCTGGGCAGCGAGGCAGATTACTTTCTGATCAATGCACCCGGCAACCTCGGTGATATGTGTAAAAGGAACAGCGATAGCGACCCCAACATTTTCAGGTGCAGGCTTTTCGGTTAAAAGAGTCATCAATTCGGCAGCAAGCTTAGTACCAGCGGCCACATCCGTATTCATTTTCCAGTTACCGGCAACAATGCGTTTTCTCATTTGATAAATAGTTAATAATTTGAAATTCAGTTTATTCTATTATAATTCTCTTAAACTTTCTATGGTGCCATTTCCCGAGGATGGTTCCGTTCTTAATCAGCATTATTCCCGGATTGGAACGGATCATGGTCTTTATTGTAGTTCCATCCATCATGTAAATCGGATACGTGGCTTTTACCTTCTGTCTGAATTGTTCATATTCTTCCGGAAGTGATGATGTTACCGCAATAAAATCATGCCCCTGGGCTATGGCTTGTTCGGCAATCCTGTTGACCTCGTCAAAATTAGTTGTGTTAGACTTATTCATGCCGCCAATGATGAGAAGGTACGTTTTTCCGGAGTTGGCAAGAATCTCGCTGGTTAGATCCATGTTATCCGGGGTGGTGATCATGAAATCGTGGATCGGCGGAACATAGCCTTTCTGGATTAATTTGCCTTCTTTCCGGTCAACAAATGACCAGGTTGAGTCCGGTAGACTGTTCATGTCGAATCCTTTGCGGACCCCGTCCTTCTCATAATAGAAAACAAATTTCCTGATTTCCTGTGGCGCCCCTTCCGGAATGATCATGGATGCGGGGATGTTGGTTCCAACCTTATAGGGCATGAAATCAATCAGAGGCAGATTCATCAGGTTATAAAATTCAAAACCGAATACAAGTGCGGTCATGGCCAGGGCAGCTATCCATTGCTTCATTCTGGTTATCCCGGCCGGGAAGTGCTTTCTTTCAATAACCAGGACTATGATAAACAGGTCGATGACCACGTTTTTGATAAAGGTCTGTGCGTTGTTAAGAATGATGGCATCGCCAAAACATCCGCAGTCAGTAACCTTGTTTGTTATAGCCAGCCACAGGGTTAACGGAGTGTAGAAAACCATCAGTGCCAGTGCCCCCCAAATACCCCAGACTATCCTTATGTTGAAAAGAAGCAACAGCCCCACCAGCAACTCAACCCCACACATGAGGATTGAGAAGGTCATCGACAGGGGAATCAGAAAACTGATTCCGAATACAACAAAGTACTCTTCCATTTTTATGGCAGTACCTGTAGGATCAACGCATTTTACAAATCCGGAAAAGATGAACACTACTGCTACCAGGTAGCGGCTAATCATTCGGCTCAATGGTCTCATGGGCGTTTATTCGTTAAAATCAAGCTTGATCAGGGCAAATACGGCATAATTGATCATATCCATGTAATTGGCCTCGATTCCTTCCGAAACCGTTGTAATGCCTCTGTTATCCTCGATCTGTTTGGTCCGGTAAATCTTCATCAGGATTAAATCGGTATAAGATGAAATCCTCATGGAACGCCAGGCTTCTCCGTAATCGTGGTTCTTGGCGATCATCAGCTCCCTTACTTTTTCAATATTTCTGTCGTACATCGACAGCGCGAAATCGGATTCAAGTTCAATTGGTATGTTTTCCTCCATCCCCAATTGCATCAATCCTATCAGACTATAATTTACTATTCCGATAAACTCAGAGCGGATATCATCGCCAATCTTTTGTGTTTTTTTTTGTTCGATGCTTTGGATCCGCTGCGCTTTGATATATATCTGGTCGGTCACAGATTCCGGCCGCAGGATTCGCCAGGAGGTTCCGTAATCCCTCATTTTCTTTTCGAAGAGCTCCCGGCAAACGCTAACTATCTGATTATATTGCGAAAGTGTTTTCTCCATCAGGGTTTAATTATGAGCCCAATTTACTAATTGCCGGTGAAAAGCCCCGTCAAAGTTTTACTTTTGTGGGCTATATGGTGATTAGATGCAAGATTTAGGTAAAATATTTAAAAAACCCGGACTTTTTCGAACTATCGGATCCATAAATCCAATGGACCGGCCCCTGGTTATGGGTATTCTGAATGTCACTCCTGACTCCTTCTACGACGGGGGCCGCTATGAAACGCGAGAGATGGTGCGCCTTCGGGCTTCCCGGATGATTGCGGAGGGAGCTGATATTCTGGATATCGGTGCCTGCTCCACACGCCCCGGTGCTCAGGAGACGGATGTGGAAACCGAACGCTTACGCCTTGACCTGGCTCTATCCATTTTAAGAACGGATTACCCCGATATTGTACTGTCGGTTGATACGTACCGTTCTGAGATCGCAGATTGGGCGGTTAGTACGTATAATGTTCAGATAATTAATGATGTATCAGGCGGTGAGATGGACTCCGGGATGATTTCTGTGGTTGGAAGGCATAAGGTAACCTATATCCTGATGCATATGCTCGGCACTCCCCGCACGATGCAGGTTAACCCGGTTTACAGCGACGTTACCGGTGATGTTATAAGAACCCTTGCCGCCCGTGTTAAGGCACTTGAACAGGCAGGCGTTTCGGATATCTGGATTGACCCCGGGTTTGGTTTTGGGAAATCTCTGGACGACAATTTTTCGCTTCTTGGGAACCTGCATGATTTTCAGATTTTTGAAAGGCCCCTGGTTGTGGGCTTGTCGCGAAAATCAATGATTTACAAGGCACTCGATACCGCACCCGAGGCTGCCCTGAATGGTACCTCCGTTCTTCATGCGGTCGCACTGATGAAAAATGCCGATATTTTGAGGGTGCATGATGTGAAACAGGCTATTGAATGTATACATTTGATCGAAAAGGTTAAGGCAAATTAAATGGGATTCATTTTTGACGCGTTCCGGTTTTTAGACCTCATTGACATACTGCTGGTCGCGATCCTGATTTTTCAGGTTTATAAGCTGGTTAGGGGAACGGTTGCCGTAAATATTTTTTACGGAGTTTTTCTGATATACATGGTATGGCTGGTGGTCCGTGCCCTGAACATGCAGTTGCTCGGGACCATCCTCGGACAAATTATCGGACTCGGCCTGCTGGCATTGCTCATTGTGTTCCAGCAGGAGGTGCGACGGTTTTTGCTGGTTATCGGGACGCGCTATTTCCGGAAGGGCATGATCAGCTTTGACAACCTGTTTGCATTCAGCAAGGACCATGAGGAAGAGTGGAATTTCGCGCCGATCATTGAGGCCTGTATTAATCTTTCGCAAACAAAAACCGGCGCCCTGATGGTTCTGGCAAAAAAATCGGAGTTAAGGGCTTTTGCTGAAAGCGGATGTGCAGTAGATGCCGCAATATCCTCGGAGTTGATTGAGTCGATATTCCGGAAGGACGGGCCTTTGCATGATGGCGGCATGATTCTGTCGCGGAACAGGATTTCAGCAGCCCGGTGCATACTGCCGGTGACTGAGAATCCTAACATACCACCGGATCTGGGACTGCGCCATCGGGCTGGTGTAGGTATGTCGGAAAATTCAGATTCCTTCGTAATTATTGTATCTGAAGAAACTGGCAGAATTGCCTACGCTAACCAGGGACGCCTGGTTGAGAATGTGGGAACCGGGGAGTTAGGAAGGATTTTGCCCCTTGTTTTTGCTCCGTAAGGAGAATAAACGGGCTTTTCGCTCTTTACCTCTGAGAATCCGGTCGATATTTTTTTGATGCGTGATCAGGAGGACTGCAGCAACAATCCATGAAAAAATGCTCAGAGGGGCATTGGATCCAGGAAAAAGCAACAGGACGAAAAGAGGAAACGATATGCCCGCCATCATGGAACCCAGGCTCCAGTAGCGGCTCGCCAGAAAGGCAATCAGGAATACGAAGAATGACAGGAGGGCTCCTACCGGATAGAGCGCCAGAACAATACCCAAGCCTGTTGCAACACCTTTTCCTCCCCTGAATCCGGTATAAATCGGAAAAAGATGACCAATGAGCGCGGCGATGCCGAAAAGGATCTGCCACATCTGAACCTGTTCAGAGCCGGAATCAATTCCGGGAATCAGGTGGGCAAGCTGCACAGCAAAATAACCCTTGAGGGTATCGATGATCAAAACGGGAATTCCAACCCAGGGACCCAGATTCCGTATCACATTAGCAAAGCCGGCATTACCGCTTCCGAGCTCACGAACGTCAACCCCGCGCATGATTTTGCCCAGCCAGACTGCTGATGAAACGGAGCCGATCAGGTAGGCGATAACCAGAAATCCAATAGATATCCAGATATTCATATACTTAAATATGAAAACAAAATTATAAAAAGCTGTCAGCTTTACCAAAAAGCTGACAGCTTTAAATATGAATAATTCTACAATGCCGCCTGTGCAGCAGCTAATCTGGCAATCGGTACACGGAAAGGTGAGCAGCTCACATAATCCATTCCCACCTTATGGCAGAAACCAACGGATGAGGGCTCGCCACCATGCTCACCGCAGATACCAACCTTCAGTTTGTTCCGGGTGCTGCGGCCTTTGTCAACAGCCATCTGGATCAGCTGTCCGACTCCTACCTGATCGAGAACCTGGAACGGGTCATCTTTCAGAATGCCTTTTTGCAGGTATACCGGGAGGAATTTTCCTGCATCATCGCGGGAGTATCCGAAAGTCATCTGGGTCAGGTCATTGGTTCCGAATGAGAAGAATTCGGCAGATTCGGCTATCTTGTCTGCAACCAGCGCCGCACGGGGAACTTCAATCATGGTTCCGACCATGTATTCGATCGTATCGTTCATTTCAGCAAATACCTTGTTAACCGTATCGCGGGTGATGTTTTCCTGAAGCTTCATCTCCTCGAATGTTCCGGTAAGCGGGATCATGATTTCAGGTTTTGCTTCGATTCCCCGTTTTTTAAGGTTTAAAGCGGCCTCGATAATGGCGCGAACCTGCATCTCGGTGATTTCCGGATAGGTATTGCCTAAACGGCAGCCACGGTGACCGAGCATTGGGTTAAATTCGTGCAGGGATTCAACTTTAGCCTTAACAGCTTCAGGTGAAATGCCCATTTCGATGGCCATCTCTTTCTGGTTGGCTTCTTCGTGGGGAACAAATTCGTGCAGTGGCGGATCCAGCAGGCGCACGGTTACCGGCAGACCCTGCATGGCTTCGAAAATGCCTTCAAAATCACTCCTCTGGATCGGGAGCAGCTTGTCAAGGGCCTTGCGGCGCCCGGCTTCGTCATCTGCCAGAATCATTTCGCGTACTGCCTTGATCCTGTCGCCTTCAAAGAACATGTGCTCAGTACGGCAAAGGCCGATACCTACTGCTCCGAAAGCACGTGCAACGCGTGAATCATGCGGGGTGTCGGCATTGGTCCTGACTTTCATCCTGGAATACTTATCAGCCAGGGTCATCAGTTCACCAAAGTCACCGCTCATTTCCGGGGTGATGGTCTTGATCTTGCCATCATATACTTCGCCGGTTGAACCGTTAAGCGAAATCCAGTCACCTTCGGCAAATTCTTTTCCTGAAACCTTCAGCGTGCGTTTTTTATAGTCGATCTGCAGGCTGCCTGCTCCGGATACACAGCATTTTCCCATTCCGCGGGCCACAACGGCAGCGTGTGAGGTCATGCCGCCACGTGCGGTAAGGATGCCTTCAGCAACGTTCATTCCTTTCAGGTCTTCCGGTGAGGTCTCGATCCTGACAAGAACGATTTTTTTACCATCTGCAGCCCATTCTTCGGCCTCATCAGCATGGAAAACAATCTGGCCGGTCGCAGCGCCGGGAGAGGCGGGGAGGCCTTTTGCAACTACAGAAGCCTTTTTAATGGCATCTTTGTCGAAAACCGGGTGAAGCAGTTCGTCGAGTTTGTTCGGCTCAACACGCTTAAGAGCGGTTTTTTCGTCAATCTTGCCTTCACGAAGCATATCCATGGCGATCTTCACCATAGCAGCACCGGTGCGCTTACCGTTGCGGGTCTGAAGCATCCAGAGCTTGCCATCCTGGATAGTAAACTCGAGATCCTGCATATCCTTGAAATAATCTTCGAGCTTCTGCTGTGTCTCGTTCAGTTCGGTGAAAACAGCCGGCATAGCTTCTTCCAGGGAAGGAAACTTTGCAGCACGGTCAGCTTCTGAAACATTGGCCAGAACAGCCCAACGCTTGGATCCTTCAAGGGTGATCTGCTGGGGTGTACGGATACCGGCCACCACATCTTCACCCTGAGCGTTGATCAGGTATTCACCGTTAAAAATATCTTCACCGGTTCCGGCATCGCGGGTAAAAGCAACCCCGGTTCCTGAATTTTCACCCATGTTGCCAAAAACCATTGCCTGAACGTTAACGGCTGTTCCCCATTCATCAGGAATCCTGTTCAGCTTCCGGTAATAGATTGCCCTGTCATTGTTCCAGCTGTCAAAAACAGACATTACCGAACCCCAGAGCTGTTCCCATGGATTAACGGGGAAATCCCTGCCGGTTGCTTTTTTTACAGCAGCCTTGAATTTGAGAACCAGATCTTTCAGGTCATCAACCGTAAGGTCTGTATCGAGTTCTACACCTTTGTGCTCTTTTACCTCGTCAATGATTACCTCAAACGGATCCATGTCCTCTTTTGAAGCAGGCTTCAGACCTAAAACCACATCACCATACATCTGAACAAAACGGCGGTATGAATCCCAGGCGAACCTTACGTTACCAGTCCTTTTGATCATGCCTTCAACTGCGTCGTCGTTCAGGCCGAGGTTGAGAATGGTGTCCATCATACCCGGCATGGAAGCACGGGCACCTGAACGAACCGACATCAGGCAGGGATTTTCATTGCTGCCGAATTTGGTTCCCGTTATCGTTTCAACCTGTTTGACTGCAGCTTCTACTTCCGGACGGAGAAGTTCAATGACTTTTTCGCGTCCAAGCTGATTATACTCAGTGCAAACATCGGTAGTGATTGTGAATCCGGGAGGTACCGGTACGCCGATGAGGTTCATCTCGGCCAGGTTGGCGCCTTTGCCACCCAGGAGGTTTTTCATATCAGCACGTCCTTCGGCTTTCTTATCTCCAAAGGTGTAAACACGTTTAACAGACATAGTTATTGTTTTAAATTAATATCGTGAAAGTACTTCTTTCAAACGGCCACAAAAGTACAAAAAAAACGGATTTATTATCCTCTCGGATGGTATTGTCTGACAGTATTACGCAAGAATTCCCTGTTCAGATGAGTGTAAATTTCTGTGGTCAGGATTGACTCGTGGCCGAGCATTTCCTGCACCGCTCTCAGGTCGGCTCCATTCTCCACGAGGTGGGTGGCAAAGGAGTGCCGGAATGTATGCGGACTTACCTCTCGCCGGATGCCGGCAGCCTTAGCCATTTCCCTCACCATATGGAAGATCATCACGCGTGTCAGCCCGGTTCCGCGATTGTTGATAAAAACAATATCAGAAAAATCATGCTTAACGGACTGGTGTACCCGGGTGCCGGAAATATAAAGCTCGACGGCCTTGCGGGCGGGAGATCCAAGGGGTACCAGCCGCTCTTTACTGCCTTTGCCCAGTATAAGCAGGTACCCCTCTTCAAAATGTACCTGTGATAATTTTAAGGTGACTAGTTCCGTTACCCGGAGTCCGCATCCGTACAGGACCTCAATAATAGCTTTATTCCGATGGCCCCAGGGTTTGCTCA
>CAZEKJ010000030.1:32899-71396 GCA_964512915.1 uncultured Porphyromonadaceae bacterium
ATTGAGAATACTGATGATCTCCGGATTGCTCAGTACCTCCGGCAAATGCCTGCCCAAACGGGGAGTCTCCAGAAGGGCGGCGGGGTTCTCTTCCATCAGGTTCTCTATGGTGAGAAACCGGAAAAAACATTTAATCCCGCTGAGAATCCGGGCCTGCGACCTTGCACTCAATCCGATCTCCCCCAGCCAGGCCAGAAACCCACGCAGATGGTCGGTACTGACAGAACCTGCCGGCAATCCCGGGGCAACCATATCCAGAAACTGAAATAACTTGGATACGTCGGTGAGGTACCCGTCAATGCTGTTACCGGCAAGGGATTTTTCCAGCCTCAAATGTGCCCTGAATGATTCTCGGTATGGAAAAGTATCGTTCAACTTCGTGCTCTTTGTGCCGAAATTACTCCGATTCTGCTATGTTTTCGTAATTTTGACAAAATTTCAGGGAATGAAGATTCTAATTCTTAACGGCCCAAACCTTAACCTTCTTGGCAAGCGGGAAAAAAGCATTTATGGCTCGCAATCCTTTGAGGAGCATCTGGATTTGCTCAGGGAACTTTTTCAGGATATTGAGCTGGAATACCGACAGAGTAATATCGAAGGGGAGCTGATTGACCTTCTGCACAATGCCCCGGCAACCTGTGGCGGAGTCGTTCTCAACGCCGGCGGCTATACCCACACATCAGTGGCAATTGCCGATGCCATCGCCGCGATAAGTATTCCAGTAGTCGAGGTCCATATTTCTAACCTCCTGAAAAGAGAGAGTTTCCGGCACATCTCCCTCCTGGGACCCGTTTGTGCAGGAAGCATCATGGGTTTTGGAATGGATTCATACCGGCTGGGAATAGAAAGCCTGCGGGTTATTTTGAAAATTAACAGTTAGGCAATAGAGGATGAAGAAACATACCAAGATAGTTGCTACAATATCAGATCAGCGTTGCTCTGAAGACCATCTGAGGGAACTGTTCGAAGCCGGAATGTCGGTGGTTAGAATCAATACCGCACATCAAAACCTTGACGGCTCCGCCAGAGTGGTTCAGGCGGTGCGAAATGTTTCTGATGGAATTGCGATCCTGATTGATACCAAAGGCCCGGAAATGCGTACAACCGTGTCACGGGATCCCATCGAAGTGGCCGCCGGGGAGATGATTGATGTGATCGGCGACCCGGATCTGCCATCCGTCCCGGGCCGTATCAGCGTAACATACAGCGGATTCGTCAGGGATTTATCCGTTGGAAACAGAATCCTTATCGATGATGGCGATATAGAGCTGGTTGTGATGGCTAAAAGTGAAGGGATACTTAAATGCCAGGCGCTCAATCAGGGAATCATAAAATCCCGCAAAAGCGTGAATGTGCCCGGCGTTTCCATTGAACTTCCGTCACTTAATGAAAAGGACCGTGACTATATCCGGTTTGCCATTGAACATGATATCGAGTTCATTGCACATTCTTTTGTCAGGCGGAAGGAAGATGTATTTGCCATCCAGGAAATACTTAAGGAAAATCACTCCCGGATCAAGATCATCGCAAAGATTGAGAACCAGGAAGGCGTCGATAACATTGAGGAAATCCTGAACCATGTATATGGAATCATGGTCGCCCGGGGGGATCTGGGAATCGAGATTGCTGCCGAAAAAATCCCCGGAATTCAAAGAATGCTCATCAGTGCCTGCATTAAAAGAAAGAAACCGGTCATCATCGCCACACAGATGCTTCATACCATGATCGAGCATCCCCGGCCTACACGGGCTGAAATTTCCGATATCGCAAACGCCATCTATTCGGGTACCGATGCCCTGATGCTCAGCGGTGAAACAGCTTACGGTGCCTATCCGGTTGAGTCCGTCAAAACGATGACACGCGTCGCACTTGAGGTAGAAGGATCCAAGGAGAGTGCCGGGATTACCATCTCCTCCATCGACAATGAAATTGCCGCATTCCTTGCAAATGCCGCCTTTAACGCTTCCCGCGACTTAAAGACCGGTGCCGTTATCATCGATACCCTGACAGGTCGAACAGGGCGATATATGGCCGCCTTCAGGAACCAGAACCCCGTTTTTGCCGCCTGCTATTCAAAGCGGGTTATGCGGGAACTGGCATTATCCTACGGAATCTTTCCCTTTTATGTGGATCCCAAGGAAACCACCGACTCCTTTAAGCGATCGGTTACCAGCTACCTCCTCGACCAGGGCGATATATCTCCCGACGAAAGGGTAGTCCTCGTCGGAGGAAGTTTTGGACCCAGAAAAGGGGCCTCCTTTATTGAAATCAGCAAAGTCTCCGACCTGCTGAATAGCCTTCAGTCTTAAGGGGTTACTCCTCCAAATCTGATACTATTTTTCCACATTTCGGAATTCTTCTGAAATGAAAATTTCATTAATCAATTGATTTACAATAAGTTGTAACAATTGGCTGCGGTTTTGATTGCGTATGTGCATGAAAAACATCGCAGCCATGAAAAAATTTGCCTTAGCCACAGTTATTGCATTCCTGATCCTGGGTTCATTCAGTCGAATTGAAGCTCAATCGTACGGGGGTGCTTATGCCGTTGATGGTACTTACACGGAATGGAATCTTACGAACGATTTCTATTCCGATATGTACCGTGCATTCAAATCGGATAACCCGGTTGAATCCAAACTCTACCTGCATTATGATTGCCAGAATCAGGTCATGTACGCCCTGGTGTTGGTAACCGGTGATGCCATCGGACTCAAACTGCCTGATGATGCATGGATTACTATTGACGGAATCAGTAATAAAGTGGTTGAAGGGTCAACCGGAGATAACGGATCAGCTCCCGATTTTAGCTGGGTCTCTGTCGGCTACGATGGAAATATTACCCATGTTAAGGGATATGAAGCCTCATTCCCGCTGACTGAAGGAAGTCACAGGATCATTGCACACATCCAAGTTTATGATGACGGTGAGACTCAGACATCCGGAACGGTTAAAGACGACGGCGGTCTGGTTTTGAATGTTAATTGTCCGTCTATCCCTGAACTGGATCTCTCAGTGGCTAAGAGTGTGGACGACAATACTCCGGCTTTAGGCCAGGTTGTCTCTTTTACCATCACGGTTTCAAACCTCTCGGCAACCAGCAATGCTACAAATGTTATTCTTACCGATATTCTGCCCGCCGGTCTCTCTTTTGTTTCAGCGGTTCCTTCCACCGGCAGCTTCACGGCTGCAACCGGGGTGTGGGCCCTTCCTTTGCTTAATGCCGCCTCATCAGCTACGCTAACCCTGAATACCAGTGTTAATTATATTATACCGCTTTGTAACCAGGTTTCACTTACCGGTCTGGATCAGATCGACAGCAACACTTCCAATAACACGGCTGAATCTTGTGTTGATGTTCAAGATCTTGATCTTGAGGTACATAAAACCGTGGATAACGCCGAACCAAACCTGAACGATAACGTAACCTTCACGGTTACCGTACGGAACCTTTCTGCAACGCTGGCCGCTACCAATGTTATTATTACCGACCAGCTGCCGGCCGGTCTGGAATTTGTCTCCTATACGGCTTCTACCGGTATCTATAACCAGGCTACCGGAATCTGGACTCTGCCAACACTTGCCGCCAGTGCAACTGCAACCCTGGCAATCGTTGTGAAGGTTACCACAACCGATCCGGTTTGCAACCATGCCGCCCTCACCGGCCTTGACCAGGAGGACACCGTGATCAAGAACAATGAGGATGAAGCCTGCGTTGACAGCAAGGTCGTCGAACTTGATCTCGGCGTTACAAAATCAGTCTATAATGCGGTTCCCAAAACCGGTGAAAACTCAATTTTCACCATTACGGTAACCAATAACTCTACCGTTGAAACGGCCACCAATATAATATTGTCTGATATCCTGAATTCTAATTTCGTTTATCAGAGCCATACCCAATCAACCGGAACCTACAGCGAAAGCACCGGAAATTGGACGATTGCCACCCTGGCACCGGCAGCCTCCGCAACCCTGACCATAACGGTTAAGGTGAACGGATCAGCTGACAATACAGCATGTCTGACAAGCCTTGATGAGGAGGACACGAATCCGGCCAATGATTGTTCAACGGTTTCGGTAACGGTTTCAGGATCATCCGGTGGCAACAACGGCGGTCTGGAAAGTAATGGTGACCTCGCCGGACTTATTGCCTTGCGTAATTATAACAGAAGCCGCTCCGGTAGTAACCAGGCCTTTGAAACTCCGGCAGCCATGGTGACCTATAGCTCAGAACTTGCCGAACAGGGAATTATACGGCCGGTATCCATTCTGAAGGGACAGAGCAACCTTATGTCGTACCTGCCGGAAACAGGTCCGTTCAAATCCAGAGCATTTGTATCCACCCCATCAGACTTGCTCGAAATATCCAATGCCCGGGAAGTTATCTCACTGGACTATTTCAATGAAGAGAACCAGCGGTATGGTGCAGTTTTGGCACTCACTACTGAGCAGGGTGATGTTTACAACCACACCAAGCTGATTTGCGACCGCCTGATGGGTGCCCGTATGGAAATGGCCATGAACATCCTGATTGACAACAAGCCCTTCATCCTGACCAAACTGGTTCAGGAGAATGGTGACATCGACTACGCAGTCACTTTCGTTGCCTGGACAAAAGGGAATGGATTAACGGTAGACAGCAGGTGGCATAACGAAGAATATACGCCGGAATCCGGAGCATTAGTATACAATTTCCAGGTATGGTCGGTGACCATTCAGTCAACCGTTGAGATGGTTGAAGATATCCTGGACCGCATGGAGAATGAGGGAGCTGTGAAATTCAAGAATATCGAGCCGAGAAATATGCCTCAGGTTCGAGTAATATCAGGCGCATACCGCAACGGAAGCCTCTTCCTTCAGGTAGCCAATAATAATGGTGCATCCGAAGTAATGGTAAAAGGGACCCTGACCCGTACTGAACTCTCAGAACGTGAAAGCTTCTCTAAAACGGTTGCTATCCGCAGTGATCTGGCTGTTCAGGAGGTTGAAGTGCCGGTAGGAAGCATCTATGATGCAGGCATTAATGTCGGGAACAACCTTAATTCCTTCCGCGATGCCCTCTATTTCGCCGACGGGAGCTGGGGCCTTGATTATACCGCCGATGGTGCCATTGTAACAGGGTACACCCTTTCGACCAATGAAAACCTTGTTGGCGGAGATGACCTGTATCTGGAAAGAAACGTCTCCTTCACCGGTGAAATAAAAGACTATGTATCCATTTTCAGAGGACTTAAAGCCGGTTCGCGGCCTGTCGACCTTACCGGATACAATACCCTTCAGTTTGATGCATCAGGCTCGGGTTCGCTCGAAGTAGTGATTACCAAGTCCTCTGTTGAGGGATGGTCGAAGCAATTCCGCACCCGCGTAGTACTAGAGTCTGGCGAGAAGAGTTACATCATCAACCTGGCAAAACTTACTTCACAGGGCTCAATAGCATCATTCTCAGGCGATGACGTTGAATCCGTAGTATTTAGCCTGATAGGAAACGGCTCCGACTGGACCCCGGTTTCCCTTGAGCTGAAGAACGTGAAGTTCACCACTGTACAGCCCGATTTTAACACCCTGTCGATGGAAGACTTCAGACTGACCAGCTACCCGAATCCATTCCGGGGAGAGGCTCAGATCAGCTTTGAACTGCCTGACAAAGGCCAGGTTCTGCTTACCATCCTGGATGGAACAGGCCGGCAGATCGAGGTGCTTGCCAATCAGGAAATGAATGAGGGACAGCATACCTGGAACTGGAATGCCTCCTCGCTGGACAGTGGAATGTATCTGCTTAAAATGAATTACAACAACCAACAGGTTGTCAAGAGATTAATCGTAGAATAATCCAATCCGGAATATGGCGCAAACCGTCGGCTGAGCAATCAGCCGGCGGTTTCTTTTTAGTGTTTTAGCTTAAGCTTACGGATCAGGCTGAGAAATTTCTCTTCATCGATTTGGGTAAACCTGCGGTTTTCCATGACAATCCGCCCATTAATGATCATACTTTCAACATCTTCCGACTGCATGGAGTAGGCGATGGTTGTGAAGGAGTCATATCGGGGATACCAGTGCGGCTGATCGGGATTAATGATCAGGAGGTCCGCCTGCTTGCCGGTCTCCACGGAGCCCAGAACCTGGTCCATCCGGTAAGCCCTGGCTCCATTGATGGTTGCCATCCGTATAGCCTCCCTTGCGGTCAGAATGGTTGGGTTGCTGTGTGCAACCTTCTGAATTCTTGCCAGCTGCTGCAGTTCCCTGACCATGCTCTGATTGTTGTTGCTCGCCGGGCCATCGGTTCCCAGACAACCATTTATTCCCCGTTTCGGTAATTCTGAAACCGGGCAGTTGCCGGAACCTAATTTCATGTTGCTGTTAGGAATCGTGGCAATGCTGGTTTGGGTCTCCATGAGTAAATCCATATCCTCTGCATTAAGATATATCCCATGATGGGCCACGGTTCTGCGTGATAAAAACCCCAGATCATACAGATAACGTGTCGGCGTTTTACCATAGCGTTCGTGCATGGTCTGGATTTCAGTCTGAGATTCTGCCAGGTGGATATTCGCGGGGATATCCAGTTCTTCTGATAGCTCTGCAGCCATCCGGATGATTTCGGGGGAGCAGGTATACGGAGCGTGTGCTGCAACAGCAACGCTTATTAACGGATGATTACGGAACTGATCAAAGAGAACACGGGTATGGTTCATGGCCTCAGCAGGACTGGGCTTGTTCGGGGTGGGGAAGTCAAGAATCCCTTCGCCCAGAATTACCCTCATTCCGATTTCTTCACAGGCTCTTGCCACATCTTCCTCGAAAAAGTACATGTCAGCGAATATGGACGAACCTGAACGGATCATTTCCATTGCCGAGATCATGGATCCCAGATAAACCGTATCAGGCCGGATATTCCTTCTTTCAGCCGGCCAGATAAAATGATTCAGCCAATCGTTCAGGCTCAGGTCGTTTCCCAAGCCCCTGAATATGGACATGGCGGCATGGTTGTGGCTGTTAAAGAAGGCAGGCATTAGTATCTTGCCTGACAGGTTGATTCTTTTCCGGAAGTTCCACTCAGGTGGTGTATCTGCAACGGCGCCAACAAAAATAATCTTGCCCTGATCAACGCACACGGCCCCTTCAGGGATCACTGTCATCTGTTCGTCAAGCGTAAGTATCTGTCCGCCTTCCAGGATCAGGTCATATTCTGATGAAATCATAAACGGATACGCTTTTAGTCCATTTTTCTACTTCCTTCAAAATCATCTCTTCATCCAGGGTTACTATTTTCCTGTCTTCCATAACCACTTTGCCGTTAACGATCAGAGACTCAATGTTCCTGTTTTCCATGCTATAGACGATCTGGGAATAGTGATCGTAAACCGGAAGCATATTGGGCGTGTCAGGATTAATGATAAGCAGGTCGGCAGAATACCCTTCAGCCAGGTAGCCCGTTATTCCGGTAAGTCCATAAATATCTGCGTTGATGGATGTTGCCATTTGCAGGGCATGCCGTGCGGCCAGAACCGAAGGATCCAGGGCTTCAACCTTGTGAAGTCTCGCGGCTGTCTGGAGTTCCGTCAGCATGCTTAAACTGTTGTTGGAGGAGGCACTGTCGGTACCTAATCCAACACGTATGCCTTTGTCAGTCATTTTATTAACTGGACTGATGCCGCTTCCGAGCAACATGTTGCTGTGTGGGTTATGAATAACGCCCACATTCCGGTGTGCCAAAATTTCAATGTCCTCATCTGAAGCATGAACCATATGGACAGCGATGAAATCGGAGTCAAGCACACCGGTTTCGTCGAGCCATGCCACCGGGGTCTTTCCATATCGCGACCGGATCTGGTCAAATTCATTGCGGGTTTCTGAAACGTGACTGCACACTTTAACACCCCATTTCTTACCCAGCAATCCTGCTTCCCGGTACAACCCGGCAGAGCAGGTAAACGGAGCATGCAGAACAAGGTAGGGGTGAATCGTAGGATGACCTTTGTATTTTTCGGTGAGTGCTGCTGAAACGTTAAAACCATCCAGGGGATCCCGGATACTTGGCGTTGAGGTGCTGAAAAGAGCCTCCCCAATGAACCCGCGTAAGCCGCTCTCTTCTATGGCTTTGGCAGCATGGCCGGAGAAGAAATTCATGTCGGCCAGCGTAGCCGTTCCGCTCTTGATCATTTCAAGCAGGGAAAGGCAGGATCCCAGGTATACATTCTCTGGATTGCAAAACTGCTTCTCGAGCGGCCAGATGACCTTGCTCAGCCAGTCCTGCAAATGGAGGTCGGTACCCAGGCCCCGGTACAGAGATAAACTCAGATGCGTGTGGGCATTGAAAAATGCCGGCATAAGGATTTTACCCTTCGCATGAATGGTCTTGCCTGCATGATAGGGCCCGACATAGTCCTTCCTTTCACCGATATATTCAATCCTCCCATTGCCTATCAGAATAAGAGAATCCCTGTATTCTGCAAAGCTTTTGTCGAGGGTGAGGCACTCCCCTCCGAGGATTGCCAGATCGTAATAGGGGTGGTTGCTATTCACTTACTGTTTGAATAGAGCTGGTTTTACGCGATAGAATCCTGTTTTCTGCTGATAAAGGTATCCCGCCTCGCAAAGAATATCCTCCCGGTACAGGTTTCCTAAAAGGGATATTGTGGTGGGATTACCGGCTGCATCAAAACCATTGGGTATAACCAGACAAGGCTGGCCGGTCAGATTGGTTATTGTCAGCTGATTGCCACCAAATGTGGGGGCGATAATCAAATCGTACCCGGAAAACAGCCTGTTCATCTCCAGGATGAGCTCCTCCCTGATACGGTTGGCCTGGATGTATTCCACTGCCGTAATAAGCCGTGCGGACCGGAAAGAATTGGGCCAGTCATTCGGACCCTGGGCATTCAGAAGTGTGTCGCGGTCGGATCGGGTCAGGTCATCAAACGCTGCAGCGGCTTCAGCCGACAGGATAATCCGCATGGCGGAAACAGGGAAATCCTCCGGCATTTCAACCGGTATCAGTTTTGCTCCCTGCTCCCGAAAAACGGTTAAAGCGATTGAATCATTCTGTTTTCCCTGATAGTTCTGGTTGAAATATTTTTCCAGATAACCTATTTTCAAGTCTTTAAAAGAATTAATGGGAGTATATGCGAATCCGGTCGGTGTGGTTGCCGGATCATTGACGTCAGGTCCATGGATGGCATCCAGAACGATTGCACAATCCAGGGCAGTGCGGCAAATCGGACCAATTTTATCCATGCTCCAGCTTAATGCCATTGTACCCGTTCTTCCAACCCGGCCAAAGGTGGGCCTTAACCCGGTAACACCGCATCGCGTGGAGGGAGAAACAATGGATCCCAGAGTTTCTGTACCAATGGCGAAAGCAACCAGGCCGGCAGCTGTGGCAGAAGCCGGACCGGCTGAGGAACCGCTCGAACCCCGCTTCAGGTTCCAGGGATTCCGTGTTGTTCCTCCATACCAGACATCTCCCATGGCCAGGGCTCCGCTGGTAAGCTTGGCGATCAGCACCGCTCCTGCATCAGTCAGTTTCTGCACTACATGGGCCGTCTCATCGATCCGCTGGTCCCTGTAAGGTCCGGCTCCCCAGGTGGTCGGATAGCCAGACACCGCCATCAGGTCCTTAACTCCATACGGAATTCCATGCAGCAGTCCCCTGTATTTTCCGTCCCTGATCTCCTGATCCGCTTTCTCAGCCTGCTTTATAGCCAATTCCTCAGTAAATGTGACAACACACAATAAGGAATCATTGTGCCGCCTGAGACGTTCCAGAAAAAACCGTGTAAGCTCAACCGAAGTGATCTGCTTCGACCGGATCAGTCCGGCCAGCTCATGAATGGTCATGAAAGCCAGCTCATTCCGGTCTGAAGAAAGCTTAATGGATTTATTATCAGGCCATTGGGATGATTTTTCGAATGCTGGCGGAATGAAGCCGGGAGGAGTGGGATGAAAAACCAGGGCCGGTATCCGGCTGTTCGGGATCGGATCTTTACGTAAAGTGGCAAAACTACGCCCCTGATCAGCAACGGATCGTTGCATCTGAACCAGCTCCGGGCCGGTAAAATGAAGTCCGATGATTGCGGCAGCCTGCCTCAGTGCGGCAGTGTCGGGAAGGGATCTTTCAACACCTTGGGCCTGAAGTTCTAAGCATGTTCCTGCTGATAAAACTATCAGGCTAAATAATACTTTGTGTAAGAATTTTTTCATAGTGGAAACCTTTCAATCATTAAAACCAGGGAAACTCCAAACCCGGCACCGGAAAACACAAGATTCCATTCGCGGGGCTTGGCCTTAAAAAGATTCATGGCAATGATTCCGAGCAGGAGAAAGCCTGCCACAATAATCAGCTGACCAGCTTCAATTCCCAGGTTAAATGAGAACAGGGGACCTGCCAGGGACACCTCCTCACTCAGCATCATGCGCAGGTAATTAGAAAAGCCCAGACCGTGGATCAAGCCGAAAAACAAGGCCAGAAGGTATTTATAAATATGCATCCCTTTATTAAACTCCGTCTTTTGCTGAAAAATGTTGCCAACGGAAGTGAGGAAAATCGTCACGGGTATCATGAACTCTACCCAGTCCGATGAAATGCGCAACCAGTCAAAAGTGGCCAGCACCAGGGTGGTGGTATGACCTAGTGTAAAGGCAGTTATGAGGATCAGGATTTTTTTCCAGTGTTTAACCTGATAGACGGCACAAAGAGTGACCAGGAACAGGATATGGTCGTACCCCTTTAAATCTGCTATGTGCTCAATTCCCAGCTGTAGGTATAATTGAAAAGTACTCATGGTTTATCCGGATTCTCTGAGCGTAAAAGTATAATTTTGCAAGGCATTCCCGACAGCTATGAAAGTAAAAGGCCTTATTCTGATTTGTATGTTATTGATGGCCGGAGTTGCCCATTCGCATCCCCTGCACCTGTCATTTACGAATCTCGAATATAAAACCGGGGCTTCGCGATGGGAATTGACCATAAAGATTTTCTCGGATGATTTTGCAGATGCGCTGAGGTTGGGGAATCTTCAGGGTATTGACACTGATTCCCGGCCCGACTCACCGGAAATTGTTTCCATGCTTATTGAATGGTTAGGAGGGCAGTTTAAAGTCTGGTTCGATGGCAGGGAAGTTTCAGCCGGAAAGTGGACGCTGAAAGGATGGAAAAACAAGGAAGCAGCGGTTTGGATGACCTTTACCTTTCAGGAGGCGATGCCGGTGAATCAGGTGAGAATTACCAACAGGCTTTTGCTCGACCTGTATCCGGATCAAAAGAATTTATTCATCTTTACGATGGGCCAGATTCAGTCGGCCCACGAGTTTAATGGTAAGAGGAAAGAGGTAACAATTACCCTGAATAAGTAGGTATGATATTTGTGTATAAGCACCATTCAGACAGATTTTGAAAAGACACCGCATCATAGTATTACTGGCTGCCTTGCTATTCGCAATACCGTTCAACCTGTGGGCTACGCACAACAGGGCTGGCGAGATTACGTATAAGCAAACGGGCGAGCTTACCTTCAAGATCACGGTAATAACCTATACCTCAACAGGTCCCGAGCCTGTGGCTGACCGGCCGGAACTGGAGGTGCAGTTTGGTGATGGCACCAAGGCCAGTGTTACCAGAATAGAGCAGGTGTACCTGCCGGATTATTACAAACGAAATAAGTATGTATGGGAACACACATACCCCGGTCCGGGTACCTATCAGATCGTAGTTGAAGATCCAAACCGCAACCGGGGAGTCAAGAACATTCCGAACTCGGTAAATGTTGTTTTTTCAATTAAAACCGTTCTGGTCATCAATCCCGGTATGGGCAACAACAGCACTCCGGTGCTGCTCAACCCCCCGATAGACAAGGCTGCTCTTGGATATACCTTTATTCATAACCCGGCCGCTTTTGATCCCGACGGCGACAGCCTTTCCTACAAGCTTGCCATTTGCACTGCCGAGGACGGTAAGGAGATAGCGGGTTACACCTTTCCTCCATTCAGCGATTCCCTGGTGGTTGATGAAAGAACCGGCGACCTGATCTGGGCGGCACCAACTGAGGTGGGAAAATACAATGTGGCCATGACCATCGAAGAGTGGCGGCATGGAGTGAAAATAGGCCGCATTCAGCGGGATATGCAGATCGAGGTTTATACCACTGATAACCAGCCCCCGGTTATCGAGGGGACCGGAAGATTTTGCCTGCTTGCCGGACAATCTTTTTTGCAAACTATTACTGCCACCGACCCCAACGGAGATTCCATTAACCTTTCAGCCAGTGGCGGCCCTCTATCCCTGGAGATCAATCCTGCGCAATTCCGGCAGATCACTTCCTCGCCAGGCCGGGCAACCGGAAGCATCCGATGGAATACCGACTGCACCCTGGTCAGAAAACAGCCTTATCAGATTATTATCAAGGCAAAAGACCTGAACAGTGAACTTCAGCTGATCGACAGTAAGAATTTCGAGATCCTGGTCATATGTCCCCGGGTAGAAAACCTAAGTGCGGATCCTTCCTCCAGTTACGTTACCTTGACATGGAATCCGGCCCCCTGCGCCAACGCGGCCGGGTACCGGATCTACCGAAAGGCCGGCACAGCCTTTTATGATCCCGGACAGTGTGAAACCGGACTGCCCGCCGAACTGGGTTATGCCATGGTTAAAGAGTTGCGGGGACACAGCACCACACAGTTTATTGATACCAACGGAGGGAAGGGACTTGAACAATCTGTTGATTATTGCTACAGGGTCGTCGCATTTTTTGGTGATGGCGCTGAGTCAGTTGTTTCAGGTGAGGTATGCACCCAATTAGTCAGAGGATATCCGCTGATTACCAAGGTCTCGGTGAAAACAACGGATACTGAAACCGGACAAATTGAGCTCGGATGGCAGAAACCCGGACCTGACCAACTCAAGGATGCCAAAGGTCCGTATGTTTATCAGATTTACCGTTCTGAAAATTTGTTCGGGCAATACGGAATCCTGATAGATTCACTTCAAAATCTTGAGGATACCGCATATCTGGATAAAGGATTGAATACAGCCGGCAAATTCTGGTCCTACACGCTGGTGCTCTGGAACCGGGAACCCGGCAACAACTTCAGGATCGGTGAGCCCCAGGTCGCTTCGCAGCTTGATCTCCGCGTTGAGTCCTATCACAGATCCCTGAAATTGATCCTGCAAAAGAATGTTCCATGGAAGAATGAAAAATATGTAATCTACAGGCAAACCGGAAACCGGGAGGATTCGATCGGGGTTACCTCCGGACTTGAGTACTTCGACCGCGGTCTTATTGAAGGGAACCGCTATTGCTACAGGGTGAAGAGCATCGGCTCATTTGAAGATCTGGGCGTATCGAACCTGATAAATTATTCACAGGTCAGTTGTGCTGTACCGATCGATACCATTCCGCCATGCCCGCCGATTCTCACCGTTGTCAGTGTTTGCGACAGCCTGTCGAACCGGTTGATATGGAATAATGTCAACGACTCTTGCAGTTCCGATGCGGCCTTTTACCGGGTCTATTATCGGAATTCTCTTGAAGGGGACCTATTGAAGATAGATTCGGTTTCACCGGCTCATAGAACGGAATACTGGCACTTCCCGGAAAAGACTATGGCAGGCTGTTATGCGGTCTCGGCAGTTGATTCCGTGGGTAACGAAAGCATTCTTTCAAACATAGTATGCGTTGATGATTGCATTAATTACTCCCTTCCAAATGTTTTTACGCCAAATGGAGATGGTATAAATGACCTCCTGAAACCCAATCCATACAACCGGGTTGAAAAGATCAAACTGCAGGTTTTTTCCAGATGGAATACCCTCGTTTTTCAGACCGAGGACCCCGAAATCAACTGGGATGGCAATCATATCAAAACGGGCAGAAAAGTGTCACCAGGGGTGTATTATTATGTGTGCGATGTTTATGAGCATCGGCTTACAGGTATTGTGCCCCGATATCTGACCGGGTTTATTCATGTTTTGTATTCCGATTTAAGCGGCCGGGGAAAATGAGATTGTTTTCAGCCATATGGATTCTCAACCTTCTTTTAGGTGCAACCCTCAGCGGTCAGGTTCCTGTGCGCGACCTCACCCTGATCCGGTCACGGTTTTTAATTGCAGAAGGAAAGAATGAAGAAGCATTGGGCCTTTTAAGTTCAGGGAAGCCTGATCCCGTCAATCAGGTTCAATGGCAGCTTGCCCGGGCAAGGGCCGAACGCGGCGCCGGCCAAGCTTCCGAATCCATGGAAACATTGAATTCCATTCTGGCTGCCAGTCCAGCTCTTGTAAATTATGAGCTCGCCCTTTGTGCCGCAGATCTGAAGGACTACGAATCTGCAATGCTTTTCCTCGAAAAGCACCTTTCATTCCCCGACCATTTTACGGAATTGGAAATTAAAAAGGATCAAGCATTTAGTTCGCTGGACGGCAATCCTTTATGGAACCGACTGTGGCAAAGAGATTGGTACTCGCCGGAAGAGATCGCTTTGGCTGAGGCACGCTATTTAATTAAGAAAGGCCAATACTCAGAGGCAGTTGGAATCCTTGATGGGACCGTACCGGACAGCAGGGTGCATTCAGCAGTACTTTTCGAAAAAGGCAGGACTCTCTTAGGTAATAAACAGGAGAGGCAGGCTCGTGAACTTTTCCGGGAATCTATCAGTTCAGCCCGCCAAAATACAAGACTTCTTGACCAAATGGCTGCGTTTTTCGATTCCGTTTCGATGCCAGACCTGGCGGGGCAGGTGGTTAATCAACTTTTGCTGAATGATCCAACCAATCCTGATTACATCATTTATCGGGCCATACAACGAATTGAAACAAGTTCCGAGAGCGTGGCTCGTAGCGAAATAGACTGGCTGTCTGATGCCGGTATTAGTTCCACTGACCTTTATTTCCAGGCCGGATTGAGGTTCAGTAAATCAGATCCTGTTCGGGCAGCTGATTTTCTTACCCGTGCCATTGATTCCGGTACCCTGGATGCCCGTTACTATTATGAAAGAGGTGTCCTGCGATGCAGAAATAATAAGGTAGGCGAAGGGTTGGACGACCTGGCCATGAGCCTGGATATCAATCCAAAGCAGCCGGAATTGTATCTTGTGCGTGGTGAATTCCGGCTAGAAGCCGGGGATCATGAGGGAGCCTGCCATGACTGGAGGAAAGCATTTGAAATGGGAAACGGACGTGCAGCTGACCTTCTCGCAAAGCATTGCAGATAATCTTCTATAATATCCCTGCAACCCTCTTTACTTCAGTAAGCAATTCCTGCATGTCTGTCGTAGTGGTGAACGGATTCATCAGGCTGGTTCTTAAATAAGTAACCCCACCAAAGGCAGTTTGTACGATATAAAATCGTCCATCCTCAATAATCTTCTTTCGGACTTTGGCCATGAGAGTATTGTTTTCATGGGTATTCAATCCCTCCCGAACAATCCTGAAACATACAATATTACTCTCCGGTTCGTAGGGCAGGTCAAAGCCGGGATCCGATTTGATTAACCCGGCAAAGCTTTTGCCAAGCGCATAACAGGTTGATAGATAATCCACAAATATCTGGGGTCCGTATGTTTTCAGAATGGCGTAAACCTTCATTCCCATCATGTTCTTGGTGCATTCCAGAGTCCTGACGGCGGAATTGTACCAGAGCTCCCTTTCAACATCATGAAGAATATAGGCTGCCTTCTGGTTAAACGTGTCATAAGAGCGCGCACTCTCCCTGAACAGAACAGCCGTGGTGAGAGCACTGACTCCAAGCATCTTGTGGAAATCGATAACCACGGAGTCTGCCCGTTCAATGCCTTTTGTCAGATACCGGTAGTCAGGAGTTATGGCTGCTGCGCCGCCATGTGCCCCGTCAATATGAAACCAGATATCGTGCTTTTCACAGAAATCAGCCTGGGATTCAAGATCATCATAAATGCCGGTGGAGGTGCTGCAAGCATTCCCCACCAGCGCCAGGATGGTCAAACCCTTTTGTTTCGCCTCCCGGAACAATCCCTCAAGCAGGGTAATGTCCATTTTATGATCCGGAGTGGAAGGAACCCTCACGATGCCGCGATCGCCCCAACCCATAATCTGAACAGACCGTGCTATGCTGTAGTGAGACTCTTCCGAAACCATGACTGCGGGCTGGAAACCGGGCTTGCCGCCCTCGTTCCAGTAATTGAAGCCTGATTTGTGCTGACGGGCAGCCAGCATGGCTGTTAGATTACCCAGCGAGCCGCCTGATGTCAGTACCCCGGAGGATTCCGGACCGTAGCCGATAGCCCTTGCAAGCCAGTCAGTTACAACTCTTTCCATGGCAGTGCTCACCGGCCCCATCTCGTAAATCGCAGAACCGTTGTTCAGGGCTCCGTTCATCATGTCCCCCAGTCCCGATAACGGGATGGTGGCACTCACCTGGTGACCCATGTATTTTGGATGGTGCAGATGAATGGTGTCATCGATGGCCTGCTGCCAGAAACTTGTGAAATCAAATTCGCTGCCCAGCTCCGATTGCCATCTTGCCAACCTTTCATCAGGTTCTATCCATGGCAGTACGGTGGTTTCAGTTTGATCTGCGCAGGCGGCCAGGTGGTCGGCCAGAAGATCGGCAAGCTTATGGGCCTGCTCCCGGAAATGCTCCGGATCATAGGCTTTCTTTAGTAGATCTGTCATAAATCTTGGGGGACCCTGACTACTTTACGCTGGTTTCTTTACTGATATTTTTTCCTTTGGGTTTCCACACTATGAGGAAAAGGCCAAACAACGCTATCGGAATACTCAGCCATTGTCCCATGTTCAGGGCCATACCAGACTCAAAATCAACCTGGTCGACCTTCAGGAACTCAATGAAAAACCGGAAACCAAAAATAAGCAGCATCCACCAGCCTGCAATCCTACCTTCCCGGAACCGTGTATCCGTCTTCCAATAGAGGTACATCAGGAAGGCAAATATGGCCAGATAGGCGAGTGCTTCGTAAATCTGGGTAGGATGGCGGGGTATATTGTCTTCTCTTACAAAAATGAACGCCCAGGGTAAGCTGGTTGCATTACCGTAGATTTCACTGTTAATAAGATTGCCTGTTCGGATAAAGGCACCGGCCAGTGCGGCAGGAATCGCAACCCGGTCCATGGCCCAAAGTATTGATTTTTTGCTCACCTTCTTTGACCAGATCCAGAGCATCAGGATGATTCCGATAGCGCCCCCGTGACTTGCCAGTCCTCCGTGCCAGATCTTGATGATCTCAGCAGGATGTTCGCTGTAATAGGCCCAGTCATAAAAGAATACATGCCCCAGGCGTGCGCCGACGACGGTACCGACTACTACGTAAAGGAATAAACTGTCGATCCAGTCCTTGTTTACGCCATCCCGCCTGAACATACGGGTAATAATATAAATGCCGGCAACGAATCCAAGGGCAAAGAGTAACCCATACCACCGTACAGACCATTCTCCGATGTGAAACATCACGGGATCCACGTCCCAGACAATACCATTTTTCGGCTCCATTTAACTCAGAATTTGATTGACCAAATGTAGCTATTATCGATTAAATCCGACTTCTTTCAAAAAAACGGGGAGATGCCATATAGATTGAAATACTAAATAAATTATTATTTCTTTACATCAAATTAGCTAACCCTATGAAAACAAAATTCACTTTCCTGATTGCCTTGATGTCAATTTTGAGTTTTTCAGCGGTTCGGACGCAAACTGCCGAGAAAACCAAAAAGGGATTCAGTTTTGGAGCGGTCCCTGCCATTGCCTACGACTCAGACCTGGGATTTCGTTATGGAGCCCTTGCGAACTTCTACGATTATGGTGACGGGACTATTTATCCGTTTTACAAGCACTCCCTTTACGTTGAGTGGTCCCATACCACAAAGGGTAGTGATATGAAGCAGATCAAGTATGATTCCGAATACCTCATTCCCGGAATCCGGCTCACCGCTGACGCCAGGCTTGAGACCGAGCAGGCTATGGATTTTTACGGATTTAACGGCTTTAATACGTTGTTTAATCCGGCCTTGGTTACCGTTGGGGATCCCAATTATGTTTCCAGGATGTTTTACCGGATGGACAGACGCAACCTGAGGCTCAGAGCAAATTTCCAGGGTAAGATTATTGGCAGGAAACTGCGCTGGTTCGCCGGAGCCGCCCATTACAACCTGAAACTGGATTCGGTTAACATCGATCGATTAAACCAGGGCAAAGAAGGTGATAAAGTGCTTCCTGATGTAGACGGTATTTATGATCAGTTTGTTAAAACAGGTGTAATCGAGGCCGACCAGGCACACGGCGGGGGAGTAACATTTCTTTCGGCGGGAATCGTCGCAGACACCCGCGACAATGAGCCCAATCCAAATAAGGGTATCTGGACTGAAGCCATGGTGCTTACGGCTCCCGGTTTTCTTTGGAACAAAAATCCATTTACTACACTGGTTCTAACTCATCGCCAATATTTTACGCTGTTTCCAGACCGCCTTACATTTGCCTACCGGCTCAATTATCAATCAACCATCGGAGGGCAGATACCGTGGTATATGCTAAATTTCACCTATAGTACTTTTGATAACCGGGAAGGCCTCGGCGGCTCCAAAACTTTAAGAGGAATCATGAGGAACAGGGTCGTTGGCGAAGGATACGCGCTTGGTAATTTTGAGTTACGGTGGAAGTTCGCCAAATTCACTGTTGCAAAACAAAACATCTACCTTGCCCTGTCGCCCTTCGTTGATGCAGCCATGATCACAAAACCCTATAAACCCAATAGTGATTTCGAAATACCGGCGCAGTTCTTCGGCCAGAAAGACGGACTTCACATTGGCTATGGGGCGGGAATTCACATCGCACTGAACCAAAACTTCATCGTAGCAGTGGATTATGGTCTGGCAGCCAATAAGAATGACGGCAAATCGGGATTGTATATAGGACTCGACTTTTTGTTCTAAGTATCTATACCCTTGTCTTCGGAAGGATCACAGTTTTGTGGTCCTTTCGTTTTTTACAGCTGCTTGATGGCTTTGAGAATGGCTATCTTGGTGCAAGTCTCGAATACTTTCAATTCCTGCTCATATTCAGTTCCTGTATTGCGCCGCAAATCCACACCCAACTCAGCGGCATTCTCAATTTTATCTCCGGTCTGAAACTCGCCAACAGCTTCTTTAATCAGATTTTTATCCTTGTCATAAACCTGTATCCGGCATCGGATTTTAACCAGCATCTTTTGCCTGTTATACGGATCCGATTGATTCTCACCATTAAGCGCAACCATTCCTATGTCTTTCAGATGAAGCCTGATGTATTGGTCGGCTATTCCCGTAGCTACTACTTTGTTGATTGAGGCCATTGGGTGTCCATATTCATTGGCCTTAACTGAACTCAACGTATCCACGGTCAGCAACTCCTTGCCGTGTTTTTGAAACTGAGTGGTAATAAATGGAATACATGTATTGTAGATGTACTCAATTCCCCTTTTCTTACCTTTTGTTCCATAATTCTTAAGGTAATCCTTTGTAAGCATGTCACCCTGGTCATTGGTAAGTTCAATTTCAACCGGAAAGCTGAAAATTGCCATTTTCTGACCAAAGCCTGACGGGGATAACAGGGAGAGGGATAAAAACCCGGTAATGAATAGAGCAGCGGATTTTCTCATTTTATTTTGCTTAATCTGTAAAGATACAAAGCCCCTTCTATATTTTGTTTCGCTGACCCAGGATTTCTTCTGCCATTCGATAAACCCGACCGGGTGTCACCAAATCCATGCAAATCATGGGGTGATCAGTTCTGCGACATGGTTTGGCACCATATACCGAACAAGGCCTGCAAGTAACTTCTTGGGCAGGTGCGAAAAGGGAAAAGGTTTCCGGCTGGCCCAGTGCAGAAAAACCAAAGGCCGGATCAGTGGCTCCCCAAACAGAGAGGGTAGGGACCCCTGCCAGCGTGGCGAGATGCATGTTCGCAGAATCCATGGAAATAAACAAATCCAGCGTACGGAGCAATTCTATCTCCTGATCAGGATCAAGGGTCCCGGCGATGTTTATTACGGAGGGTCTCTTTAAGTCATCCAGTTTAGCCTGATCTTCTTGTCCGCCAAACAGGTAAATAGTGATTCTGTAATTTGTTAACAAATTATCAATCAAAGTGATGACGTGTTCATGATTCCAGCTTTTCGTACTGTGCCTGGCAAGTGGGGCAATCCCGATTTGAAAAACATCATGATCCTTATTCTCCTGCCCCGGTTTTGCCAAAGGGTTGAGGCTAATGGTGCCATTATAACCGGCGCGGTTAAAAACATCAAGGTAACGTTCGGTGGTATGCGGAATTCGCACCCCTTTCTTCCTATTGAGTATCTGCCGCCTTAAACCACGGTATTTCCTGATCCGGTATACCCGGTGAAACCCGATAGAAAAAAGTATGTCCAGAAAATACGTTCTCCAAACCCCGTGCAAATCAATTACTTTATCAATCCGGTACTGCCTGAGTTCTTTAAATAACCTGTACAGCCCGCGGAAACCTTTGTGCCGGTTTTGAGGATCGAATTCAATGATTTGCAGGTTCCTGATCCCGTTAAAGTAGGCTGAGAAACGGCCATGTGTAACCATTACCATGGACAGGTCCTGATTTTCGCTGCTAATTCCCTGCAAAACAGGGAGAGTCAGCAGAACATCTCCCATCGATGACAGACGTAATATCAGGATGGTCCTCATTTAGTATCCGGAATAGGATTTTTCTTCATGCAGAGCCGAACCGGTCTGGAGGTTTATTTGTTTCTTAATTGCTGCGCGCTGATCATTCAACAGATAAACAGACCTCGCCGCCTCAATGAAGTTCTCTCCAAAGTCCTGATAAGCCTCGAAATCTCTTATCACGTCCTCCGTTTCCCACAGCCGCAGATTAATCCCCCTGAGTTCGCTCAGCAAACCGGGTACTAAAGCTGCAATCTCATTGGACAGGGTTAAGATCAGGTCGTATTCCGCCTGAATGTTGCTCCTTTTGTCCGGATTTTCAATCTTTGACAACTTGATCTCAAGTATCGATAGCTTGTCAAGCAACTCTCCGTTGGATATTTCAACTTTCATTGTGAAAAGATATACAAATATCTTAACGCAGATTCATGAAAAAAATGGCCCGTATTTTGATTATTAACAAATAATTAAGTCGGATATCGAACAGATCTGACTTATTTTGCAAGGACATGGCAAAGGTATTCATCAGTATATTGGTATCCATTTCGGTTCTTCTCGGTTCGATAGGCATTCATGTTATCGAGCATCATTGCATTTGGTGCGGTGGGGACCGGCTGGAAATTGTTTCGGTCGGATTGCCTGAGAGTCATGAAGATTCCTGCTGCGGCGATGAATCAACGCATAGTTGCAGCGATTCACATCATTGTGAGGATGACAATTGCTGCCTTCCGTCATTTCTGACCCTTCATCAGGGTTTGGCAGACCATGAGGGCATCAGCCTGCTCAAAGCCACGGTTAAGGATATTTCCTTTGCTCCAACGGTTCTTGAAAATTTTGCCAGACCCATTCCTATAACAAATACGATCATATCCGGCAGTTCCATCTTACCCGGATTAATTCATAGCCGGCACTCTGCCGGCTGCCTTCCATTTCGGTGCTGAGAAGATTAGTAGTTGCAAGCTTTATGAGCAATTTATTAATCTTTAATCAGTTACAAAATGAGACACAAAATATATCTTTTCAGTTTATTAATTCTTTTCCCAATAGCCGGTATGGCTCAATTGGTTTCAGGAACTGTTTTTGAAACCATTGAATCAAAGAAAAGTCCGCTTCCCGGAGTAAATGTGCACTGGTCTGGATCCCAGATCGGAACCACAACAGATGCGCAGGGAAAATTTCAGTTGTTTAAACCCGATACCTATTCGCAGCTTGTTTTCAGTTTTGTGGGATATAAATCCGATACTTTAAACATTTCGGGTGCTGCCACAGGATTGGATGTTATGATGATACCCGGCCAGGAACTGGCTGAGATCAAGATTGTTCAGCGTAGCCCGGGTGCACATATCGATCGTCTGGCTCCTATCCAGACTGAAAAAATCACTTATGCGGAGCTCTGTAAAGCTGCCTGCTGCAACCTTGCAGAGAGCTTTACTACCAATGCTTCGGTTGATGCTTACTATTCCAATGCCGTTACCGGTGCCCGACAGATCCGGCTTCTGGGACTTGACGGAATCTATGTTCAACTCCTGACGGAAAATATTCCGACGATGAGGGGTGTTGCAAGTTCATACGGTCTCTCCTTCTTCCCGGGCCCATGGATGGAAGGAATCATGATCTCAAAAGGCACCGCTTCCGTTAAAAACGGGTATGAATCCATTGCCGGACAGATCGATGTGGAATACCTGAAACCCAATACAGCCGACAAGCTTTTGCTGAATTTGTTCCTCAGTAACGCGGGCAGAATAGAGGGCAACCTGGCCACGAGCGTAAAATTTAATGATCATTTGAGCACAGCCGTTCTGGCACACTTCAGCGACGACCAGCAGAAAGAAGACCACAATGGCGACAGCTTTCTGGATGAACCCCTTTACAGGCAGTACAATGTGCTGAACCGGTGGTACTTTTCAAGTGAAAACATCAGAATGCACGCAGGAGTGCGTCTCCTGAAGGAAGATCGGTATTCGGGGCAGATGGATTTTGATAAGACCCAGCCCCGTGATGTTGATCATCCGTATGGAATCGGAATCAATACCAAACGGGTGGAAGGATTTCTTAAACTTGGATATGTTTTTAATAATGAGCTCAATTCAAGTTTCGGAAGCATAAACTCACTGTCCTATCATGACCAGCAATCCTTTTATGGGATCCGGAACTATTCAGGCAGGCAATTCAATTACTATCTGAATCTCATGTACCAGACAGATATTGTCAACAGCAAGCATACTCTGGTTTCGGGATTCAGCTTTAACCTTGATAATTACGATGAATCCCTCGACAGCCTGGTTTCTGCACGGGATGAGAGAGTGCCGGGTGTCTATTCGGAATATTCATTTAAGCCCTCGGAACATTTTAATGTCCTGGCTGGCATGAGGCTCGATTACCACAATCTCTATGGTCTGATGTTTACTCCGCGCATGCACGCCCGGTTCGACATCGAGGGGCATACTCATTTCAGGCTTTCAGCCGGTAAAGGATACCGCTCGCCGATGGTGATTGCAGAGAACAACCATTTTCTGGCCAACTCCCGTAAAATTATTCTGGAACCAAACCTCAGGCAGGAAGAGGCCTGGAATTTCGGTTTGAACATAATGCATTATGTACCGATCGGAATACAACCCCTTGCCATTTCAGGAGAAGTGTACCGGACCAGTTTTCTTGAACAGGTTATTGTTGACCTGGATTCAAGCGTTGACGAAGTGAGGTTCTCAAATCTTGACGGTAAATCATTCTCAAATAATTACCAGATCGAACTGACCGGGCAATTCATCAGAGGACTTGAAACCAAAGTTGCTTTCAGGTATACGGATGTTCGCTATACATTTCACGACGACCTGATTGAGAAACCGCTGATCAGCCGGTATAAGGGATTATTCGTGGCGTCCTATCAGACGCCGCTCAAAAAGTGGCAGTTTGACCTCACATGCCAGTTTAATGGCCCCGGCCGGATACCATCCACTGCGGCTAACGGTGAAATGCACAGCATGGCGGACTCGTTTGATGCCTATACCATTATAAATTCCCAGATCACAAAATACTTCAGAACCTGGGATCTTTATCTGGGGGTGGAAAACCTGACTGACTTCCGTCAGATGCATGGGGTTATTGCAGGTGATCAGCCATTTGGCAATCACTTCGACTCATCCCTGATATGGGGGCCCTTGCATGGACGGAAAATCTATATCGGTTTCAGATATCGGATTGAAAGAGAAGAAGAGGAATAGAAATGATATGTATAATTAAAAAGTAAACAGTTATGAAAAGAATGTTTAAAACCATTGTCGCCCTGATACTGATTCAGGTTGCATTTGCTGGAGCTTTCAGCTTAACTGCACAGGACAAGGCCAGTAAAGAAGATAAAGTAAAAACGATGAAATGCTGGGCATCCATGGATTGTGCAAGTTGTCAGGCTAAAATCGAAAAAAACATCGCGTATGAAAAAGGTGTTAAGGATCTGGTAGTTGATCTCCCAACCAAAATTGTAACGATTACCTATCGCACAGACAAGACCTCCCCCGAGAAACTGGAAAAAGCCATTCAGAAATTAGGCTATAAAACGGAGATTGTGGCGGAGAAGAAATAGCTCTTTTCTTATAAACCTTGAAAGCCGTCCTTATCCGACGGCTTTTTTTTTGATAAAATTTGGCGAAGTCCTGAAAAAGTAATAATTATGCACCGAAAATGTAAATTTATACAATGGATAGATTATCACGGCAGGAAGTTATCATGCTGATTCTTCGGGATCAGTGGATAAGAAATCAGGAAGAGCTTCAAAAAGCATTGGAAAACAAAGGCTTTGAAGCCACTCAGGCAACGCTGTCAAGGGATCTCAGACAGCTGCACGTAATGAAGATCATGGACCCGGTGCGTGGCTCACGCTACATCCTCCCGGAAGACAAAGACATGAGGGAAGCGATGAATCGCCTGCCCGACCATATGGACGGCGTATTGTCGATTGAGTTCTCCGGACAGTTCGGCGTTATCCGGACACTGCCGGGATTTGCAAACGGAATCGCGTTTACCATTGATTATCAGCAGATACCTGAAATAATGGGAACCATTGCAGGCGACGATACGATCCTTATTATTCTTAAGGAGGGGGTCAGCAAAAACCTTATTTCCGGAATTCTGAGCAGCAGATTCCCGGGGATATCTTACAAATTGATATGAAAATTTGAATAATAATACATTTCGAATACGATGAAAAACAAAGTGGTTTTGGCTTACAGTGGCGGTCTGGATACTTCGGTAATTCTTAAATGGCTAATAAACAAGGGATATCAGGTAATATGCTATGTAGGCGATGTTGGGCAGGGTGATAATTATAAGGAGGTTGAAGCCAAAGCTTTAGCATTAGGCGCTTCTAAAGTATTTGTTGAAGATCTTAAGCATGAGCTGGTTACGGATTATATTTTTCCTGCACTGAGGGGAAACGCAATGTACGAAGGTCGGTACCTTCTCGGTACTGCCATTGCCCGACCCTTAATTGCCAAGCGGCAAGTGGAGATCGCAAAGAAGGAGAACTGCCTGTTTCTGTCGCATGGCGCAACCGGAAAAGGAAATGACCAGGTCAGGTTTGAATTTGCCTATTATGCCCTGTATCCGGAAGCTAAAATCATAGCCCCCTGGAAGGATCCGGAGTTTCTCCGCGAGTTCAAGGGAAGAACCGACATGATACGTTATGCCGAGGAAAACAACATACCGGTTAAAGTTACAGTTGAGAAAAGCTATAGTGAGGATGAAAATCTGATGCATATCAGTCATGAGGCCGGTATCCTCGAGAACCCATCCGAAAGATGCCCCGAGCATGTATACTCAAAATCACTCTCGCCGATGATGGCTCCTGACAAGGAGACCCTTATCGAGATTGAATTTGAAAACGGTACGCCGGTCAGGATTAAGAACCTGGAAGACGGAGTTGAAAAGACAGACCCTCTGGAACTGTTTGAATATGCAAATCATATTGCAGGAATAAACGGGGTTGGCAGAATCGATCTGGTTGAAAACCGCTTTATCGGGATTAAGTCCCGCGGAATCTATGAAACGCCCGGAGGTTATCTGCTGTGGGCGGCGCATCGCGACCTGGAGGGGATCGCCATGGACAAGGAAGTAATGCACCTTCGGGATATGTTGATTCCCAAGTATGCTGAGCTGATTTATAACGGCTTATGGTTCTCTCCGGAAATGGACTTTCTGCTGGCTGCATTCAATAAGAGCCAGGAGCAGATCAATGGCACGGTAGTGGTATCACTTTATAAAGGAAATGCAATGCCTGTATACCGCAGCTCACCGGTCAGCCTTTATGACCAGGATCTTTCTTCCATGGATATTGAAGGTGGCTTTGATGCAACTGACAGCCGTGGTTTCATAAACATTAACGCTATCCGCCTCAAGGCACACTATCTGGTGCTGAGGAAGAAGCAGCCCTACAAATGGCGTCCGGCAATCCTCAAATAACAAGGTATGAAGCTTTGGCAAACATCTGATTCCCTCGATTCGCGGGTCGAATCCTTTACAACCGGACTCGATCCCGAATTGGACCATGAGATCATCCCTTATGATTGTGCTGCCAGCATTGCGCACGCTTCCATGCTGGCATCCATTGGCGTTTTAACACCGGATGAAGCGAAATCCATCAAGGATACCCTGGTTGAAATTGTGGAACTGCATGAGAAAGACCTGTTCCATGTGGCATATGATCAGGAAGATGGGCACACCGCCATCGAAATCTATCTGGTTGAAAAACTGGGTGATACGGGAAAGAAAGTTCATACCGGAAGGTCCCGGAATGATCAGGTGCTGACTGCAGTCCGGCTTTACGAGATAGAAGCGATGCACCGGATCATCAGTCAGGTTGAAACCCTGGCTGAAAAATTTGGTCAGTTTGCATCAGAATATGCTGATCTTCCGATCCCCGGATATACCCACACCAGAAAAGCCATGCCCTTTACTGTAGGCCAGTGGGCAGGGGCATTTCAGGATTCGATGAATGATAATCTGGTCTTATTGAAGGCTACACTTAGCGTGCTGGACCAGAATCCGTTGGGAACAGGCGCAGGCTACGGAGTTCCGTTGCCAGTTGATCGTGACCTGACCACCGGCTTGCTGGGTTTTTCAAAGGTTATGTCAAATCCGATGTATGCCCAGAACAGCAGGGGTAAGTTTGAAGCCCGTATTCTTAACGATTGCCTGATGGTGCTCTATGACCTGAATAAGTTTGCCTCCGATGTGATCTTTTTCTCTTTGCCCGATCTGGGCTATTTCACTCTCAACAGTTCACTGGTAACGGGCTCATCCATTATGCCGCACAAGCAAAACCCTGATGTTCTTGAGCTCTTAAGGGCTTCTGTACATCAGGTGGCCGGTTATGAATATCAGTTAAAAAACATTCCCCTTAACCTGATTTCCGGTTATCATCGCGATCTCCAGGTGACAAAGGAACCCATCATCCGCGGACTGAAAATTTCCCGCGATGCCATCGGGGTTACCTCCGTGGTGCTTGATGGATTGCAGGTTAACACCGAACAGCTGGCAGGTTCAATGACCGATGAGCTGTTATCCGTAAAAAAGGTGATGGACCTGGTAAAGTCGGGAATGCCTTTCCGCGATGCCTACCGCAAAATTGCCGAACTCTACAAACCGGAAAAACCGGCAGGCTGATCTGTCAGCCCTTCTGTTGTTCATTTTTGAGAAAAAAACTGCAGTAACCGCTTAGGCCGCAAGACTCGCACTTAGGCTTGCGGGCCATGCATACATACCTCCCGTGAAGGATGAGCCAGTGGTGGGCGATTGCATACAGTTCGGGCTGGATATGAGCCGTCAGCTGTTTTTCCGTTTCAAGAGGAGTTTTCGCCCCTTTTGTTAATCCAAGCCTTGCTGAAACCCGATGAACATGGGTGTCCACTGCCAGTGCCTGCTTGTTGAAAGCCACCGATCCGATCACATTGGCTGTTTTACGGCCGATACCGGGCAAGGTCATTAGGGCATCAGTATCTTCAGGAAGCTGGCCCCCGAAATCCTGAACTACCTTTTTTGCCGCTGCAATCAGATGGGTGGCCTTGCTGTTCGGATAGGAGCAACTCCTGATAATCTCAAATACCTGTTCCTGGCTTGCTGTCGCAAGCGAATCAAGGGTGGGGAATTGTTTGAAAAAGTCGGGAGTCAGGAGATTGACCCTTTTATCAGTGCATTGGGCAGAAAGCATTACCGCCACCATCAGCTGGTAAGGATCCTTATACCTGAGCTCAGTTTCAGCAACAGGCATGTTTTCCTGGAACCAGTTGATAATGGCGGTATACCTTTTTTTTAGATTCATTTACTGTTTGGGCATGAAGGAACTTTGAGGAAGAAAAATCCTCTTTGAAAGATCCCCGGCCATACCGTCAAAATGAGTAGTCTTGTTCTCAGTTGAGTTAATCACGAGACCTGAAATATCAGAATAAGCTTTAATCCCGACAGGCAGCAGGTTAATGCCCTCGATCTGGATCCCATAAACCGGGCTGGTGGCATTTGCGGAATCAAAATCATCACGGAAACCATTGCCGGTCAGGTAGGTCAGGTTAGTCAGGTAATTGGAGGTCCGGGCAGAATCAGTAGGCTGCCCGTTGCATAGCCACTGGTTGTTTTCCTTTACCAGAGTAAAAGAACTGTCAGCAGGATACGTGAAGGTAATCTTCGTAACATCATTGGGATTGCCCTTGAAAATAGTCTTGTTTCGCAGCCCGTTAATATCCCTGCTGAAAGTCATGGCAAGGTATCCCTCTACTGCAAAAACATCATTGTCTTTATCTACCCGGAGATACGTGCTGGGCTTGCGGGTAGCCTGATTGTAAGAGAATCGGCCTAAAACCAGTTCAGTTTTCGATTTTTTGGGACCGAAAACAACAACCTTGGTGCCAGCTGAATCCGTTACGTCATAATCTTTCCACAGGTCCTTTTTATTGGCTACCAGCCTGTCAGGAGTAATGTAAGCAAGTTCCTCTACTATGCCATTGGCCATATCCTGATCGGCAGAGTATTCCTTTCCGCTGGCCTTCAGCCTCCATAAAGAGTCTTCTCTGTACAGTTCAACCTCCTGAGCAGGAGCGCCTTTGGGATAAAAAACTATCCGGCTGATGTCATTGGCTTTAAATTCAATGATATCATCACGAAAGCTCCGTTCACCGCGCGACATTTTAACCAGCTGGTTCACAGCAAACACGGCCAGCAGAAGAACAAAAATGATGATCAGCGTCCGGTTTGATTTCTTACGAGACATATCCTTCCTCCATTCTTTTGTTGCGAAGATTGCGGTTATATTGTGATTTGAACACTCCGAAAATAATGATGAGCAAGAGAGGGAGCAGGAAGTTCAGATACTTCAGGAAAGTTTTTTTCCCATCCTCAATTTGGTCGAGTGGCCGGGCGGTAACTCCTTTGGTCCTCAATTCCACCAAACCCGTGTCATCGGAGAGGAAGTCTACCGAGTTGACCATAAAACTGATGTTGTCCGGACTCTGCTGACGGGCCTGTTCTCCTTCACCATTAACCGCAAAATCGCCGTCACCCACCAGAATGATCCTCGAAGTGGCCTCGCCTGATATTTTTCCGGTAAGAACACCTGCAACGGTAAGGCCTTTCATTGGAAAATCAGCCTGCCCCCACTGTTTGCTTACATCAAAATAAACCGGTGAGGGAAGCGTTCCTGATAGTTCGGAAGTTTGAGCCAGGGGAACGAAGGATTTAGTGGTATCTCCGGCATAGGAAACGGTGCTGGCAAAGGGAAGCAGCATTGATTCCAAACCCTTGGTTGCCGGATGGTCAGCAAATTTCGAAATGATAGGAAGATAAGGGAACGGCACCTGCGTGGTAAAGGTAAAGGTTCCCTGCTGCTGCCTTACCTGAATGTTCGCGCAACGGCTGTCAACCACAAAATTATCATCCACCACAAGCCCTTTGGAAAGTAACCAATCCTCAAGCCCGGTGTGAATGGAGAGGCCCCTGTTAACCTCAAGTTTTCCTTCTACACGGTTTAAGGCAATAAAGAGGTTTCCGCCCTGCGCCAGAAACTGGTCAAGCTGGCTCAGATGGGTCGGTGGAATGGTGTCTGTGGGGGCTAACAGTACAACCGTGTTAAATTTCAACAAGGTGTTTACGGTGTCGTTTTGAAAAACAGGCTCAATGTCGTACAGGATGTTAAGGGCATTGGCTGCCTGCGGAATTGCGGCAACTCCGGGTTCCCCGTGTCCCTGGACCAGACCGATGGTCGGCTTATCCTTTACTGATATTTTTTTAATCGCAGAGGATAGGGCATACTCCATGGCTGCTCCTGGTTGCATGAATGGTATTACTTCCGACTCTTCGCCCATGGAGATCACGGCGCCGAGGTACACTTTCTGCTGCTTGGCCTGATCTTTCTCCCTTACCGTTGCAATAACCGGCTGGATGCCGGCTGCAACCGCCTTCTGTTCGGTTTCTTCTCCGGCAACCGGAGCAATGAATTCATATACGATCTGGCCCTTTGAAATATTGTTGTATTCAATCAGCAGATCTTTAAAATCACGCTTGGTCCGGGCCAGTTCTGTGGGTATATCATTACTGAAGTAGGCCGTTACGGTAACCGGCTCTTTCAGGTTGCGGATAATGTTTTTCGTTGCCTTGCTCAGCGTATACCTGCTGTCCTTGGTCAGGTCAAGGCGCAGGAAGAAATTATCTGACAAAAGATTGACCAGGACAATAATGCCCAAAGCAGTCAGAATGAATATGGTTGTTCGTTTCATAGTTATAAGCTTTAAGCGTTAAAACTTCCGGCTTGCCAACCTGGATTCAGCCAGAATCAGGGGAATGGCAATAAGGCTGATAAAGTAGATCAGGTCCTTGGTGTCTATAACACCGCGGCTGATGGACTCAAAATGGGTGCTGAGGTTGAGATAGTTGAGGATTCCTCCCAGCCAGCCGGTTGCATTGCCTGCCAGAACGCCGAAGATGATATGGAAAAAGATGCCGATCAGCAGCGCGATCAAAAAAGCCACAATCTGGTTTCTTGAAATGCTGCTGGCAAATATCCCTATCGAAACGTAAGCTCCTGACATCAGGATAAGACCAAGATAACCTGTCCAAACCGTTCCGTGATCCAGCGGTCCGAGGGTTGCGATGGTTATGTAATAGGGTAGGGTGCATACAAGTGCGATCCCGATTAAAGCCATTGTCGATAAGAACTTGCCTCCGACAACCTGCCAGTCCTTGATGGGCTTGGTCAGCAGCAGTTCAATGGTGCCCGACCGGGTCTCTTCAGCAACCAGTCCCATGGTGAGGCCGGGAATGAAAAAGAACAGGGTCCAGTATGCAATGCCGAAAAAGGACTGCATGCTGGCCTGCCCAACCATAAACACATCCGCTCCCGATATCCAGGTGAAGAATCCACTGAACCCGAGAAAAGCAATGAGCATTATATAGGCCATCAGTGAACTGAAAAATGTATTCAATTCGCGGCGGGCTATGATCCATACTTCTTTCATATTTCCAGGATATTAAATAGTTTAATTAATTCATGGTTAGTTCATGGAAGATGTCTTCCAGTTTGGTCTCTACTACATATAGTTCGGTAAGAACCCATTTGCTCCTGACACAAAGGTCAAAAACATCCCGTCTGGAACTCTGATGCGCTTTGCTCTGAATCTCAAAGCGATTTTCTGAACCGGCAACCGGGTTGACCCAGTCGACTGAATGAAGCTTCTGCAGTGAAGCTACCACTTCATTTTTCGGTCCTTCCTCAATGGTTACCCGGATCATTTCCTGGCCTTGCGCCTTTTTTCTGAGGTTTGCCGGGGTACCGTCGGCTACGATTTTTCCTTTGTTGATGATAAGGATCCTGTCGCAGGTAGCCTCAACCTCGGCAAGAATATGCGAGCTTAGAATAACCGTTTTCTCACGTCCAATGGTCCTGATCAGCTCCCGGATCTCAACGATCTGATTCGGATCCAATCCCGCAGTCGGCTCGTCAAGGATCAATACCTCAGGATCATGAATCAGGGCTTGTGCAAGCCCCACGCGCTGCCGGTATCCCTTGGAAAGCTCACCAATTTTTTTGTGCTTCTCTCCTTCCAGGCCGCACACCCTCACCATCTCACGGATCCTCTCACTGATCCGGGATTTATCGATCCCCTGAATCTTGGCAACAAACCGCAGGTAGTCAATGACGGGCATGTCATTATACAAAGGGTTGTTTTCGGGCAGATAGCCTATCAGCTTTCGTACTTCTTCGGGCTGATCGGTCACGCTGAATTCCCCAAGGCGAATCGACCCCTTGTTGGGTAACAGGTAGGATGTGATTGCCTTCATAGTAGTGGTCTTGCCCGCCCCGTTGGGTCCCAGGAATCCCAGTACTTCTCCGGTATGAACCTTGAACGAGATATTATCCACAGCCTTCTGGTTGCCGTAAATCTTCGTCAGGTTTTCAACGATAATGTCCATGGTTACTGTTTTTATTTAAGTGTTTTAGATCGAGGTACAAAAAAAGCAAATCAACCCCTTAAATGAAACAGCAGTTAATGTAAATTAAACCTACTTAAGGAAAATTAACACTGCTGAATCAAGGGAATTGAGGTGTTGTTATAACTTTCTTAATATGAATGCATTAACGGTTGATCTAGTAATCCGGAACCTTTGGTCAATCCGATGTCCGGGTATCCAGGCTATCTGACCACCGCTCAGTACCACGGGCGTTTGTGATTTCTCTAATCTGGAAACCTTGCTGTCAATGAAGAAATCGCTTACCTTTTTCTTATGATTCATGCCCAGGGGCACAAAGAAATCCCCGGCTTTCCACGGTCTTACCACCAGCGGAAATTCAAGGGCATCATAATCGAGCCAGGCACACCATGGATCTGCAGAAGGAATAAAGGGAACCGCGGTATTCAATTCAACCTCAAATCCGGCCTCCTCCATCGAATCGGGATTCGCCGGGTCAAGATAATAGCGGTAGTCGGGTTTTGCTCCAGGGTAATAAACCAGGATGGAGTCCCGGTCAATCAGCAACTGGTGTGACCGGCTCAGGAATGTCTTTCCGGAATTGCCGCTAAGTGAACGAAGGATCACCGGAATGATCTTACCATGAAAGCCATAGGGCCGGAGTATCTCAAAAAGCAGAATCTCGGGGAATTCCGATTTGAGAATACCGGCAACAGGGATGTTTATGGTCCCGTCATCTCTCCTGATCACTTCTTTTTTGTAAACCTTCACATAGTCATCGATCAGAAGCTGCGCTTTGGCGAAATAGTCCTGCTCCTCGGTGATTACAGCCCGGATTCCCGGATTAATGCTTTCAAGAACCGGTAACACTTCATGACGGATGCGGTTTCTGATGATTGAGACATCGCGGTTGGAGGAGTCCTCGCGGTAAGGAATACTTCTGGAAATAATATAAGCCCGAATCTGTTCACGGCTTGCAAAAAGCAAAGGGCGGACAATATACCCTGCCCGGGGCCGGATTCCGGATAATCCCCTTAGACCGGTTCCACGGATCAGGTTGATCAGACTGGTTTCAATTGAATCGTCTGCATGGTGTCCTACGGCGATTACTGAACAACACATTTCTTTTCTTACCACCTCAAACCATTCATAACGAAGGTCACGGGCGGCCATTTCTATCGATATGCCTTGAGAATCGGCGTATTCCTTAGTTTGAAAAGATCGGGTTCTGACGGGTATGGAACGATTTGTAAAATAATCAACCACAAATCTTTCATCATCATCCGACTCTGCTCCGCGTAAACCGAAATTGCAGTGTGCAACAACCATCGGCTGGCCAATCCGGATCAGACAGTCCGCCAATGCCATGGAATCACTTCCACCGCTTACGGCCACAAGAATGAGATCAGAAGGACCGAAAAGCTCCTCTATTCGGGAGAACTCCAGAAAACCCTGGATGAGGTCGGTGCTCATTCAATCAAAGTCCCAGAACCGCAGTTCCCTGCTCAAAAACGATATCCTTGGGAATTCCCTTGCTGTTAATCCGGACCAGGTCACTCTGAAGCATCTCCGGCACTATTCCTTTCTCACTCATTAGCTTCTTAACTCCCTCATAGTTACCGTCTCCCTGCAAACCGATGATCAGCGCGCCCAGTTCACTAACGGCTGCTTTCATCTTTTCAAATTCGACGAGGTATAAACCGGTTGCCGGATCTTTTGAGAATGCCCCTTTTTCATTGAAGTAATTGAATTGCAGCATATTGCCTTTACCATGTGAGCTGGTTGCACCAAAGCGGACCGAACGGAAGATACCGGCAAGGAAAGTGACATAGTTGTCCATCAGGTTCTTCTCTCCGAATTCACCCATGGCAGCAAGCTGTGAAACAAGATAGAGGCCGATAATATCAGCCTTGGCTTCCTCAAGGGCACTGTACTGATCGCTCAGGACCTTGCGAACCGGGCCGGCTCCAGTAAGGGTGTTTTTAATTCCGAGTCCGTGAGCCACTTCATGAAACATGATGTTCTCGAAAAAAGCATCAAACAAAACATGCTTTTGCTGTGTGGGATCAATAACCTCCCGGGATATCGGAATTAATATCTTCTCAAATTTTGCCTGCATGGAGTTTTTGAGCTGCAGCTTTCTGCTGCCCTTCTCAATCTGAACCCTTTCATCGTTGGGAAGGTTGATGGCTATGGTCTTGCTCCCTGAATTGCAGTCCCCGGCGTAATAAACTGCATCATAAACACCCAGGTCGGAATCCATCCCGGGCACCTCCTGTTTGTATTTATCCTCAACCGGCAGGGATTTCTGAAGAGCCGGAAGAAGTGCTGCGAAACGCGCCAATTTCTGGCTCCAGGCAGCATCCTTGATAAGAACAAAGGATTCATGTGCAGCCTTATAGCCAAACAGGGCATCCTCATAATTTTCGATTGGCCCGACCACGAAATCTATGTTGCTGGATTTCATGTCCATCCATGCCATATCACTTTCAAAATAGTCGTCAGTCAGGAGCGCCTGGGCCCGCAGTTCCAGATATTTCTTCAATCCTTCGTTTTCTGCAATCGCAGCTGCCTGATTAATAAGATCTGCCGCCTCTTTAACCTGACTGGAAAAAAAAACGTGATAGGGTATGGAACTCAGCTGGCCACCCTTATTCTTTCTTATTACCGTATAGAGGCTGCTTTTAGTGGTATCCTCCATCATCTCAAACTCTTCCCTGGTCATGTCCTTGGGATAAAACTGGGCGCCCAGCGGCTTAGGTTCTGCTCCGGAAATAAAGGGTTTGTTTTCATTCAAAATTTCCCAGGGACCATAATTGATCTCGGCAAACCTCCGGATGGCAGAATCCTTGATCCCGGCCAGGAATGCATCCTTGTCGCCATAGGTTTCCATCCAGAAAATGTCGTCCATGATTTCTGCGACTCTGATGAGAATCGGTATGATTTCGCGCTCTTTTGCGGTGAGTCCGGAGAGATCAGCTGACAAGCGAAATGTTGCATATTCGCTTACTTTCTGCACGATGACCGGATCGCTCACGGGTTCGTTCGAGGTTGTTTTACAGGAAGATGCGCCCATAATCATCAGGATGGCTGTTAGAATGAATTGAAAATGCTTTTTCATGGCTTCGGATAATTATTTAGATAACAGAAACGCAATACTCCGGCTGCTGCCGGCACTATTTATCAATATCATCTGACCGGAACTGGAATCCCAGTCGTTTTCCCGTAGATATCCTGGCATCATTAATATGCTGGTGTATCTGGCCCACGGTCACCAATTTGACCGCATCATACGGGGGGACAAGAAGATCGAAATCAAGACAGTACTGAACTGCTGCCTGTACGATCTGCGTAACGCTTTTCTTGTCAATCACATTCGAACCCAGTGTGGTAAAGCTGAAGCCCGATTGCCGTTTCCCCTGAACAAAGAAATGATTGTTCTTATTGATGTATATCCTGGCTATCAGGTAGCCCAGATCCTCCTGCCGGTTATACTTGAAGGAGTCGGCAAGGAAGTTGTAAATATTAATGATACCTGAGTAGCCGGCTGAAACATCATTCTGGATGTAAGCCGTTTTCCAGATTTCATGCTCCCGGTCAAATTGAAAAACATTTGAGTGCATATTGAACACCAGCAGGTCGCCGGCAACCTTAAGTTCAGCAGAAAAACTGCCATGGTCCTGATACCAGAGGTGGACCCGGGGATCATCCTCGATAAGCGCACTGTTAAGGGTTTCAGAGATGTGCTGCAGCTCCTCCTTGATTAATCGGAATGCCACGCAGGTATTGTCGTAGATCTGCTGTTTAAGACTTGATTTACTTTTTAGGGTCTCGATTATCTTTAACTGCTTGGCGGTTGCTTTCATGGGAATGGTATTAATAGGCTCTGGCAAAGATTGCTCTGCGATTTGATGGTCTGCCTGTTTTAACGCAAACCCCGGGTTCATCAACTGAGTCTAAAGGTATGCAACGAATGGTTGCCTTGGTCTCTTCCTGAATTGCTTTTTCGGTTTCCGGAGTTCCATCCCAGTGGGCAGAAATAAATCCGCCTTTTTCAACAAGTTCAAGAAACTCTTGCCAGGTCTCTGCCTTTCGTGTATTCTCAGTCCTGAACCGAAGTGCCTTATTGTAAATCTCAGCCTGGATCTGGTCCATTAAAGCCGGAATATACACTTCCAGGCTTTCCATCGGAACAGTCTCTTTCGTAAGTGTGTCACGGCGGGCTACCTCAACGGTTCCATTCTCAAGGTCACGGGGTCCGATCGCAAGCCTGACAGGCACTCCCTTCAGTTCATATTCGGCAAATTTCCATCCCGGTTTGTGGGTGTCGCGGTCATCCACCTTAACAGTAATGCCATGTTTCACCAGCTGAGACTTGATCAGGTGGGCTCGTTCCACGGTAGCAGCATACTCTTCGGGAGTTTTATAAATGGGAACGATAACCACCTGCTGAGGAGCCAGTTTGGGAGGAAGTACAAGGCCGTTATCATCAGAATGGGCCATAACCAGGGCTCCCATCAGACGGGTTGATACACCCCAGGAGGTTGCCCAGACGTATTCCTGTTTCCCTTCCTTTGAGGCGAACATAACATCAAAAGCCTTGGCAAAGTTCTGCCCGAGAAAATGCGAAGTGCCTGCCTGCAGTGCTTTTCCATCCTGCATCAGGGCTTCAATGCAATAGGTGTCCTCTGCCCCGGCGAATTTTTCTGTTTCTGTTTTAATCCCTTTAATAACCGGCAGGGCAAGGAATTGCTCAGCAAAGGTCGCATAGATACCCAGGATCTTAAGAGTTTCCTCAACTGCCTCGGCACGTGTTTCATGAGCAGTGTGTCCTTCCTGCCACAGGAACTCGGCAGTACGAAGAAAGAGCCGGGTGCGCATTTCCCAGCGAACAACATTTGCCCACTGGTTGATCAGAATCGGCAGGTCACGGTAGCTCTGTATCCAGTTTCTGTATGTATTCCAGATAATTGTTTCGGAGGTTGGGCGTATCACGAGTTCTTCTTCAAGCTTGGCCGAAGGATCCACTTTCAGACCGCCGTTCTCCTCATCAGCCGTTAAACGATAGTGCGTAACAACCGCGCACTCCTTTGCAAAACCTTTAACATGTGCAGCTTCCCTGCTAAAAAAAGATTTCGGGATGAACAGAGGGAAATACGCATTGACGTGCCCGGTTTCCTTGAACATCCGGTCGAGTTCAGCCTGCATCCGTTCCCAAATTGCATATCCATAAGGCTTAATCACCATACATCCTCTAACCGCTGAATTCTCAGCCAGATCAGCCTTGATAACCAGGTCATTATACCACTGCGCATAATTCTCACTACGTGATGTTAAAACTTTTGCCATTTTATTGTCTTTGGTACAGTATTTGCTTTTGCTTCCTGAAAAGTAGATACAAAATAAGGAAATTATATCCTATATTTAAAACCTGAGAGGAGGTTGAAATCATGAAAGCAGCAATCGTTAAATTGGTTCCCCTGATGTTTTTGGTTAGCTCGTGTGGCACTGGGTTTTACCTGTCGTCCGGCTATACCGACGATGTCTATTATACTCCGTCCGAAAGGCCGGTTGTCGTAGAAAAGAGGGTAGGGACTCCGCAGCCACAGCAGCTGGTGCGTATCCAGGAACAGAATTTTGAGATTCAGGATACCGTTCAGGTGAAAGAGCAGGACTATGCCCTGGTGGATTCAACCTATGAAGAATATGTTGATGATCAGGTCTACGCTGACGAAGGTGACAATTACTACTATGATTCCGGTGATGATTATTACTACTCCCGGAGAATAAACAGATTTTACCGGCCCAATATGGGCTATGGTTATTACGATCCCTTTATGTCCTTTGGAGGCTGGGGAATGTATAATTCATGGTACGATCCATGGTACTCCGACTATTACAGTCCGTTTTCCTATGGATTCGGATATTACAATCCCTGGTATTCACCCTGGTATGGTTCTTATTACGGAGGGTATGGAGGCTACTACGGCGGATACTACGGAGGTATGTCCCATTGGTACTGGAACGACTATTACTGGGGAGGCGGCAGCAATAATAATAATACAAACAAGTACGGTGACCATTACTACGGACACCGTCGCGGAGGTATCACCGATGGACCCGGGGCCAGCCGTACAGGCGGAATGCTGAAAACAGATCCGGTTTATGCTACCCGTGGTACTGCAGGCGCAGTCGGCGGATCGGCCAGCACTGGAGCTAAAACAGGCCAGGTACAAACTATTACCCCGCGCTCTTCCAGCGACCCAAAATCTGTATCCAGCTCATCCGGGTACAGAAGCAGCCTCTCAACCGGCCAGTCCAATACCTCACAGCTTCGCACAAACAGCCAGTCCGGGACCAGCGCAAATAACTCCAGCAGCTATGTGCGCTCAAGAACAGGCT
>CAZEKJ010000031.1:0-27281 GCA_964512915.1 uncultured Porphyromonadaceae bacterium
TGTTACCGTTTCCTCCCTCCTGTCGGAAATGACCGATCTGAAGAAATTGTCAGAATTGCCCGATCCCTGGTTCAGGCAGGCCCAGGCCAGCAGCTACGACCGGAAAAGCCATGCCGGAAACGAGGATTGGTTTGCCAATTACGACGTGGGGCAATATATCCGGAAAGAGGTCAATGAGGGGCGGCAGGAACAGGTTTTGGCCGATCTGACGGGTCCGGGTGCAATCAGCCGGTTCTGGTCGGCTAACCCCGATAATACTTCCCCGGTGCATTTCTATTTCGATGGCGAACAGAAACCCGGACTGGTGGTCCCTCTGAATGAGCTGTTCTCCGGAAGCCACCCGCTGTTCGGGCCTGAGTTTTCCTATATCAGCGGAACGGGAGGAAACCTCTATTTCCCCATTCCCTATGCCCGGTCCCTGAAAATTACCATTGAGGATGCGAAGGGAAATCTTCGTCTCTATTATGAAATCGGATACAGGACGTACGATGATAATACAAGAGTAGAAACTTTTAATCCTGCAAAGGCTGACACATGGCTGGGACAGAAGATTCAAACCGCACTCCGGCTTGCCCAACCACAGGGAATCACACCGCCAAAAGATGCTAAATGGCAGCCGGCAGCCCTGACTATACCAGCCGGGGAATCCAGGCAGCTGCCTGAGATCACCGGAGAGAATGCAGTATTCAGCTTTTCGGCATGCCTAAGAAACACCAGGGAATCCACTATCTGGACCGACCCGAACCGGGCTCATGTTGCCTGGCGGCACCTGATCCTAACGGTCACATTTGACGGGCAAACCTGTATCCGGGTACCTCTCGGGGATTTCTTCGGATCCGGGCCGGGGGTGAATCCCTACGAGAATCTCCTTTTTTCGGTTTCACCGGATGGATGGATGACCAGCCGGCTGATCATGCCTTTCAGGCAATCCATGGTGATTGAGATCAGAAATGAGGGCACTGTCCCCTATACCGCAGAGTTTGTCACCGGAACCTGTCCGTGGAAGATCACCAAGCAAACCTGTCACCTGCACGCGCAATGGGGCACCCTGTCCCGCGAAAGCTGGCCCCCTTTCGATATAAACTTCCTGAATGCCAAAGGGGAAGGAAAAATCATCGGGACGGTTTATCAGGTTAGCAATCCCAGCTATATCTGGTGGGGAGAAGGAGATCAGAAAATATTCATCGACGGGGAAAACTTTCCCAGCACCTTCGGGACCGGCACCGAAGATGATTACGGCTACGCATACGGATATAACGGACTGTTTATCAGGCCGTACCATGCGCAAACCCGGGTAGACGGACCGGCCAGCGGGGGACATATCAGCCTGAACCGCTGGTATGTTCTTGATGCCCTGCCCTACCGGAAATCGATCCGGTTCGACCAGGAGGTCTGGCATTGGATGCCCTGCAACCCGGTGTGGTCGCACGTGATCTATAGGTATGCACGACCCGGCGCCGTAGCTCCGGATCCGATAGATCCTCAGGCACTTATGCCGATGGATCTTGGCATTCGCGAAAATATGCTTGACCTCATCGAGGGTGAGGATCTCACCTATGATCCCGCCCCCGGATCCGCAGGCGTTGAGCGGCTTGCCAACTGTTCAGGAGCGCGACACCTGGTCTGGCGGAACGGCAATCCCGGTGAAAAGCTCACCATCAAATTTCAGGTTCCTTCCGATGGGAATTACCAGCTCATGGTAAATCTATTCATGTCACCGGATTATGGGAGATACGCATTCAGGATCAACGGTACTGAATCACAAAGCGTCGTTGATGCCTGGTCAGAAAAACTTTTCTGGACCCGTCCCGTACTGGGTATTTTCCATTTACGTCAAGGGGAAAACCTGATGGAGATTACTCTGATGGAACCGAATTCGGAGGCCAAATCTGGCAATCTGTTCGGACTGGATTACATTTTCCTTCTCCTGCAGAAATGATGAAATTTGATTTGTTCTTTACCAGTAATCCAACTTTTGGCATCCTTTATGCATGCCCCCCGAATACCAGATTAACAAAACAAATCCAACCATGAAAACCAAATTAAGTAAGATGCTGCAAGGGGGCAGCCTGATTGTTGTCCTTTTTGTGTTGGCGAGCTGCGCCAGTGTTACCGTCATCAACTCCATGCCTGAGGGAGCCCGCGTATACGTTCAGGATCAGCCGGTAGGCTATACGCCGTATACATATTCAGACACCAAGATCGTAGGGACGGTTACTCCGATCCGTCTTGAATTTGAGGGATATAAGCCCCTAACCACGGTCCTTGTCAGAAATGAGGAAATTGATGTGGCCCCGATTATTGGGGGATTTTGTTTCGCATGGCCGCTTTGGCTCTGGTCGATGAAATACCAGCCGATGCACCTGTATGAACTTATGCCCGCTGAAAAATAGGGATATTTCTATGAATCTCAGAATCCTTGGAGCCTCAGGATTAGCCATCTCACCACTTGTGCTTGGAACCGATAATTTCGCTAATCCTACACCGCCTGATGAATCAGAAAGAATTCTGTTAATGGCTATTGGGAAAGGCATCAACTTAATAGATACCAGTAACAGCTATGCCCAGGGAGAAAGCGAAATAATCATCGGCAATACACTCGCTGACTCGGGTTTAAGGAAGAGTGTACTGATCGCCACCAAAGTTTTTTATCCCACCGGGCCGCTTCCTGAGGACCAGGGGCTCTCGAGGGCAGCCATCTTCAAAGCCTGTGAGGCTTCCCTCAAACGGCTTAGAACAGACTATATCGATCTGTACCAGATGCACAGGCCTGATTTCGGGGTACCGCATGAGGAGACACTCAGGGCTCTCGATGACCTGGTTACACAGGGGAAAGTGCGGTTCATCGGCAGTTCCACGGCTCCGGCCAGCCATATTCTGGATGGACTGGACATCAGCCGTAAACAAGGATTGGTCAGATATATCAGCGAACAGCCGCCCTATAACCTTCTTGACCGGCGCATTGAGAATGAAGTTCTCCCGATGTGCCGTGAGCAGAATCTAGGCGTAATCACCTGGTCTCCATTGGCTATGGGGATGCTGGCCGGAAGATACCTGGATCCGGCATCCATGCCAGTTGATTCAAGGGCGGTTCAACGCCGGGGGATTTATGCCGAAAGAGTTACTCCGTCGGCCATTGAAGCGGGAAACCGGTTTGCCCGGATGGCTCTGGATCATGGGTATGATCCGGCAAGGCTTGCCCTCACCTGGGTAAAGGATCAGCCTGGAATTACCGCGCCGATCATCGGGCCTAAGACGGTTGAACAGCTTGAAAATTTTCTGCCGGTGCTGAACCTTGACCTTTCTGATGAAATCCGTCAGCTTTGCGATGAGATGTTTCCACCGGGGACCTCGGTTGCCGACTTTCATAATACATCGGGCTGGATGAAATAGATGGTTCCTTAAGGAGTCACGATGGGTTGTTTCTTCTTTATCAGGTCATACCGGAAAATGGCAACCACAATGGATGCGAACATGATGATTTCAGTTGCCACTCCTGCCCACGAGCCCTTGAGCAGATTATAGGTAAACCAGAAGGGGTGCGGAAATAAATTAATGAACCGGATCCGTTTTGGCCTTTTCATCCAAAGCCCAATGGTCTCAATGGTCATCGCAAAAGGAGGTAACAAACTCAGGGGACTATCCCAGGTAATCAGTCCTGATGCCCATAGGAGGACAATAAAAAAAACGGGCCAGATCCAGTGGGCGGCCCACTTTTTTTTCTCCTTAAACCGAAAAATTATGGTCCTCCCCGCGCCTACGATATTCATGGCAAAACCAGTCCAGGCTCCCAGCAAGGCATAATGCCCGAGGAAGCAGATTTGCCCCACGAGCATGATAAGCAGTATCCTGTTGCGGTTGTTTTGCTGAAAAGAGGCGACAAAAAACAGGAGACCGATGAACCCGATCCCCTGGATCAACCAGTCAGACATATCAGTTACGATTTTTCCGGTCGCAATAGTCGGGAGAATCCCAGATGGGTCTCTTAGTTTCTATTGCGTTTAAAGCGAGAACTTTACGCAGATGAAAATTATAATAGACCCATTCACGACTGGCAAATTTCCTGAAGGTTTGTGAACCTTTGACACCTGAAAAATCTTTGGCAATCCAACGCATAAACGAGGGAACCAGCCTGCTGATAAGACTCATTCTCCGCTTATCATCCAGTTCAAGTCCGCGCAAAACCGCATCCGTAACATCCTTCTGGCATAGTGGAACCATTCCGGAGGTTTCAAGCTGCATAATCAACTCACTGATTTTTTGGCTCGTCCGGAAATCCGTCAGGAGGAAAATCCCATTCGGCTTCAGCAGGCGCTGTACCTCTTTCAGAAACAGATCGATCCGGTCATACAGATGGCAGGATTCTACATTGATGATGAGATCAAAGGAATTGTCGGGCAGGTTGATGGATTGTGCATCTCCCTGGGCAAAACTCAAACCCGGGACCTTATGGTGCTTTCTGCAAAATTCTATCGCGGTGGGATCGCGGTCGATGCCGGTTGAAGACGCCGGTTTGAAGAACTTGTGAATGAAAGTCAGCCCTCCTCCGCGACCGCATCCGATTTCAAGAATGTGCTTGTTCGTCAGACTGTGCCCGCCGACAAGCTGGTTATAAAGCTGGATCGGATAGCGGTTCAGCTCATCGGATGGCTGAAGTTTTACAGGGTTCAATCCATCTTCAAAACCATAATTCATAAAGATGACCTCTGCATTCTTATCTAGCTTATTTATAATGCGATACCAGATTTTGAAAAATCCGGCAGCGAATATCCAAACAAAGACTTTTTGTATTTTACTCATGAAATCAACTGGTTAGGTATTTCGGCAAAGGTGAGACTCTTTCGGCGAATAACCAAAAGAACTTTTTTATCTTTGCCGCCAGCTTACCTGAAACTGATGAAAAATTCTACGATTCTGCTCTTTTTTCTTGCTTTGCTGCCGGGTTTTCTGACTGCTCAAACGGTGGCCACCGATGCGGCAATGTATAAGTTAAATCTTCCCAATTACACAGAATATCAGAATGTTAGAATCAACGGCGTTTTCAGAAACACCGGCACAGACACCCTGAAATCGGTTGTCGTGAACTGGACCGTCAACGGGGGGCCTGTCCAGCGGCTCGGTTTTGACACGCTCAAAGTCGCCCGAAACCAGAACTGGCCATTTTTCAGCTCAGGGGACCTGGTTCTGGATGCTGACGGTGACTGGATAATTAAAGCCTGGGTATCAAGTCCAAATGGTAAGACTGATGAAAAAGCTTCCAACGACACCCTTACCCATACGATTCAGGTAGTTAAGGCGTACCCGGCGAAAAACATCCTGATTGAAGAGGTCACCGGCGCCTGGTGCGGATTTTGTCCGCGAGCCCCGATCATTTATAAGAAGAGTGTTGCCCCTGTTTACCCCAATACCATTTTCGTAGCGATCCATACGGGCGACGGCATGGCAATTGCGGATTCCCGGGACTTTACCAACACCTATGTTACCGGCGTTCCCTGCGGCTTTGTTGACCGGCGGAAAATGCCCGATGGCACTAAAATTGACTTTTCACCTGAGGAGTGGCTGAACACCCTCAACCATACGGAAAACCGGTTCAATCCGGCCATTCTGAACGTATACAATTACTACGATCCTGCAACCTCTGAGTGGAAAATTGATGTTGTAGCCGATTTCATCTTCAACATGTCGGCCGATTTCAGGCTGAATGCCTATATCGTTGAGGACAGCCTGATCGGTTCAGGAAGTAACTGGGATCAGAGAAACTTCTTCAACGGAGGAGCCAATGACCCCTACAGGGAGCTGCAGGGAGCGGGAGATCCCCTGCCCGGGTATTATCATAACCATGTGGTGAGAAAGATGCTGGGCGGTTCCTTTGGCCAGGCTGGGATCATTCCTTCGCAAATAAAGCGCGGCGACCGGTATGTATTCAGCAAAACATTTAAAGCTGACTCCAAATGGAAAATGAACCAGGTTCACATAGTGGGTCTCCTGCAGCTATATAACTCTGACAAGTTAGGCCGGCAGATCATCAATTCCGTTAAAACCGGCGTCTCCTTAAAAACCGGAACGGGTCCGGCTGAGAACCCATCCTCGGTCACACTCTATCCGAACCCTGCAGGGGAAACCGCCTGGCTGCAGATCCAGGGATTCCGTCCCGGCAAGATGGAGGTAAAAATCTACTCGATATCCGGTCAGGAGATGGTTACGAAGACTCTTGAAAACAATGCTGCGGATCAAAAAACACCCCTTGATTTATCAGCATGCACTCCAGGCGTTTATTTTGTCCAAATCAGCGACGGTGAGAAGCTCCAGACGATTAAACTGATCAGGCAATAACCGGCAACTAGGACATCTCCAGCATCCTCCTGATCGGCCTTTCGGCCTTCACCCTGATTTCCTCATCTACGGTAACTTCCGGCCACTCATGCAACAATGTGAGATATATCTTTCTCAGGTTGTGCAGTTTCATGAATTTACAGTCGTTGCAGGCGCAGGTGGAATCATTTGGCGGTGCGGGAATGAAGAGTTTGTCGGGGTTAGCCTTTCTCATCTGGTGCAGAATGCCCGATTCGGTTGCAACGATAAACTGATCCGCCTTGCTTTCGGTTGAAAATTTCAGCAAGGCAGAGGTTGATCCGATAAAATCCGCAACGATGCGGATAACCTTCTGGCATTCAGGATGCGCGATTACCAGGGCATCCGGGTAGTCGTTTTTAAGCAACAATAATTTCTCAAGGGAAAACTCTTCGTGTACATGGCAGGCACCGTTCCAAATCAGCATATCCCTGCCGGTGAGGTTATTGAGATAGTTTCCAAGATTTCTGTCGGGGGCGAAAATGATTTTCTGGTCCAATGGGATCTGCTCTACAATTTTTCTGGCGTTCGTAGAGGTGCAGCAAATATCCGAAAGTGCCTTGATGGCCGCAGTGGTGTTCACATACGTGATCACGATGTGATCCGGGTGTTCATTACGGAATTTACTGAACTCATCGGCAGGACAGGATTCGGCCAGCGAGCATCCAGCATTAAGGTCAGGGATCAGCACCTTTTTACCAGGGGCCAGTATTTTCGCGGTCTCCGCCATGAAATGAACACCGGCAAACAGAATGATGTCAGCCGATGCATTGGCGGCCGCACGTGAAAGATCAAGGCTATCACCAACAAAATCTGCTATTTCCTGGATTTCAGCCTCCTGATAATAATGGGCCAGAATGATCGCGTTTTTCTCATTAGTAAGCCTTTTGATTTCCCTGACCAGGTCGATGCCCGGGTCGACGGGTTCATCCACAAATCCTTTTTTCAGCCAGCTTTCCTTCATCATATATTGCCTTTCGGGCTGCAAAATAAGGAAATTTCATCGAGAAGGGGGTTGACTTCTTAATCGCTGGAAATAGACATCGAGAAAATTTTGCCCCGATATGGGAGAGCCGGAATAAAAAACATCCTCGAAAACAGTGCCTTCACAAAGCTCTTTTGGACTCCCTGTGATAAGCATTCCGCCTCTTTTAAGCAGCCACAGTTCATCGGCTACCTGGAGGGCCAGGTCAAGGTCGTGCGAGGAGAACAGGATGGATTTTCCGGTTTCGGAGGCCAGGTTCCTCAGCAATTGCATCATGGAAACCCGGTTGGGCAGATCGAGATGGGCAGTAGGTTCATCCAGGATGATCAGCGGCGTATCCTGGGCAAGCGCCTTGGCAAAAAGTGCCCTCTGCTGCTCGCCATCGCTCATTTCGTTGATCATCTGGTCGCGGAGATCCCAAAGATAGGTCTGTTCGAGGGATTGCCGGATCATTTTCCGGTCGTCTGGGCCCAACCGGCCCAGCCAGTTATTGTAGGGATACCGGCCCATGGCAACCAGCTGAATCACGGTGAGGTTCCTGAGGTCTATCCTTCCGGTAAGCACCACACTAAGGACGCGGGCGGTTTGCCGCACCTGGTTGCTTTTTACCTGCTGGCCCATTACGGAGACCGTTCCGGAAAGTGCCGGCTGCAATCCGGCCAGGGTTCGGAGCAGTGTAGATTTACCGGAGCCATTCGGGCCGAGCAGTCCCACCACCCGGCCCCGCGTAAGGCTGATATTCAGATCAGCGGAAAGCACCAGGGAGTTTTGCTGATTCGTCCGGTACCCAATGCTGAGCCGGTTTGTTTTCAGTATGGTGGTATCCTTCGGATCTGTCATTCTGATAATGAATTACGGTTCCTGCGATTCCGGAGAATTACCCAGATAAGTATCGGAGCACCAAAAAGGGAGGTGACCGTATTGATCGGCAGCACCTGGGGTGCAGCCACCATTTGCGCCAGAATATCACAGACCAGCATCAGGATCGATCCACACAGGATGGAAGCCGGCAGCAGGATGCGGTGGTCAGGCGTGCGAAAAAGCGCCCTTGCCAGGTGCGGTACTGCAACCCCCACAAAAGCGATCGGTCCGGTAAATGCGGTTAATGCACCTGCCAGAAGGCTGGTTACAATGATGATCAAATACCGGGTCCTTCTTACCGGCACCCCGATAGCACGGGCCTGGTTCTCACCTAATTGCAGTGCATTCAAAGGCTTCTGCAAGGATACCGATATCAGTATGCCAACTACAACAACCGGGGCCAAAGTCCGCAACTGAGGCCAGTAAACATCACTGATGCTGCCGAAAGTCCATACCAGGAAAGAATGCACGCTATCCGGATCGCTGAGGTATTGCAAAACACTTACGATGGCACCGGTTGCACTGCCGAACATCATGCCGATTATCAGAATAGACACGGAATCAGACAGTCGTAAGGACAAAAGAATAACGAGCATCATAACCAGAAAGGCACCGGTCATGGCCGCCAAAACCATTCCCCAGTTTCCCAGTGGCAAAGCCTGGATCAGGGCATCCCCTCCAAACCAGGCAGAAGCCATCATCAAAAGGGCAACACCCAGGCTGGCACCGGAGCTGACCCCCAGAACATACGGGCCGGCCAGCGGATTACGGAAAAGGGTCTGCATGAGAAGCCCGCAAACAGCAAGTCCGGAACCCGTTAAAACCGCGGTAAGTGCTTTTGGCAGGCGAAAATTTTTCACAATAAGGGACAGGTTGGAATCCCCGTCGCCTGAAAGAATATTACTGAATTCACCGGCGGATATCCTGACACTGCCAAAAATCAGGTCTGCACAAAATGCCAGCAGCAAAAGGATAATAAGCAGGACAAAATAGGCCGGAATACGTCCCTTCATCAGCAGATCAATTAAAAATCAAAGGTTTATAATAGGTCCAACTATGACCAGGCACCAATTCAGGATGTCCAATATACAATAAATCAGCCAAAATACGGTCGGGCCTTACCACCCCGCTCTCCCAATAATCGTTGCCACCATGACTATTCAGACGGTTGGTCAGGGCATAAACCCTCTTCTCCCGCACAGCGCGGAAAACCGTGTACCGTTCCTCCTCGGCAAGCAGCTGCGACAAAGAGTCTGCCGGAGCTCCTACCCACAGGGGTGCATCGGCCACCCTGTTAACCACCGTTTCAAAATTAAGCGCCAGGCTGGCCGATTGCCTGACGTCCTTCCATGGGTAATCAAGACCGGCATCTTTAAAAAGAAATGCCAGGTAATTCAGGCCACCGGGCATAAACCAGGTCCCCTTGAAATTATTGCCCGTAAACACAACGGGCTGATCCGCACAGGCACGGCCGAGAGCACTGAGGCGATTATACTCCTTCTCCACGAGGTTAAAAACCGAATCCGCTTCCCGCAAATGACCGGTAATCACACCAAATACCCGGATCCACTCCGCCCTGCCCAGTGGGGTTGATTCCATCCATTCCAGAATATAGAGCACCGGAATGCCCAACTCCCCCAGCCTGGGATCGGGATTGAACTGGCCTTCAATGCCCGACTGCATAACCAATGATGGCTTCTGTGCAACCAGGTATTCCATGTTAATTTCAAGATCCCGGCCGATGCTTGACAAGCTTCCGCTCAGGTATCGCTCATAAAGCACAGAATCATAGAGCCTGTCGGGATTATTGCAGCCGATCAGATTGTCTCCGGCTCCTATTGCCGATAAGAAACCGGCATGTGTGGTGGATGAAACAGCCAGCCGCTCCGAAGGGATTACAAGATCGGTAACTCCTGATTTTACCGGACTCTTACTGCCTGCATCCAGTAGCCTGTAACGGGCAAAAACGGTTCCCGGATTCCAGGGATCCGTCAGTACAAGAGTGAGTTCACCGGCTCCCTGTTCCCAATGGTATCCCCTCGCATGCCGCGGCTGATATAGTGATGAATCCAATGTCTGAAATTGGTTTTCCAATACCTGGGCAGATTTCGTTCCAGCCGGTTTACAGCCAGCAAAAACAATCACCAAGGAAACCCCCAATGCAAAACTCAACCTTCTCAACCTTCTAAACCTTCTCAACCTTCTAAACATTCTAAACCTTCTAAACCTATATTGACCGGGAGGACCACGGGTCCTCCCCTACGCCGTACATTATTCAACCATTTCAACCAATTCAACCATTTCAACCATTTCAACCATTTCAACCAATTCAACCCTTTCAACCCCCAAATATACCACCAACCGCCAATCAATTCCTTAGAATCGTTCTAAATAAGAAAAATACCTATCTTTGCTACCCTGCTATGACACTGGACGAATTACTGACTGACCAGAGCGGTATTATTGTAAAAGTAAGAGGCCGCGGAGTTTTCCGGAGAAGGATACTGGAGATGGGATTTATCCCGGGGAAGGAAGTCCAGGTTATCCGCGCCGCCCCGCTCAAGGATCCGGTTGAGTTTCGCATCCTTGATTCCTTTGTATCCCTTCGCCGCGCCGAAGCCCGGCTGATAGAGGTCATTCTGCCGGGGGACATTCATCCTTCGCTTCAGCCGTTTTCCGACGATGGCCATCACCATCGCCACCATTCCCACCATAAGGAGAAGCCTTGTACCGAAGAGGGCCATTCGCATCTTCCGGAGCATGAGCGAAAACACAGGCATCGTAATGAAAGGTACATTCGCGACAAGAATACGGAACGGCCGTTCAAGTACCGGTTCAGACCCAACCTGGATATCGCCCTCGTAGGCAACCCCAATTGCGGGAAAACATCCATCTTCAACCTGGCCAGCAATTCACGGGAGCATGTGGGCAACTACTCCGGAGTAACGGTGGATTCCAAAGAAGCTGAACTGCTGTTTGAAAATTACAAAATCCGGATTACCGACCTGCCGGGCACCTATTCATTGTCGAGTTTCAGTCCTGATGAGCTATTTGTAATCCGCCACCTGCTTGCCGAACAGCCCGATGTGGTTGTCAATGTGGTGGATGCTTCCAATCTGGAGCGCAATCTCTACCTCACAACGCAGCTCATCGACATGGACCTTCCAGTGGTTATGGCCCTTAATATGTATGATGAATTTGGGGAAAAGGGTGACCGGCTGAACTACAAATATCTGGGTAAATTATTGGGTATCCCGATCATACCGACCGTTGGAGTCAGCGGAAAGGGAATCGACAAGTTATTCCGGAAAGTTATTGATGTCAGTGAATTAAAGGAAAAAACTGCCCGGCATATTCATATTCAGTATAATCCTGAGATAGAGCTTTCCATCAGGCGTCTTCAAGAGGGGATCTGGCAGCTGCCGGATTTCTCTGATCTTTTCTCGAGCCGGTTTATCGCTATTAAACTCCTTGAGAAAAACAAAGATATTCTTTCGATACTCACCGATGATTTTGATGCGGATGAACTGGTCAGGCTGGCCGATCACGAAATTCAAAGGATCGAAAACCTTTACAAGGAGGACATTGAGACTCTTTTTGCCGACTCCCGGTATGGATTTATTTCGGGTGCATTGAAGGAGACATTGGTCAAATCGGAGAAAACTCTGACCGACAATACTCCGACAAGCAGAATAGACGCAATCCTGACCCACAAGTGGCTTGGGTTCCCGATCTTTCTGCTGTTCCTGTGGATCATGTTTCAATCCACCTTCAATCTCGGCAAATATCCGGTAGGCTGGATCGAATCCGGGGTCAGCGCCCTGTCGGTTTGGGTACACGGAGGACTTTCACCGGGCATTCTCCGCGATCTTCTGGTTGATGGGATTATCGGCGGGGTTGGAGGTGTGCTGATATTTTTACCCAACATCCTGATCCTTTTCCTATTTATATCCTTCATGGAGGATACCGGGTATATGGCGCGGGTTGCGTTCATCATGGACAAGCTGATGCACCTGATCGGGCTGCATGGCAAATCCTTTATCCCGCTCATCATGGGATTCGGCTGCAATGTGCCGGCCATCATGGCTACACGAACCATCGAAAACAAAGGTGACAGGCTCATTACCATGCTGATATTGCCACTGATGTCATGCAGCGCAAGGCTGCCGGTATACATCCTGATTGCAGGCATTGTGTTCCCGAATCATGCGGCCAACACCATTTTCATGCTTTATCTGATCGGAGTCCTGCTTTCCATCATCATGGCCCTGATTTTTAAAAGCACCCTGTTCCGGAAAAAGGAAGCTCCCTTTGTCATGGAACTTCCACCCTATCGCTCTCCCCGAATGAAGGCCGTTGGTAAACACATGTGGTTCCGCAGTCAGCTTTATCTGAAAAAAATGGGTGGTATCATTCTGATTGCCTCGGTCATTATTTGGGCGCTCGGGTATTTTCCGAGGACCGAAGGAACAAAAATGCAACAACTGGAGAATTCAGCTATAGGCCATATCGGCAAAGCAATTGAACCTGCCCTTGCTCCGCTGGGCTTTGACTGGAAGATGTCGGTAGCATTGCTGTCAGGAGTTACTGCCAAAGAAGTTGTAATCAGCACTTTGGGCGTTCTGTATCAGGATGAAAACAGTGAAAAACCCATGCAGGAGCGGATGATGGAATCCCGGCACAGTTCAGGAAAACTTGAGGGAGAGAAGGTTTACACCCCAAAAGCCGCCATGGCATTTATGCTGTTTGTCCTGATTTATGTCCCGTGCATTGCCGTACTCGCTGCCATAAAACGTGAATCCGGCAACTGGAAATGGTCCCTTTTTACCATATTCTACATGACGGCGCTCGCATGGCTGGTTGCCAAAATCGGATATATCCTGATGTAAATCAGCGGATCAACACCTTTACTGTCTTTACGGCAACTGAATCCCTGAATTCGAACAAATAAAAACCGGATTTGATCTGATTCCGATCGATCGGAATGATCACGGGCCGATCCCTTTCAAGGTTTCTGATGATGCCGGATCCGACTTCGATCCCTGCCAGGTTCCGGATTGTCCAGAACATATCTTCATCGCCGGATGAAGGGATAATGACCGTGGCCACATCTTCCACCGGATTCGGATAAACCTCGATATCCAGTGGGATCAGGTTTCCATCGGCTGCTTTCAGGGCACTTTCAGGATTCTCCTGCAGCGATTTCAGAATGGGACTGCCTCCCGGATTCCAGACAATATTTACCACCGATTTCACAGGATTTCCAGTCCAGGTAGCATGAACTGCAGGATTTGCCGTTTCCACCGTAAAGCGTTCCACAGACCCAACAACCAGCGTCCACTCATGGCGCCTGAAATCCTCCGGTATATCAGAAATATCAAGGCGGATATGGAGGTCATTGCCTGCCCACTCCTGGTATATCGGGGTAATATCCCGGAGAACCAGGTACTCATAAACTTCCTGAGAAGATGCAGCCCACACCCGGTCATCTCCCTGTATCCCATACTGGTCGGCAATATGCTGGAGGTATGCGGAGAATGTCTCAAACCGGAGGCTTGCACTTACTGTTCCAAAATGAACCCGATGGGTAAAATCATTCAGCCAGTAATGCTGTCCGGAAGCACCCAGCAGGGCGAGTTCGTCTGCAAGGGTTGAGATATTGGAAACGGTAAAATCGGGATCAAACAGCAATCGCCTGTAAATCTTAGGGTCTGCTGTATTTAGTGAGCCATTGACCAGGATACCTTTCGGGCTACCCATAAAATTTGACTTATAGGCATAAACAGCCTTGTTCCCGGCGGAGAATGCAAAAGGAATATAATTTAAATCACCCGAAGGAATCACAAAATGGGACGTTTTAATGCCTGTCTTTTCCATTATTTTTCGCTGATTTTCAGCTATCTCGAAAGCATAATCGGTGCCGGTTCCGTAATCATGGGAATAAGAATGATTCATCACATCCCAGCCCGCCTGGTACATCTCCGAAAGTCTCGTCCAGGTTACATATCCGGGTGTGTTGATATGGATATCCTGATAACTGCTGTTAACGGAATACCAGCCCAGGGCACCCGTAAAAGGAACCGGATTTCCGCATCCGTCTGAATAAAACAGCCCCGGATAGGATTGCCCGTTCCCCTCAACAACGCCGCCGTTCATGAAACGGAATGCGTTGCTGTAGGCATCGGCCAGTCCATCATCAAGACTCAGGCTGAAGGCAAAATCCTTGTCATACTTGAGTGTTGCCTTAGTAACACTAATGTTTGCGGGTTTACTGGCGAATTTCAGAACCAGGTCGATGGTGGTGCCTGTCCCCGGGGCTTCCGCCCCTTCAACTGCTGAGGGTTTCAGCCTGTAAAGAAGCCCGTCGCCGGTCTCGGCATAGAGATCAAAAGAATATGCACCTGGCTTTTCCAAGAAGTATTTGAAAGAAAAATCCAGCATGTTTTCTACAGCAATAACAGAATCATTGCAGCTGACCAGAATTCTAGGATCCGTTCCGGGGGTTCCCGATTTCTCGCGAAGCACAGCCATCAGCTGGCCTGGAGCTCCCTTGCCGTCGTGGATGTTATCCGTTTTTCCCGGCCCAAACCATAGGAAAGGAGTACTGCTTCCCACAAAGCTGACTTCCCGGATTCCTAAAATGAAATTGCCCGCGCTCTGGCTGTAAGGAAGGCACAAATAACTGATCGATCTGAAATTAATGGCTGTACTGAAAACATTGAGCGGCACTGCTACCCTTCTCCACCCGTCACCAAGAGGCCTGCCAGCCTGCCAGTATGTGGCAAGCCTGACCGGATTTACGGTAATCTCCTGCGGACAAACGAGGATCTTTGTCCAGTCGGCAACGCCGTTAAAGTCTTTCATTTCGATAACCAGCGTATCATTTCCGGATCCGATGACATCGGCCATTGGGGTATAGAGGCTGGTGGCATTTGCTCCCAGCTTAAGTTTCCGGTAACCGGTGCCCGGAACGGTTATATATAAATACTGATAATTCTCCTGAATGGATGGATCGATGGAGGCGCTGATGCTAAGGGAATCCGGTACGATGATGCCTGAACCATTAACAGGTGAAGTAAATCCACCAAGTCCCTCATTGTCAATGGGGGCAAGTATCTGAAATGACTCCGTAAACAACACAGGTTCCCCTTTACCATCTGAACAGGAGAGACTAACCGTGTGATTGCCTGTTATTTGAGAAATCAGGCCTACAACAATACGGGTATCTTTGGTGGTCATGATCAGGTTTCCATCGAGGCTCACAGTAGTCACAATGGGGTCGATGTCTTCATCGGTCACTGAAAAGACAAGGGAAAATTTAACTCCGGAGGGATAAACCAGAGGTTTAATTGTATTCATCGACTGGATTACCGGCAAATGGTTGCCTGATGATCCCACTGTAATAATAGCCGGTGCGCTGGTTTCAAAATCAGATCCGTTAAATCCGGCAGTGGCTACCAACGTATACTCGCCGGTAAGAGCCGGAATCCATTCGCCTTTCAGAGGGAGTCCAACGGATGACAGGATCACCTGACCATTAGCAGCAACCCTGATATTGGGAACATACGGCCCGGTGCCGGATCCGGCAGTCCAGGCGGCAAAAACCATCCCGGCACCCCCTTTTCCATCATGGATATTATTGGTTTTCGAGGCCCCAAACCATTCATAGGGAGCGTTGCCGCCTGTAAAGCGGATCGAGGCAATGGCCAAATCCCATGCTCCGGCATCAGCACTGTAGGGAAACTCAATGTTTGCCAGGGCGGCAAACGGGACAGTCGGATCGAAAGCCTGCAGGGGTATGGTCATTATAAACCAGCTATTCAGGTTGGCGCCAACAGGCAGGTAGGGTGCGAGATTTACCGGAGCCGTCCCATTACCCCCTGGCCGGATTTGAATCTTACTCCAATTGGTACTTCCGGAAACCTGTTTCATCACGATCTCCAGGTGGGTATTTCCGCCCGCAAGAACATTCACCTTTGGGGAATACAGGTTAACCGGATTATTTCCGACTTTCAGCTTCCTCCACCCGGTGAGAGTATTCCATGCATGAAGATATGTCGGATTCTGCAAGGGAATATTGCCGATTGCAGCCTCAACAGGAATCGCCGTCTCAGCCAGGTAAACCGACTGATCAACCGGTTTGATCAAACGCAGGTTCTGCCCGTGCAGGTTCTGCATAAAGCCTCCAATAAGGACCACGCCTGTAAGGGCAATCCAATTTCCTATTTTCATAGCACCAAGTTTAGATATTCCACATATCAATAATTCGGCCTTAATCCTATATATTGCACTAATACACTTACTATCTGATACTTGACGATAATTCATTTCAAGTAACAGACCGAATAATTTCCACCTTTTGGAATAAATTCCCGAAAAGCACTTTCTGAAAAAATATTTCTCCAATTTTCTCCATTCTCCATCCATAAATGCATATATACTATTGAACTCAAATCGATAGATATGCATTTGGACAGAATTTACCGGCTCAAACAGGAAGTCGTTATGCACGCGTTCGGTGACCAGGTTTATGTAATTCCGGTCAGAAATAATCTAGCCGATATGACACATATTCTGGGTCTTAACCTGACGGCAGCAAGGATATGGAAAGATCTAAGCAACGGAAACACACCGGACCAGGTGATACGGGATCTGGCTGCAGAGCATGAAACGCCCCCTGTGGAAATCCGTCATGAAATGGTCAGGTTCCTGAATGAAATCAATGATTTTTTTGAAGATGATACTCAATCTGGCGGGATTCAGAATTAAGGTGGTTGTGGCGGATTCCAGGGATTATCCGCGATTATCAGTCAACCATGCCAGCCTTCTTTCAAGGGGGCAGGAAGATTTTACACTCGAAATCCGGTATTCTGATCCACCTTTTATGCCGGAACCCCTGATGGGTTTTGCCCCGATGGAAATGGATCTCCCGCGGCTGGCCAACCGGTCGGCCGGCTGTTACTGGAAAATGAACTTTGACGGATTCAACATCCATCTGGCCGGCACTTTCCCGGATGATCTGCGCCGCTCTCCCTGGCAAATGACAATTAACCCGGATGACCGTACCGGAATTGTCAGGGTCTCAGGCAGCCTGAGAAATCGTGACCCCTTAGGATACCCTGTTGATGCCCTCCTCATTTATTATCTCGGATTGTTTAATGGAGGTTCAATAATTCACTCAAGCGGTGTGGATTTCCAGGGGAGCGGCTTTCTCTTCGCCGGTCCGTCGGGTATAGGTAAAAGCACCATAGCCCGATATTGCCAGCTGGCCGGCGCCAGGGTTCTGCATGATGACAGGATTCTGGTGCGACAATGCGGCGAAACTGTTCTGGCCTACCGGATGCCGGTCTATCCGGGAAGCCTGCCAGCCTCAATGCGACTCGAAAAACTTTTCTTCATTGAACAATCTGAAAAAATATATGAAATTCCCCTTCCCAACCAGATTACATTCGAATTACTTACCGGCCAGGCCGTTCAGCATCCTTTCCATGGCGAGCTTATTACCCGTCAGGCGGACAACATTGCTTCCATTGTTAAGGCGGTTCCGGGATTCAGGCTGGGATTTCCCGCCGATCCGCAAGTCGGAAGGTACCTTAAAAAGCAAAGCCTCAATGGCAGAGAGCCAGTTGCCTGCGGAATTGCTTCGTTGCCTGATTCAAGGGGGCTTCAGGGCCAGACTGGGTTCTGCAGGTAGCTCCATGTCACCGGCTATCCCCGAAGGCAGCTGTTTATTGATCGAACCAGCCGGTGAAAAGATTCACAAAGGAGAAATCGTCGTATTCTCTCATGGGGCATTCATTGTGGCACACCGGGTAATAAACATATCGGATATTCATGGTGAACTGAGAATCCAGACCCGCGGTGACGGGTGCCAGCAACCGGACTACCCCATCACTCCGGACCAGCTCATTGGTCTTATTGCCCGGCATGATACCTGAGGCGTGGCGGTATATGCTGAAAAGATCTTTCCGGCGGGATTCACCCTGGACCTGGATCTTCCTCCTGACAAGCATTGCAGGAGCCAGCCTCACCTGGTTGTGGATCAGGGCCGGAATAAGGGTTGCAGGGAATCCGGAACCGGGCGTGCCAGCGACTCTCCTTTTCGCAATAGTGATTCTGGCCGGAATTGCTGTGAAATCGCTGCGACGTTGGTCAGGACTGCGGCTTGATATGCTGTTGCACCATCGTTTTGAAAACGAAATACTGAACCTCCCGGTTTTTTGGGAACCCAATGAGGAACGGCAAACCGTCCGGTATCGGGCTTTATGGTATCATACCGAAATACCATTTCGTATTAATTTATTGATTAACAATTTCTTAGGTGGAACTCTATCGCTGACAATCCTGTTAAGTCCAAATCTCTTGGTTAGCATGAATATTCCGATGATCTTAATCATTACAGCTTCCATTGAATTCATCCTCTCCAGGCAACTGGCAATCCACGAGCATCAGTTTGAGCTGAACCAGTCAGATCTGCTGCGGAAACTCTCGGAAAACAGGATTGAGTGCGTCAAGCTGGGCAGCAGTGCGAAGAGAGTCAACAGGATCATCACCGGACAGGCCTGCATAGATCACGGTGTCATCGTTTTTGAGAAGAAGAGGCGCAGACTGATCCTGCTTCACCGGATACCACAGGCAATAGCTGTTGGGGCATGGGTTCTGGCATTTTCAGGAGCCACCCAAAGGTTAACCGACCTTCCGGTAATGGCCATCGCCGGCTGGAGGGCCTGGCAGGCAATATCCGGCCTGGTACCCGTTTTCTCAGGCTGGGTGCGCATTAAACGGCTGGTTAATGAATGCTATATGGCAACTACGAACCAAGCATATAATTATCAAAATGATACAACCATCACGGGCGGAAATACAGGCCATGCGGTTCCTTATCGGACTGCTCAGATCGGAGCATTATAAGGGCTTACCGGTGCCTGATGAGATCTCACAAAGCGTGAATCCAGGCATGGGTATGTCCGATGAAGTTCCATGGAAAACCCTGGCCAGGCTGGCTCAGGCAGAAGGACTTGAAGCTTTCGTTGGGCGGGTCAGCATCGAAAAAGGCTGGGCTCCGGCAATGCCCGGGGAAGTATCGGACTATCTGTCGGAAAGATATCTCCTGAATCGCATACTGGCATCGGAATGCATCCTTGAATTCAAGGCCCTTTCAAAGAAATTCATTCAATCCGGAATCCAAGTAATCCCCATCAAAGGCCTTGCTCTCATCCAGACCCTGTACCAGGAAACCGGCGATCGCTCGTTCAATGACATGGATTTGCTTGTAAAGCCTGACTGCATTGATCTTTCATCTTCAATCCTTATGGATTCGGGCTACCAGCCTGATCCATATCGCTCAAGATTCGGGATCGAGCCGGCACGTTTTCTTCACCATCATTTGCCCCCTTTCCGGAAAGGCAGATTTACCATTGAGCTGCATTATAAACTCCTGCCCGGCGATTCAGAAAGGTTTACACGGTCATTTTTTTTGTCGGCTCAGGGAAATCAGGGTACGAATTACGGGTGTTTTCCGGAGATGCAACACCATGCGGTATTCTTGGCCGCGCACCTCGACAAACATGCCTCGAACGGGCAGCATAAGCTGCGGTTGATCCGGGACATGGCTTGTCTGTTGGGCCACGAGGACGCTAACTGGACCAAGTGTACAGAACTAGCAAGGCAGTTTAATCTCGACCAGACATTCACAAGGGTCAGTGCCATTTATCAGGATATATACGCTTCCCCAAAACCTGTCTTCCCGCTCCATGTCCATAAAAATGAAGCCGGCAAGATAGGGCACGGGTGGCTGCAATCGTTGAAGTCACTGCCGGGATGGCACCTGAAAATTCTTTGTATTGCCGACTTTCTGTTTCCCTCAGCCCGATATGTCAGGAAGCATTATCCCGGTTGGACAGGCATTTGGCTTCCCTGGTGGTACGTTTTCCGTATTTACCGTGGATTCCAGTGGCTGCTGGCCCGATAAAAAAAAGGCGGAATTACCGCCTTTTTAAGTATTCTATCCGTTAATATCTTGGATTCGGCCTTCTGGGGCCGCGCCCGGGCCCATCCGCCCTGGGTACGGCAACCTTAACAACTATCTGGCTACCCTTAAACTCGGTTTCATTCAGTGAATCAATTGCTTCCTGAGCCTCCCGATCATCAGACATTTCCACAAAACCATATCCTTTCGACTGATTGGTTTCGCGGTCAAAGATCACTTTTGCCGAATCAACACGGCCATAATTTTCAAAAAGCCCCTTCAGGTCTTCCCCCTGAGTTTCAGAGCTTAACTTGGCTACAAAGATGTTCATGATGGAGAAAAAAATAGGTTTAGTAATACGTCTAATACAAAGATGAAAAACTTTTCAATCACTTCAACCTGAACACCAGAATTTTACACAAAACCTCATACCCCATACCCCATACCTGAAACCCATTTCCTATCTTCGCCCAATGCCCCGCTTTGATAAAAATAAAACCCTGACCCTCAGCGATGCCATCAAGGTTACCCGTCCAACCTCCTTTATGGTGATGGCTAAACCAATCGGTCCTGTTTGCAACCTTAACTGTTCCTATTGCTATTATCTGGAGAAGGAGCATTTGTACCAGGAGACCAGAAATTTCCGGATGTCGGATGAAGTTCTGGAATCCTTCATCAAACAATTCATTGAATCACAAGAGGTTCCACTGGTCACTTTTACCTGGCAGGGCGGCGAACCTACACTGCTTGGCCTTGAATACTTTGAAAAGGTTGTCGCCCTGCAACAGAAATACAGGGGCCGCAAGAAAATTGACAATGCATTCCAAACCAACGGAACCCGGTTGAATGAGGATTGGTGCCGGTTTTTCAAAAGGAATAATTTCCTGGTGGGAATATCGGTTGACGGCCCGGCACAGGTTCACGACAAGTACCGTAAAACAAAAGCAGGCAAGCCGAGCTTTGATGAGGTGATGAAGGGAATCCGGCTGCTGAAGAGGTTTCGGGTTGAGTTCAATACACTTTCTGTGGTCAATAATGCCAATGTGAATCAGCCGCTGGAAGTATACCGGTTCCTGAAACGTGCCGGAAGCGGCTTTTTACAGTTTATCCCGATAGTGGAACGATCCGCTGGAATACCTACGGCTGAGGGATTAACCCTGGTTCCACCCATCCATGGTGAAAACGCGCAGGTGACCGACTGGTCGGTCAGGGCGCGCCAATATGGAAAATTCATGATCTCGATATTCGACGAATGGGTCAGAAATGATGTGGGAAAGGTCTTTGTTCAGCTGTTTGATGTCACCCTGGCCAATTGGGTTGGCGCTTCGCCCGGGCTCTGTGTTTTTGCGGAAACCTGCGGAGAGGCGGCGGTGATGGAGCACAACGGGGATATCTATTCCTGCGACCACTTTGTTTACCCTGAGTACTTCCTCGGTAACATTCTGGAGAATCCCCTGGCCGGCCTGATGGGGCAGCACCGGCAGATTCAGTTTGGCAAGGATAAGAGGGATACTCTCCCAAGGCAGTGCCTCCTTTGTGAGGTCAGGTTTGCCTGCCACGGTGGCTGTCCGAAGAGCCGTTTTGCAACCACGGCAGATGGCCAGCCCGGACTGAACTGGTTATGCGAAGGGTACAAGATGTTCTTTGAACATGTTAAACCCTATATGGATTTTATGGCAAACGAACTCACCCATGAACGGCCTCCCTCCAACATTATGTCCTCCCCCCTCCTCAAATCGTAAATCGTAATTTGTAAATCGTAAATCCGTCAATGACTTTTAACATCATCTCCGACTTCGTTCCCACCGGCGACCAACCCGAAGCAATAAGGCAACTGGTAGAGGGTCTGAAAACCAAGGTTCCTTACCAGACGCTCCTTGGGGTGACCGGCTCCGGGAAAACATTTACGATCGCCAACGTCATCAACCAGGTGCAACGGCCTACTCTTGTTCTGAGTCACAATAAAACCCTTGCTGCCCAGCTATATGGCGAGTTCAAGACATTTTTCCCCGGGAATTCGGTTGAATACTTTGTTTCCTACTATGACTACTACCAGCCCGAAGCCTACCTTCCGGTTTCAGATACCTATATCGAGAAAGACCTGTCCATTAATGATGAGATAGAAAAACTCAGGCTTAGTGCCACCTCGGCCCTGCTTTCCGGCCGGCGGGATGTGATCGTCGTTGCTTCAGTGAGTTGCATATACGGAATCGGCAATCCAGATGATTTCCACAGTAACACCATCGGGGTTCAAAAGAAGCAAAAACTGGCCCGGAACAAGTTTTTAAGAATGCTGGTCGACAGCCTGTACAGCCGGAATGAGGTTGAGTTCTCCAGGGGGAATTTCAGGGTAAGGGGTGACAGCGTGGATATTTACATTGCATACGGTGATGTGGCCTACCGGGTTCTGTTCTGGGGAGATGAAATTGATGAGCTTGAGATTTTCAATCCGGTCACCGGACATACCATAGAGAAGCCTGATACCCTCACGATCTATCCGGCCAATATTTTCGTGACCACCAAGGACCGGATAAAAACCGCGATCAACCAGATCCAGGATGACATGGTTAAGCAGGTTGAGTATTTCCACGAAATCGGCAAGCATCTGGAAGCGAAACGACTGGAGGAAAGAACCGTGTTTGACCTTGAGATGATCAGGGAGCTGGGACACTGCTCAGGGATCGAGAACTACTCCCGATATTTTGACGGCCGTGCGCCGGGAACCCGCCCTTTCTGTCTGCTCGACTATTTTCCGGATGACTTTCTGACCGTGATTGATGAAAGCCACGTTACCATTCCTCAGATCCGTGCCATGTTCGGAGGCGACCGCTCCCGTAAGCAGAATCTTGTGGAATATGGGTTCCGTCTGCCCGCCGCTCTTGACAACCGGCCGCTGAAAATTGACGAATGGGAAGGCCTTACAGGCCAGACAGTTTTTATGTCGGCAACACCGGCAGCCTATGAACTGGAAAAATGTGAAGGAATTGTTGTAGAACAGGTTATTCGCCCCACCGGCCTGCCCGATCCGGTAATCGTGATCCGGCCCTCCGGAAATCAGATCGATAACCTTCTCGGGGAAATCCGTGAGAGGGTCAGGAAGAATGAAAAGGTGCTGGTAACAACCCTGACTAAGAGGATGGCTGAAGAACTGGCAAAATACCTGACCCGGATCAATGTCAATTGCCGCTATATCCATTCTGATGTTGAAACCCTTGAGCGGGTTGCTATCATGGATGGTCTTCGGGGCGATGAGTTTGATGTGCTCATCGGGGTAAACCTGCTCAGGGAGGGTCTGGATCTTCCGGAGGTATCCCTGGTTGCTATTCTGGATGCTGATAAGGAAGGTTTCCTTCGGTCGGAGGTGAGCTTAACGCAGACGGCAGGCCGTGCAGCAAGAAACCTGAATGGGCTGGTAATTATGTATGCCGACCGGATCACAGGCAGCATGCAAAGGACGATTGATGAAACCAACCGGCGCAGGGAGAAGCAGCTGAAGTATAATGAGGAAAACGGTATCACCCCGCAGCAGATCATGAAATCCAGAAGAGCCGTGATGGGAACCACAGTCGGCAAGAAAGGGCAGAAAGCCTACTATGAAAAGGAAAAGCCTGATATTGCGGCGGATCCTGTAATCAGGTATATGGACCGGCCGGCACTGGAAGCTATGCTGACTCAAACAAAGGCACTCATGAAAAAAGCCGCAGCAGACCTCGACTTCATCGAAGCTGCGAGGTTGAGGGATGAGATGTATGTTCTTGAGAAGAAACTCAAGAACAATTGACGATTTACAAATGACGATTTACAATTGATGCTCTTGCAATCGTAAATCGTAAATCGTAAATCGTAAATTATCCCAAATAGGTTTTCAGCAGTTTGCTCCGCGAAGTATGTCTCAGCCTGCGGATCGCTTTTTCCTTTATCTGGCGCACTCTTTCGCGAGTCAGGCCAAACTTCTCACCGATTTCTTCAAGAGTCATTTCCTGACACCCAATGCCAAAAAATAATTTGATGATATCGCGCTCCCGTTCGGTCAGGGTAGCTAAAGCACGGTCAATTTCGCGGCTGAGCGACTCATTGATCAGGGAATGGTCAGCGTCTGGTGAATCATCATTGATCAGCACATCCAGAAGTGAATTGGCTTCGCCTTCAACAAATGGTGCATCAACGGAGATATGCCGACCGGAAACCCTGAGAGTATCGGTGATTTTATCGGCAGGAAGATCCAACTCAACTGAGAGTTCCTCTGCCGTAGGCTTGCGCTCATGTTCCTGCTCAAAGCGGGAATAGGCCTTGTTTATCTTGTTCAGAGAACCTACCTGGTTCAGTGGGAGGCGAACGATCCTTGACTGCTCGGCAAGAGCCTGAAGAATAGACTGGCGGATCCACCAAACGGCATAGGAGATGAATTTAAAACCGCGGGTCTCATCAAATTTTTCAGCAGCCTTGATCAGGCCAAGATTGCCTTCGTTGATCAGGTCCGGTAAACTCAGCCCCTGATTCTGATACTGCTTGGCAACGGAAACCACAAACCGCAGGTTGGCCTTGGTCAGTTTTTCCAATGCTTTCTGGTCGCCCTTCTTGATCCGTTGAGCCAGTTCAACTTCCTCTTCAACTGTAATTAACTCTTCCTTACCAATTTCCTGCAGATATTTGTCAAGCGACGCACTCTCCCTGTTGGTAATGGATTTTGTGATTTTTAGCTGCCTCATATAAGCTTTCCCGTGAAAAAAATTTGCGCAAAGTTAGACGTTTAACGTCTAATAACCAAAAAGGTTGCACTTCCAATTACAATAAAACACAATGGGCTGCCTGGCAGTTACCTGGCAGCCCATTATGCAGAGAACTAACTATTTCCGGAAAGCGAAATATGCATAGCGTCCGTTGGGCATAACCCCTTCAATCAGTATGGTCCGGTTATCCTGGCTCCGCTCTATGGCTGCCTGAATATCCTCAACCGCATTGATTTTTATGGTTTTATTGATGTCCGTAATGATAAACCCTTCAGGCACACCGGCTTCCTTAAGCTTGCCATCACGAAGTTTGGATACCCGAACCCCATAGGTGATTTCATACTTGCTCAATTCCTTTTCAGTAAGTTTCTCAAAATCGGCCCCGATATAGGAGCTGAATTGAGATGCACCGAGGGTTTTGGTGGTTTCCGACTGTGGCTTGAGGGTGACAGTGAATGTTTTTTGTTCTCCCTTGCGGTCGACCACCACACTGATTTTGTCGCCCGGACGGTGAGGAGTAATACCTTCCTGCAGGTCAGCCATAGAAGTAACTTTCTCATTGTCAATGGCGATTATAACATCACCCGATTTTAATCCAGCGGCTAGCGCACCGCCATCCTCGGTGAGATCAGTTACGTAAACGCCCTGATTTACCTTCAGGTTTTCGCGTTCAACCAACTCCGGAACTACAGTACCTCCCTGAATTCCTATAACTACCCGCTGCACCTTGCCAAATTCTTTAATATCCTCTACCACCTTTTTAACAATGGCAGCAGGAATGGCAAAGGAATAGCCGATGTAGCTGCCTGTTTGTGATTTTATGGCGGTATTAATTCCGATCAGGTCACCATTGAGATTAACCAAAGCTCCGCCGCTGTTACCGGGATTAACAACCGCATCGGTTTGAATGAATGATTCTATTCCTGTAAACTGTTGCTGTGGCTCGGTATTATTTTGCTGGCGTTCCCTGATAATCCCGCTGCGACCTTTGGCACTGATAATACCGGCAGTGACGGTGGATTGAAGATCAAACGGGTTGCCAACTGCCAGAACCCAATCCCCTACTTCCATTGCTGCAGAACTGCCAAAGGTGAGGAAAGGAAGATTGTTTGCCTTGATTTTGATCAGGGCCACATCCGTCTGGGGATCCCTTCCGATTATTTCGGCTTTTTCTACCCGGCCATCATTCAATGTCACCTGGATGCTGTTGGAATTATCAATAACATGATTGTTAGTCACGATATAGCCATCTTCCGAAATGATAACGCCTGATCCAAAGCCTGGAATTTCACGATTGAAGGTTTTTGGATTTCCGAAAACAAAATCCTGCAGGTTTTCATACCCCATCTGTTTGTAGCTGGTTACCGTTTTGACATGCACTACAGCGTGAACCGACTTCGCTGCAGCCAGGCGGAAATCGGGCGCCTCATACCCGCCGGTAAAATTTGTCAGCTGAACGGGCATCGCTGCCTCTTTCTGTACAACAACAGTCCTGGGTTTGGAAAAACTGGAATAAACAGCCAATCCAATCAAACTGCCGGCTATTCCGATTAGCAGTATCCCTAAATAGTTCTTTGCTTTCATAATTATGCAAATTTTTATCTGATAACGATTTTATTGACAATTTTGAGGCATCTTTCAAAAAGCATGCCTGTCAGGCTTTAGAACGGTCTAATATAGCCAAGAGTTGCATGAATGGTCGAAAGTTTAACAATCCTTAAATGAGCTGATTGATATCCTTAACAGTCATTAACAAAATGAGAGAACTAAAGTTTCAAAAATGGCAGGGCGCAGGGAATGATTTCATCCTGATTGACAATCGGTCAGGTGGAGTGGACAAGCTCACGCAAAGCGAAATCAAGCAGTTATGCGACCGCCATTTTGGCATTGGAGCGGATGGACTTATGCTGATATCTGCCATTGACGGGTACGATTTTACCATGACCTATTTTAATTCCGACGGATTGCCGGCTGAGATGTGCGGCAATGGCGGGCGCTGTATCGCAGCCATGGCCCATAACCTGGGGATTTTCACCGGCAAGGCGAGGTTTCTGGCGTCGGACGGGGCACATGAGGTGGAGGTGATGAGCGATGGTTGGATCCGGTTGAAAATGAATGATGTTGAATTGGTTGAATTGGTTGAATTGGTTGAACCCCGTAGGGGAGGACCCATGGTCCTCCCGGTCCTCCCGGTCCTCCCGGTCCTCCCGGTCCTTCCGCAAACCAATGGCCCCGTCCGGATGGTATTTCTGAACACCGGAGTTCCACATCTGGTGGTATTTGTGGATCGGGTTGGCCAGATCGATGTAGATGCGATGGGCAGGCAATTGCGTTTTGATGAGCGGTTTGCCCCTGCTGGAACCAACGTCAACTTTGTACAGGTTGA
>CAZEKJ010000031.1:27291-68704 GCA_964512915.1 uncultured Porphyromonadaceae bacterium
CCAACTGAAAATAAGGACTTACGAGCGGGGCGTGGAAGCAGAGACCCTGGCATGCGGCACGGGAAATGTAGCCGCTGCCATTGCCACAGAATGGATGTTTAATCAGGGATACTCAGAATATCATTGCCAGGCTGCAGGCGGAAACCTGAAAGTTATGTTTAACCGTCAAGCAGCCGGCCACTTCACGGAAGTTTACCTTGAAGGACCGGCGGTGAAGGTGTACGAAGGGAGGTTAGGTGCATAAACCTGACAGGTTTTCAAAACCTGTCAGGTTTATGGGTTTTGAAAACCTGTCAGGTTTATGCGTCAATCTTCGCGTACTTTGCATTCTTCTCGATGAACTCCCGCCTCGGGGCTACCTCGTCGCCCATCAGCATGGAGAAGGTGCGGTCAGCAGCAGCAGCGTTTTCAATAGTAACGAGCCTTAGGGTTCTGAACTCCGGATTCATGGTGGTTGACCAAAGCTGTTCGGCGTTCATTTCACCAAGACCTTTGTATCGTTGAATATGAACTCCTCCACCCTCTTTGCCGCCCAACTCGATAGAAATCGCTTCGCGTTCGGCTTCCGTCCAGCAGTAGCGTTCGGTTTTACCTTTTTTCACCAGATACAACGGCGGTGTTGCAATATAAACATGCTCCTTTTCGATAAGTGAATGGAGATAGCGGAAGAAGAAAGTCAGAATCAGCGTTGTAATGTGGCTGCCGTCAACGTCAGCATCCGTCATGATAATCACCTTGTGATAGCGTAACCCATCGAGGTTAACCTCCTTGCTGTCCTCTTCCGTTCCGATGGATACGCCAAGAGCCTGGAAAATATTCTTGATCTCCTCGTTGTCGTAGATCTTATGCTGCATGGCCTTTTCCACGTTCAGTATCTTGCCCCTGAGAGGCATGATTGCCTGAAACGCCCTGTCGCGGCCCTGTTTGGCCGTCCCCCCTGCAGAATCACCCTCCACCAGGTAAATCTCACAGGCCTTGGGATCATTGTTGGAGCAGTCGGCCAGCTTACCGGGCAGGCCCGATCCGCTGAGCACATTTTTCCGCTGAACCAGCTCGCGTGCTTTGCGGGCAGCATGGCGTGCGGTGGCAGCCAGAATAACCTTGTTGACAATGGCACGGGCTTCTTTCGGATGCTCTTCGAGATAATTCTTGAGCATATCGCTGATCGCCTGATCCACTGCCAGGGCAACCTCGCTGTTCCCAAGCTTGGTCTTAGTCTGTCCTTCAAACTGGGGCTCCTGAACCTTAACGGAAATAATCGCTGTAAGGCCTTCCCTGAAGTCATCCCCGTTGATGTCGAATTTCAGTTTGGAAAGCATACCTGAATCATCGGCGTAGCGCTTCAGAGTCCTGGTGAGTCCGCGGCGGAATCCCAGCAGGTGTGTACCGCCCTCAATGGTATTGATATTGTTGACATAGGAGTGCACATGCTCATTGAAGGTGGTGTTATATTGCATGGCTATCTCAACCGGTACCCCTGCTTTTTCGGTCTCGATGCAGATAACCTCGTCAATCAGCTTTTCACGGCCTTCATCAATATAGTCAACATATTCTTTCAGGCCTTCAAGTGAATAAAACTCTTCTCTCACAAAAGTCCCGTCCTCGTTGGTCGCCCGTTCGTCGGTCATCGTCAGGCGGATCTTCTTGTTCAGAAACGCCAGCTCCCTCAGCCTGTCGGCCAGTATCTCATATTTAAATTCCGATACGGTAAAGATCTCAGGGTCCGGAAGAAAATGGATGATGGTACCGTTCGTATCGGATGTCCCGGTCTCTTTTACCGGTCCCTGCGGGATTCCCTTGCTGTATTCCTGCTGATATTGCTTGCCGTCACGATGAATTTCAGCGACAAGTATGATCGAGAGTGCATTTACGCAGGAGACCCCTACGCCATGCAGCCCGCCCGAGACTTTATAACTCTCCTTGTTGAATTTACCACCGGCATGCAGAACCGTCATGACTACCTCAAGTGCCGATTTCCCCTCCTTTTCGTGAAAATCAACCGGTATCCCCCTGCCGTCATCTTCAACCGTTATGCTGTTGTCCTTATGGATTATCAGGTCGATATTCTGGCAATAACCTGCAAGCGCCTCATCAATCGAATTGTCAACCACCTCATAAACCAGGTGGTGTAAACCCCGCTCCGAAATGTCCCCAATGTACATGGCCGGGCGCTTCCGTACCGCTTCCAAACCCTCCAGCACCTGAATGCTGTCCGCCGAGTAACCATTACCGTTGGTCTTGTTTTCTAATTCACTCATATACTGATAGTTAAATACTATGAAAATCACTCATAAAAAATCAGACAAAAATACAAAAAAAGCCCGGTTTTACCATATAAAACCGGGCCAAAATCAGGATAATTATCAACAGAAATAATGGAGTCTATCTATCTATAAATCAATATCTTGAAAAGCATTTAAAATATCCACGACAATCCCCCTATAAAGTTAATTCCCTGCATCGGATAATTTTGCCAAATAAAGTGCTTATCCGATATCAGGTTATTAACCTGTGCAAAGGCCGACATCCACGGGGTAAACCGGTATTCAGCAGCCAGATTGATATCAATCAGGCCGTCGAGAACCTTAACCGGTCCCAAAGCTGGATCCGGCTCAGGAACGCTGTATTTACCCAGCATAAACAATTCAGCCTTGACCATCAGTTTCTTTTTCCAGGCATACCGTGTGGTAAAGTTTAGGTCCCAGCCCGGCTTGTGCCAGGCAGCAGGGAGCGAATCAAGTGTATACTGATAATAGTTGCCTTTCAAAATAAAGCTGAGGTTATCGCTCTGCCTCAATGACACTTCCCCGCCAGCCTGAAGGATACTTCCGTTATCGTAAATCAGATTAAAGGTATTCCGATGCGGGTTGGCCAAATCGGAAACAAAAAACATCAGGTTATTGGCATCTTCCCATGAAACAGCCAGGTTAAACGCAACCATGGGTGTAAAACGGCCCCGAAGACCGCCGTATGCAATAAAACGGTGAATCGTTGGATTAATATCCACATTATCTGCGATATACGGATTCTCCCTGGAAACGGAGAGGAGCGTATGATTTTCGTATCGCCCATCCAAACCAATATAAGGAACCAAAAGGTTGGTAATATTTATTTCAAGCTTCATTCGCGGGAAAAACCAGAATTTCGCGGCATTCCGGTCCATCGCAACTTTTGGCCCGGCGAGAAGCTTGACATATTTCCATTCAAACCCCATCCAGGGATCGGCATATGCCACGGCATAATTCAAGCTATCCACAGGATGATTCTGATTTACATAATCAGCGCCGATCTCGCCACCGAAAGAAATTTTGTCATAGTCTTTTGAGATGGCTATATCAAGCTGACCGACATGCTCAATTCCCGTGGTCGTATCATACTGGGTCAGAAAATCTGGCTCATCCTGATTGGCCAAGGTTAAATCATACCCCCCGTCGACACGGTATTGCCAGCCATTCCGGCTTTTTTGATTCGATGCCATACTCAGTTTTGACCCCACCACAATGAAGCGTTGCAGTGGAACAGAATCGCGCTGGGTGGCCCGGTCGATCCAGGGGACAATGGGCATTCTTATCGCAGGGCTGGTAGGGTTGGTGATGCTGTCCGTACTGTATCCATAAAGGAAATGATGGTCTTCCTTGAAATAGAATTCTGAGGAGAAGGTTGAATTCTTCATATAACTCTGGCTATACAGGCGCACATCGTTATTGGCATACCCGGCATATATTTTCCTGTCATCCGGCATTTTCACGCTTCCCTGCGAGGAGATGTGACTCAGATCAATTCCCAGACTGCTCTTGGGATTCCTGAGGGTATGAATGCTAAGCTTTCCCATGGGGGTCCAGTAGTTGCCGAGTCCCAGGCTCACGGTCGAATGTTTGAGATCCTCCTTACCCCCGCCGCTGAAACCTGATGCCTCCAGTTCCCGAATTCGAAGCTGCGGATTAACCCTTACCGGTTGAATGAAATACTCAAAATGCGTGGGCACCTGTACGGAGTCATCCAGTTTGGGTATAAACCGGGTTTTAAATGCATTAGCAATGGTCGGACTGTAAGGCCTAACCACGCTCACCTCTTTGGTCATGCCTTCCTGTGCATCCGCATGTTCGCTCCGGCAAAGAAATGCTACGGAGAGGGCCGCGAGTGCGAAAACTTTTATACGCTTTCTTATGATTATCATGACTCTCTATTTTTCCTGATTTTGTGTATCGATCCACTTTAGCTTTTCATCTACCGCTGCCAGAATTCCGTCATCCGTCCGGCTGTAATTCTCCTTGAGGATTTGCAGGGTCGCCTTGGCCTGGAATAGATCCTGGCGCTTCAGATAAATATCGGACCAGAGGATGTACGCCTTCGCCAGCCAGAACTGGTGCGTGGTGTTCAGGTCGAGGAATTCCAGAATCTCTTTTTCTGATTCTTCGGAATTGCCTTTCCTGAAAAGGATCTCAGCTACCAGGTATTTTGATTCGGCACCCTCCTTATTTTTGACATCCCGTGCAACAACCCGCAGAACCTCCATCGCCTTGTCGGAATCACCCTTTTCAAGGTAGGCTTTACCCAAAATAAAGGAAGCCTCGCGGGTGATCTCTTCGGGGACCTTTTCGCTTCCTATGACTCCCCGGGCTGACTGGATAACCGATTCGTAGTCCTTCTGCCTGAAGGAGCAGCGCATGATTCCGATCTTGGCATCAAGGAGGTTTGACTGCTCCTCGGCCTGCTGCTCAAGTTGTTTGTAAAGGATCAGAGCCCGGTCAAAATTGGATTGCTGGTAGCAGATCTCGGCAGAACGGGCCAGGGCTGTCTCGGTAAATTGGTTTTTCCCTCTGGCCAGAATGAAGGAATAGGAAGTAAGTGCCTGGTCAAGTTCGTTGGCCCGGTAGTGACAATCTCCCTTGTAATTATGAGCATTCAGCAGAAAGCGGCCTTGCGGAAACCTCGTGATGTACTGTCCGAAATTAACCTTTGACCGGGTGTAGTCACCTTGCAGGTAAACATTTTCGGCCGACATATAGATCAGGCTGTCCTGCTCAGATACAGAGATATCGCTTGTTCGCCCGGTCGATTGAACATAGGCGAAGTACTCATCCACCCTGTTAGTCTCCACATAGATATTCTTGATTCCATTCAGGGCATCCGTGGATTCCTGTGTATCCGGCCAGGTGGATACCACTTTCTTATACATCGTCATGGCCTCTTCGTTCTGATCCGCATTGTAGTAAATCAGCCCGAGCTGGATGTACGCCTTCCGCACGTAAGAGCTGTTCGGATAGTTGGCTATGACCGCCCTGAATGCCTGTATAGCATCCTGCGCCTGATTCAGATCGATATAAGACCTTCCGATTTCAAAAGCTGCATCATCAAGGAACTGCGATTTCGGGTATTCTGCCGGCAGTCGCTTGAGCAGCTCAATCTTTTGAGAGGGGCGCTGCACAAGTCCGTAGGAGAACCCTTTCTGAAACATGGCATAACCGGCTTCCTCCGTTTTCAGGGCCATGGCCTTATCATAACTTTCAATGGCCTGCCAGTAGAGCCTGCTCATAAAAAGGCAGTCACCAACCCGGTTATGTGCTTCAGCCAATAGTTTTGCCTGCTTAGGGGAACGGGCAATAAACCTTCTGAACCAGCTCAGGGATTCATCATACTTCTCAAGGTTGAAGAAACAATATCCCAAACCGTAATATGCCAGGCTGTATTCCGGAGTTCCGGCAGATGCTGAAACCGACATGAACCGGTCATAGGAGTCGGCCGCCTTCTCATACCCCTTCATGTTGTACCAGGCTTCAGCCTGCCAATAATAGCAGAGGCCCCTGATGATGTCATCATGATTACCATATTCCAGCGATTTATCGAACATATCGATCGCTTCGCGGTACTTCAGGTTGTTAAAAAGCTCCAACCCTCTGTAATAGGCAATCCTCTGGTATGCCTTTCTCACTTCCGGAGTTTTGGTTTTTATCTTGTCCAGGGTGACCAATGCTTCCTGGTAATTGCGGGTGTTCATGAAAACCTTAACCAGATAGTCATATACCTCATCCTGATATTTTGAATCGGGAAAAACCCGCAGGAATTCTTCAAATGCCCTCAGTGTTTCACCCGAGATGGAGAGGTCAAAATTCAGCTTGGCATAATTCAGCAGAGACTCCTCCTGAAGGGATTTATCGAAACTGAGATTTGCTGCCTTGCGAAACGCGGAACGGGCTTTCAGCTTATCCTTGAGCTCCACGAGAATTCCTCCCAGCAGATGGCTGGAGAACTGGGTAAGCTGATCATTTGCATCGGTAACCTGCTCCAGTTCCTTTACAGCCTCCTTAAGCTGCCGGTTCATGTAGTAGGTATAACCCAGGGCGTAATGCTCGTCCCTCGACATCGACTTCGTGCCTTTTCGGTATTGCTCCAGGTAGGGGATGGCCTCCGGGAAACGGTTCAACCTGAAATAAGAATCCCCAAGTATCCGGGCCATTTCCGTTTGCTGGTCGGGCCGGGCATTACGGATCAGTTGCGCACCGATCTTGGCAACTTCCTCAAAATTACCCTGATAATAATAAATCTGCGCAATGCAATACCGTACGGAGCTTCCAAATTCCCTGCTCTCCTGAAGTCCCAGGAATCCTTTCAGCGCCTTGTCATAATTCCCCGACTGATACAGGGTGTAGTAATAGTAATACCCGGCAGCTTCGGCAAAGGGAGTATCTGAATTCAGAATCTGTTCAAACAGAGGCTGTGCCTTTTTGTAGTCCTTCTCATCAAAAAAACAGTATCCTAGATAAAACTTATATTCCGTCAGAAGATCCTTTTGAAGTTTTGACTGGTTTACCTGCTGGAACCAGCGCTGAGCCCGCTTGATTTTCTTATCCTGGAACAAGGTTTTCCCAACTTCAAAACAGGCGAGACTTGCTTTAGAGCTTTCCGGAAAATTCTGTAAAAAATTGTTTACTAAAACCTCGCCGTTATTATGCTCCAGGTGGATGGCACACATTGCCTGGTAAAAAGCTGCGTCTGACCGGGAAGTCGCCTCCTGACCTTCGGTCCGCCGGAGGTATTCGGTAAACCGAACGTGAGCGGCACCGTACTGTGATTTGTGATAGAGCTCCAGGCCTTCCTTAAGGTCCGCATCGGGATCCCTGTAAACCGCCGACTGTTGGGCAAAGCCGGATAAGAAAGCCAGAAACAAGGTGAGAAACAGAGTTAAACCTAATCGTTTGCTATTCATGGCTTGAGTTCTTTCGTACAACCTGTATAACTGATAATACGCGGTTTTATTTTTACTTTAGCAAAGATAACGGAGGCTGTCGGGCTCTTGGGTCACCGTTTCTACATATAAATTAACAACATACGGTTAATAAGATCATTTAACATGGAACCGGTCATAGATCTGCGGCACGCATCGGTTTATCAGCAGATGAACCTTGTCCTTGACAATGTAACACTTACCATAAATCCTGGTGAGTTCGCCTACCTTATTGGTAAGGTTGGAACCGGTAAAACCAGCCTCCTGAAGACGCTCTATGCGGAGCTTCCGCTTCGCGACGGAGATGGCTGGATTGCAGGATTCGATCTAAAAAAAATGAAGTCGCGCGATGTACCCAAGCTCAGACGCAAAATCGGCATGGTCTTTCAGGATTTTCAACTCCTTGAGGACCGGAGCGTTTTTCAGAACCTGGCATTCGTCCTGGGAGCTACCGGCTGGAAAGAAAAGCATATTATAAAAAAACGAGTTTCGGAAGTTCTGGACCGGGTTGACCTGCATTACAAGGATGACAAGCTTCCGCATCAATTGTCGGGTGGAGAACAACAGCGTGTCGTCATTGCCCGTGCCCTCCTGAATGATCCGGAAATCATTCTGGCCGATGAACCCACCGGGAACCTCGATCCCGACACCAGTGAGGAGATTATGCGATTGCTTATCAGCATTTCCCGCAGCGGAAGAGCCATCCTGATGGCCACGCATGACTATAATATGATCAGGAAATTTCCATCCCGCACCGTGCGATGCGAAAGCGGCCGCCTCGATCCGGTTGAACCGTCGCAAAACTATTTCGATTTCGAAAAGCTGATGCGAACGTGAAGATTTACGATTTACGATTTACGATTGACGATTGACGATTTACGATTTACGATTGACGGCGTTAATTATAGAGAGATAGCAATAACTGTTCCTGGGTTTCCCATGTGTATGAAGGAAAGGCTGTCAATGCGTTGTGCTTCCAGGTTTTCATCTGTTCCACGTTATTCATCATCTCCTTAATCGTGTCTGCGAGGAATACGGGGTCGAAGCGGTCGATGATCCGGCCAAAATCAACACTCTCCACTACCCTGCTGATTTCGGGAAGATCAGAAGCCAGAACCGGCAGGCCGGCCTGCATGTAATCAAATAATTTGTTTGGCAAGGCATACCGGTAATTTAATCCGATGTCCTGTTCAATGCTGATGCCAATAGCAGCCTGCCTCGTATACCAGGACAGATTCTCAAAAGGTACCATTCCCGGGAAATAAATATGATCGTTCAACCTGAGTTTGTCCGTCAGGAGTTCAAGTTGATTCCGGATATCCCCAGCCCCTGCAATGAGCAACCTCATCTCTGTAAGATGTTCCATCGCCTGTATCATTTGCTCCAGGCCCCTGCCCACATTGACTGCCCCCTGGTATAAAATAATCGGATGCCCGGTAAAGCTTTCAGGAAGGAAACCCGGGATTGGCTCGGGTCTGACAGCCGGTGGAAGGTTTTGGATTACTTTCACATCTACTCCATACTTTTGGTTGTAGATGGAGGCAATTGACTGATTAACCGTATAAGCAGCTTTCAGCCTGGGAAAAATCAATGACTCCAGCTTTTCCCATATCTTTCTCACAACCGGGCGGTTCACGAGTTCAGGAACCTCGGTAAAATACTCGTGAGAATCATAGACTATCGCTTTTCTACGCAGCCGTCCTGCCAGATAAACCGCCGCCAAAGTGTCCAGATCGTTGGAAACAATAGTATCAACCTTGACAAACAGGAGAAACCAGAGTAATCTGAGATTATAATTCAGATAAAAGAGCGGACCCTTGCGAAATATCAGGGTAAACCTGACACATTCATAGGGTCGCTTCAACGGCCTTGAGCCGGGCAGGTGACGACCGACCAATACCGGTATACTGCCGGCATTCAGAAGGGACATGGCAACCTTGTGCACCCGCTGATCACCGGTAAGATCGTTCGTAACAGCCAGAACCACTCTTTTCCCCATATAACAGGCTTAATGCTAATGCCGAAAGTAACTAAAAAACGAAAAAGTCGGGTTTTAGTATGAGGAGCTTATATTTGTGTTATGATTCAATTGCTAAAAAACTATCCGCTGGACACGCGGAACACGTTCAAAATGGTGGCTGATGCATCAGGGTTTATTGAGACTGATAACCAGCCGGAACTTATTGAATGGATTAAAAATCATCCGGTTAAAACTGAAAAGGTTCTGATTCTGGGGGGAGGGAGCAATATTCTCCTCACAGAGGATTTCAACGGGTTGGTGATTCATCCCAAAAACACCGGAATTGAAGTGGTATACGAAGACCATTATTCGGTTGGGGTTCGTGCCGGAGCAGGTTCAGAATGGGATCTGTTTGTTGAATGGTGCGTGAACCACGGCTATTCGGGACTCGAAAACCTGAGTCTGATTCCGGGTACCGTGGGTGCCTCCCCCATTCAAAACATCGGCGCCTATGGGGTAGAAGCTGGCAATATCATTGATTATGTGGAGGTTATAAATCTTGAAACCGGACGGGTCTTCAACCTGGATTCTGCAGAGTGTCATTTTGGCTATCGCGACAGCATTTTCAAGCGGTCTTCCTCAGAGAGGTGGCTTGTTTGGAGCGTGACTTTCCGGCTGGACAAAGAGCCGATGGTCGACCTTAGTTACGAGCCACTGAAGCGATTATTCAAGGATAAGCCAAAACCTTCGATTAAGGATGTCAGGCAGGCAGTTATCGATATCAGGCGTGCAAAACTGCCAGATCCGGCTGAAATCGGGAATGCCGGAAGTTTTTTCAAGAATCCGGTGGTTACACCCTGTCAGGGCAGCGTTATGAGAATTGATTATCCCGATATCCCGCTCTACCCCCATGAGATCGGTTCTGTAAAACTATCCGCCGGATGGCTCATAGAACAGTGCGGCTGGAAAGGATTCCGGGATGGCCCGGTAGGCGTCTACCCCGGGCAGGCCCTGGTTCTGGTTAACTATGGCGGAGCTAAGGCTCAGGAGATAATCGAATTATCAGAAAAAATAAAAGCGTCGGTCAAACAACGCTTCAACATCCCCCTCGAACCCGAAATCCGCATCTTATAATCTTTTATCTTTCTTTCGCCTTTCGCCTTTATCCTTTCGCCTTATTCAGCATCCTCTGATATCTTCTCGCATTTGCCAAATGGTCGCTATAGGTCTTTGCAAAGCTGTGATAGCCACTAAAATCCTCCTTTGCGCAGAAATAGATATAATCGTGTTTCTCATAATTCAGGCAGGCATCAATGGCCTGAGCCGACGGAATCCGTATGGGCCCGGGTGGTATTCCGGCGTATTTATAGGTATTGTAGGGTGAATCTATGAGCAGGTGCCTGTGTAAAACCCTCCGGATGGTATAGTCCTGCCATGCATAAATCACCGTTGGATCCGCCTGAAGCCGCATTCCTTTTTTCAACCGGTTCATGTAAGCACCCGCAACTCTTGGCATTTCATCGGCTTTAAAGGTTTCTTCCTGAACAATTGAAGCAAGGGCAACGACTTCAAAGCGATCCAGGCCGATCTCTATCAGCCTGCGCAGACGGGTTTCATTCCAGAAGGAATCATACTCCCGCTTCATCCGGTCAAGGAATTGGGATACATCCGTATTCCAGAAAAACCGGTAGGTATTCGGAATAAACATGGCCGCCCAGTTTTCCGGTGCAAAGCCATAGTCGGCCATGACCGCTGTGTCACGGAAAGCGGCTATCAATGAGGCAGAATCCGCTTCTATCTGTTTGGACAATACTCCTGCCAGACGATCGAAATGACGGGTTGTATTAAACACCAGGTTGAGTTCGGACTGCCGGCCGGAACGGAGCAGATCGACAATATCGGAGTTGGACATTCCTTTTGTGAGCAGATAGCGGCCGGGCTTAACCAGCTCAGGATATCCCTTACGTTTGGCCACCCAGTCGAACCCCTTCTCATGCCTGAGCCAACCGGATTTTTTAAAATCGATATAGACCTGAGGATAATCAGATCCGGTTTTAACGAAAAAGTACACGGAATCCTGAGGCACATTAACCAGGTTTGGGGACACTATCCTGGAGTACAGAATCCCCCCACCGGTTATGGCCAGAAGAATGACAAAAACTCCGCCAATCAGGCCGCCCCGGATAATAAATTTCTTTTTCGCCATACCGGATCAGGAGAGTCGTGACAGGGCCTGCGCTATCCGGTCAATTCCCTTATTCAGAATATCGACCGAGGTAGAATAGGAGATCCGTATACACTCCGGAGCACCAAAAGCAGCGCCTGATACCAGTGCTACGTTTGCCTCATTCAACAAATACATGACCAGATCATTAGATGAGCTGATCGTTGTTTTTCCATCAGATTTTCCGTTAAAGAAGGTAACATCCGGGAGAACATAAAAGGCGCCGGGAGGATTGTTGGTCTTGACGCCGGGGATTGCGGAAAGCCTTGTCACGACAAGATCCCTGCGGTTCTTAAACTCAGCCACCATCTTGTTGATTTCAGCCTGATCGCCATTGAGCGCGGCAACCGAGGCCTTTTGAGCCACAGAACAGGAGCCGGATGTATATTGTCCCTGTAACTTGGTACATGCCTTTACAATCCACATCGGCCCGGCCATATATCCGATCCGCCACCCGGTCATCGCATACCCCTTGGAAACACCGTTGATAATGACCACACGCTCCCTGACCGATTCAAACTGGGCTATGGATTCGTGCTTTCCTTCATAGTTTATGTATTCATAAATCTCATCCGATAAGATAAGGATCTGAGGATGGCGTGCAAAAACATCGGCCAGGGCCTTCAATTCCTCTTTTGAATAGATCTCCCCGGTGGGATTGGAGGGCGAACTGAAAAGAAATGCCCTTGTTTTAGAGGTAATTGCGGATTCCAGCTGCGCAGGACTGATCTTGAAATGCTGATCCAATCCGGAATTCACAACAACCGGGATTCCACCAGCCAGCTTAATGATCTCCGGGTAGGAGACCCAGTAAGGTGCGGGAATGATCACTTCATCGCCAGGATCAACCGCGCAAAGGATAACGTTCGCTATGGATTGCTTTGCACCCGAGGAAACTACAATCTGATCCGGCGAATAATCAAGGTTATTATCCCTCTTGAGCTTACCGGATATTGCAGTCCGAAGATCCGCATAGCCTGAAACCGGGGGATAATGAGAATAATTCTCTTGAATGGCCCGGATTCCGGCCTCTTTGATCGCATCCGGGGTATTGAAATCAGGCTCACCCAGGCTGAGGTCAATAATATCGATCCCCTGACTCTTTAACTCCCGGCTTTTGGCTGCCATGGCGAGCGTTTCCGAAACTGCCAGCGCTTGTATGCGCATGGATAATTTATCTGCATTCATGGTTTGTTTATCTCAAAAAATAAAAGGATAAAGGTACATTTTTTAGTTTTATGGCCGAAAAGCGGTAAACTTGTGTTTCACTCATTTTACAGATTATGCAAATTTTTCTGGAAATACTCAAATATACCTTGCCGGCCCTCATTGTAATGGTGGCGTCATGGGTAATGATGCATTATTATTTCAAAAGTTTTGTCCGTCAGGAAAACCGTGAATTCCTTCTGCAGGACAGAAAGAAATTACTGCCGCTGCGCTTGCAGGCATATGAGCGCCTGACGCTTTTTCTCGAGCGGATCACGGTGGACTCACTGGTAGTAAGGGAGCAGGAATCCGGCTTAACCTGCCGGGATTTTCACCAGAGGCTTCTGATCATGGTCAGGGCCGAGTTCGAGCACAATCTTTCCCAGCAGATATATATTTCCACAGAAGCCTGGGAGGTGGTGAGAAGTGCAAAAGAGGGAACCCTGAATATTATAAACTCTGCTGCCATGCAGGTTAATCCCGATGGCGAGGCTATTAAGCTGAGTAAAAAAATTCTCGAAATCCAGTCGGAGTCAGAGAATTCCCCCTCCCAGGTTGCGCTGGGGTTTTTAAAGAAAGAGATACAGAAGATGTTTGGGGCTTAGGGGCATAAGGGCACAAGGGCACAAGGGCACGAGGGCACGAGGGCACAAGGGCATAAGTGGGCGGATGATGTTATCTAATTTCTTTATACCAGGTTGAAGTTTTTGGCTGACCAGCCGGCAATATCTCGAAACTTTAAACCAACACAATAGGCCAGATTATTTTAACCTGGCCTATTTTTTATTTGGTGAGAAGCCCTTGTGCCCTTGTGCCCCTGTGCCCTTGTGCCCCTACTCAATATCTACAATGAACCCCATACTCATCATCAGTCCCTTGTTCTTAAGCGGCTTTGAGTTGCCAATGATCAACGGGTCAATGTTCAGGTCCTTGAGGCCAAGTTGGTATTTAATGTCAAGAACTACACTCAGGCCTTGCCGGATAGGGGTTTCGATGCCGCCACCGGCAACGAGGCCAAAATCATGTTTGCCAAGTCCGTCAGCCAAGGATACTCTCTTTTCCATTTGACCAAACCTCATCCCGGTAAAATTCGAATGCAGGAGGTATCCGTAATAACCACCTGCCTGGAGGTAGAACTTATTAGACCGGCCAAGGTTTAGCCGAAAATAGAGGGGTATGGTTATATAGTCCATGTTGGTTTTAACCAGGTAAGTGGAATCTTCAACCACATTTCCCTGTGCATCCCAGAACTGATTGGTGTACTTGTTCCCCTTTCGCTGGTAGCCAACCTCCGTCATGATCTGAAAAGCATCCGTAATCCGGAGGCTGCCAACCAATCCTGTTGCAAGGGTAATCCTCTGACTGGCGATATCCTCATCATAGAATCCGGGAAAACCCATACCCAGGCGCGCTCCGTAAGAAAGAACCTGGCTGCTGGCCATTCCGCCCATTCCGATCAGAAAAATAACAATAAGTGAAATTCTGGTTTTCATGCTGCTGGTTTAATGGCCTAAAGGTAATCAACCCACCGATTATTTTCCCAACAGAGAGATACTTCGCTTGACAAAAGCGTCAAGCGCTTCACCCGAAAGCCGGTTGGTTGCAAGTAATGCCAGGTCAATCAACTGTTTTACCACCTTTGCATCCTTTCCATACCCGGAAAGAACTTCGTCGCGCTGCTTTTCAATTTCCTCAACCTTTTTGTCCAGCTCCTCACGCTTGTCCTTCTCCTCCTGCATCAATTCATCTTCCTTCTTTCCCTTAAGCAGCTTGTCGAGGCTTTCCTTATCCTCTCTGACAACTTTGAGACTCTCTTCAATTTTTCCAACCTCATCACCGCAGGCATCCTTCATCTGTTCAGCAACATCAATGACCACCGGGTGATTGGTGTTTACTACCATGTTAAAGTTGTCGGGAAGGTCGCGATAAAAGTTCATACCACCCGATAACTTTGACATTTCCTTCATCCTTCTGCCCCATTCCGACTGCGTTATAATAACAGGAGCAGCAGTATCTGAAAGAGGCTCAAACGTGATAAAATAGCCTTCTTCCGGAGTCTGGCTTTTAAAAACAGGCTTCAGCCAATCCTGGGTATTCTTATCGAGTTTTGAATCGCGCTTTTCGTCTTTTTCTATCAATTTCTCAACCACTTCAGAGTCAACCCTGACAAAATGCGTTTTCTCGAGTTTTTCCTCAAGGTGATTCAAAAAGTGCGTATCAAACTGACCGTCCATGATCAGGACATCATATCCTTTATCCTTAGCTGCCTGGATAAAACTGTATTGCGATTCCTTATCATTGGCATAGAGGTATACAACCATTCCGTTCTTGTCGGTCTGGTTCCCCTTAATGATCTCCTTGTATTCGTCGTAGGTAAAATACTTGTCATCGGTGTTCTTCAGCAGGGCAAACTCCTTGGCTTTATCCCAGAATTTCTCCTCCGTGAGCATCCCGTAATTGATAAAAAGCTTCAGGTCGTCCCACTTTTGCTCAAACTGTTCCCTGTTGGATGTGAAAATATCTTTCAGCCGGTCGGCAACCTTTTTCGTAATATGGGCCGATATTTTCTTCACATTCTGATCCGATTGCAGGTAGGACCGACTGACATTCAACGGAATATCAGGACTGTCCAAAACACCATGCAATAATGTCAGAAAGTCAGGCACTATGCCTTCAACAGAATCCGTCACATAAACCTGATTGCTAAAAAGCTGTATTTTGTTTTTCTGAACCTCAAAATTGTTCCTGATTTTTGGAAAATACAGGATTCCGGTCAGGTTGAAGGGGTAATCAACATTCAGGTGGATGTGGAAGAGAGGCTCTTCAGCCATGGGATACAGCTCCTTGTAAAACGCTGCATAATCCTCATCCTTAAGATCCGCCGGCTTTTTTGTCCAGGCCGGTTCGGTGTTGTTGATGATCTTGTCTTTGTCAGTCTCGGCATACTTTCCGTCTTTCCATTCCTTTTCCTTTCCAAAGGCAATCGGAACCGGCAGAAAGCGGGAATACTTGTTCAGTAACCCTTGTATCCGGTCTTCTTCAAGAAATTCTGCTGAATCCTTGTCAATGTGCAGGATGATATCGGTTCCGCGTTCTTCGCGGTCAAACTCTTCCATCACATATTGCGGATCTCCCTTGCAGGTCCATCGGGCCGCCTTGCCGCGCTTATGGGATTTGGTAATGATCTCAACCTTATCGGAAACCATGAATGAGGAATAAAATCCGAGGCCGAAATGTCCGATAATGGCATTGGCATCTTTTTTATACTTCTTCATGAATTCTTCGGCGCCGGAGAAGGCTATCTGATTGATAAACTTTTCGATTTCTTTGGCAGTCATGCCGATACCCCTGTCAGAAACTGTCAGGGTCTTTTTCTTCTTGTCTAACGATATGCGGATAGTCAGATCGCCGAGTTCACCGGAAAACTCACCCACCGAAGCAAGTGTTTTTAGTTTTTGCGTAGCATCTACAGCATTGGATATCAGCTCCCGAAGAAATATTTCATGATCCGAATAGAGGAATTTCTTGATGATCGGAAAAATATTTTCCGAAGTCACATTAATGGTGCCCTGTTGCTTTGAAGTTTCCATAAGACAATAGAATTGATTACTGGCTCGGCTTTTCAAAGGCCGTGCCAGTGTTAAAATGTCAGGTTCCTGATCTGCTTAACCCTGGGTTACCGATCCGCTGGTATAGTCGAGTGTTGATCCAAACAGACTATGCGGTATACTGAAAATAACCAGGGTCATAATGGCTGCGAGTATAATCAGCCAGGGCCTTCCTTTTCCCTTGACTCCAAAAAGAGCTGCGATCCAGAAGATGAATGCAAACAGTGTTTTGTTATCTGTGAGGTCCCAACCAAACGGTACGCCGGTCCACCATTCACCAAAGGCATACCACTGCACCCATGGGCCGAAAATGAAGCCTCCGATTAATAAAAGGCCAAAGGTCCAAATGGTGAACCGCTTGAAACGGTCAATCTTGAATATTGCATACAATCCGGCAACGGAGGAAAACAGCATAACCATAAACATAAGCAGGATGTGAGGAATCAGCACACCAGCAGGAACATCACCTTTAAACCTGATGATCACATGTTTATCACGTGCAACCGAAGTGGTCTTTCCATCTTTGGTGAACTCGATATAATATTCAAGCTTGCCGGCGGGTGGTTGCTGTGGAAGATAAGCGGCCAGGGCAGTTTCGTCTTTCTTGCGTAAAACCTTCGTCATGAAAAAACCATGATACCGGATATCCTTGAAGGCAAACTGAACCGGAGTAAATTCCTCCGCAACTCCCAGGCGCTTATAGTAAAGCATTGCATGAACGGACGTATCCTTTATAGACAATTTGATTCTGGCATCCCGTTCCCCGCAAGTCCGTAAAAGATCAAGCTGGTACGTGCTATCTCCAAGAATAATAGTTTCTGCGCGGGGGTAGGTTGGACCTGATTTTCTCTGATATAATGCGGCAGACAGCGTAATCAATATCGCAACAATCCATAGAATAGTCTTTTTCATTTTCTTACTATTAAAGTTGTACCAAAACTACAATTTTCTTTTCACCACGGATGAGCTCAACGGATGCAGTCTGTCCAGCCTTGAGACTCTGAAGCCGGCTCATATAGTCATATACATTCGCAACGGGGAGACCGTTGATTGAAGTTATGCGATCGCCTTTCTCAATTCCAGCGAGGGCTGCCGGTTTACCCGGGGTTGCAAACTCCACCCGCAATCCATTATTCTCAGTACCGGAAACATCCGGCATGATTCCCAATGTTACTTTCAGCTTTCTCCTGCCTGAGTCTGCCGCCTTCGGTCCGGCCTCCCGGAAAGTAAGTTTGACAGGCGCTTCAGAAACAGAAAGGATGAGGTCTGACACCTGGTCTGACAGGAGTTTCATCACCTCGTAATCCAGTTTCTCAGGGGTATCTGAGGGTGTATGGTAATCCAGGTGGGCACCCGTGCTGAAATAGAAAACCGGGATACCTGCAGAATAGAACGAGGCATGATCCGAGGGTCCATACCCTTCCGGAGAGCGCGACCAGGTAAGCTTACCGGGCTTCATCAGGGACAGGATGCTGTCCATCTCCGCCGCCGTTCCAGTTCCATTGATAGAAACTCTCTTTTCTTCATTGGGCCGGCCAACCATATCGAGGTTAAACATGGCGCTGATGCTCCCGATTGTGACCGGTGGATTTGCCACAAAGTATTTGGATCCGAGCAATCCCATTTCTTCCCCGGTGAACGCAACAAAAATAACCGAACGCTTTAATGCTGATTTTTGTGCCGCAAGTTTACCCGCCATTTCAATGATTGCCGCAACCCCGGAAGCATTATCATCGGCTCCGGGATGGACTCCGACAGTATCCTGTATCCTGGAACTGCTGCCGGCACCTCCGGTGCCAAGATGATCATAGTGAGCACCGACAACCACCCATTCCGCGGTGGCGGCTGCATTCGTCGCGGGCAAGTATGCAACGATATTGCGGGTTTCCGAAGTGGATGTGATAAGATCAGCCGTCAGGGTGACCGACAAGTTAACCGGTCGGGAAAGCGGTTTGTGGCTGGCATTAAGTTGCTTTTCCGCATCTTCGGCACTAATCCCGAAAGCCTCTGAAAATTTATTCATGAAACTGCGCTTCACCCGCACAACCGGCAGTCCGGCAGAATTCTCCTTAGTGGTACCAAATTCCAGCTCATCCTTGGGATCATAAGCGGGACCGGCTACCAGAATGACGGCAGCTGCACCGGCATCCCTGGCCAGTAAAAGCTTTGACCGAACGGAACCGTGAGATTCATAAGGATCCACAGCAGCACCCGCAGGTGGTTCCGGCGCTCCAAGTAACATCACTGCGATCTTGCCTTTCAGATCGATTCCCGCATAATCATCCCATTTAACAGAATCGTTGTCTACCCTGAAACCATAACCCAGAAAAACCACACTCCCCGAAACAGTACCGTTATCGCTGATTGAAAGGGGGATAAAATCCTGATCCGGCTCGGCGGCTATTCCATTGATCACCAATTTATTCGAAGCACCCTTTGAAATGCCCGTAGTTACGGTGAATGACTGAAACCCATCAGGGGTGAAAGTTTTCAATCCATATTCCTTAAACCGGTCCCGGATATACCCGGCAGCTGCCAAATCCCCGGGGGTACCCGGATAACGGCCTTTAAGTTCCTGGGACGACAGGAAAACAACATGCTCTTTTAATTCACCCGATGTGATGCCGGAGCGGGTTTGTGCAAAGGCTGATATGGGCAATATCAGGTTAAGTAAACTATATACCAGAAATTTAGAGGGTCTATTCATTTTTTATACATTAAGTGGTGCCAAAAATACGATTTTTCAGCTGTGAACAAGTCATCCAACCTGTTGATAAAAAATACACACTTACATAGTAAAAGGTATTTGTCTATCTCAAAAATGATCTATATATTTGTTGTGTGATTTTTCTAACAGTGTTATGAAAGTAACATTGTTAAACAAAATCCCGACAAAGGGGACAAATTGCTGGGAACTTTGGAAAAGTTGCAAATTCCACAACGATCCGCTTTGGATCATTTCATAGGTTAGGTTTTAGGTTAGTGAAAATCCGGACTCCCAATCCGGATTTTTCCTATTTTTGAGCCTCCAAAATCATGCTGACATGAAGATCTCATATAACTGGCTACGCACCTACCTGAATCTGGAAATCACTCCGGAAAAGATCGCAGAAATCCTGACCGGATTAGGTCTTGAAGTGGAAAGCCACGGACCGTTCGAAACAATTAAAGGCGGACTGAATGGCCTCGTGGTGGGTGAAGTTGTTACCTGCACCCGGCATCCGCAGGCCGACAAACTAAGTTTAACCTCGGTCAATATCGGTACGGGCGACTTATTGCCAATTGTATGTGGTGCACCGAATGTGGCAGCCGGGCAAAAGGTAGTGGTGGCGACGGTTGGCACTACCCTTTATGGATTTCCTGAGCCTCTGACCCTGAAAGCTGCCAAAATCCGGGGGGAGGTTTCACAAGGTATGCTTTGCGCAGAAGATGAAATCGGGATGGGAAAAGACCATTCCGGTATCCTCGTTCTGGATCCGGGGGTTCCCGTAGGAACGCTCCTGAAAGATCTTTATATGGTGGAATCGGATCATGTTTTCGAAATTGGTCTGACACCAAACCGGATTGACAGTGCTTCCCATTTTGGCGTTGCGCGGGAGCTTAAGGCAGCGATGGACAGGGAACTGAGCATGAAACTGGTAAAACCTGAGGCGATCCTGCCGGAACAGAGTGACGCACTGGAGATCAGCGTTTCAATCGGGACACCGGAAGCCTGCCTGCGCTACTCAGGGCTTACCATAACGGGAATAACCGTGTCTGATTCCCCACAGTGGTTAAAGAACCGGCTGCTGGCCATAGGCATGTCCCCGATTAATAATGTGGTGGATATTACCAACTTCGTTCTGCATGAAACCGGACAGCCTTTGCATGCATTTGATGCACAATATATTAAAGGGAACAAAATAGTGGTGGAAACCCTTAAAAAAGGAAGTGTATTTGTCACCCTGGATGGGATAGAAAGAAAACTTAGCGCTGAGGACCTGATGATATGCAATGAAGAGGAAGGCATGTGCATTGGTGGGGTATTCGGCGGACTTCATTCCGGAATTACAGGGAGTACCACCAGCCTTTTCCTCGAGTCGGCCTGCTTTAATCCCGTATCGATCCGAAAAACCAGTAAACGGCACCAGATTTTTACGGATTCATCTTTCCGCTTTGAACGCGGCACAGACCCCAACGGAACGATATATGCGCTGAAGCGCGCTGCCGCGCTGATCTGCGAAATCACAGGAGGCCGGATCGCTTCCGGCGTGGTTGATATCTATCCGGAACCGGTTGCCCCCTACCCCGTTGAACTCAAATGGAAGAACCTCAACCGCCTGATCGGCCTTGAAATAGACCGGGATGAGGTAAGACATATTCTCAAGTCACTGGATATTGAGATCCTCCGGGAAACCGAACAGGCCATCTTCCTTGCTGTGGCAACCTACCGGGTCGACGTAAGGCGGGAAGCGGATGTAATTGAAGAAATCCTTCGGATCTATGGATATAATAATGTTGGAATCGGAGAACAGGTCACTTCCACCCTGGCCTATGCGGTGCACCCTGATCCGGACCAGCTTGAAAACCTGATTTCAGAGCAGCTTGTTGCTCAGGGATTCATAGAAATAATGGCCAATAGCCTCACCCAGTCAGCTTATTATGAAAACCTGGCTGCCTACAACCCCGCGTCTGAAGTCAGGCTGTTAAACCCTCTTAGTTCCGACCTGGCCTCGCTCAGGAGAACGCTGCTTTTTGGAGGGCTGGAATCCATATCGGCAAATATCAGTTTCCGTAATCAGGATCTTACCCTTTTTGAGTTTGGCCATACCTATGAATTGAAAGCAGGAGGAAAACGGCTGATCGCCGAGGGCTACCATGAAACACGCAACCTGGGGATCTGGATCACAGGCAAAAAGAGTCCGGAGAGTTGGTCGGTCAAATCCGAAGCGACCACATTCTATCAATTGAAATCCATTTTCAGCCTGATAGTCAAACGACTGGGAGCCGACCAGCATGAACTTACCTACCAGGAACTTGCGGATGATCGCTTCCTTACCGGGCTGACCTGTATGATCGGTGAAAAACAAATTATGGTTGCCGGACAGGTGCATCCATCCATTGGGGAAAAATTTGAAATCGGCCAGCCGGTGTTTTATGCTGAGATCAACTGGGATGAACTCCTCCGGAAGACCCGCATGAACGTAAGGTTTCAGGAACTTCCAAAGTATCCGTGGGTCCGCAGGGACCTTGCCCTGGTGGTTGACCAATCCGTCAAATATGAAGAGATCCGGTCGCTCGCCTTTATGGTCGAACGCAAACTTCTCAGGGAAGTCAATCTCTTCGACCTTTATGTTCACGAAAAACTGGGACCGGGAAAGAAATCCCTGGCTGTTAGCTTTATCCTGCTTGATGAAGGCAAAACGCTTACTGACAAGCAGATAGACCATGTTATGTCTGGATTGATCAGCGCGTTTGAGAAGAAGTTGGGGGCCGCACTGAGGTAACAGGTCGCTGCGCTCCTAAAAGGCTCGCATTCGCTCGCTAAGAGGTCGCTGCGCTCCTAATAGGCTCCCTTCGGTCGCTAAAAAGCACTTTGCTAATTAGGAGCGCAGCGACCTCTTAGCGACCGCAGGGAGCCTATTAGCGAGCGATAGCGAGCCTCTTAGCGCGCAGCGCCTATTACTTCTTGTACGGCAGCAGAAACCCCGCTGTCATCATTCCCGTTTACCACCGGCCACCTCGCTTTTAGCTCCTCCGGCGCATTGGCTACCAGGAAGGCATGCCCGGCAAAATCCAGCATGTCTGTATCATTGTAATCATTCCCGATGGCAATCACCTCGGAGGGTTCTATGTGTTGATTCCTGCAAATGAATTCGATTCCCCGTGCCTTTGACACATCCGGATGATAAATCTCCATCCAGATGGACTTGTGATCCAGCGGTGAGGTGGCCCGGATCACCTTAACCAACGGGAACATGGCCTTGAGCTCCTCAAAGCGGGCCGGATCCGGCGGCAAAATGATCAGGAACTGACAGGAATCGCCAAAGTTGGGCGGATCAAAAGAGATCGGCTTTTCAAATCCGCGGTAAAATTCCATTCTTCTGATAAAGTCGGGATGAAGCTCGCCGTTTTCATAGTATACAAAATGGTGGTTCAGCGGTACCGGACCGAGGACCTTGAAAGAGACCCCAAGTGAGCGCAGTTTCAATGCAATTTCACGCACCACGGAACCTTGAAGGTTATACGAGACCAGGATCTCTTTGGTTGTGAAATCCATGACGCCGGCTCCGGAGCTGAAAACCAGATAATCAATAGGAAAATCAGGAGGCATGACCCGGCTGAATGAATAGGGGGACCGGCCGGTGGCAATCACACGGATTATTTTCCGTTGCCCCAATTCTTCAAGTGTCCGGAAATCCTTATCGCTAACTTTCTGATCCCCGCTCAGCAAGGTTCCATCCAGATCAGTAACCACCATTTTTATCATACTGCCAAAAGTACGAATTAGGAGGGAATCACTACTTTCGCAGCAAGAATAGTCTATGGCACGCATCCGGAATTATCTCTCACTGGTCGTCTTTGCGCATACGGTCTTCGCGATGCCGTTTGCCCTTACCGGTTTCTTTCTGGCAACCGAATACTCTGGATTCCCCTTCAAATGGACCACCTTGCTCCTCGTTCTTCTGTGCATGGTCTTTGCCCGCAATGCAGCCATGGGTTTCAACCGGTGGGCCGACCGGCACATAGATGGCCGGAACCCGAGAACCACAACCCGTGAAATACCTTCCGGGATTATTTCCGGAAAGGCCGCACTGGTGTTCTCAATTCTGAATGGAATCCTTTTTATGGTTACCACAGGCTTTCTGAATCCGCTGTGTCTTTACCTCTCTCCTGTTGCACTGGCAGTGATCCTGGGCTACAGCTATGCAAAGCGGTTCACCATGCTCTGTCACCTTATTCTTGGATTAGGTCTTTCCCTTGCCCCCATTGGAGCTTATATCGCCGTTGCCGGGCAATTCCACTGGCTTCCTCTGCTTTTCTCAGGGGTGGTTCTCACTTGGGTTGGGGGCTTTGATGTAATCTATGCCCTGCAGGACGAAGAGTTTGACAAATCCAACAATCTCCACTCGATCCCTTCCCATGTCGGCATAAAAAGAGCCCTCGCCTGGTCAGTATTCTTCCACTCTATCACATTTTCACTGTTAACAATAATCGGACTCGCGGCCAGGTTCGGATATTTCTTTTGGATCGGCGCTGCCCTCTTTATTCTGCTGCTGATATACCAGCACCGGATCGTAAAACCCGATAACCTGAGCCGTGTGAACCGCGCGTTCGGCACAACCAATGGCATTGCAAGCGTGATTTTTGCCCTCTTTATGATGGCTGAACTGCTGATCCGTTAATCAGAGTATATATTTAAATCCGATAGCAAGGGTTTCCATGAACTGAACCCGCTTACCCTCCCCTATTTTAATTTTTTTGCCATCCTTGATCTCATAGAGCGGAAGGATCATGTCATCATCGTAAATCAGGTTGGTACGGATGGTGGTGGTGATATATTTGTTAACCTTAAGATCGAGGTTCAGGAGCCAGTCAATATCAACCTTCTCGGGATGATAGAGGTAATTGGTAAAAAGGATCAGCCGATTCGACATATTCACGTTCTTGAACAGGACGGTTTTATGATCAATTATAACCTGGGCTCCGAGCTCAGGACGAATCCTCTGGCCCTCTTTCAGACCGAATTTCGTCTGATCAATCGATACTGTATCCAAAACAGCCGTAAACTTTGCAGAAACCGGTGACATATTGATCTTCAGTCCCGGGTTTGGCCGGTAATCCATACCCACGTTCAGCAGCAGGGTTCCAGGAGCCATAAATTTGGAAACCGGGACCGAATCATTAGGATAGGAGTAACCTTTGAAGCTCTGGGTAATGAAACTGCCTCCTACTGAATAGTTGAAATTCTTGAAGGCCACATGTGACAAACCCGACCGGAGCTCGATCTTATCCTGATTCTTCCTCAAATCCAAAAGTTCAGCCTTCTGTACCCCGTAAACAAACCAAAAGTAATTATCCCACTTAATGTTTCCTTTTGCATAATTTGCCCAGGCCTTCACATCCGTGCTAAGAGCGATGCTGCTATTCCCCCCTTTTGCCCAGTTGGAGAAGGCAGCCTGATTAATCATAAAAAGAAACTCAGCTCTCTTGGTCCAGAATTTTGGCGCCTGGGTCGGAACCGGCCTTCGTGCAATCCGGTATTTATGCGGCCCGGCCCACTGAATCGGAATACCCTCCGGCGTTCCCTGCTTTTTAAGCAAATGTTCGAGTTTCAGGTCATCGCCCACCCACATATAAACAGTATGCTTGTCGATACTCTTCATGTAAACCTTGGCGGAATCATTGTTGCTGTTCATCACAAAAAAAGCAGTTGAATCCGTGCGGTTATTCTTCATGGTAAAAGGAACAGCTACATCCTTGGAATTAATGACACTGAACCAGGTGGAATCATTATTCAGGTGTTCCAGCAATCGATCCATGGTGGATTTCAGGAGTCTTGGTTTGGGTGAAAATGCCGTATCATCATAAACAAGCCCTACCACATCGCTCAGGGATGCCCTCACGGAATCCTCATCAATGCCGGGGAGAGATTCTTTCAGAGCGGTTTTAGACCGACGGTTAAAGTCACGTGATCTATAATATTGATTCAAATGGTCAAGGGAGTCCTCAATCCTTTTATACCTGATCTCATTCAGCATGCTAGAGAGCGAATCGCGGTTATACTCCAGGTTTTGAATAAGGTGGGACATGGCCATCGAATCCCTGCGCGACAGGATCAGCAGGCTGTCCTTAATTCGTACCAACCTGATGATGGAATCCCGTGACATTTTCAGGGTATCCCGCTCACCCAATTGCGTTTGACTAACCTGGGCGAATGAATTCAATGGGAAAAAAGCAGGCAGTAAAAGGAATAGAAAAACGGCAAGCCTTCTCATTATAAAAATTTAAATGTTTATCAGTCGCAAAATTATAAATTTGCACTGTTAATGAACGCTCCGATCAACATATCTGTTGCCTCAAAGCAGGTTTATCGCAATTTGAAAGAGCGCGACAGGTTTTAGCGGGTTGCCGGTTGCCGGTTACCGGTTGCCGGTTAGGCTCTTGCCTTCCTCTCAACCTTCTCAACCTTCTCAACCTTCTCAACCTTCTCAACCTTCTCAACCTTCTCAATATGTCAACAATACCCACCATGCTACCTCCCTGCGAGCCGTATAAAATAAAAATGATCGAGCCCCTCTACCGAAGCACGCGCGAAGAGCGTGAACAGTGGATCTTAGAGGCCCGGTATAATATTTTCAATTTGAAAAGTGACCAGGTGTTCATTGACCTCCTGACCGATTCCGGAACCGGTGCGATGAGCGACCGGCAATGGGGAGCAATAATGACCGGCGATGAGTCGTATGCCGGCTCAAGATCATTTTCCGAGCTAAAAGATACTATCCATGATCTGCTTGGTTATGAACATGTTCTGCCCACCCACCAAGGACGTGCGGCCGAAAATGTACTTTTTTCGGTTCTCGTAAAAGAGGGACAGACGGTACCTGGAAATGCACATTTCGATACCACTAAAGGGCACATCGAGTTCAGAAAGGCCGAAGCCATTGATTGTACGGTGGCTGCTGCCTATGACACCACCGTTTCACATCCTTTCAAAGGGAATGTAGATCTTGACAAACTTGAGGCCTATATGAGAGAGACCTCCGATAAAGTATCCTTTATCCTGATCACCGCAACATGCAACACCGCCGGCGGTCAGCCGGTTTCGATGGAGAATATCCGCGAAGTGCGAAAGATTGCAGACCGGTATAACAAGTTGCTTGTGATCGATGCTGCCCGTTTTGCTGAGAACGCCTGGTTTATCAGAAAAAGGGAGCAGGAGTTTCAGAACCACACCATCAAGCAGATTGTAAAGGAGATGTTTTCCTATTTCGATGCTGCAACCATGTCATCCAAAAAGGATGGTATTGTCAATATTGGCGGATTTATCGGCATGAAAGACAAAGAGCTATACCGCCAGGCATCCTTATTCAATATCATGTTTGAGGGTTTTCTCACTTACGGAGGCCAGGCCGGTCGGGATATGGCAGCTCTTGCCGTTGGATTGCGTGAGGCAACCGAGTTGGATTATCTGGATTCTCGGATCGGCCAGGTTAATTATCTGGGCGAAAAGCTTAAAAGTTATGGAGTACCCGTGCAGGAGCCATTTGGAGGCCATGCGATTTTCATTGATGCCCTCAGGTTCCTGCCTCAGATTCCCCGCGAGGAGTATCCCGGACAAACCCTTGTGGTTGAGATTTATAAGGAGGCCGGCATCCGCTGCGCAGAGATCGGAACCCTGATGGCCGACCGTGATCCCCACACACGGGAAAACCGTTACACAGCGCTGGAACTGGTGAGACTTGCCATCCCCCGCAGAACCTATACATCCGACCATATGGATTATGTAGCCGCAGCTTTGGGTAATGTTTACCATAGGGCAGCGGAAATCCGCAAGGGTTACCGGCTCACATGGGAAGCCCCGATCATGAGGCATTTCACCATGGAGCTGGAACCGGTGGAAGAATAGGTATCGGGTATCGGGTATCGCGTTGAAGGTGTAAGGTGTAAGGTATGGGGTTTTAGCGTTGGGCGTTGATTCGGAGGGAAGAGGACCAGGCTCTGAATTCAGGTGCATACAGGCTTTGGATTGCCGAGTAACCGCCGAAATAGTTCCCGGCCTGTTCCGCGATGACTGTATATTCCAGGGAATGCTCGCCTTTTGGCAGTACCGGCAGATAAAACAGAACCGATTCTTGTTCGCGGGCCTGATACCAGGAGAGACCCGCTTTATATTGATAGCCCGATAAAACCTGTGCCGGAACAAACCCGGTTCCCAGATAGTCCTTTACCTCGACATAACTTAGATCGCGATCGGATTGAATCCTTATCCTGATTCTCAGAAGCTCACCGGGTTGAATCGGCTTGCCCGCCGGAAGCGGTGCCCACTGTCCTTTATTGTTCCGAACAGTAATGTCCCGGATCAGTTTTAAGGGTCCTTCGGTCGCTGACAGCTGATCCAGTTTCTGATTTTCAAGGGTGAACAGGGTTCCCCAGGCCGGACCTCCGCCGGTATGTGTTACCTCCAGGGTTTTTGCTTTTGGAATTATAGAGGGCGTCTGCCACGAATACCGGTAATACCCGGTGGGAGTCCTGCTGCCGGCAATAACCCTGGCCGGGCTGAATGTTTTCGGTCCCCATTTGAATCCCACCGCTGCCGGAGCTGACAGCCAGTCGGTCCCATAAAATAGCAGGGATTTAGCTGCCCAGGCTGCAACCATGCCGTTACCCCAGTCGCGGCCCCGCTTCTGCTGGATCAGGTATAATCTCAGCTTATCCAGTTCAGGCCGCCCCTCTTCCATGGCTGCGAAGAGTTCAATCATTTTGCTTTGCATCCAGATGTCCCACTGGTACCAGGATGAGGCATATCCTTTGCGCGGCCAGTAGGCTCCCATTTCGTCCGACGTTAACATCCGTTCGCGCAGGGAACGATAAATCGGTACCGCAACTGCTGCCCGGCCCGACTGATATGCGGCAATTGCGAGCAGCGCCTGCAGTCCGGGTTCATGATGAATCCATTCCTGAGGAATCCGGTCCAGATAATTAAGCCACGCGATTTCATCTTTCGGGGCAATTGTCCAGCCGCTGTAAAAGCTTCTGGCATACAGATAATGAATCAACAGCGGGTTTAACTGAATCTTTTGGCGTCCGGTGGAATCCAGTCGCAGCTGATCCCGGTACTGCCGGCTCATCCATCCATCCATAGCCTCAATGGCTTTGGCTATCATGTTCTGTCCGCGTTGCGTTCCGGCAATGTCAAAAACCTGCCAGCTTTTCAGCTCTCCGAATCCGGCAATAATCTGCTGGGTAACAAACCAATCCGAGCCCATGCCCCTGAACCATGGCCACGTGCCATCGGGATTCTGTAAAGAAGCCATCTTCTCCAGCAAATAGATAACCTCCTCTGTCCTTTGATCCTTATCGATCCATTTCCGGATCTGGATAACCCGGTTGATTTCATTTTCAGCTGTCCGGCTCCAGGGAGTTTCCGACCAGGGGCGATTCTTGATATCAGAATTTCTGAAAAGCGGATGGCTCAGACTGTCGAGAATCTCTTCATTGGAGTGCTGTGTAAAAAAGTCTCTCATTGCTGGCAGGCGGTCACCGATAAGGCCGGTCATCCCGGCCAGGTAAAACCTGCTGAACCAGTATTCCGAGCAGTCCCTTTCCCGGGTCGAAACCACAGGTAATGAAAGAAGAACCTGCCATGCCGGAGATGTGGTAATTTCCATCATGGCATTCCTTGGTTCGCCAACTACTTTAAGGGTGCGGGAGCCCGGTTTGTTAAGATAAAAAGGCTGTGAACGCCAGAGCTCAACGGCATCCGGATAGATATCGATAGTATCGGACAGCCCGTCCTGCTCCCTGCCATCGGTACTTTTGAGGATATACTTGATTTTCTGATCGCTGTCTACACTAAGCTTCCAGCTAAGCCGGGTGGTGGATCCGGCCGCTAACCGGGAAGTCAAAGGATCCCAGCCACCGATCTTCCTGCCCTGCATATCCTCCAGTGAAAAGTCAGTAACGGTACTGATAGGCTGATCACCATACCACCCCAGTCGTGCCGCCAGGTCCAGTGTATCTCCCTTTCTCATGAAAACCGGGAAATTAGGCTTCAACATCAGTTCGCGGGCAGACCGAAAAAGCCCTTCCGCACTTCCGGTGGCCAGATCTGTCGTATGACCTGCAACCAGTATCTTCCACTGTGTAAATACCTCCGGAACCTTAAAAACCACTTCTGCACTTCCCAGGTTGTCGGAAATCAGCCGGCCATTGAATAACGCTGTTTCCCGAAAATCGGTGCGTATCTGCACAGGAATGCTTGCAAGGGCTTGTAGAGACGCATCATCATGCGTCTCATTATCATGCGTTTCACCGTCGGTTGCGCCAGAATCCTGTACAGACGCATCATTATTCGTCTCTACCCGTTGCGTCTCTGCCCCCCCCCGCGCTGCCGCCTTCATCATCATCGGCGCTTCCATCCTGTTGATTCCATAATATCCAAATCCCCACCAGTTAATGGCAAGAGGCTCTGTGTAAGGAACTTCAACCATTTCTACATCCGCATTGGTCATCACCCATGAGCCGGAAATTCCGGTGTGAAGGGGATTAAAGGCGGGTTTACCGCTGAAGCGCGGCCATGATAATTCCGGCCAGGAATGGGGGCGGATTTTATCCAGTGAAGCATCATAAACCGTGATGCCCATTGAAGCCTGTGCAGGCAATCCATTCTCAACCGTTACCGTAAGCCTCAGCCGTAGAGAATCACCTGGCTTAACGATGCCAATTTCTTCCAGCCCGGTTATGGAGAGTCGGGTCAGGTTGCGTGGAACATCGATCGTGAATTTTTTCTGATAGACCCGGTTCCATTTGAACATCAATACATTAATAAACGCCCCACCCTGCCAGTCCGTTCCCACGGTCCAGGTAGTTTCCGAAAGGTCCTTGCCGGATTCCGACCACCAATTCATCAATAATCCGCTGGCAAGCTGCAACTCCGACAGGGTAAATCCTTTACGGATTGATCCGGTTCTAAGCTTTAAAATATCACCTGTCCGGAGTTTTGTGCTGCTGACAGAACCATAAAGTTCCTGATCTCCGGGTACTTCTTCAGTTACCGGATTTTCAAGGTAAACATTCCTCACCAGGGTACCGGCAATTGCCGGATGATCCGAGGAGATTTCCACACGGTACCAGCCCTCTTTCCATGCGGAGGAAGCTGTCCAGGTTACGCTGGACGCACTGTCGGTATGAAGTTCAGACTCAAAAACCATCTCCTCCGCCTTCCGGCTGGAGGGGTTATGTTCATTGCGATAGGGTAACAGGGGAAGCCTGCGGTTCCATTCTTTTTGCGGTACCACAAACCGGTCGGGTTCAGGAAGCATGGGATCAATGAAAATTCTGCCGGGATCGGTCAGCCGGCTGAGCCGAAACCTGACCGGAACCTCGAGAAATCGACCATCCTGTCCGGTTGCCCGAATCCAGGTTTTTTGCTGGTCACCGATAATCAGACGGTCAGGCAGACCGGTCTCAAGATTCGCAGATCCCTTTCCGCAACTTACTCTTGTCTTCTCTTCATGTGTTTCTCCGCTAAGATCGGTAACGCGAAAATTTATCTCATAATTCAAGGCATTACCCCGGCCATAGGGATTATTTGCATCCCGGATGGAAGCCCAGGTCCAGATAAAATTTCCCTGACTGTCTGTGCGAATTTTCCCGGTATAAACTCTTGTTTTGCGACCAGGATCGGGCATCCAGCGTCGTAGCTGATATTGGGGTGAAAGATCTGCTTCAACCAATACTTCGGCATCTGCAACCCGTTCACCTGAAAGGGCTGTCACACTACCTGTTACGCGGATGCTATCTCCATTCTCATAAGCGACTGATCCTCCATGGATAGCAATAGTAAAGGAAGGCCTCTGATACTGTTCCATGCTTACGGAAACCGAACCGTAAGGAGATTGAAGGATATAGTTACCGGTTAACCCCTTTAATGGCAATTCGAGGGAACCCGTAAAAACGCCATACCGGTCAACCGGGATCGTTATCTTTCTGATAATCTGATACCTGGAATCCTGCAAAGTAAGTGCAATAGAATCCTGATGGTGGATGGCGATGGAATCGCTATGGTAGTCAATCAATACTCCCCGGAACCATACCCTGTCACCCGGCTTGTAGAGCCCACGGTCCGTGTAGAAAGAGGCTCCGGTCCGCACGGCACCCGCTCGGCCGTAATAGCCGGGATAGAATGAATCCGGAGTCATAAGGGTATCTTTCAAACTGATGAGTAAAAGGCGATAAGCCTTAGGCGAACGGCTGTCAAGCTCTGGAGTTCCATCAGGCAAAGACAGGATTCCCTCCGCACCGGAACGAAATTTTTTGCCTTTTTCAAGGATCGACTTTCGCTGCCCGGGATCGTACAGACTGTAATAGGGCACCACTTCCAGCCCTTCAAGGGCCGAGCCGGTATAACGGTCGCGAAAATAAAAATCACGTGAACCGGCTTCCTTCTGCCTGGAAACAAGAGCAATCCTGCTAACTGCAACCGGTGTAACTACGGCGGTAACCTTGCCTTCGGCCCACATCGGTGCGCTTGAAAAAGTTATCAGGTAAAAACCGGGGCTTAGAGGCTGCATCAGGAGATTAGTACGGTGCGGATTAAGGTCCCCGTCGTCTTGGATGGCCAGTTTTCCGCTGCGAACAGGCTTACGTGCCGCCAGCCGGCTTAACCGAACATCGGACTCCATTTCCTGCCATTCTTTATAATAGCTGAGTGCACCTATCCTGTAGATCCGGAAATACACCTGACTCAGGTTCCGGTATTCAATGCTGACAGGGAACCAATCTCCGGGTACCTGCACCGCTTCGGTTTGGGCAGACAATTCAGTCGCCATGAGGCTGTTCAGCATATTTCTGCAGTTTTTACCAGCCCTTGTTTCTTCCCATGCACACCCCATCTCCAGGCACTCTTTCGCCTTTCGCCTTTCGCCTTTGTACTTTGCTGTGTCGGAGTCATTAATACCATACCGCCCTGCCATTTCCAGGTGGTACTCCGCCAGAGACTCATAAATATCAGCTGCTTCCGGCTTTCCGATATAACCCACAGAAATCCTTTCGAGCCCCGTAAGATAGAGGCTGTCCCGGCCAGGATGGCAGGACTCATTATGCACGTATTCCAACCGTTCAAGATCAGCCCTCAAACTTTTTCCTGATACTTCGAGCCAGTCGCCATACCAGCGCAATGCCTGATACCAGGGATCGCTGCTGTTCAGTTCCTGCTCGGGAATAGCCTTAAGGTACCGGTCACTATCGAGAAAAAGCTCCTCACTGCACATCACTGCCGGCCGCAGTGCCATTACCGGGTATTCGCCGGCCGACCGGATGAAATCCAGAGCCCGTCGCATTAAAATATCATGAAGAGTCGGGGAATTCACGGTATCAGCCAGACTGCCGGTCCAAATCCCTTTTAAGGTCGATGTCCTTATCTGAGATAATTTCTCTGCCTGACTTAATGACTTACGGTAATATTCCAGAATATTCCGATAAAAGTCCTGAGGTCCCCACCTCCCAATCTCATAGTCTCTAAGCCCTATCGTCTTATCGTCTTCATCCGTTCTCTGAAAAATCTCCCACCTGTTTGCCGAAAAATATCGCTGATAAAGTTCAGCAAGCAGGCTGGATTTCAGCGCAGCCGGAACCAGTCGATCGTCGGGGGCTTCTCGCTGCAGAAGGGCAATGGCCTTCTCCTGCCCATCCTCCTCGAGTTCCTGAGTATACTTCAACCGGTAAATCAGGGCACGGATTTCATTCTCCTGATCAGCCCGGAATCTGGCCTGTTGATAAACTTTTTCTGCCTCGACCATCGCGGACCGGTATAATCCCTGATTTTCCAGCGAGTCAATTATCATCCAGGCCTTTTCAAAATCATCTGTTTCCTTACTGCCGGTGGTTGCTTTGACCACAAACCCTGCTAATGAAACAGCTAAAAGTATGTATATCAGTTTTTTCATGATTCAACTTCTCATATATCGTGTGCAATGATCCTGCCAAAGTTAATCATCCGCAGGGAAACAGGTGTTTGGCCGATTCTGTTAACTTTGCACCCAAATCAAAACCAATCTATGTTACGATCCATGACAGGCTTTGGGAAAGCCACACGTGAATTGGAAAATAAAACCGTCAACGTGGAGGTTAAGTGCCTGAACAGCAAGCAAGCTGACATCTTTTTGAAATTGCCGGCACTCTACCGGGAAGGGGAAAACGAGGTGCGAAATGAGGTATCAAGAAGCCTTCAGCGTGGAAAAATTGAAGTTGCTGTTTGGATAGAATCTACCGGAATTGAAAGAAATGTTACTCTGAACGAGGGAATTATCCTGGATTACCTCGGTCAGGTAAAGAGCCTTGGGCAAAAACTTGATCTCCCGGGAAACGATGTTCTTCTCCCGCTGGTCATGAGGCTGCCGGATGTAGTTAAAGTGGAAAAGCAGGACTTTAAGGAAGAGGAATGGAAACAGATCTTCGAAACAATCCGGCAATGTGTTACACAAGTTGAACAGTTCCGGATTCAGGAGGGAAATTCAATAGAATCTGATTTTCGCTTGAGGATCAGCAATATCCTTGAAGGAATAAGCAGGGTTAGAAGCATTGAAAAAAATCGGATTGAACGGATCCGGGAAAAAATGAATCAAGCCCTTGCGGATATAGCTGAAAGAGTTAAATTGGACCAAAACCGTTTCGAACAAGAGCTTATTTATTACATTGAAAAACTGGATATTAACGAAGAGATGGTTCGTTTGAAAAACCATTGTGACTATTTCATCGAGACCCTGGAGACGGAAGAATCTCCCGGCCGGAAGCTTGGGTTCATCTCCCAGGAGATTGGCCGCGAGATCAACACCATCGGATCCAAGGCCAATGACTCAGACATTCAGAGAATTGTAGTTGGCATGAAAGATGAACTTGAGAAAATTAAAGAACAGAGTATGAACGTTTTATAGGGCATAAGGCAGAAGGCAGAAGGCAAAAATCAGGAATAAGAAATATGAATCAGGAAATAAGGAACTTATCACTTAACTTATTACTTAATGATTAAGGACTTATGACTAATTTTTGCCTTCTGCCCTCTGCCATGTGCCTTAATAAAAAGCAAATATGACTAAAGAGCCAAAACTTATTATTCTCTCAGCTCCCTCAGGAGCCGGAAAAACGACTATCGCGAAGCACCTGCTCGATGCTGGCCTGGGGCTTGAATTCTCAATATCAGCATGTACCCGTGAAATGCGGCCGGGCGAAAAACACGGCAGGGATTACTATTTTGTTTCAGCCTACGAATTCAAACTGAGAGTTGAAGACGATGAGTTCGTCGAGTGGGAAGAGGTATATCCGGGCCACAAATACGGCACCTTGCAGATGGAAATCGACCGGATTCATGAAAAGGGGAACACGGTACTTTTTGATGTGGATGTTAAGGGCGGCCTCACCTTGAAAAAGATCTTCGGCGACCAGGCTCTGGCAATATTTATTATGCCGCCTTCCATTGAATCACTGCGGGAACGCCTTGAAAATCGGGCAACTGACACTCCGGAAAAAATCAATCTCAGGACAGCCAAGGCAGAAGCGGAAATGGCTTTCGTATCGGAATTCGATGCTGTGGTGATAAATGACGACCTGAGCTCAGCTGTTAATGAAACACTCCGCCTGGTCAAGAACTTTCTGACCCTGAATGCCTAAGGAAAAACAGATCGGACTTTTTTTCGGATCCTTTAACCCGATCCATAACGGTCACCTGATGATCGCCAACTGGATGGTGGAATACACCTTTATTGATCAGGTCTGGTTTGTGGTCAGTCCGCTGAATCCTTTCAAAAAGAGGCAAAACCTTCTCGCCGATTATCACCGGATCGAGCTGGTCAACTTAGCTATCAACGATTACCCTAAATTCAAGGCCTCAAATATCGAGACCAAACTTCCTCAGCCGTCCTATACCATCGACAGCCTGGCTTATATCGCCGAGCAATATCCGGATTATCATTTTACCCTGATTATGGGGTCCGACCAGTTGCCCGAGTTTCACCGCTGGAAGAATGCAGATCAAATTTTGGCCAATTACCGTATTCTGGTTTATCCGAGAGTGGAAGATCGTGACGCGGGACACGTGACGCGGGACGAAGATCGTGAAGCGGGAAACGTGACGCGTGACGCGAAAGATCGGGAATGTCAAGGGTCACGGGTCACGCGTCACGAATTACTGAACCATCCTTCCATCGAGCTCGTAACCGCACCCATCATGGAAGTTTCCTCCAGCTTCATCCGTAATTCTATTAAAGAGGGGAAAGATGTGCGGTTCTATGTACCTCAGGAAGTATGGAAGTACATGACGGACATGCACTTCTACGAGTGAGCCCCTATTAGCCGGCAACTGGTAACCGGTAACCGGCAACTGGTAACCGGTAACCGGCAACTGGTAACCGGCAACCGGCAACCGGCAACCGGTAACTATCCTTTAAACCTATTAAACCTCACCCCCTTAACCAGCCAATCCGGCAGGTTCTTCAGGGGATCACGCTTTTTCATGTCAATATAAATACCGAGTTTCTTCAGGATCGGAACCCGGTGTGCTTCAACGAACTCAATCAGGGTCCCATCGGGATCCTCTATATAGCTGAAATGTCCGGCTGCTTCGCCCATATCGAACGAATCACCGGTTTTCTTTGCACTGTCAACGGTAAACGGAAAACCCTTTGTTTCACACTCATGCTTGAGGTGATTCATCCCCTGGATATCGAAACAGAGGTGAATGAATCCAAGGTCGCCCCATAAACGGTTCTTGAAAATAAACTCCGGCTGGCGGTCCAGAACCTGTATCAGCTCAATCTTGCTGTCTCCAAAAAGCCGGCTGAATCCACCCGACCGTTTCTGGCTGTGACTAAGCAATACCCGATGAAATTTACAGCTTCCGCCAGGGATCGGATAAAGGTCTCCAAACTCGCCGGTCACATCATACTCTACCTTGTCATATCCAAGAATGCCGGTGTAAAGCTTGCAGGCTCTTTCTATATTGGATACCCCGATTATAGCGCCGTACGTTCCCCCTCCATGCTTCTTATCGTCATGAAACCACGAGTTTCCTTCAACGACCTCGAAAATGTTATTGAATGGATCTCTAACAAAAAAGTGTTCATTTCCGTCTGGTGTCAGGGTAACATCCCCAAGAATAGTAGCCCCCTGCTCCTTTAATTCCTGATAGCTGTTCCTGATATTCTTGGATTTAACCTTGGCAGCAAATATGCCCAGATCACCCGCCTGAACAGCAAAAGCAGGAGCTTCAGGCACACGGCCTTTATACTGCCATATCTCAAATCCTCCGCCGCCCTGTATGTTTACAGCCAGTGCCGCATGTCGCTTCCGCGGTTGGCCGCCCGTATAGGGAAGCATCAGTTCCGCCACCGCATCATCCTCAAAGACACGTACATCCATTCCAAAATGACGACCATACCATCTCCAGGCTTCCTTTAAGTTTTCTACACCTATCCCGATCTGCTGAATACCTGTAATCCTCTTTTCACTCATTATGTTCGTTTTTGCGCGACAAATATACAAACTAACCGTTCCATTCAGCTTGTAATTACTATTTTCGTTTTTAAACACTGAACCGATGAAATCCCTGAATAACAAGATCGTCTGGATAACCGGCGCTTCCTCCGGAATTGGCGAGGCTTTGGCCTTAGTATGCGCAAATGAGGGTGCCAAATTGGTCCTTACCGCCCGGCGGGAGGACGAACTTACCCGTGTTGCAGGCCTTACCGGATTAGCAGAAGGCTCCATAATGATCCTTCCGGCCGATCTTTCTGATCTCAGCCTGATTCCCGGTCTCGTTGAAAAGGTCACCGGCAGGTTTGGCCGTGTGGATGTTTTATTCAGTAATGCCGGAATCAGCAGCCGGGCTCTGGCTCTCGATTCTCCTGTTGAGATTGACAAAAGGGTGATGGATATAGATTATTTCAGTGTTATTGCACTGGCCAAGGCAGTGGCACCTGGAATGATCGGACGAAAGGAAGGGCATATTGTAGTCACTTCCAGCGTAATGGGAAAAATCGGAACACCTCTGCGTTCTGCCTACTCAGCAGCCAAACACGCACTTCATGGGTTCTTCGAATCTTTCAGGGCTGAAATCGCCCATACAGGAGTCAAAATCACGATGCTATGCCCGGGTTATATCCATACCCAGGTTTCGGTGAACGCCATAACCCCTACTGGCGGCAAGTTTAATAAAATGAGCAAAAACCAGTTGCACGGGAAAGACCCCGTGAAATTTGCGGAAGCCGTGATCCGTGGCATCAAAAAAGACAAACTGGAAATTCACTACGGGGGTAAGGAAATCCTGGGCCCGATCCTCTACCGCCTGTCACCCAAAATTGTCAATGCTTACCTGCGCAAGCAACACAACAAGAACAGGTTTGCCGACTGAGAAAAAGTTGAAGTGGTTGAAAAGGTTGAATTGGTTTAACCCCTCAACCACTCAACCACTTCAACCACTTCAACCAGTTCAACCAGTTCAACCAGTTCAACCACTTAAACCTTAGTAACGATCTTCTGCCCTTCCTCAATTGCCTTCTTATTCATCTCCAGCAAATGGCTGTATCGCTTGGGAATTGACTTTTCGAGGCCTTTGTAAACGCTTGCCAGTTCAACAATCGGCTTGATTTTCAGGTAAGCCCCGAGAACCACCATGTTAAAGGTCTTGGTGGATTCCATCTTCGCAGAGGCATCGGCAGCCTGAACCAGGTATACCTTGATATCCTTCCTTTCGGGATGCCGGGTGATCCCGTTGCTGTCGTATAAAAGAATGCCGCCAGGTTTTACGGATTTTTCAAATTTGTCAAGCGATTGCTGGTTTAACAGTATGGCTGTATCGTACAGATGAAGGATCGGTGAACTGATCCTTTCATCGCTGAGGATAACGGTTACGTTCGCAGTGCCTCCCCGCATTTCCGGTCCGTAGGACGGAAACCAGCTTACTTCCTGATTCTGCATAATTCCGGAATACGCCAAAATCTTGCCCATCGAAAGGACTCCCTGGCCCCCGAATCCGGCTATAATGATCTCTTCAGTCATTTTCTTTCGGATTAAATTATTGATTGACAATTAGTTTCCCGTCAACCTTTATATCGCCAAGCGGATAATACGGAAACATGTGTTCTTCCATCCATTCATTGGCCGGTACCGGTTCGAGTTTCCACCCGGAGTTGCAGTTCGATACTATTTCAACCAATGAGAACCCTTTGTTAGCTTTTTGAACCTCAAAGGCTGCCCTGATCGCTTTCTTTGCACGGCGCACATTCCGTGGTGAATGAACCGATTGCCGGGTCACATAATGCACACCTGGCAATTGAGCCAGCAATTCAGTCATTTTCAATGGATTACCCATAGAATGAAGATCGCGCCCATAGGGACTGGTGGAGGTTTTCATCCCTTCCAGCGTTGTAGGGGCCATCTGTCCCCCGGTCATACCGTAAATGCCATTATTGATAAAAATGACCGTTATGTTTTCTCCCCGGTTGGCGGCATGAATGGTTTCAGCTGTTCCAATGGCAGCAAGATCACCATCCCCCTGATAAGTATACACAAACTTTTCAGGCCAGCACCGCTTGATTCCGGTGGCTACCGCCGGTGCACGGCCGTGTGCTGCACCTACCATATCCACATTCATGAAGTCATAGGCAAGAACGGAGCATCCCACCGGCGCAACACCGATGGTTTCTGACTGGATATCCATCTCCTCGATCACTTCCATCAGAATGCGGTGAGCCGTTCCATGACCGCAGCCCGGGCAATAGCTCAGCGGCTTGTCAGTCATCAGGCTGGTTTTCTGATAAACCAGGTTTTCCGGTTTAATTATATCCTTGATATCCATAATTATTTCCTAATAAAGAGTTTTTCAAAATTTTCAAGAACCTCTTCGGGTGAAGGAATCATTCCTCCCATTCTTCCGTAATGTTCAACCTGGATTCCGCATCCGACGCTCAGTTTGACATCCTCGATCATCTGACCGGCACTCTGCTCGACACTGAGAATCCCTTTCAGGCGCGGAGCCAGTGCAGCAAGGGGCTTCTTCGGGAATGGCCACAATGAAATCGGTCTGAGAAGTCCGATTTTAATCCCTTTTTCGCGTCCCAGCTGAATTGCTTTCTGGCAGATCCTTGCAGAGGAGCCGTAAGCTACGAAAAGGTAATCAGCATCTTCGGTTTGCAGTTCTTCATACCGGACCTCTGCAGCCTCCGCTTTTCTGTATTTCTCCTGGAGGTGCAGATTATGCTTCTCCTGCTGGGATGCGTCCAGGTCTAAAGAAGTTACGATATTGCGCTCGCGGTCAGGCGTTTTACCAGTCAGCGTCCATGATGGATCAAACTTGGTATTCCTTGGGCGCTGCTCGCACAGCTCAACCTTTTCCATCATCTGGCCGATCAATCCGTCAGACAGAATTAATACCGGGTTCCGATATTTGAATGCGAGGTCATATCCGAGGAAAACAAAGTCGAACATCTCCTGTACCGATGCCGGCGCCAGTACGATCAGCCGGTAATCCCCATGACCGCCACCTTTAACCGACTGAAAATAGTCGGCCTGGGAGGGTTGTATGGTTCCGAGTCCCGGGCCGCCGCGAACCACATTCACGATCAGGCAGGGCAATTCGGCTCCTGCACAATAGGAGATTCCTTCCTGCATGAGGCTGATACCCGGACTTGATGAACTGGTCATCACCCGCTTGCCGGTACTCGCGGCACCATAAACCATATTTATTGATGCAACTTCACTTTCGGCCTGCAGAACCACCATTCCGGTGCGTTTCTCAGGCTGCTCGGCCATCAGATATTCCATCACCTCCGATTGCGGAGTGATCGGGTATCCGAAATACCCGTCGGTACCCGCGCGGATAGCCCCTTCGGCTACCGCTTCGTTACCCTTCATTAAACGTAATTCCTTCATCATCCAGAACTTTTAGTATTAATCGGATACTTTGACTTTATACACCGTTATAACTCCATCAGGGCAAACGACCGCGCAGTTGGCGCATCCTACACAGTTTTCCTGTTTCTCCTGATATGCATAGTGATACCCCTTGTGGTTCACATCCTGTGCCATAGCGATCACATCGTTGGGACAAGCAACCCGGCATACCTCACAGCCTTTGCACTTCTCCACATCTACGACGATCGCTCCTTTCATTTTTGCCATGTTATCTTTATTTACGATTTACAATATACGATTTATGGGCGACCGCGGGTCGCCCTTACAATCCCGGTTAAATTGTTCCAGCCTCCCCTCCAGTACCGGGAAAAGGGTTGCATGAATTTGAGAAACACAGGCCCTGAGTCCCTCCGTACGGGTGCTTCCGCAGATGGTTAACGAAATCGCGCTGACCCCGTAAAATAAAAGGTTTTGAAGCAATTCCGAACCGGTCATCCCCGGATACGAGATGGTAAAGTAGAAACCATCCGCAATGGGGTCGTCAATATCCCGGTCATATACAACGGTGAATCCATTATTGGTAAATATCTCTTTCAAGGCATGCGCCCTGCGGCCATATTCCTTGACATTCTCAACAAAGTTGAATTGTCCGTCATTGGCTGCTTTCATCATGGCAGCCAATCCATATTGAGCCGAATGGCATACCCCCGAAGACAAGGCATACAGGGCTCCGAAAATCATGGAATGGCCAAAACGGTCACTGGTATAATAGCGTTTCAGATCTGGGTAGGTCCTGTTGAACAACAACTCACTCATTACCATGCATCCTACCCTTTCACCGGCAAAAGAGAATGCCTTGGAACTGGAGACCAGCAAGAGCCAATGGTCGCAATATCTGGCAACGGTGGGTTGATAGGGAGGCTGCCCGGGCTGGGAGTAGTCCTTGCGAAAATCCATTCCAAAATAAGCAAGGTCCTCGATAACAATAACATCGTATTTCTTTGCCAGGGTCCCGATGGTTTTCAGCTCATCCTCGGTAAAACAGATCCAGGAGGGGTTGTTTGGATTTGAATAGAGCAGTGTCGAAATCTTGCCGGTGGATAAATAAGAGTCCAATTTTGGCCCCAGTTTCTCACCCCGGTAGTCATAAACGTCAAATGATTCAAAATCATGTCCGAGCACGCGGCATTGCTGCTTCTGCACCGGAAAACCGGGATCAATAAACAGGGTTCCCAGCTTGGTCCGGTCCGACCGGTTGGCCACCATGAATGCTGCCATGGCACCCTGCATGGATCCTACCGTTGGAATACAGCACTCTTTAGGTACTTCCAGGTCGAGAAATAACTTCACGAAACGCTCGGTTTCACGTTTTAGCTCAGGAACTCCTTCGATATCAGGATATTTTGAGGCTACCCCCCTGTGTAAAGCGGCGATTTCGGCTTCAATCCCGATTTCTGGCGGTTCCAGACCGGGCACGCCCATTTCCATCCGGATGAATTTCTCTCCGGATTCCTGTTCAATCCTGTTTACCAGCCTGACAATTTCGCGAATTGAAGCACGGCCGAGATCGGAAAGCCTTGAGA
>CAZEKJ010000032.1:0-27349 GCA_964512915.1 uncultured Porphyromonadaceae bacterium
ATCGGATACCGGCAGGGATTCATCGAGTATAAACGGGATGAGAGGCTCCGGGGCAAATCGAAAATGAAATGGTCAAAACTGCTGGGACTGAGTTCTGATGCCATCTTTTCGTTTTCAAAGCTTCCCATCAGGATTTGTCTATACCTCGGTCTTACCGGTATTATTGTTTTCTTTATCGCCGGCATTTATACGCTCATCGCCAAAATCGCAGGGTTTGCCATCATCGGCTGGTCATCCACCCTTTTGAGCATCTATTTTCTGGGCTCCATCCAGCTCACGTTTCTGGGTGTGCTTGGCGAATATATTTATCGGATTTACAAGGAAATCCAGCGGCGCCCCCTCTACCTGGTCAGAAAATTCCACGAATAATGCTCCGCGGAAAACCTTTGACCGCCTTACTTATGCCCTCGTGCCCATGTGCCCTTAAGCCCTTTTTTGTCTTTGCCTGCATCCTCCCATTCATCCTCCTTCCACTTCTGAGCCTCAGCAGCAGCATATCCGGGGACGAGCCGGTTCATCTGGCCCATGCAGAAAAAGTTTACCAATACTTTGAAACCCAGGGAGCCGATCAGGCCGCACTCAACACTCCTGAAACGTACCTCAAGTATTACGGACAGTTTGCCGATGACCTGAGTTACAGGATCCAACGGCTATTGAATTCCGATGATCCGTATCTCATACGGCATCTCATGAACGCACTTTTCGGCGCCCTGACCATCCTGTTTTCCGCACTGATCGCCTATTATCTGGCGGGTCACCTGGCAGGAATCCTTGTGGTTTTGTTTCTTCTCCTTTCTCCGGTATTTCTGGGACATACTTTTAACAACATTAAAGACATTCCTTTTGCGCTGGGCTATGTGATGACCCTGTTTTTCCTGCTGCGCTTCCTTCAGCTTCTGCCGAAAATCCGGTTGCTCCCCATTGCCGGAATGATAATCGGCACGGCCTTCAGTCTTTCGGTCAGGGCAGGCGGCCTGCTCCTCTTTCCTATCATCATCACCTTCACGGTCATTCAGGGATGGATGCTCCTGCCTCACGACCGCACTGAACGAAATAAGTTCGGCCTCAGGCTGGCCGCTTCTTTGATACTGATTGTCTGCCTGGGATGGCTGACAGGCATTCTCGACTGGCCCTATGCCAGGCTCTCTCCGGTAACCAATACACTGAAGGCCCTGGCAATGATGACCCGTTACAATGTAAGCATCAGGCAGGTATTTGATGGCCAGCTGATCTGGTCCGAAACCATCCCTTGGTTTTACGCACCCAAATACCTCCTCATTACCACCCCCGAAACTATTCTCTCCGGCCTTCTTTTGTTCTTTTTATCTTTCTTTCTTCTTTCGCCTTTCGCCTTTCGCCTTCCTGCGATTAAAAAGCATATACCCCTGATCGCCATTCTGTTCGCCGCCATTTTCCCGCTGCTCTGGATCATCATAAAACACTCGAATCTTTACGGAGGAATCCGTCACCTTCTGTTTATTTATCCTTTGATTGTAGTGTTTGCGGCGCTTGGCTGGACCCGGATTTTTCAGCGGCTGGCAAGGGTGCAGGCTAAAATGGCAGTTGCCGGATTACTCGCCGCCGGATGTCTGGTCCCACTCATTCATATTGTGCGCAACCATCCGGTGGAATATGTTTATTACAACAGCGTTTCCGGCGGGATAAAGAATGCCTGGGGCAAGTACGAAACTGACTATTATTATCATAGCCTCGGAAGTGCGGTCGAATGGCTTGAAAAGGAAATCCTCTCAAATGAACCCGACGGGCACATCACGGTTGCTTCAAGCTTCCCGTTGGAACCGTACTTCCTTACATCAGACCATAACCCCCGGCTGGTGTACATCCCGTATTACCAAAGGGGTGAAAAGGAGTGGGATTACGGAATCTTTCCTGTTGCTTACCTGAGCCCGTCGCAGCTTAAGAACGGATGCTGGCCTCCCGCCGGGACAATCCATTCGGTAAGGGTTAACGGGTACCCGGTTTGCGCCATTGTCAGGCGTCAGGATAAAAATGATTTTTACGGTTATCAGGCTTTTATGGAAGAAAGGTACGCAGATGCGGTCGACAGGTTATCCGGAATCACCGGCGGCGGGGGATGCAATGAAACCGCGCTCCTTTACCTGGGCTGGAGCTTCAGGAAACTGGGAAATTATGTAAGATCCCAGGAATCCGCAGCCCGCCTCCTCAGCATTCACCCGGAAAGCGAGCAGGCCTTTGAACTTTCCATCTGGAATTACCTGGATACGGGGGAGACAGATAAAGCACGGGCATTGTCGGAGGAGCTCTTCCGGCTCAATCCAAAGTATCCTCCGGCAGGCCGGTTCTTAAAAAATGTTAAAACCGATTCAGAATAAGCTAATCCGCATACTTTTATAAAATTCCAATCAATCTAAATCTTATCCCATGAGAAAGTTAAAACTGCTCTTTGTTTTATTGCTGGCCGGATCCCTGGCTTTTGCCCAAAAAGCCGACTTCAGGGCCGCTGAAAAATATACCAGCGAAAATCTTGGAAAAATGGTGGGAAGCACCTCGGTGAGACCTGTTTACCTTAAGGACAGCGACACCTTTTGGTATTCCTATAAAACAGGCGACGGCGAGTTCTACTGGCTGGTTGATCCGGTAAAAAAAATACGGGAGCCCCTGTTCGATAATTACTACCTGGTATCCGAAGTCAATCAGAAAATAGATAAAATCCTGAATCCTTTGGAGCCGGCAATCAAGAAACTCGAATTTAAAAAGGACAACAAATCGTTCACCTTCGAAGTCGACAGTTTCAAGTTTGAATATGTGCTGAAAACCAAGGAGATTAAACTGGTTGATACCATTCAAAAAGAGAAGCCCAAGGATGACGGCTGGAAGAGTTACAATAAGGATTCAACCTGGATTGTATTTGCCCGTAAGCATAATCTTTACCTGATGAATGCCAAGGATAAGGACAGTGTGGAATATCAGCTTACAACCGATGGTGAAAAGTATTATTCCTGGCAGGCAAATGACAGCGATACGGTTACAACCAAGAGGCTAAGGGCCGGTGCAAGATGGTTCAAGGATAACAAGAAATTCTTTGTAATGCGGGATGACACCCGCAAGGTCAAGGATCTCTGGGTCATTAATGTCCTGAAAAACCCGCGGCCGGAACTTGAAACATATAAGTATGCCATGCCGGGTGACGAAAACGTGCCCCAGTTCGAGTTATGGGTGTTCGATGTGGACAGCAAGGCCGGCGTAAAAATGCAGATCGATAAATGGAAAGACCAGACGGTTACTGTGGACCTGTTTGAAAAACGTTCAGATGCACTCATGTTTACCCGTCTCGACCGCACCTGCGCCAAAAAGGAAGTCTGCATTGCCAATACTGCAACTGGGGAATCCAAAGTTCTCATCAGGGAAACGGATGAACCCTATTTTAACTGGGACTATTCAAGGGTTTATGCAATCAATGAAGGCAAAGACCTGATCTGGTGGTCGGAGCGAACCGGTTTTGGGCAATTTTACCTGTATGATGGGGAAGGGAATTTTAAAAATCAGATTACAAAAGGAAATTTTGTATGCGGAAACGTGATGCGGATAGACACGCTCGCCAGGGTTCTCTATTTCCAGGCTTTCGGCCGCGAAAAAGGAATTGATCCCTATTTTTCCATGATCTACCGCGTCAATTTCGACGGAAGCGGAATGGAGCTGATCACCCCTGAAGATGGAACTCATTCCTTCAGCATGCCTGAGCTTTCCAATAAATTCTTCGTGGATACCTATTCCCGGGCTGATTTTGCGCCGGTATCGGTATTGCGTGATGTGAAAGGCACCGTGCTGCTGAAGCTCGAAGAAACCGACCTGAGGCGCCTGTATGAAACCGGCTGGCAGATGCCTGAGCGGGTTAAGGTAAAAGCCATGGACGGAGTTACGGATCTTTATGGCATCATGTGGAAACCGTTCAAAATGGAGGAAGGCCGGAAGTATCCGATTGTCTCTTATGTGTATCCGGGTCCGCAGGTTGAATCCTTCTCGCTGCCCTGGAGTGCCACAGGCCGCACCAACCTGGCACTTGCGCAGCTCGGTTTTGTCACTGTTTCCATGGGACATCGCGGGGGCAGTCCGATGCGCGATAAATATTATCACACCTACGGATATGATAACCTGAGGGATTATGCCATTCCGGACGATAAATATGCATTGGAACAGCTGGCTGACCGGTACGATTTCATTGACATCACAAAGGTTGGAATTTACGGCCACTCCGGCGGAGGGTTCATGTCGACCGCTGCGATCCTGACGGCTCCCGATTTTTATACGGCTGCTGTTTCATCAGCCGGTAATCATGACAACAACATTTATAATCTCTGGTGGGGAGAAACTCACAATGGAGTGAAAGAGGTGACCAAGACGGTGAAGAAGAAAACTACGGTCAATAATGACATGATGAAGAAAGATACTGTTAAAGTTGACGGGGTAAAAACCGGGGAACCCTGGCTGGTTGAGGATTCAGTAAAGAAGAATACCGAGACAGTCACAAAATTTGAGGCAAAAGTCAACAAGAACCAGGATCTTGCTAAAAACCTGAAGGGACATTTGCTGCTGGTTCACGGGGATATCGACAACAACGTCCATCCCGGAAACTCAATCCGCGTTGCCGATGCCCTGATTGCGGCAGGCAAGCGGTTTGACTTTATGATGATGCCGGGTCAGCGCCACGGTTTCGGCAACTACAGCAAGTACTTTGAGCGCCTGATGTGGTATTACTTCGCCGAGCACCTGCTGGGTGATTACCGAAATAATGTGGAGGTTTATCTGCCTGATTCGAAGTAATTGTGGAAGGTGGAAGGTGATAATGTGATATCAGGGAGGTGGTATCACATTATCACATTCCACTTTCAACAATCTACGACCGATGGCTTCCATCACAGAAAGGCAGATTTCCGGAGCGGCCGCAGCGGCATAATGCTACCTGCTCGGCCGTTTCGATTTTTTCTCCCATCTGGTTAAGAATCCTGAATTTTCCTTTTATCAGAGCCGGGCCGTTCGTAATCAGTGTGATTTCGGCAACAGGTGCCGGCACCATTTCCTCGCCTGCCGGTTCGGCATTAAGGTCTGCCGTTTCTGCCGCGGAAAGGTCCTTGTTCCATTTCCAGGTCAGAGCATCGGTGGGGCACTGATCACAAATACTGATGATTTCCTGTGAGGAGGCCCCATTCATATTCACCCATGGTCGCTTTGCGGGGTCAAAGACCTTTCGCAGTTTCATGAAACAGATGGTTGCATGGATACAGGTATCCGGCTTCCAGAAAACGGTTATCTCACCGTTGGTATATTCTCGGTTATTATCGCTCATAACTTTTGATTCCCTATTTTAGATCAAAACCCCCGGCCTGAACGCCGGGGTTACTGATGCCTTCGGCCACAACTCCCTGTGCCCCTCATGCCCTCATGCCCTTGTGCCCTTGTGCCCTTATGCCCTATTACAGTTTCCGTATCTTAATATTCCTGAACATCGTTGTACCGCCATGATCCTGAAGTGCTATCGATCCTTCCTTGTATTTTCCGTACCCTTCGGCATCGTTCCATTTAGAGTTCTTTTTCATTTCATACCATTCTGGCGTCCACATTTCATATTCCACAACCTTCCTGTCGTTCAGCCAATGTTCCACATGTGCACCTTTAACAACTATTCTTGCGTTATTCCATTGGTCAAGGGTCTTGACCTGCCCAAAACGGGGTGGATGAACGTCATAATTAGCCCCTGAATCATGTTTCCCGTCCGATTCGGGAAATCCCACATCGTCGAGAAGCTGATACTCCGGTCCGGTCATATAGACAGTCCCGTATTCCGGCCCTTCAACAACGTGAAAAAAGATACCGGAATTGCTCTCCTGGCCCACCTTCCATTCAAGGTATAATTCAAAGTCCTTATAGGTTTCCCGTGTCATGATATCACCGCCCTTTCCTCCGGGCAAGCCCAGTGCCTTCATGGCATTATCCTCAATGGTCCATCCCTGAACCTTGTCCAGTTTGTAGCAGCGCCACTTATCCATCGACTTACCGTCAAAAAGGAGTTCCCAGCCTTCACTGACCTCCTTGGGTGTCAATACATTTAACTGCTGCGCGCCTGCAGGTAAGGTAAAAGCAAGCCAGACAAAGCCGGCAATCCGGAATAGATTGAGTTTGTTCATTTGTTATTAGTTTTTCGTAAAGATACTACTTTTCGTTTTCCATAGCCTCCGGCAGGAGGAGGTTCATGAACCGGAATCCCCGTGATTTAGTATATTTAAGCCGGAACAGAACTCGTGCAATGAATCAATACTATACATCCCTGATAAACCAGCGGACTTCCCGCCGGACCTACCAGCCCGGGGAGCTCCCCGGCCATTTGACCGAAGCTGTCATTGAGCTTCTTGCCACGCATGGAACCGGACCTCTCGGAACTCAGATTCCGTTCCGGCTGATTGACCGTCAGGATCTTGACCATCAACGGTTAAAACTTGGCACCTATGGCTTTATCCAGGGTGCCCGGTATTTCATTGCCGGCTATGTGGCACCTTCGTCCCAGGCATTCCTGGACTATGGTTATTGCCTGGAACGGATTATAATTGAATTAACCGGCCTGGGACTTGGAACCTGCTGGCTGGGCGGAACATTTGACCGCGGAGAATTTTCGAAAGCGGTTCGGTTGCCTGAAAACCAGACCATCCCTGCCATTACCCCAATTGGATACGCAACCCCCCTGCGTGGGTTGGGCGACCGGATCATACGCATGAGCGCAGGGTCTGCAAAACGCCTGCCCTGGAAGAACCTCTTTTTCGAACACGATACAGGTCATCCACTCGACCCCGCCCATTCCGCTTCCCGCAATGATCAGCTCGAAGCAGTCAGGCTTGCACCTTCGGCATCCAACAAGCAGCCTTGGAGGATTTTCCTTGATCAGGGGCAGTACCATTTCTCCCTGTGCCGCACGCCCGGGTATCGGAATAAATTTTTGGCCACTGACCTTCAGATGGTTGACATCGGAATAGCCATGTGTCACTGGGACTTGGCCGGAATCGAAAAAGGCCTTCCACCCAGATGGTCCGTATGCAAACCTGCCGGGTTCCCTGATGAACCCGAATACATTATCACTGCAATAACCGATTAATCTGTGCACTATGTCGCTGATCCGTGTTTTATTATCCATCTTCTTTCCTCCCCTGGCGGTTATTGACAAGGGTTGCGGATCAATCCTCATTGTTTTTCTGTTAACCTTGTGCGGATGGGTGCCCGGCGTTATTGCCGCACTGGTAATCCTGAGCAAAAAGTGAGAGCACTGATTCAAAGGGTTACTGATGCTTCCGTCAGAATAGACGGAAGGGTGAAAGGATCTATCGGTAAAGGCCTGGTGGTTTTAGTGAGCGTTGAAGCAGCAGACACGCATGAGGATATCCTGTGGCTGTGCAATAAAATAGGCGGACTGCGTATTTTCGACGATGACAAGGGGGTTATGAACCTGAGTGTTATGGAGGTCAAAGGGGAGATTCTGGCTGTTTCACAGTTTACCCTGCATGCGCGTGTGAAAAAAGGATTCCGTCCCTCCTACATTGATGCAGCCCCGCCGGCCATCAGCGTTCCGCTGTACGACCAGTTTGTGAAACAACTTGAAAAAGAGACCGGCAAACCGGTACAAACCGGTGAGTTCGGAGCCATGATGCTGGTGTCGCTGGTCAATGACGGACCAGTGACTATCTGGATCGATACAAAAAACAGGGTATGACAATAGAAGAAGCACAGGCTCAGGTGGATCTCTGGATCCGGACGTACGGTGTCCGCTACTTTTCTGAACTGACCAACCTGGCCATCTTAACCGAGGAGGTAGGTGAACTGGCGAGGATAGTGGCCCGGAAGTACGGGGACCAATCGGAAAAAGAATCGGATCAGAACAGGGACATGGCCGATGAGATGGCCGATGTTCTATGGGTACTTATCTGTCTGGCCAACCAGACCGGCATCAACCTGACCGAAGCGTTTCAAAAGAATATCGCCAAGAAGACGAGGAGGGATGCAGAACGACATAAGGGTAATGAAAAACTAAAATAAAAGGCTCCCTGCGGTCGCTAACAGGCCCTTCGGGCTAATAGGGGCTTCGCCCTAACAGGCATTTGGCATTATCTCTATTAGCGCGCAGCTCCTGTTAGGAGCCGAAGGGCCTGTTAGCGACCGCAGGGAGCCTTTTACTAACTTCGTACCATGAACCTACTAAACGACTACCTCAAAGAATACGGCCCGGGTGAAGATGACCGGGTAGTAAGTTTTGAAACCCAGGCACTTTTTGCTTCGGTTGATCCGGGTTTATATACATCCATCAACCTTGAAAGAATTTTCGGACTGCTGGACCTGACAACGCTGAATTCCGATGACAACGATGGCACTGCAAGGCAGTTCACCGGCCGTCTGAACGGGTTTCAGCAAGCCTTTCCGGGTATTACGGGTGTAGCCGCCATCTGTGTATACCCGTCCCTTGTGGAGGAGGTGAGAAAAACCCTGACAGCACCCGGGGTAAAAATTGCTGCCGTTGGCGCAGGTTTTCCCTCATCCCAGACCTTTTTATCCGTAAAGCTGGCCGAATGCGAGCTCCTGGTGAAAAAAGGGGCCGATGAGATCGACGTGGTCATTTCGGTGGGCAGGTTCCTGGCCGGGGAGTACCGCAGCGTGCTCAATGAACTGATTCTGATCCGGGAAGCCTGTTCCGGGGTCACCCTGAAGGTTATCCTCGAAACCGGCCTGCTCAAAACCGCCCAAAATATCAGGCTTGCCAGCCTGATCGCCATGGAAGCAGGTGCCGACTTCATTAAAACATCCACCGGAAAGAACACGGTTTCAGCCACACCTGAAGCCGTGTATACCATGTGCACGGCTATCCGTGATTTCCGGACTCGAACCGGCAGGCCTGTCGGAATAAAACCGGCCGGTGGAATTGTGGAGGTAGAGGATGCTGTTATTTACTATTCTCTGATTTATAAAATATTGGGTGAGGAATGGGCCAATCCAGGCAGGTTCCGGATCGGCGCCAGCCGCCTCGCCAATAACCTGCTTACGCGGTTGAAGAGTCAGGATATCAAGTATTTCTAAAGGGAAATGATGACTTTTGTCATAGGCAAGTATGTGCATATATCAAAGTATTCATCGGAAAACATTTATATATTTGCATAAATAAGTAAATACCTGCATACTATGAATCTTCTTGATCTGAAACCGGAACAGCTCGAAAGGGCTGCGAACATGCTAAAAGCCATCGCTCATCCGGTGAGGATTGCCATTCTTAATCTACTGGAAGATGGGCAGAAACTCACGGTTTCAGAGATACACATGAAACTCGACATCGAGCAATCGACCACCTCCCACCATCTGGGCATTCTTAAAGACAAGGACGTTCTTGCCAGCAAGCGTGACGGCAAGAATACCTTTTACTTCCTGAAGCACGACTCCCTGAGCAAGGTGGTCGACTGCATCAGCAAATGTTCCTGCGATTAATCTCCAACCATGTCAATAGTCAGGGTAACCAAAATATTTCGTTTTGAGATGGCTCATGCCCTCTGGGGTTATGACGGTCTCTGCAAAAACATTCACGGTCACTCCTACATCCTCAAGGTGACCGTTTCGGGCAAGCCGATTGATGACCCTGCTGATATCAAGCTGGGAATGGTGATAGACTTCGGCGACCTTAAGCGGGTGGTTAATAAGAACATAGTAGATATTTTCGACCACAGCCTGGTCCTGAGCACCAAAGCACCCGTTCACAAATTCACGGATATACCGGAGATGTTCGACAGGAAAATGTGGTTCGACTTCCAGCCGACCGCTGAAAACCTGATCATTTACTTTGCAGAAATTCTAAACCGGGAGCTTCCCCGCGACATCCACCTGCATTCGATTCGTCTTTATGAAACCGCCAACAGCTATGCCGAGTGGTTTGCTGAAGACCAGTTAGCCAGCGATGCAAGATAGCCGTCTGTTCCTGCTTGATGCATATGCGCTGATCTACCGGTCCTACTATGCATTCATAAAGAACCCGAGGATAAACTCGAAAGGGCTCAATACCTCCGCGGCGTTCGGTTTTACCCTGACACTCGAGGAACTCCTGCGGAAGGAAGATCCTACACATATCGCCGTCGTTTTCGATCCCCCGGGGCCCACCTTCCGGAATGACATGTTTGTGGCCTACAAGGCCCAGCGGCCGCCTATGCCGGAAGATCTCCGCGCATGTGTACCCTACATCAAGAAGATTATTGACGCTTTCCGCATTCCCGTTCTGGAAGTCTCTGGATATGAAGCGGACGATGTGATCGGAACCCTGGCAAAAAAGGCAGAAAAACAGGGGTACAGTGTTTTCATGATGACCCCCGATAAAGATTACACCCAGCTGGTTGAGGACAGAATCAGGATACTGAAGCCCCGCCGGTCGGGAAATGACGTGGAAATGCTGGGTCCGGAGGAGGTTTGCCGTGATTTCGGCATTGACCGGCCTGCACAGGTTATCGACATTCTTGCCCTATGGGGCGATTCAGCGGATAATATTCCCGGCGCTCCGGGAATCGGGGAAAAAACCGCCAAGGACCTGATTAAGCGATACGGATCCGTCGACGGGGTATACGAACACATCGACGAACTCAAAGGCAAGCAGAAAGAGTCTTTGATTGCAAATCGGGAACAGGTGATGCTCGCCCGCGAACTCGTCACCATCTGCCTTACCGTACCCATTGACTTTGATCCCGATATCCTTCTTCGCAGAAAGCCCGATGAGCGCCTCCTGAGAACCATTTTTGAAGAGCTTGAGTTTCGCACCCTGCTTAGCAAAGTCATGCAGCCGCAAGCTCCTGCTGACCTTTTTGCTTCACCGCCGCCGGTGCCCCGGCAGGAATCCCTTTTTGAATCTGCCGGCGAAATTCCGGCCGGCGGTCCCGCCATCAGCATACAATCAAACGAACATACCTACCACCTGGTTACCGGGATTGAGGAGATCCGCGGGCTGGCTTCGGCCTTTACCCAAAAATCTTCTTTCTGCTTTGACACCGAAACTACCGGTCTCAATGCCATCCGGGCGGAGATCGTAGGCCTGGCCCTGTCGCACACACCCGGCGAAGCCTGGTACATCCACTTTCCCGACGACCGCGAGGTAACCCTTAACCTGCTGCAGCCCTTTAAGGCAGTTTTTGAAAATCCGGCTATCTCCAAAACCGGCCAGAATATCAAATACGACCTGCAGGTGCTTGCCAGTTACGGAATCCGGATCAACGGGCCCCTGTTCGACACCATGCTCGCACACTATCTGATCAATCCCGATGAACGCCATAACCTGAATTTTCTGGCAGATAAATATCTGGATTACAAAATGGTCCCGATCGAACAGCTGATCGGAGAGAAGGGCAAGGATCAGCGTTCCATGCGCAGCGTGGCACCCGAACTTCAAAAGGAATATGCCGGCGAGGATGCGGATATGACCAACCGGCTCCGGCCGATCCTCCAGGCCGAACTGGATAAAAACGGGCTGACGCCGCTGTTCACGGAAATCGAAATGCCTCTGGTTCCGGTCCTTGCCGGCATGGAACGCTCAGGCATCCGGCTTGATAAAATTACCCTGGCCGATATCTCGCTGGGATTATCCGAAGAGATCGAGGCCCTCGAAAAAGAAATTATAAGTATTGCGGGAATGACCTTTAATGTGGCATCCCCGAAACAACTTGGCGAGGTTCTGTTCGATCAGCTTAAAATTGATCCACAGGCCCGGAAAACCAAGAGCGGTCAATATTCGACCAGTGAAGATGTATTGGCCCGATTGGCCTACAAGCATCCGATCATAGATAAAATATTAGAATTCCGGGGGTTAACCAAACTGCTGAATACATATATCGATACGCTTCCCGACCTTGTGGATCCGGTGAGCGGCAAGATACACACCCATTTCAACCAGGCGATCGCCGCCACGGGCAGGCTCAGTTCCATTAATCCCAACATGCAGAATATCCCGATCCGGGAAGCGCGGGGGAGGGAAATCCGGAGGGCTTTTGTTGCCTCGGATCCGGATCATACCATCCTTTCAGCCGACTACTCCCAGATTGAACTCCGGATCATGGCGCACATGAGCGGTGATGAGAACATGATCGCAGCTTTCAATCGTTCGGAAGATATTCATACGGCAACGGCCGCACTGATTAACCGGGTTAAGCCGGAGCAGGTAACCCGGGAAATGCGTTCCAAGGCCAAGATTGCCAACTTCGGCATCATATACGGGATTTCCAGTTTCGGACTGTCGCAGCGGCTTACTATCTCTCGGTCCGAAGCCAAAGAGTTTATTGACGGTTATTTCCGCTCTTACCCGGGAGTCAGGCTATATATGGACCAATCGATCCGGCAGGCGCGCGACCAGGGGTATGTAACTACCCTCATGGGACGCCGACGCTACCTGGCGGATATTCTCTCTGAGAACCAGGTGGTCCGCGGTGTGGCCGAACGAAACGCAATCAACTCGCCGATTCAGGGCTCTGCTGCCGATATCATCAAGATTGCCATGATCCGCATCCACCGGAAAATCGAATCATTAAATTTGCAGAGCCGCATGGTTTTACAGGTTCATGATGAATTGAATTTCGATGTTTACCTGCCTGAACTCAAGCGGATGAAAGAGATTGTTCGCCATGAGATGGAACGTGCGATACAACTGAAGGTGCCCCTTCTGGTTGACATTGGCGAGGGCCGTAACTGGCTGGAGGCCCACGGATGACCGGTGCGCCGGTTACCGGCGTAATCCTGGCAGGCGGGGAAAGCCGCAGGATGGGTACGCACAAGGCACTGGTTTTGTGGAAAAACCGCCCCCTCATCCAGTGGGTTTATGATGCCTTATTTCCTTTGTGCAAAGAAATTCTCATTATCGCAAACACTGGTGATTTCTCTTTTCTCAATGCCCGGGTGCCTCCCGCTACTTTTCCCGGCACGGGCCCGGCCGCCGGCATTGAAACCGCCCTTTCCCGTTGCTCCACGCCCTTAGCCCTGATCTCATCGTGCGACACGCCCAACCTTTCGACCAGCCTTTTCCGCCATCTCCTGATGCACCATGGATCTTACGATATTTCCATTGCCGGTCATGACGAAACGGATGAACCGCTCATCGGGGTGTTCAGCCGGTCGGCCAGCCAATATTTCCACAAGGCGCTGATGTCGGGAAATGCCAGGCCGCCGAGGATTATCAGGCAAACCCGGTGGCAAACCATTCCGATCACACCGGAGCTGGATTTTTACCATACCGATTTGTTTCTAAATTTGAATGCACCCGAAGATTTAAACACACACTGAATGCCAACCGTAAAAATTCTTTATTTCGGCTCGATCCGCGACATTACCGGCTGTTCTTCGGATAGTGTCACCGACTGTTCAACCATTGGAGAAATCCTGGAACAAATTAAAACCCGGTACCCGGCCATTGAGGGAATCCGCTATCAAATCTCCCTCAACCGCCAGCTACTCCCAATCCCCAATACCCAAACCCCAAACCTGATACCCGACACCCGATACCCGATACCCTCCGACGGTGACGAAATCGCCCTTCTCCCCCCATTTGCCGGAGGTTGATCATGAAAGAGGACAAGCACCTCATACCGGGGCCCATTCCGGCAGCCTTTATTGCGGAGCAGATCGGCCGGCATTCGGATAAACTGAATATCGGAGCCCACGCTATCTTTGTCGGACAGGTGAGATCCGACCGTGTGGAAGAAAAAACCGTAACCGCAATAGAGTATTCAGCCTATGAGGAGATGATCCTGCCAGTAGTAAAAACCCTGAAGGAAGATCTGTTTAACCAGTTTTCCGATCTGGTTTGCCTTCATATCTGGCACAGCATCGGCGTGGTAAAAGCCGGGGAAGCCAGCCTCCTGGTTATTGTTTCCACGGGCCATCGCAAAGAGGCTTTCCAGACCCTGGAGGCCTGTGTGGAACTGATCAAGGAGAAACTGCCCGTATGGAAAAAAGAACTTTTTTCCGATGGAACCGCCCGCTGGATTTAGCCACTACTTCCCCAGAATTCTCCGGTATTCCTCCTGATTATGCAGAGTTTCAAGGGCACGGGTCAATCCCTTGTCATCCCGCAGCATGTATTCGATCCGCCCTTTCTGGTAATAGTAGCGGCCGATGATTTCATCGGCAAGAATGGAGGAGATCTCGGGCCTGAATACCGCCAGATCCTTGTCAAGGTCATGGGCGAAATTCTTCTTCAGGGCGTCAAAAACCTCTTCGGATGATTCGTAGTAGCGTTCTGCCTTTGCAGAGGCTATAAGGTCATTTAATGCCTCCTCAGTCGCTGTTTTGTAGGTAAATTTTTGTTCCGCCAGGAAATTTCTGAAATCGGCATAGAGCTGATCCGTCGGGGTAAAATCTGCCGGACGGAGAATTGACGGATTCAGGTTCCTGTAGCGGGTGGCGAAATCAAACAATTTATTCCGATAAATCAGGTGGGTAGCGATCGCACTGAGCTTCTGCGGTTCAACGCTGATATCCGGCCCGATTCCGCCGCCGTCTTTTACCACCCTGCCGGTTTTCGTTTTAAAGGTTGTGATCAGGGAGTCGGGAATGTGGCCCACACTGCCATCGGGTCTCCGGTTGGTATAGTCCAGCGCCTGGATGCAGCGTCCACTGGGAATATAGTATTTTGCCGTGGTGAGTTTCAGGTTGGCATTGTAGCTGAGGTTCCTGGTGGTTTGTACCAGCCCTTTGCCAAAGGTCCGCTGGCCGACAATGATGCCCCTGTCGAGGTCCTGCATGGCTCCAGCAATGATTTCTGAAGCCGAGGCGGATCCTGAATTCACGAGCACAGCTACCGGAATCAGGGTGTCAACCGGTTCATACCGGCAGGTGTATGTTGCTTCCCACTGGCGGGATTTGCCACGGGTACTGACGATCTCCTGCCCCTGCGGAACAAAAATGTTCATCACGTCAACCGCCTCAATCAGCAGGCCGCCCGGATTTCCTCTCAGGTCGAGCACGATAGAGCGGGCACCCTGTGCCTTGAGGCTTACCAATGCCTCCTTGACTTCCCGGCTGGCACCTTCCGTGAAACCGGAGAGTCTGATATATCCGGTTTCCGGAGATATCAGAGAAAAGTAGGGAACGTTAGGAAAGCGGATCTTTTCCCTGATCAGGGTAACCGTTATTATCTCATGAGTGTAGGGTCGTTCCACGGTTAGTTTTACTGACGAGCCCAGTGCGCCTTTCATAAGCGGACTGATCTCCGCAGTGCTCTTTCCGGCAACAGACCGGTCGTCAACTTTCCGGATTATGTCACCCGCCCGGAGTCCTGCCCGCTCAGCCGGCGAACCTTCGTAGGGATCCGAGATATACACATTCAGGCTATCCTGACCGATCAGGGCACCCACCCCGCCATATTCGCCGGTGGTCATCAACTGGATATCCTCAGTCTGGGATTCCGGGATATAAACCGTGTAGGGATCGAGGGTTCTGAGCATCTGATCGATGCTGGTCCGGATCATCTTACCGGGATCGGTTTCGTCGACATAGCACAGTTCAAGCTCCCGGATCAGGGAGTGATAGATCTCCAGATTCTTCGACCATTCAAACTCTTTGTCATACCATCCGGAGAACAGAACCGGCGTAATCAGCAGAAATCCGGTTAAAAAAAGCGTTTTAATTTTTCTTTTCATAGAATGGAAACTATGGAACGGGGTCATAGCCATGTCCGCCCCAGGGGTGGCATTTCAGCAGCCTGCGGATGCCGAGATAACTTCCTTTGAGTGGACCATGCTTTCTGACCGCTTCAATAAAAAAATGTGAACAGGTGGGTGTATACCGGCAGTTGGAACCCAGATAGGGAGAGATTGCTTTTTGATAAAAACGGACCAGCAGGATTAAAATCCAGCCAAAACCTTTGCCAATCCAATCCACCATATTTTTCATTTAACCAGCCGGTGAGAATTCTGATTCAAGCCTTTTTATGACCTGCCCCATTTTCCGGTCGAGCTCTTCAAACGGAAGGGGGGTCTCGGCACCGTATACTAACAGAATCAGAAGGTTTTTATTTTGTTCCCGCAGCAAACCGTAGAGGCTGCTCTTTCTCATTCGCCACGATTCACGGGTTCTGCGTTTAATCAGGTTACGCACGACTGCCCGTTTAAACTGTTTTTTCTTTACCGTAAAACCAACCTGGACGGGTGGATCGGAAGGAAGCAACTGATCTTCAAGGTAAATTACCCGGAATGGGTAAATAAAGAAACTCCGGCCGCCGGCAATAAGAGCCTCGAACCTTCTTTTCAGACAAAGGCGTTCGCTTTTGCCGAAAGTCTCATCCATGTTCTATTTTGCGATTTTCTTACAGTTCTCTGCAAGAAATTTATCCAGCGCCATGGTCATTGAGGGAAATTCCGGAGAAGGGACTCTCAGATCGATCCGCAAGCCGGCATTCTCAGCAGCTTTGGCTGTATTATGGCCAAAGGTCCCGATAAAAGTTTCGTTCTGAACGAAACCCGGAAAGTTTTCAAAGAGTGACTCAATACCGACAGGACTGTAAAAAACAAGCATGTCGAAATCGGCCATGTTGAGGTGGCGAAGATCGGAAGCCAGGGTTTTGTAGAAAAAAGCCTTGGTGAAGTTGATTTTATACTGAGCCAGTAAGGCCGGTATTTCATCATTATGAACAGTGGAGGTAGGAACCAGAAAGCGCTCCTCCTTATGCTTGACAAGGACATCCGCAAGATCTTCAAGATTCTTCTGCCCGTAGAAAATCTTTCTTTTACGGTAAACGATATATTTCTGCAGGTAAACGGCTATCGATTCCGACGAGCAGAAATACTTCATGGTATCAGCGACCTGTATCCGCAATTCATCACAAATCCTGAAAAAGTGGTCGATCGCTATGCGACTGTTAAACACAACGGCTGAAAAGTCCAGAAGATTGATCCTGGCGGCTCTGAAATCCTTGCCCGGAACACCTTCAACACGGATAAACTGGAAAAAATCCAGGTTCACCTTGTATTTCTCAGCCACCTCGAAATAAGGAGATTTTTCTGTGGTAGGCTGAGGTTGGGAGATGAGTATTCTCTTTATCTTCAAGTTGTTAAACTTTAGTTGATGTAAAAAAACTTATTCTCACCATCCTTCCATTATGGATTTAACTGCCCACCACAAAGGAAGAATTTCAAGGGTACAAAGGTATAAAATCAAATAGAATAATGAAATACGCAAGTTCTTCAAAACCTGGATTCCCCTTATCAGGGTATAAAGCCACCACAGAAGAAGCAGAATCCAGCAGGAAATTAAAAGGAAAAACCTGGCAGAACCGGTTACAAAAGGGAGCCCCAGAGCGGGTATTAGTATATAGGAGCTCAGATTCTGAAAGTGAAAGAGCCAGAGCTGGTTAAATCGCAGAACGACTTCATTCATTTGCAGCGAGTAGCCGAAAAGGTACAATATCAGGAGACGCAGGGAAAAATAGCCGGTCACTATGCCAAGCACCCCCAGGTATCTCAGGAAAGGGTTGTCATACAGGTTTTCTTCCCTGAACCATGAGATCTGAACAAAAACCAGCATGGCAATACAAAACAGGGGCACAAAATTGAGCATGAGTCCGGCCCGCTGAAAAAGGGTACTGCGCTCTTCCAGGAGCTTTCCTGCTTCATATCGGTTAAAGAAAGCATAGGTGAGGCGGCTGTGATACCGGGGAAAAAGAAGCCTGCTAAGTATGTATAGCACCGTAACAAGCAATGAAATGGAGATTACCCAGTCATTGTCGGGAAATATCCTTGCTTTGCCCTGCAGGAAATAGTCGCTCATGGTTCAGCAAAAGTATCTCTTTTTCTACTTTTACCGATGGGGGGGGGCTTTGGCGAAAAAAATGGCTGCTTGAGCATGACAAAGAACGAGCGCAGGTTATGCTACTGTTCTTTTTTAAAGAAGTCTGCGAGGATTTTTGCTTTAGCCTTGCCTACCACCGCTTCGATTTTATCTATCGGTGCCTTCCTGATATCTTCCGGAGAATCAAAAGCCTTCAGCAGTTTGGTCCGGGTCTCCTCCCCGATCCCCCTGATTTCGTCAAGTACCGAAACTGTCAGGTCTTTTTCCCTTTTATTTCTGTGGTGGGTGATTCCAAACCGATGTGCTTCATTTCTCATCTGCTGGATCAACCGAAGGCTTTCTGATTTCTTATCCAGATAGAGGGGTACGGAATCATTCGGGTAATAGATTTCCTCCAGCCGTTTTGCGATCCCGATGATGGTGATGCGGTTCCTGAGCCCCAGGGCTTCAAGGCTTTTTACGGCTGAGCTAAGTTGCCCTTTTCCTCCGTCAACCACCACAAGCTGAGGAAGTTCCTGTCCCTCTTCCATCATTCTTTTATAACGCCGGTACACTACCTCCTCCATTGAGGCAAAATCATCGGGGCCTTCCACGGTTTTGATATTGAAATGCCTGTAATCCCTCTTGCTGGGCATTGCATTCCGGAATACAACACAGGCGGCTACAGGATTGGTTCCCTGAATGTTGGAGTTATCAAAGCACTCTATGTGAACGGGCAGGTCGGGCAGTCTCAAATCCTTTTGAAGAGTCTCCAGCTTTCGGCTTACACGGGTAACACTGATATGTTTTACCTGCTGCTTCTGCCTGTCGAGCTTGAAATATCGCGCATTTCGCTCCGAAAGTTCGAGCAAGGCCTTTTTATCTCCTTTTTGTGGAATGGTAAATTCCACGTTTTCAAGCTTATAGCTGATCGGGATCGGTACAATGACTTCAGGGGCCTCACTGTCAATACGCTGGCGCATCTCCACAATTGCTATGATCAGCAATTCCTCTTCGGTTTCATCCAGCTGCTTTTTCAGTTCCAGGGAATGGGTCTGAATGAGGGAGCCATTCATCACTTTCATATAATTGACGTACCCTGCACGCTCATCTGATACGATCGAAAAAACGTCCACATGCCTGATCCGGGTATTGGCAACGGTCGATTTGCTCTGGAATTTTTCAAGCATTTCAATCTTTTCCTTCACCCGGGCAGCATTCTCGAATTCGTACCGATCTGACAGTCCTGACATTTCGGTCTTCAGGGAGCGAATTAATCCATGGGTGCTGCCCTTGAGGATCTTTTCAATTTCCTCCGTCTGCCGGAGATAGTCAGACTCACTTTGCTTTCCTTCGCAAGGCCCCAGGCAGTTACCGATATGATATTCCAGGCAGATCTTAAATTTTCCGGCTTCGATCTGCCCTGGTGCCAGGTTCAGGGCGCAGGTCCGTATCTTGTAGAGACCGCGTATCAGGTCAATCAGATTTTTCCAGATTTTTCCGGATGTATAGGGCCCGAAATAGGCAGATCCGTCATTAATGAGTTTCCGGGTGGTAAATACCCTGGGAAACGGTTCCTTTTTTATGCAGATCCAGGGGAACGTTTTGTCATCCTTCAGCATCACGTTATACCTGGGCATGTGTGTTTTAATCAGGTTATTCTCGAGCAGGAGTGCGTCACTTTCCGTATCCACCACCAGATGGTTGACCGAGCGGATCTTCCGGATCAGGATGGCAAGTTTTGCGTTATCCGGTGATTTTTGAAAATAGGAACTCACCCTCTTGCGCAGGTTTTTTGCTTTCCCGATATAGATAATCACATCTTCTTCGTTGATAAACTCGTAGACACCGGGTCTTTCCGGTAAGGTTTTTACCAGATCGAGAAGTCCCTGTTCAGGCTTAAAATCGGAATATCGGGTTGCCATTTTATTCCAGCCGTAAGGGAACAAACGTGAAATTGTCGCCATTGAAGAGGCCGCGGTCCCCAAGTTTCAGGTGAGGGATTACGAGGAGCGACATGAATGACAGTGTCATAAAGGGGGCCTTAAGTCCTGAACCAAGGTCTTTTGCCAGCTGAGTCAGGCAGCGGTATCTATCTCCGGTTTCAGACACGGACTGCGTGCTCATCAGTCCGGCAACGGGAAGCGGAAGGCATTCGGAAAATCCAGCAGAACAGACGGATATTCCGCCCTGATGCTCAATGACCAGGTTAATAGCCTCTGCCAAAGTCTCCTCGTCCGTGCCTACGGCCACTATATTATGGCTGTCATGTGCTATGGATGAGGCCATTGCCCCCTCTTTCAGTCCGAATCCGCTGATAAAACCGATGGCCAACGGAGCTTTTCGGTATCGGTTTACGACCGCTATTTTCAGGATGTCGCGTGTGATATCCGGGTATATAAACCCCTGTATTTCTGTTAGTTCTGCACTCTTTGCCTCAGTTATCAATTCACCATCCATGGCAAGGATCACGCGGTACCGGCCGGTTGAGCCCGGTACCAGCAGATCCTCCGGAGTAATCTTCCCGGCATTAAAATGGTTGATGGGTTTAACCGTCTGAAGAGCAACAGGTGCGGCTCCGTCACCGAATACCGGATATCCGGCCAGATAGGTTGCAGTAACCTTGAAATCTTCGAGTCCGTTTACGATGATAAAATCAGCGGGATCTCCCTTCCGGAGCCTGCCGGTTTTCAGACGGTAATGCTCCATGGGATTCAATGTTGCCGCTTTGTAAAGGTTAAAAAAGTTCAAACCTTTCTCTAATCCCCTGCGGATGAGCCGGTCCATATGCCCGAGTTCAAGGTCATCGGGGTGGAAATCATCGGTGCAAAGCATGACATTCTCCGGGAATTCATCGATCAGGGGCCACAGGGCTTCAAAATTTCTGGCTGCACTTCCCTCCCGGATCAGTATTTTCATCCCGAGTGCAATTTTTTCTCTTGCCTCTGCAATAGTAAAACACTCATGATCCGTTGAAATTCCGGCCTCGGCATATTCCTGAAGGGCGATTCCTCGCAAGCCCGGTGCATGACCGTCAACAGGCCTCCCAAATCGCTGCGCCAGCTTGAGTTTGGCCATAACCCCCGGATTCTTTCCAATCACTCCCGGAAAATTCATGACCTCGCCCAGGGCTACCACGAGGTCTTCTTCGAATAAAACCTGAAGATCCGCTGCTTCCAAAACAGACCCCGATTCCTCCAGGGAGGTCGCCGGAACACAGGACGGTGCAGTAAACCATACGATAGGAATGCCCCTCGCTGCATCCTCAGCCATGTATCGGATTCCCTCGTTTCCCAGCACATTGGCAATTTCATGGGGATCCGATACGGTTGCAATGGTTCCGAACTCTACGGCCTTTTGGGAAAACCTGCTTGGCAAAACCATTGAGCTCTCTATGTGTATGTGCGCATCCACCAGGCCCGGTAAAATCAGCGGGCTCTCAGCTGAAGGTTCCGGCGCAGCCCTTCTTGATCCCTCAACTTCCCGGATCTCTTCTACCCTTCCGGATTCTACCGTGAGATCCCCCAAATAAAAGTTTTCCTCCACAAAATCAGCAAACCAGCCCTGTTTTATAAAGGTATTCATATTGCCTAATCAGTTGATTATGTTCATAATTAAAGTCCTCTATACAAACAATTGATTGCTGTTCCACGTGGAACATTTATCTTCCCATTTGTACTAACAACACATTAATGTCAGCAGGCGAAATTCCGGGAATCCTGCTTGCTTGAGCGATTGTTTCTGGCTGTATTTTAGTAAGCTTTTCTCGAGCTTCCATAGTTAAACCATTTATATCTGAATAGTTTAGCTTTCGTGGTATCTTGAGGTTTTCGAGGCGCTTAATCTTTTCGGCAATTTGTTTTTCCCTGTCAATATACCCCTGATATTTGAGCTGAATTTCACTGTTCTGAAGTATTTCAATCCTCCATTCACCAAATCCATCTACAATTTTTTGCAGCTCGGGCAATATGGGAACCAGATCCATGAGGCCAACCTGAGGACGTGCCACAACCTCCTTCAGCTTTAACTTTTGCCGTATTGCAGGTGTCTCAAGGCTCTCGAGAACTGTGTTGATGCTATCGGGAGATACAGAAAATGAGGAAGCAAAATCCAGTATTTCACTAATTCCTTTCTGCTTGATTTCAAGAATTTCCATTCTTTTGGGGGATGCCAGTCCCATTTCAAAACTCATTGGGGTAAGCCTTTCGTCGGCATTATCCTGCCTTAACAAAATACGATACTCGGCTCTGGAGGTAAACATACGGTAGGGTTCGTCAACGCCCTTGGTAACCAGATCGTCAATCAAAACTCCGATATAGGCCTGGTCACGGTTCAGGATCACAGGCTCAAATCCTCTAACCTTTCTGCTTGCATTGATCCCGGCCATTAAGCCCTGGGCCCCGGCTTCCTCATATCCAGTGGTTCCGTTTATCTGTCCCGCAAAATAGAGGTTCTCGATCATCTTCGTCTCGAGTGTGGGCTTCAACTGCGTAGGATCGAAGTAGTCATACTCTATCGCGTAGCCTGGCCTGAACCATTCTACCTTCTCGAATCCCTCAATTCTCCTTAACCCCTGTAATTGTACCTCCCAGGGCAATGAAGAGGAGAATCCGTTAAGATAAAATTCAACGGTATCCAGTCCCTCAGGTTCGACGAACAGTTGGTGTTTCTCCTTTTCTGCGAAGGTAACCAGCTTGGATTCAATGCTTGGACAATATCGCGGCCCGATACCGGTGATAGTTCCATCAAACATGGGTGAATCAGTAAACCCAACCTGCAATGCCTCATGCACATCCATCGAAGTCCATGCAATATAACAGGGTCTGGAAACGAGTGGCTTATGTACCGGATTTAAATAGCTGAACGGTACCGTCCATTCATCCCCTGCCTGCTCGGCAAGCTTGCTGAAGTCGATAGACCTTCCATCCAAACGGGCAGGCGTGCCCGTTTTCATTCGCCCGGTCTTAAAACCAAACTCAGCCAGCTGATCCGAAAGTCCTTCTACACCTGGCTCCGATGCCCTTCCTCCTTTAACCTGTTCACGCCCGACATGCATCATGCCATTTAAAAAAGTGCCATTCGTAAGAATGACAGTTTTTCCGGTAATCCTGATTCCGATACGTGTTTCTACTCCAACTACTCTCCCCCCTTTCATAATCACATCCTTAACAGTGTCCTGGAGAAAATCAAGTGTTGGAATTGATTCCAGTCGTTTCCTCCAATCAAGGCTGAACTGTACACGGTCACATTGAGCCCTCGGACTCCACATGGCCGGGCCCTTGCTCTTGTTGAGCATCCTGAACTGAATCATGGATGAATCGGTAACGAGACCGCTCAATCCTCCCATGGCATCAATCTCTCTTACGATCTGACCCTTTGCGATTCCTCCCATAGCCGGGTTGCATGACATGAACGCCATCTTATTCATGTCCATCGTGATCAACAGGGTTTGAGATCCCATATTCGCTGCCGCTGCCGCTGCTTCGCATCCGGCATGACCGCCACCCACAACAATCACATCATATTCCTTCAACATTCCTCAAATTCCTTTCAATATTTGACCTCATCCTGGCCACTGTCCCAGGTACAGGTCTTCCATTGAGGTCATTTTAGCCTTGTTTTCAACTGTATCATCATTATATCCAATAAGATGCAGTATGCCATGAACCATAACTCTCCGCAGCTCATCTACACTGGAAATTTCCAATTCCCGCGCATTTTCTTCAGTCCGCTCCACACTGATCATAATATCTCCGGTAATCGTTGCACCCTCCGAATAATCAAATGTAATCACATCCGTAAAGTAGTCCCGTTTCAAAAATTGCTTATTGATCTTTACCAGATAGGCGTCGCTGCAAAAAATGATATTGGTTACACCCACTTCTTTGCCTTCCATGCGAATCACTCCTTCCAGCCACTTCTTTACGATCCCTCTTTCAATCTTCCCCGGACTCTTGTCCTCCTCAATGAAATGAATTGCCATTACCTTTTTCTTGTTGATTGAATATACTGATCATATTTCTCCTGATAATATTTCTTCAATTTCAAGTCCCTGTATTTTAACGTTTGCCTGAAGGGTTTGTTCTCTTGAGGTTCTGCGTTTAACAAAAGTTCGTTCGGTGCAAACTCTCCCTTGAATTCTTTCGATTCTCTCCGGTTCTCATTTTCTCTTTCCCGTTCAGCATTCTCAGCTTCCAGCAAGCGCGTCCGGATCCATTCATCCTTCTCCAGGGTATGATCACCCATTCTGTCATAGATGATATCCTTCTCAACTTCCTTCATCATTTCGAGCGCCTGCATCAATCGCTCCCTTGCGTCCTTTCCCAACATTCCTCCCTGGGATAAACGCTCCGCCGCCTTCCTCATCATTTCCCTCTCCCCTAACATTTGCGAAAGCTCCTTCCTTCCCTGTTTAGAGCCCTTCCCCAGTTTCATTTGTTGAATCGCCCCCTTCAACTGCTGCTTCAACGACTCCTGCTGCGATCGCGTCTCCTTTATCTCTTCTGAACCCTGCTGCTCTCCTTTACTTTTCTTTTTGGAATCTGTGAAGCTGTTCTTACCGCTTCCGGTGCCCTTCTGGTTTTCAGTACTCTTAATAATTTCATCGAGCTTTAACACAAGAATATTGACATTGTTCATGATCCTGTTCTGCTCTATCCTGACCGTTGGCATTCGTCCGGTACTAAAACTTTCAAAAAGGCTCCTCATCGATGTTTCCACGTGGAACATTTCCACACCCAGCATGTTCGCAATCATCGGTTGCTTATATCCCAAACTTTTTAAACTGTCGCGGATCTTATCAAACTTCGACTCCAAAACTTTTTGCTCCCTGATCAGGTCGGAGGCTACCGGAGAAATCTGATTAACATACCCCATCTTTTTATTTAATTCCTCCTGAACCTTGCTAAAGTCGTTCAATGCATTTCTGATTTGTCTTATCTCCTCTATATCAACTACTTTGTCCTCTTCTGCTCCACTCTTGAGCATTGAACTAACCTCTTTTGAAAGCTTTTTCAAACGGGAAGACGCTTTTTTACCCGCTTCCTTCCTTCCAGCTTCCTTTTCCTCTTCCTCTTCCATGGCATTCAGGGAATCACGTGTACTTTCTCTTTCACTTTCCAGGTTATCAAGGGAAAGGGGTTCCTTAAACTCTTTATTCTTCATGAGGCTGTTTTCAAACTTTTCCTCCCATTTTTTATAATCCTCCAATACCTTCCTGGCCAGTGAATCATCCAAAGAACCCCGATCTATTTCATCCGCCATTCTCTCCAATTCTTTAGCGTCTCTAAGTATTTCCTTTTCAAGCTCAAATTTCCTCAGGAGTTCCAGTCCCATTTCCATCTGTTCCTTCAGTTTCTCCATGTTGATCTCCAACTTTTCACTTAACTCGTTCGCTTCCTGCTCTTTATACTCCTTTTCTAATTTTTGGAACTCCTCAAGCAATTGCTTCAACTCATCATCAATCAAATTTTCTAATAATTGCTCAATCTCCCTGGCTTTATCCGCAATTTCCTGCTCCTGTTCAAGCAATTGTTCATTATCCGTGTATTCCGCATTTTCTTGCTGAAATCCCTCAATCATTTTCAGCAGCATATCCTTCATGTCATTAATCTCCTTCACACGTTCCTGGACCTCCCATGGTTTTAGTGAACCGGATAAGCGTTCCATCCTGAATTTCATGATCTTATCCTCAAGCATTTCTATCGAGTTTATGCTTTCTTCAATTCCATCAGCAACCTTTTCTGCCTTGAAAGAATTTTCAGCCTCTATCTCATCCATGGTCCGCTTTTTCAACAGAATTTTCCTGCTTTCAGTGAATTTAGATCCTTTATTTTTATCATTATCCCATATCCTGAAAAAATAGGATTTTGCGGTTGTGTCCGGTACAATTTCAGCATAGAATAATTGATAAATCTGGTCCTTATTTATTTCAATTAATTTAATTTCCTCTTTATTATCATTTTCAGCAATCAGCTCAAGTTTATCGAAACCATAATCATCCTGAATTGTTCCTTCAATAAATACTACGCTATTATTTAATGAATCTATTCTTTCCGTAATCTCTATTTCCGGAAATAAATCTTTTACGGTAGAAATCCTATAGTAATATTCTGTTGATAACCCATCCTTATTCAGGCATATTATGGAATAATCCTGATCTCTGAAAAAAACATCCTCCTTCTCAGCGCTATTTCCATCCATAAGTATTACGGATGTGTCCTGCATGCAGAATCGCATTTCATCAGTAAAAACAGTTCTGAAATTCCATACAATTCTCGAACCTTCCGGAATTTCAATGTTCCCGTCGCCTTCACTTTCCACTATGCTCAACCCTGTGTACTCCGGTGGAAATACGGTAACTCTAATATTCGAGATTTCAGGTTTATGCATAACCTCAAGTCTGTAGGCCTGCGAACGAATTTTGCCTTTATAAAGGCGGAACGTAACGGTATTATTCACCGCTTTAAAGAGATACTCCAAAGAACCATTTATGTAATCAGCCTTGAAATTTTTTCCTCCGATAAATAAGCCGGCCTCACCAAAAAAATCCTTGCCTCCCGCTTCGAACTTGAGAAGAAAATCCTTACCAGACTCAACTTTCAGGGAATCATTAAGTATTGTAAAATTTATGGTCAGTTCCGGTTCTTCATCACTTTCCAATTTAATTATCCGGCTGTAACCAGTCCTTATAAACTCAGGCCAGATCATCAGTATTAAACCCAATGCTCCTATAATTATTGCTGATCTTAATCCTGTCCGTTTTAATCGTTTCAGAGAAACTGCACGATTAAAATTAAACCATCTTATCTTTTCTGATTTTTGAAATATTGCGGCCTCATACAATTCATTATTTGATATTCTTTCTTTGTTTAATTCTATAACGTTAATTATCTTATCAGAAATCACTGAATTATTTTCAGATATTTTCCGGCTTGCCTCATATACATTCATTCCCTTTATAATACCAGCCCTCTGAAGGAGCGGGAATAGAATAAAATAGAGAGCCGCAATACCGCAAAGAATTGCATCAGCGACGAACAGAATTTTGTCCTGATTGTATGATAATTCCAGAATCCAATCAAGGAAAAAAGAAAATAAAATGACAATTGCCGAATAGAATATAAATGAAAAAATCCCCTGGAAAAATTTAATCGTATAATATCTCCGAATAAATTTTCTGACTTTCTTCTCTATTACGAGTGCGCTCTGGCTATCTGCCGCCCCTTTCATCTTGCCAACCAGTTTTCAGGATTCAGGTTCGTACGCTCTTTCCAGATTTCGAAGTGTATTTCACTTGACCCTGAACTGCTCCCTCCCACAATACCAATCACCTGCTTTATCTTTACGTTATCTCCTACTTTAACGTTTACCGATTCCAGGTTTGAATAGACTGAGAAGTACTCCCCGTGCTGAACCAATATTGCTTTAAGATTGGTTGCGATCACAACAATTGAGGTTACTTTTCCCTCAAATATGGCAAGTACGCTTGCATTTTCTTCAGTGGTAATATCAATTCCCTTATTATGAAATAGCGAAAGCAATTCATTATTTCATAGTG
>CAZEKJ010000032.1:27359-48579 GCA_964512915.1 uncultured Porphyromonadaceae bacterium
CACCTTATCATCTATCGTCACCTTCTTCAATCACGGATAGTTCTGCACTCCGTAGCCCATGGTGATGATTCCCTTTGCAACCGGCCAGGGAAGGCGGCCCATATTCTGACTGAATTCATTTGAAATGATCTTCATCTCCGGTGTCAGCCTCATTCCCGTTGAAGAAACTTCCGTACCTGTTGCAGCCGCAATGATCCTGGAGATCTCATTTTCCAGTTTCTTGAACACTGCCCTCTGGTTATCGAGGTCCTTCCGCAACTGTCTTTCCTTCTTCTCAAGGTCCTTCACATAACCCTGCTGCTGTTGTTTATCGTTATTCAAACTGGCAACTTCTTTTCTCCCTGATGACAATAGCTCATTTTTTTTCTCCTTGTCAGAGCCAAGGTCCGATACCAGCTTCCTAAGTTCATCGGTCTTTAATTGGATCTTTTCTGCCTGGGTTTTCCTGAATTTTGCGTATTGCTGCATATACTTCAGCCTTTTGAAAGCCTGGTTGAAGTCTGATGCGGCAAAAATGTACTGTGCCTTATTATAGGCATTCCGGTTCAAATAGGTTCTGTAGATCACCTTGGCATAATCCTCTTTCAGTAACCGGATTTCCTCTGACAATGAGCGGATATTACTCTCTCCGCTTACTATTTGCCGGTTTAGCATACTAATTTCCTGATTTATGCTTTTGACCACATTTTCGCGGGCGCTGATCTTTTTATTAAGCAATTTCAGATTCTGTAGCTGTGCCTTCCTGTTGCTTTCGGTTTTCCTCAACAGGTCTTCCGTTTTGGTGATTTCATTCAGGCTCTTTTCCCTTTCGCTCTTCAATTGGTTAATATCCTGAGCGGCAACAGATCCGAATAAACCTGCCAATACAATCGCAACTGTTAACAGAGCCTTTTGCATCAGAATTTCTCAAAATTAATTACCACGTTTTCCCTTATGTCATACGATACAACATTCAGTTCAGCGGTATAATTATGCGATTCATCCATTCCGTTAATTTCGATCTTTTTTATGACATTCTCCCGGGTGTACAGAAATTGAGCTTTTGAAACCCATCTTCCTGCCCCGTCCTTGAGTTCGGCTACATTAATTTTCCGGGTTCCGGGATCCACACGGAACTGAGCCAGGTATTTACTTTTTGATGCGATATCCTCGATCGCGGGTTTCCAGGCAATCCAGACGATATTGTCCTGCCGCCGTACCAGCAGGTCATTTTGTATAATGCTTTCCGATATTCCACCCGCCGTAAAAAGGCTTTGCGTAAGGATTCCCTGCAGAGAGTTAAAATCGAGTTCATGTCCGGTGAGCTCCCGCATCATTCTCCAGTTCCCTTTCTCTTTTATTTTCAGGATCTTTGATACCAGCCAGATGCTGTCAGGACTGGCCATGAACCGGCCGATTTCAATTCCGATAGGGGAGCGCAGGGATACCCATATCAGGCTATCCTTTACCAGTTTTGCGCTTCCCATGAATGATACCTTTTCTTCATCCAGATCTGTTTTTCCTGTAAAACGGATCTCGATATATTTAGGCTGCAGGTTGGCATCATAAACGGCTTTTATCAGCCTCTCATCTTCAGTCGGCGGTCGTTCGGTTTTCGTTATCCGCTTGCCAAAGTGGCATCCCGCCAGGCTTGTCAGCATTGCCAGCGCTATCAACGGTCTTAGTATTCCCGGGAATGTTTTCATTGTAATACTCCCTTTTCAATTTTAGAAGAGAGCCCGGCGGAAGTCTCACCCTTATCCAGTGCCTTGATCCACTGTATCCGGGCCTCCTCCTTCATCCCGTTCATAAAAAGAATGTCGCCATAATGCTCGATAACTTCTCCGCTGGGATCTTTGTCCAGCTCCATAACTCTCTTCATGGCAGTTAAAGCATCGGAGTAATCTCCGTTTTTGAACAAAACCCAGGCATAGGTATCCAGGTAGGTAGGGTTATCCTTCTCTTTCTCCACGCACTTTTTGATCATGCTCAGCGCCTTTTCAATATCTCTTCCCTCCAGAGAGAGGTAGTAGGCATAATTATTCAGTACCAATACATTATCGGGCTCAAGTCCAAGAAGCATATCAAAGTTCTTAAAAGCTTCGGTTGAATTGCCTGTATGATAGAGTGCCTCAGCGAGGGAGATGTAAAATTGTTTCGTTATTTCAGCATTCTGACCGGGGTAGGTGAGTCCCTTATTGAGTGCAGCAGCGGCTGCTTCATAATCCTTTATTCCGATCGCACCGATTCCCCTGAACAGATAAAAAAGGCCCTGAGATGGGAATACCTTAATGGCCTGGTCGCTTACCTGGCCCATTCTTTCAAAGTCGGACTTCTGATTCAGAATAAACAGCAGATTCTGCCAAACGACAAACTCACCCGGGTTGGTCTGCGTCAATCGGCTATAGATCGGTTCGGCTTCATCCAGGCGCTCTTCTGAGTAGAGAAAATTTGCGTACAGCACATCTACGCCCGGCTCTCCCTTGTTTGTTTCGTACAATATCTGGATAAGCATTCTCACCTGCTCATCCAGAACGGTTTGGTTTTTTTGGCTTTCTATAAACTGCCTGACGATTTCGATTTTGATGACCGGGTTCACATTGTGTGAGCGAAAGCCGCTTATGAATTCCTGCAGGGCTTCCTCCTTCCGGCCGATTTTAAAATAGAACTGGCCGAGGGAATAGCTCACCGCAGGATTTTCAGGGTTCTCCTTTTTCAGGATTGCATATTGTTCGAGTGCCTTTTCCTGCTGCCCATCCTCTCCATAGGTTTCAGCCAGAATGCCCCTGAGTTCGAAATCGCCGGGGTTCTTATCCAGCCATTTCTCAATGACTTTAATTCCCTTTTTGGGCGCTTTCTGCGCCTCATAAATCTCTTTTTGTGTAACCACGCCCCATCTTTTCAACTCATCGTTGTTCTCAATTTTTTTGAGTTTTTTTAGGGCTTCATCATATTTTTTTGCCTGTATCAGTATTTCAATTTCACCGGTCACATACTCTTCGTTTTCCGGGAATGCTTTCTGCAGGTCGAGGTACACAGGAATGCATTCCTCCGGTTTTCCAAGCCTGACAAGGCACTCAATCAGCAGTTGTCCGTAGTACTTATTGGAGGGATCTCTTTTCCAGGCATTACGGGCATAGCCTGATGCAGCGGCAAAATCGTTTTTAAAGGCAAAAAGATTTCCAAGCTCATAGAACGGATCCGGTTTTTCCGGTTTCAGTTCCACACATTTCTCGAAGAAAGCGATCGCTTCCTGGGGTTTGCCGATCATCTTGCTATTGAGGCCTTCGGCAAAGCACCACGTGAACCGTGCATCCACCGTACTGATCGTATCCGGGATCACCTGCCCCTGGCATACCAGCCCTGCTCCTAATCCCATGATTAAACCCAACCCACTGAATATTGTCTTCATCCTTCCATCCTTCTTCATCCTTTCATCCTTCCTCATACTTTCACCTTTACTTTTGCCTTCTGCCCTCTGCCTTCTGCCCTATTTATGCCCCGTATGCCCAAACCCTCCCGCTCCCCTCGCACTATCCTCAAGGCTCTTAACCTGTTCCCATGCAATCGTCTCATGGCGTGCAATGATCATCTGGCAGATCCGTTCGCCATCTTCTATGACTACTTCGTCACCCGAAAGATTTACGAGGATGATTCCAACCTCCCCCCGATAATCGGCATCGATGGTTCCGGGGGTATTCAGCACGCTAATTCCCCTTTTGAGAGCCATGCCGCTTCTCGGGCGTATTTGGGCCTCGAATCCTTTGGGAAGCTGAATAAACAGTCCTGTGGGTATCAGCTTACGTTCCAATGGTTTAAGCGTTACGGGTGCATCCAGGTTTGCCCGGATATCCATTCCGGCCGACAGTTCTGTACTGTAGGCAGGTAATTCATGTTTTGAGTGATTAACGATCTTCACGTTCATATAACGAAAATGAGGCTAAATAATTACTTCGCTTTTCTTACAAACCGATCCCGAAGTTGGATCAGGAGAACACCAACCATTTTTCTTTCCCTGTAAGTAATAATTATCATAAAACCGCCAAAAAGCAGCGTGTTCAATAGAAGCCTCCATCCGAGCTGGTCAGGCCTCAGCCAAATGGAAAGCAAATAGAACAAAATCGCCACAAAAGTCCAGAGGATCATCCGTCCGGTTTCATAGGGTACCGGATAGATCCGTTTCCCCCAAATAAATGAAACTACCATCATTACAAGGTAGCAAATCAGCTTTGCCCAGGCGGAACCAACATATCCGACGGAAGGGATCAGGAGCCAGTTCATCACCAGAGTAATTATAGCACCGATCCCGGCAATTACGGCAGCATAGCGTGTGAGGTCCCTGATTTTGTACCAGACCGACAGATTATAATAGACTCCAAGGAAAAGGTATCCGAGCAAAATGTAGGGTACTATCGGAAGACCGCCCCAGTATTCCGGATCCAGCAGAATTCTCTGAATAATATCAATATATAAGGTAGTACCCAGGAAGATCAACAGGCCGAACAGGACGAAATACTTCATAACCATTGCGTAAGTTTTGCCGGCATTTTTATCTTCAGAAACCGAAAACAAAAATGGCTCAAAAGCGTACCGGAACATTTGGATAAAAAGCATCATTATTACCGCTATCCTGTTACTGGCGCTATATTCCCCCACACTGGCCAAGGCGTTGGTTTGATCGGTGAGAAGGTATTTCAGGATTATCTTATCCCCTGCGTCATTTATTGCCCCAGCCACTCCGACAAACATAAGCGGGGTTGAGAAAATCAGAAGTTTTTTCATCAGTCCGGGATCAAAACCAGGACGGATATCCTTTAATTCGGGAATAAGCAGAACCATCATCAAGGCGCTGGTAATCAGGTTAGCAATGAAAACATAGCCAACACCGATTTCCGGATTATATAGCCAGGTTGGCAAGATGGTTCCGTTTTTTTGTAGCCACGGAAAGATCAGAAGGAAAGTAAGGACTAAGATAACATTGATGGCTACGTTCAGTAATTTAAGAATTGCAAACCGCAATGCCTTTTCCTGCTGACGCATTTTTGCAAAGGGAATACTGGCTATTGAATCGAGCGCGATGATCCAGGCAAACCAAACAATATATTCAGGATTGGCTTCATACCGGATATAGTTGGCAACCTGGTCGTTAAATCCATAAATAAAGCCAAGCCAGATTAAAGACAGAACAGTTACAAAGCCCAGTGAATGAGTAAAAACTTTCCTGTAATCACCTTCACTACGGGCATATCGGAAAAAACCCGACTCCATCCCGAACTCAATAATTACTAGTATGATAACCAGATAGGCATAGAGTTCACTCACAACTCCATACTCACCGAGCTTGAATATGCGTGAGTAAAAGACAGTAAGAATAAGGTAATTCAAAACCTTGGGGAGGATGCTCCCCAATCCGTAAACCATTGTCTGTCCGGCGAGTTTTTTTACCTGGTTCAATGGACCCTGCTTTAATTTGGTCCAAATTTAGTCACAAATCTAGAGAGTATCGCTTAAAATGTCGTCCATTGATTTACAGGGCATATCACCGAGTATTTTATATCCGTTTTCAGTAACGACGAGGGAATCTTCGATCCGAACCCCGAATTTACCATAGAGATAGAGCCCGGGTTCATTGGTGAAGGTCATGCCGGTACTCATTTTCGTTGGGTTGTTGCGTACGAAATAGGGGTATTCATGTACTTCCATTCCGATACCATGACCGAGCCGGTGCACAAAGTATTCATAGTCTTTCCCATATCCGGCCTTTGCCATCACCTCCCGGGCGGCCCTGTCAACGTCGCCGCAGACGGCGCCATTCCTTATCATGCTGAATGCTGCCTGCTGAGCTTCCAAAACGGTATTCCATACTTTCCTCAACTCATCGGAGGGTTTTCCGTAAACCACCGTACGCGTCACGTCGGATCGGTATCCTTTCACCGCACAACCGCCATCGACCAGCACAACATCCCCCTCCTGCAGGTTCCGCACCTGTTTGGTTCCATGGGGAAATGCCGTGGTGAATCCGAACATCGGCCCGCCTCCGCCGCTGGCTCCCAGCTCCGTGTTTGCCTGCCGGAAAATCTGGCCCAGCTCGCCGGTGGTCATGCCTTCTTTCAGCTGTGAAAAGCCCTTTTTGTAGGCAAGTTTTGTGATGCGGTTGGCCACATCCATGTAGAGTATCTCCTTTTCAGTCTTTACAGCGCGGGTATTTTCGGTAATCGGGGCCCCGTTTACCAGCTGAAAGCCTCCGGCCTTGCGCATTCCTTCGTTCACAAAGCTGCGCGCATTGGGATCTATTCCGATTTTTCCGCCGGGCTTTCCGATCGATTTCAGATAATCGGCAAAGAGCCCGTAGGGATTTGAATGTTCATCCCAGGTTCTGATATCCTTTCCGTACTCAATCACTTCCACGGCACGTTCCTTCTCGAAAGCCGGGCAGATCCATACCGGATCGGTATGCGGGCTTAGCAGGAATCCGAACACCCGTTCGCTCAGCCACCAATTCAGGTTCATAAAATACTGGAAATTGGTGCCCCCTTCTACGAACAGGGCATCGATCCCAAGTTTATCCATCCATTCGCATGCCTTTGCCTGCCTTTCCAGGTAGTCTTCGCGGGTTATTTCGGGCAGACCTTTGGTTAAATCTTCCGTGGGAAGGGCCTGTTGTGGAAATGTGGAATGTGGAATAGTTATAGCATCGAGACCGGCAGCGACCCCGATAGTGGACAGGGCTGCGGTTTTCAGAAAATTTCTGCGGGTATTCATGGTCAGGTATTTTGGGGTAAAATACAACTAATTTCAAACGGTTATCCTGTTGTTTGGCTTATGGGAGGCCCCAAAGACATCAACCTAAGGGATTTCCATCTAGATAAACGAGGGCAAGAGGGCAAAAAGGCAGGAGGGCAAAAAGTAAAGTTTTAAGAAGTAAAGACTTAAGTTGCAAGTGTTACCATCGGCAAGTGTGTGGTTTACTTTTTATTTTGCATGACTTAAAACTTTACTTCTTGCCTTTTTGCCCTTTTGCCCTCTTGCCCTAAGCCGGTTAGGCAGCCGAAATATCCCTTAGGTTGACGGCTATGGGGCTGACCCTTGCCTAATCTGTGAAGAGATCAGCCAGTATTCCGTCTGACCAAAACCAGGCTGCCCGGTTGAAAAGAAGCCGGTCGCCGGTTAACATAAGGTCACCACGGTCGATAAAGGATCGGGCCTGTTCAAGCAGCAGCTCCCGATCCGACAATCCATACATTCTGCCGAATTCGTTTAAATCCAGCCCCTCATCGGTTCTCAGACCCACCATTATGGTTTCGTTCCTTCGCATCCCGGCGGTAATAACCTCTCCTTCAGAATCCTCCTGGCAAGTAACCTGTGTTATCCATTTTTTAAGGCTGGCCGGATTCCAGTTTCGTTCCTTTCCGTTATAAGAGTGAGCCGACGGGCCGATCCCCAGGTAAGGTTCGCCGGACCAGTATTTAGAATTGTGCCGGCTGATTCCTCCGTCGCGGTAAAAATTCGAAATCTCATAGTGCCTGAACCCGCTGGCTTCCATAATTTTTCGAAGCAGCTCATATTGCGCAAAACTCGAATCATCCGATATTTCTTTCAGAATACCCTTTCTTTTCCAGGCTGAAAAGCGTGTTCCGGGTTCAATAGAGAGATGGTACGCAGAAATATGATCCACCGGAAGCGAGATGGCCTTCCGGATGTTTTCCTCCCACTGGCCGATGGTCATTCCGGGAATTCCGTAAATCAGGTCGATACTGATATGCCCGAAACCCGCGCCGGCTGCCAGCCTCACGGAGCGCTCGGCCTGCCCGGCATCATGCCTGCGGTTCATCAGGGTAAGGTGCTCATCAACAAAAGACTGAATGCCGATGCTGAGCCGGTTTATCCCGATCCGCTTCAAATCCTGCAACAATTGCTGATTCAGGTCATCAGGATTTGCTTCCACGGTGATCTCAGCCAATGGATCCACTGAAAACCGTTCCCGAATGTGTTTTAAAACGCTCACATACCATAACGGTGGAAGCAGGCTTGGCGTGCCACCCCCAAAATAAACCGTATCGACCTCATGGTCCGCCAAATAGTTTTCACGGTTTGCAAGCTCAAGGATTACCATGTCCCTGAATCCATCAACGTCTGGCCTTCGGATCACCGAATAGAAATCACAGTAGTTGCACTTGCTTTTGCAGTAGGGGATATGGATGTAGATGCCGTTCACCTGAATTTTCTTACTATTGTATAACCGAAGAGTGTTACCTGATGATCCGAAAGTTATTTATTATAAGTCTGATTTGGGCAGTGCTCATCATGATTGTCAGTGCAATTCCGGGAAACGACCTGCCGAGCATAAACCTGTTCCGGATTCCCAATTTCGATAAAATCGTACATGCGGTACTCTATTTTCCCCTTGCTTTCGTCCTGGGTGCCGAGTTTGACCTCTCCGGCAAGAACTGGCTTAAATACACGGGTCCTGTTCTGACCATGATGATTATAACCATTTACGGAGGGTTGATTGAAGTGCTGCAGGAAAAACTGTTTATTAACCGGTCGGCTGATGTGGATGATGTTCTTTCCGATATTATTGGCGGTTTGGCCGGACTTGCAGTTTACTACCTGTTTTTCAGGCCCTTTTTCCGACGTCTGTCGCGTCCGAAAAGTCAATAACCCTTTCTTTTCCACATCTCATTAAAGGATTCCTTCGCAAAAACCAGCGGTTCGCGCCTGGGTCCCCAAACTTTCATACCCACCGTTTGCATGGCTTTGTTCTTCCACCTGGCACTTACCCGTTCCAGCTTCCTTCTTTTCATCATCATCTGCTTGTAATTGCGGAAGAAGAAGCGCTCCACGCCGAGGCTGTCGGAATTGCTCACGATTTTATTCCGATTCTGGAGCAGGAGCTTGTGGAGGGGAATTCGTACCGGGCAAACATCCGTACATTTTCCGCAAAGGCTGGAGGCGAAATTCAGAAATCCTGCCTCACGGCTCTCATCGAGATACATGGAAATCACGGATCCGATCGGTCCGGTATAGGTGGTCTGATAGGTATGACCCCCGATATTTTTGTAAACCGGGCAGGCATTCAGGCAGGCGCCGCAGCGAACACACTTCAATGCCAGTTTCATGTCGCTGTCTTCAAATAGCCGTGTCCTTCCGCCATCGAAGAGGATTACAATCATTCTTTCGGGACCTTCGCCTTCCAAACTTCTTACGGGTCCGGAAAGTATTGTATTATATGCTGTTACATGTTGACCCGTTCCGGTTACCGCCAATAGCGGCCAGAAGAGGTCGAGATCTTTAAGTTCGGGCAGGATCTTTTCTATGCCAGCAAGCACCACAAGGGTCTTTGGCCAGGAGAAGGTCATCATTCCGTTCCCTTCGTTTTCCGTCAGCGCAACCGAACCGGTTTCCGGTATGAGAAAATTCGCTCCTGTTATACCCAGATCGGCATTTCTGAATTTATCCCTGAGGTAATCCCGTACGAAAGCAGTAATCTCTTCAGGCTTTGATCCCTCGGGCATGCTGAACTTCTGGTGAAAAAGCTCTGCCACACTCTCTTTTGATTTATGCATGGCCGGAGTCAGAATATGATAAGGCTTTTCGCCGGCCAGCTGAACAATGAATTCTCCAAGATCCGTTTCAAAGGATTCTACTTTGTTCTTTTCAAGAAAATGATTGATTTCCAGCTCTTCCGTGAGCATGGATTTCATTTTAACAACCGTCCGGATCTCTTCCGATGTAAGAATCCCTCCGAGTATTTTAAGGACATCCTTTGTTCCGGCAGCCCAGTAAACCTCGCAGCCATTGCCGCGGGCATTCTTCTCGAATCGGGTGAGCAATCCCTCAAATTCCTGCAGAACATAATCCTTTACGAGTGAAGCCTGATCCCGGGCATTATCCTGATCGCTGAAAAAACCTTTCCCCCTTTCGTAAGCTTTGTCGTACTGACCGATATTGTGGTTAATCACTCGCCGGTGATCATGGTCAAAAGCAATCTTCTCGGATTTTATTTTGAAGTTTTTTTCCCTGCTTTCCATTTTCTATCAATGAGATGCCGGAATTTTCCGAATGCGGGTAAGATGCCGGCCGGCTTCAAAATCCGTTTCCAGAAAAGTTTTAACAATAGCAATAGCTTCGGAAGGTACCAGGAAACGTGCCGGGAGTGCGCAGATATTGGCATCATTATGTCTGCGGGCAAGGGATGATATTTCCCGGTTCCAGCAAAGGGCCGAACGAATTCCGGGATACTTGTTGACAACCATGTTGATCCCGTTTCCGCTTCCGCATAAACTGATGCCTACATTACATTTCCCTTCCGTGACGGCTTTTGCCAGAGGATGAGCAAAATCAGGATAGTCGCAACTTTCAGCAGAATTACATCCAAAATCAACGACCGGATAACCTTCGTCTATCAGCCAGTTGATCAGGCACTCCTTTAACTTATATCCTGCATGATCTGATGCCAGACCAATTTTTGTAAACGCATTTTTTTCCACAATCTCCTTCCTTTAATTAACAACCTCCCAAATCATTTCATTATCAGTGCGAATGTAGTATTTTCCTCCATTTGAAGCATGCTACTTTCAGTATGTAAAATCAGTAAAATACTCATTATCATATAGATTATCAAAAATAAGGTTATCAACAGGCCTTTTGATAACATCGGGATAAAACTTCATCTTTTTCATTTGCATCTTATATTTCCACTCCCTTATAAAATTTCGTTTTACTAATCCAAGAGGATAATTTTACCAGATAAAAATATCTTTCCACTTCGTTATTCACAGTTAAAAAAGTTGTTCCGTTCGGATAACCAGTATCAACATCCTGTTAATTTCTTCAAGATGCCTTTGCAGTTGAATGGTTTATCTAAATTTGCATTGTTAATAACGGGTTCAGTTCTGTTGAGGGGTTTGGCTCATCTTTTGAAAACTTACTTATCAACACTATTAACAGCCTATTATTATTATCAGATAGATATATAAATAAAATATAATAATAATAATGAAGAAAGGGACCCTGTTGCTGATGACTCTGCTGATCGCTTCCGGGTTTGCCTTTGCCCAGGAAAAGCTGGCCGATGGATATCAGAAGTTTCTTTACGGCAATGGCCAGGTTTCGAGCGAAGGTACGATACGAAACGGAAAGCCGGATGGGTTGTGGATATCTTATCATGTTAACGGAAAGATTAAATCCGAAGGGTTGCGAAGAAATTTCGAGCTTGATTCCCTGTGGAACTTTTATGATGAGCAGGGATATATTACTGATCAGATCAGCTATATATCAGGGAAGAAAAGCGGTTTTCATGTACGGTATCAAATCAGCAATATAAAGGACTCGTTGCGGGCGTTGCCGTTGTTCAGGGAGCTGTATCTGGAAAACATCCGGCAGGGACTTTCGTATTATTATGATAAGCAAGGTGCTCTTAATAAAGTAGTTAGATACAAAGACGGAAAAAAACACGGATTAACCCGCGAGTTTCGGGACACACTGGAACAGGTTGTTTATAAGTATCATAATGATTTTCTGATTGACCGGGAGTTTATCAATCAAACCGATGCAAAAGGGGTAAAGCAGGGGGTATGGAGGGATTATTATGACAATGACAATATCCGGATGGAGGCCAATTATAAGAACGGTCAGCTTAATGGATACTACAGGGAATATGCACCGGCGGGCAAAATGCTGTTATCGAGGTTTTATGAGAACGGCCAGCTGATCAGCAGGGAAGGGGAGGAAGAAATCATTGCCGAAGTGAGAAATCAGTATGACAGCAATGGGAATGTGGTTTCTACCGGAAGCTTTCTCAATAACATTCCGGTAGGTGTACACCGGAAGTACACTGACGACCGTACCAAAGTGAAGGTTGAGGAGTTTGATAACAGCGGTCAGGTTGTTTCTGAGGGAATTACGGATGACAAGGGGACCAAGGAGGAGTACTGGAAATTCTTCTATCCCGGGGGGCAGGTCAGGCTGGAGGGAGCCTATAAGAATGACAAGCGGGGCGGGCTTTGGAAGTTTTATTATCCCGACGGGAAACTGGAGCAGAATGGTAACTATTTGAATGGTCAGGAGTCGGGAGTCTGGAGTTGGTTTTATGCAAATGGGAACATCCGAAGGGAGGAAAACTATCTGCGGGGCAAGGAGGACGGGTTATCCACGGAGTATGACGAAAACGGAACCGTGATTGCGCGGGGGGAATATATAGAGGGGCAGGAAGAGGGAGAATGGTTTTATCTTTCCGGCGACCAGACGGAGAAGGGATCCTATCAGGCAGGCCTGAAGAACGGTATCTGGAGGACTTATTATGCCGACGGAACCCTGAAATTTGAGGGTACCTACATACAGGGAAGTCCTGATGGAAAGCACCGGTATTTCCATGAAAACGGAAAGATCAGGGAGGAACAATTTTACCGAATGGGCCTCAAAGACAAAAACTGGTGGGTTTTTGATGCCGAAGGTAACGTGGTAATATCGTATGTTTACAACAACGATGTATTGATCCGGATCAATGGAGTTAAGGTTAATCTGGAGACCGGCGACGGGAATTGATTCATCAAAAAGATTTGGAACTCTGAAAATATCGGAATATAATTTTTAAATTTACCCAAAGGTCATTACGGTTTTATGGAAAGTACAGAAAAATCCATTATGCTGGTTGAAGATAATAAGCTGAATCAGAGGCTTATGGAATCATCATTGCGCAGGTTTGGGTTCCATATTGATTTGGCTAACAACGGCTTGGAGGCTGTAGAACTGTATCAGGTCAATCCGGAAAAGTATTGTCTGATTATCATGGACATCATGATGCCGGTGATGGACGGGCTTGAGTCGACCCGCCAGATCCGGATTTATGAGCAGGGTAAAAGTTACAGGGTTCCGATCATTGCATTGACAGCCAACACGTTCAATGCCGACCGTGAGCGGTGCCTCTCCTATGGCATGGATGATTATCTGGCCAAGCCCCTGAATCTCGACTTGCTTGCGCAGTCGTTCCGGAATCTCGGGATAATTAAATGACCATGCCCGAATCGTTTGAAGCAAGAAATCCACTTTTAAGGGAAGAAGACAAGGAGATAGAACGGCAGTTACGGCCGGTTCAGTTTTCCGATTTCTCCGGCCAGGCGAAGGTTGTGGAGAATCTGCGTGTTTTTGTAAAGGCAGCCAGCATGCGCGGGGAGGCTCTGGATCATGTATTGCTGCACGGCCCTCCCGGATTGGGAAAAACAACCCTGTCACATATTATTGCCAAAGAGCTTCAGGTTGGGATGAAGATGACCTCGGGGCCGGTGCTCGACAAGCCCGGCGACCTGGCCGGTTTGCTTACCTCCCTGGAGAAAGGCGATGTGCTGTTCATCGATGAGATCCACCGGCTGAGTCCTGTGGTTGAAGAGTATCTCTATTCGGCGATGGAGGATTACCGCATCGATATCATGATCGACCGCGGCCCGGGGGCCCGATCGATCCAGATCGACCTGAATCCCTTTACCCTGATTGGTGCAACCACACGTTCCGGATTGTTAACCAGTCCGTTGCGTGCCCGGTTCGGGATTACCTGTTATCTGGAGTACTATACAAAGGAAGTTCTTGACCACATTGTTAAGCGATCTGCCAGCATATTGGGGGTGGAGATCTCGGCGGAGGCAGCTATTGAGATTGCCCGCAGGAGCCGGGGAACCCCGAGGATTGCCAATGCCTTGCTGCGAAGGGTGAGAGATTTTGCGCAGGTTAAGGGAGACGGCAGCATTGAAATCGGCATCACGCAGCACGCGCTCGAAGCGCTGAATATCGATGCCCATGGGCTGGATGAAATGGATAACCGGATTCTGACGACCATTGTGGATAAGTTTTCAGGCGGTCCGGTGGGGCTCTCAACCATTTCGGTGTCAGTAGGAGAGGAGCCCGGCACCATTGAGGAGGTATATGAACCTTTCCTGATCCAGGAGGGCTACCTGAAAAGAACACCCAGGGGGCGCGAAGCCACCGAAAAAGCCTATATCCACCTTGGAAAGGTAAGCGGAGCCTCGCAGTCGAGGCTTTTCTGAATGAAAAAAACATCACCATGAGACGTATTTATTTTCTTCCCGCAACACTGGCTGTTGCAGGCCTTGTTTTTATCCTGTTCCGAAATCCGGCTCCGGAGAACCTGATGCCCCAACCGAAGGAGAATATCAGCCAAGAGGCTGAAAAGCAGCTGAAAAGGCAGGAGTGGATTGAGCAGATGCACAAGGCAGCACCGGGAGTGGATTGGCGGGCCATGGATGAGCAGGCGATGGAAGAGCTTTATCTCGAAAGGCTTCCCCTATTGCAATCGGCAGCCCGAAGCGGCCGCGAAAAATCGGGATTGATTGAGACCCTGGCCGACGGGAACCTCACCGGCAGGTGGATCGAGAAGGGGAGCAACAACCTGGCAGGCCGTGTCCATTGTGTGGATGTTGATTTCACCAATAACAGGCTGTACGCGGCCTCCGACGGGGGACAGGTATGGATGGGCGGCCTCAGAGGCGAAAACTGGAAATCATTGTCCGACCCTTATCGGATTGATAATATACAGTTTATCAGGGCTTTTCCCAATCCGGCAGGCGGAACCCGGATTTTTGCCGCGAATGAAAAGGTGAAGATGAATTATACCGATGATGAAGGTATCACCTGGCTTAAAAGCGAAGGACTCACCTCCTATGGTACCGATTATAAATTGCTGCGCGCGGTAAGCCAGACCGACGGAACCCTCTACCTGCTGGCCTATAAATCGAGCTATCTGTATCTTTTACGGTCGAAGGACCTGGGCACCAGTTTTCAGCGGATGGTGCGGACTCCGGGATCTGAGTACAGCGATATCTGGACCAACCGGTTTGGCAATGATCCCCTGTACCTGATCGACCGGAACCAGGTTTATTTGCTGGCCGACTCGGTGACGCTTCAGAAGATAGCCGATGTGCCGCTGAATTTCGCAGCCGCGGAAATCAGGCAGATTCAGTTTGCCGGCCACCAGTCGGGTTCCATGGCCTATTTGTATGCCATGTACCGGCTTGAAAAGGTCAGCCGTTTCTTTGGTGTTGATGATGATGGCTTTACCTGGAGATTTCGTGGTGAAATCGGGGAGGGACCCTTCATGCCAAACAGTTTCGGAGTGTCAACAGTCAATCCCCGGCTTCTGGGTTTTGGCAGCGTGGAGGCGTTCCGCAGTGAGAACGGCGGCCCCACCTGGGTGCACGTTAACGGATGGGGGGAGTATTATGCCGATATGAACGGTAAGCTCCATGCGGATATTCCGGAGATCGAGTTTTTCAAGACGCCCACCCAGACGGACCTGACCTACATCAGCACCGATGGGGGCACTTTTGTGTCGGAGGACCAGATGAAGACGGTGAGGAATGTATCTCTGGGAAATCTCAATATCAGCCAGTATTACACAACGTACACACATCGGGTCAAGAACAATGTGATTTATGCCGGGTCGCAGGACCAGGGTTTTCAGAGGGCGACCGAGGAGAGTGCCGGTGCTGTTTCCTTTGAGCAGACGATCAGCGGGGATTACGGGCACATTGTATCGGGCGACGGCGGGGTTTCCTTGTGGACCGTTTACCCCGGTTTTGCGATGTATTATCCCGATGCGGCGGGCAGCAACGGCATGTCAACATGGGATTTCAAGGGCAAGGAGCATTTCTGGATGCCCCCGCTGATGGCGGATCCCTATCTTCCGGGCCGGTGCTGGATAGGCTGCGGCACCTCCACTACCGGCAACCATTTATGGCGGCTTGATTATGTGAACGGCACGATCACACATACGGAGCTGCCCTTTGATTTTAGCGGCCCGAACAAGAGCGCCTGGATTTCGGCCATGGCTTTTTCGCCGATTAACCGCGACTATCGCTATGTGCTTAATTCCGAAGGCAAGTTGTTTGCCTCCACCGACCAGGGAGTTTCCTGGACCATGTCGGCCTCACGCGGCCCGGATTCGCATTATTTCTATGGTAATGCCATCGTACCCTCGCCCAGGGACATCAACACGATTTATCTGGCAGGCAGCGGATATTCCGGCAGTCCGGTGTGGGTATCGCATGACGGCGGCGAGACGTTCGCCAAGATGAACAACGGCCTGAAGAACTCCCTGATCTTTGAGATGGTGAGCAATGAGGACGGGTCGCTGCTTTTTGCCGCATCCCAGGTTGCGCCCTGGGTTTATGTGAAGAGTCTCGACAAGTGGTATGACCTCTCCGGTGTTGGCGCCCCTCAGCAGACCTGGTGGTCGGTTGATTATGTTCCTTCGATGAAAACCGCCCGGTTTGGCACCTATGGCCGGGGCATCTGGGATTTTAAGATTGAAAGCTTTACCGGCATGGAAGAGATCCTGGCCGGCACGAAAAACATCAGCATAAAAGCCTGGCCGAACCCAGCCAGCGATCATCTGAACATCAGCATAGATGAACCCCTGACAGGCCGCACGGTTATCAGTCTGGTGGCGCTGGACGGGAGGGTGGTGAGGTCGATGACCTACGCTGACGGAATCCCGCCGGAAAGCTTCGTATCCTTTAACCTGACAAATATTCCCGCGGGGATATACGTGGTGAGGGTAGGGGAGATAGCGGCGAAGGTGGTAATTGGCTCCGCTGCGCTACGCTAAGAGGCCTCGCTACGCTCGGCTAAAAGGCCCTTCGGGCTAAAAGGCGCTTTGCGCTATTAGAGATTTTGCCAAATGCCTGTTAGCGCGAAGCGCCTTTTAGGAGCGAAGCGACCTATTAGCCCGAAGGGCCTCTTAGCCGACCCAATTATCCATTTGTAGATTTATCCCGCGGTGCAGCTCAGCAATTCTAAGAACCTCGCTGTTGCGGCGGGCCGTGTGCCATGCGTAGCGTATGCGGGAGCGCCATTTCCGGTTCCAGAACATGTATTGGAGCATGTATACGCCGGAGGGCAGGAGGGTGATCAGATAGGCTAACCAGATCCACCAGGTTTTGAATATCAGTCCGATGATCAGGGTTTGGAGGATATAAGAAATGGGCATCATGACGGCCATGCTGAGCACATAGGCGACTGTTGCGCGGAATTGCGGATCCTTGAAAAGCTTGCGCGACAGCCATGCGGGTATGCGGAAAAGGTGGTAGTTGTTGATCAGGGAATAGATGTGAAACGGAAAACCCAGGGCGAGCCAGAAGGTGTTCAGCAATAGTTTTCCCGGGCCATACGGGGCATTTGCCGGAATATGGTGGCGATAATTGTGTTTTTTCATCAGGCCCTGATATTCGGTAACCTGATCGTTTAGCCGCGCTATCCCTTCGGGGTCCTCTTCACGCATTCTGCCGATGAGGCGGATCATCTCCTTGTCGCCTTCAAACTTATCGAACAGGGTTTTCCCCGGAAGATTACGCAGCTTGCGGAAGCGGGCACCGTAGATCTGCCGCAGTTCCATTACTGAGCTATAAATATCCAGCCAGGGGATCTCGATCATGTGGGGCTCGATATTTTTGCGGATGCGGTTATTGAGTTCTTTTAGGGCGATCTGGGGATCGGTACGGTAGGTATCCTTGAGGTCGGTAATGGTGATCGGGTCACCATAACTAACAGTTAGTCTTCCCCTTACATTATCGTAATGGGAATAATCGATTCCGGTGGGGATAATTTTCAGATTGAGGGTGAAGTCGGTGCTGTTTTCAGCCTCGAAGGCGATTCTTGCCAGACCTTTTTTCAGCGGCCGGAAATAGCGCTGTGCGTTATGGTTTCCTTCCGGAAAGAGGCAAAGTGGAGCGCCGGCACGCAGAACCTGTGCACACTTGATGAAAACCTCCTGATTCTTTTGCAGATTTTCGTATCCGTCGCGCATCCGGTAAACCGGCATCATGTGGATGAAATTCAAAAACCGGCGAACGGGTTTTTTTTCAAAGATGTCGGCGCGGGAGAGGAAGAAGGGCTGTTGTTTAAGGGTGGTTACAAAAACCAGTGCATCCATGAGCGCGTTCTGGTGATTCGGAGCGAAGACCAATGCTTCACCGGGTTTGAATTTTTCGCGGCCTCGGACTTCGGTGCGGCGGTAGAAGATATTTTTATAGGTGAAGTTTATCCAGGGGCGGAGGATTTCGTAGAGGAGGGAGAAGGTCTTAATGTTAGGGCTCAAGGGCATGGGGGCATAGGGGCATAAGGGCACAAGGGCACAAGGGCACAAGGGCACAGGGGGGGTTACATGTTGGAAACTTTTTTTAGGGCGGGGATATCGAGGAGGCTGATTTTACGGCCGTGGAGATCGATGATCCCGTCGTTTTTAAATTCACTGAGGAGGCGTATCACGGATTCGGTTGCGGTGCCGACCATGTTGGCCAGTTCCTCGCGGGTAAGGGAAACCTGGAGCACTTTTTTTGTATCCAGGCCAAAGGTTTCCATCAATATCAGAAGAATTTCAGCCAGGCGTTCCCGCACGGTCTTCTGGGCGATATCGGTAATAAAATTATTGGCTTCACCGAGCTCCCGGCAGGTGAGCTGCATCAGCTGCATGGAGAAGGCGGGGTTGTCCCTGACGAGTTGAAAGAGGTTTTCGGATGGGATAAAGCAGACTACGGCATCCTCGATAACTTTTGCGGTGGTGCAGGCGAGCTCCTTGCTCAAAACCGAGCGGAAGCCGATAATATCGCCCTCTTTTGCAAAGCGGATGATCTGTTCCTTTCCGTCGATACCGGTTTTGTAGATCTTCATGATCCCGCTCTGAACGCAGTAGAATCCGTTGATCCGATGGCCTTCATGGTAGATGATGTTACCCCGCTTGTACACGCTGCACCCCTTGCCGAAGTGGACGGAGTCCAGCTGGTCAGGTGTCAGGTCCTTAAATATCGCATGACCTTTCAGGATGCATTCGTCGCAGATTGGCACATTCTGAAGGTTTTTCATTCGCCCCTCCATGGTATCGTTAGCTAAGCACCGGACGAAAAAACTGTTAAATTTCTGACTTGTCCGATTCACAAATATATATAATTTCATGTAACAGTATGTTGCTGTAAAAACCGACAAAATGAACAAAGAGATTTCAGTTATCTGGAAGGGAGAGATGGCGTTTGAGGCGCTGATCGACGGGTATTCCGTTATGATGGATGCGACGCCTGCTGCAGGCGGAAAGAACCAGGGGCCAACGCCGAAGCCCCTGCTGATGGCTTCCCTCGGCGGGTGCACCGGCATGGATGTGATTTCACTGGCACGCAAGATGAGGCAGGAGGTGGAATCTCTCGAGATCAAGCTGCAGGGCACCATCACAGAAGAGCACCCGATGCAGTACACGGCCATTCACCTGATCTATATTTTCAAAGGGAAGGACCTCGATCCGGAAAAACTTCAGAAAGCCATTGATCTGTCGCAGGAGAAATACTGCGGGGTGAATGCGACGCTGCGACGGGGGGTGGTGATTACGTACAGCGTGGAGATTCTGTAATTGACTCGCTGCGCTCGCTAATTGGCCTCCCTGCGGTCGGCTAATTGGCGCTTCGCGCTAATTGGGCCAGAGCCTAATTAGTGAGCGCAGCGAACCAATTAGTGAGGCGTCAGCCGAGTCAATTAGGGAGGCGTTAGCCGACCCAATTAGGAGTGCAGGGAGCCAATTTATTTTAAAGCGCTGAGCTGAACTGCCTCAGAAACCTCACATCATTTTCAAACAGCAGCCTGATATCCTTGATTCCGTATTTGAGGAGGGCGATGCGTTCGATGCCCATGCCGAAGGCGAATCCGGTGAATTCCTGGCTGTCGATGCCGACGTTTTCCAGGACGTTGGGGTCGACCATTCCGCAGCCGAGGATCTCGAGCCAGCCGGTGTATTTGCACATGTTGCAGCCTTTACCGCCGCAGAGGGTGCAGGATACGTCCATTTCGGCCGAGGGTTCGGTGAACGGGAAGAAGGAGGGCCTAAGGCGGATCTGGGTGTTATGTCCGAACATCTCCCTGGCGAAGAAGAGCAGGGTCTGTTTCAGGTCGGCGAACGAGACATTCCGGTCGATATAAAGACCTTCCACCTGGTGGAACATGCAGTGCGAGCGGGCCGAGATGGCCTCGTTGCGAAACACCCGGCCGGGACTGATGGTCCGGATCGGGGGTTTCTGGTGTTCCATCACGCGTACCTGAACCGAAGAGGTGTGGGTGCGGAGAAGGATATCGGGATCCTGCATGATAAAGAAGGTATCCTGCATATCGCGGGCCGGGTGCTCGGGCGGGAAGTTGAGGGCGGAGAACACATGCCAGTCGTCCTCGATTTCCGGACCGGTGGAGATCACAAATCCGAGCCGCTTGAAGATGTCGATGATCTGGTTCCTGGCGAGCGAAACCGGGTGCCTGGAACCCAGCCCGATCGGATCGCCGGGTAGGGTAAGGTCGAGGCTCGTGTCCGCCTGAGCGCTTTTCTTCAGCAGCTCATGGGTCTCCTTTATCTTTGTAAGAGCCAGATTTTTGAGGACATTAATCTCCTGTCCGATCACCTTTTTATCCTGCGGAGCCACCTCCTTGAACTGATCAAACAGGAGTGTCAGCTCACCCTTTTTACCGAAGAGCCTTACGCGGAACTCCTCGAGCTGTTCGAGACTGGTGGCGGAGAAGGCTTCGACTTCGGCGAGGAGGGACTTTATGTTGTTGATCATGCTGGTTGCTGGTTGCTGGTTGCTGGTTACTGGTTGCTGGTTACTGGTTAGGCCAGAACTGTCATCCCGGCGAAGGCCGGGATCTCCTGCCTCGAAGCATTTTTCGGAATTCCAAATTCGAATCTCTCAACTCCTACTTTAAAACTACTGCTGAAAGGATCTTTACGTCGGTAACGGGCCGGTCGCCGGGCAGTCTTTCCACTTTGGAAATCTTTTCGACTATGTCCAGGCCTTCGGTTACTTCCCCGAAAACGGTGTAATCATAATCGAGGGGTGGGTATCCGCCGATTGTTGTATAAACCTTCTTCTGTTCATCGGTGAATTTCGGATGCTGGCCCTGGGCTTCCATCTGAGTGAGGTCGTTTACCGACCATGGCTGGCCCACCACGATATAGAACTGTGATCCGGACGAGGCTTTCTTGGGGTTCACCCGGTCGGGCTGACGGGCAGCTGAGAGTGCGCCTTTTTTGTGCCAGCGGTTCTGCTTGAATTCGGCGGGGATGGTATAACCCGGACTTCCGGCGCCCAGCTGGGTGTTCGGCGTGGCGTCTTTCGAGTTCGGGTCGCCGGCCTGGATCATGAACTTCGGGATAATCCTGTGGAAAAGAATTCCGTCGTAGAATTTCTCATCCACCAGCTTGATA
>CAZEKJ010000032.1:48589-67976 GCA_964512915.1 uncultured Porphyromonadaceae bacterium
GTGCATCGGGGTATCGTCATAGAGGACGATGGTGATGTCCCCCATGGTGGTTTTCATTTTAACCTTGGTCTGCTGAGCCTGATTTTCGTTCATCATACTGATAGTTAGTAAGATCGTTACAAATAGAAAAATTCGTTTCATATGGATATTGTTTAAGGGCGGCAAGTTAGGAAATTTCTGAATTAGGCGGTTTTGCAAGTTTTGCGAAATCCCTTACATTTGTGGGCCTGAGATATTAGCTCAGCTGGTTTAGAGCGCTTGCTTGACAGGCAAGAGGTCACTGGTTCGAATCCAGTATGTCTCACACAAGATAATCAAGGAGTTAGCAAGATGCTAACTCCTTTTCTTATTGTAATAGTTAAAACAGGGTGTAAAAGAATCGGAACCAGGCCCGTATTGAACGTTTGAAATCAGTTCATTACCTTTTATTTTTAACAATCGCCAGGGCATAACGTCGTCCGAGCTCCAGCATGCCTTTTGTGTTGAAATGCACTTTGTCATCGGGAAACGGAGAATTGGGTTCATCATATCGAAGCGGTAAATCATCAGTTTCAACCGCAATTGCACCTTTCAACGCCAGTGCATGCCCTGAATGCTGATCAATGTCTTTCTGTGCCTGTCGGACTTCTTCGCGACCGGTAAAACGGGGCAGTGGCACAGGAATCACATAGCCATAGACAAACAGCATATCCTGACAGTGAAACTGCTCACGTATCCGGGTTATGAAATGTCGGAAATTTTGGCCATAAGCTCTTGAATTCTCCATCCCGGCAATATCGCGTGCATCGCCTTCGCCCTGCTGCCAGCACATGGCACGGATGCGTGGCTCGTAACCTGCTTCGCGCAGTTGGTGCAAACCTGCCTCCACCGTTTGCACAAACTTTCGATATTCCGGTCCCCAATTAGCTGAATCTGCATTATTGCTCCCCGGATTCCACTGCGCGTACAAATTCGAACCTGAAAGTGCATGTTTGATGATCGCAAGCGTACGGTTGGGGTTTAAACGATGCAACCCGGTACCCAGGCTCAGTTCTGCCCCAAATTTATCGGGCGTTTCCGATGCCTGGCCAAGGGGTATCCATGTTTCGGAAGGGCCTTTCCCCTGTAACCAGCGTGAATAGAAAAACAGAACCGTGGTATCAGCTTGAAAATCAGAAGGAATATTTTTGATATATCCTTGTCCGGTGGCATTTGACTGACCCCCGTAAAGAATGACATCGACCGGCTTGCCTTTTGAAACCCCATTCGGTAAGGTCACGGAATCGGGCCAGGGGCAAAAGTTGCCGTCAGACCTGTAAGACGGACGACCCGCCTTCACTTCACGGAGGTAATTTCCCAATCTGGCAGCCAGGTCATTAACAAGTCCGGGCCTTTGAGACGCCAGGTCATTTTTTTCCGAAATATCTTCCCCGATATTGTACAGTTCCTTCTTTCCATCCTTGTACCAATAGATCAGCTTCCAGTCGCCCTGCCGGATTACACTGTAGGGTTCCTGGTCGTAATTGTGCGGAAAATGCCAGATAAACTGCCGGTTGCGTGAGTCGACACGCCTTCCTTTCAACAGCGGAAGGAAACTCTTTCCATCCGGGGCATCGCCCGGTAACCTGGATTTTTTCACGCCCGCCATTTCCAGAATCGAAGGAAAAAAATCCTCGATGATCACCGGATTGCCGCATACCGAGCCGGGAGCCGTTACACCCGGCCAGTGTACGATCATCGGATCGCGGATACCGCCCTCATAGGGAGTGATTTTATGACCGCGAAGGGGAAGGTTCCGGGGACATTGGGAAGGGGAGCCATTATCTGACATGAAGATGATGATGGTGTTCTGCCCTATCTCCAGTTCTTTGATTTTCTGCATGATATCACCCAGGGACTTGTCCATTCCCTCGATCATCGAAGCATAGGTTGCCTCAAAATCGGTCAGGCCGCGGTCCCTGTACTTCTGATAAAACCGGTCATCCTTCTCCCAGGGGGCATGAATGGCGTAATGCGACATATACAAGTAAAAAGGTTTCCCTTGCCGGGAGGCTTTTTCCATCTGACCGAGCGCCTCGAGCGTAAGAGCCTCGGTGAGGTAAATATCCTGACCGGCGTACTTTTCCATTCCGGGCACATCCCAGATCCGGTCCTCGTTTCGCCAGGCCGCACTGAAATTGTATTTACCCCAATAGGAACCCGGTCCACCCGCGGCATGTCCCGCAATATTCACATCAAATCCGAGGTTCAGCGGGTCTTCACCCGGGGTTCCCTTGGCACCCCAATGCGCCTTGCCGACATGAATGGTGGTGTATCCCGCTTCGCGCAAAAACATCGGAAGGGTTTTCACCTGCATGGTTTTGTCGATTCCAGGCACCGGGGAGATTCCGTTCATGTTCCAGTCGGGGATGATCAGGTCCTTATGGTTGATGTCGGGTGACTTGTCCTTACGGAGAGTCCAGTTCGTGACCTGGTGCCGTGCGGCGTTCATCCCCGTCATCAGGCTCACCCGGGTCGGGGAGCTGAGCGGGCAGGCATAGGCTTGCGTGAATTTCATCCCCATGGCGGCCAGCGCTTCCATGTTGGGAGTATGGTAGCGATCGTTCAGCATCGTCCTTTCGGTCCAGAAAGGAACAGACGTTTCCTGCCAGCCCATGTCGTCGACCAGGAAAAAGATGATGTTAGGCTTGTTGGGTTTATGTTGTGCCGGACTCATAACGCCGCACAAACAGGCTGATGACAAGAGGATTAAATTCTTCATTTTCCACCTATTAAGACCGCGATCCTGAAAGTCAGATCCCGGTGCAAATTACTTTTCTCTGACCACCACCGTTTGATTGAGCTTCGGAGCTGTTGCAGGCCAGACCAATTCAGATCCGGTTGAGGTTTTTGCAATCACCTGATATTCGAAATCGTCCGAAGCCGATGGGAGGGTAGCTTTCCATACATCCCGTGCCAAATTCTCAGCCCGAATTACTTTCCAATGGCCTTTACCCAGCGGACGGATTTTAACGACAACTGATTTCACCGGGTTTTGGTCGATGGCAATGATATCCAGCGATTGCATCTCTCCCCTGATCAGGGCTGTTCGTCCGTTCATAACGACCAGGCGCGGGATACCACGATACTCTTTCCAAGGGTAGGCAGCTTCCGGCAAGGATTCTCCCAGAATCTTTACCAGGGTGGAGTCGTGTCTGGTCAGCCGCCTCATCCGCAGCATGGACTGCTGCTCAACGTTGCAAAGGGTGCCGAGTTCGGTGGAATTAGACACAGACTCGATCAGGGAGGTAGTCATATTGCCTGCTAAAGCGGTCATCTTAAGACGGACCGGCAGCGCCTGTTCCCGGGCGATTTTCGACTTAAAGGCCGGATCTTTTTCGTTTGCAATTTTTTGCATGATTCGTTCCAGATCACCGCAGGCACAGCCAAATTCCCCCATGAACTTATTAAATTTCAGGGTGTTCAACCAGAAGTCAAATCTTTCGAGCTCACCTGCCCCTTTGACTTTATTCCGTAAACCGGCAAAGGATTCAATAAAGTCATAGGAGGCGGCAACCTCAGACCAGGGCTTACTATTTTCGATTATAACACCCGGGCCCCGGATCCAGGAAGAGGGCATAGGGAATTTCCCATCGACTTCCGAAAGTATAGAAGCAGCTTCAATGGCGACCTCAGAGCCGAATTGGGCAGTTGCCCAATCCCGGTAAAGATCCTCTGTTGGCAGGTCATTCCAGTTGCCCTGCATCCAACCGGCCTGGGCCAGTGCATTGATATTGGGACTCATAATCCGGGTACGCCAGAATATTCCCATGAGGCCATCACATCCATAACGTCTGGCATCCTGGGCATCGCGGCGGATCCGTCCGGTCCGGAATTGCATTCCGGTCATTGAACCATCATCCTCCAGCCACGGAATCGCCCAGCGGGAACGGTTACCCAAGGTTCCAAAATTAGGTGAGACAGGCGCCTGTCCAGCCGACATATTGATGGCGCTGAATGGGATATTCTTTGGCAAAATGGTGTCAAATGACGGAAAGTGTCCGGTTGTCCAGCCCCAGCCACAAACCGCCAGTGAGAAAGGAGCTTGTGCATCTTTCAACGCCTGGTTTGCCTGAAGGATATTCTCAACTACCTGTTTCTCATCAATTTCGCCTTCATATCCCCACAACCAGTAAAAATCAACCGGGAAGGCTCGTTTTATACGGGTAAACATTCCCTGGTAAACTTGCCTCAACGATTCAGGATTTTCAGGATCCATTCCCGCCACGTTCAATTGTTCCTGAACACCGGTTGGAATATCAAGGGGTGCCTCGGTACCCACTGCAATTTTAACCCCCAATTCGCGTGCCTCGGTAAATACTGTATTAAGCATTTTGCCGGTTCGATTGATCAGGGCTATCTTGGCCTCCGGGGTTTTCGGCATCGGAAAATCCTCCGGTTCGTTCACCTGGGGACCATAATTGTCAGCAGGGAACAGGTTTGATGCACCGAAATTGTAATCACCTGTCTTTCCCGGGGCGTAACAGCCGTATGGCATATATTTGGCTGTGGTGTACCAGGATGCTTCATCGGAACGTTTAACGGTGCCGTCAGGATTCACATCACCGGGCAATCCCACCCAAACCAGCGGTTCCGGGCCGAGGTCTTTGTTCTTATACGGATAGCAATGGAGTCCTACAAAGTTCATCCGCATTTTAACGGATTGACCCAGATATAACCGCCACTGATCCTGGGTCCACCAATCAGGACCTTCCGGAAAATCATGGAATGGCTGAAGCCCGCGCAAGGCAAACAAGGGTTTGTGGGTTTCATCAAGTACAGGAATGATCAGGGGAATATTTTTGGACGGAATTACGTCACCATTCAACTCGAATCGGACACCCAGTTTCTCAATGAAGGCATAGGTTCCGTATAGAACAGCTACTTTACTGCCACCGGAAATTACCAGGCATTTTCCGTCCGAATTCAAAGCATATTGCTGTTCTTCAAGCGTTTTATCGATATTGAACTTTATCTGGTTTCCTGAGGCAGCAGGGGCTATCGGCAAAAGCCTGCCGGTGCGCAGGTAAACATACCGTCTCACTTCTTTGGCAGCAAGTTTTATTGTATGGGTCTCATCAGTCGCACAAACGATGGTAACGGGTTGTATTTTGGTTTGCGCAATTGACCCGATACTTAGTAACAGGATCAGAATAAGCAAGATAGTTGATCTTTTCATATTGGCTTTTTTGTCCGGACCGAAAAAGCAGATCCTCAATTCCTTTGTTGATACAAAGCTAATTAAGTGCTTCAACAAAATGGTTTCCGATCCTGTCAAGTCTCGCACCTGAGAATATCCCTACCTTGGAGAGGTTATTTGAACAGGCCCGATCATGATTGCTACATTAAAGAAATTTTCAAGCCCGATGGGGTTGCTGGCCCTGCTGCTGCTGGCTTCCTGTCATCCAAAGCCCGTGAATCTGACGCAATACGTGGATCCACTTATCGGGACCGGCGATCATGGCCATGTTTTTATCGGGGCGAATGTGCCGTTTGGGATGGTTCAGCTGGGTCCCGTGCAATTCACGGAGGGCTGGGACTGGTGTTCGGGTTATCATTACAGCGATTCCACCATTATCGGGTTTTCGCATACCCACCTGAGCGGTGCGGGCAGTGCGGATATGGGGGATATTTCCCTGATGCCGGCGGTGGGCGAGGTGAAGCTGACCCGCGGAAACCTCGCGGATAGCCAGTCGGGCCTCTGGTCGAAGTTTTCTCATTCAAAGGAAACCGCGGAGGCCGGATACTATCAGGTTCACCTCGAGCGGTTCAACATCGATGTGGAACTGACGGCTACCGCACGGGTCGGGTTTCATAAGTATACGTTTCCGGCATCGGCTGAGTCCAATGTGATCATCGATCTGGAGCACGGTCTGGACGATACCGCAACGGAAACCTATGTGGTTCAGGAGGATGATTCAACGGTATCGGGGTACCGTACATCAACCGGATGGGCGAATAATCACACAATGTTTTTTATAGCCCGATTTTCGAAGCCCCTGACCGGGTTTCAAACATCGGGAGCCAGACTGGTGGTAAACGGAGATACGGTGGTTACCCAGAATGCTTATGGTGTGGCTAAGTTTAAAACATCCGACCGGGAGAGCGTTCTGGTGAAAGTGGCGCTTTCACCTGTGAGTATTGAGAATGCCAAAATGAACCTGAGGGCTGAGCTGCCGGGCTGGGATTTTGCGAAAACGCGGTCGGAAGCCGATCAGGTCTGGAACCGGGAGCTGAACAAAATCAGGATAAAAACAGGCGACCGGCATATCCTGCGCACGTTCTACACGGCCTTTTATCATACGATGGTTGCGCCCTCGGTGTATTGCGATGTGGACGGGAGTTATTTCGGGACCGACCGGAAGGTGCACACCGGCAATGATTTCGTCAATTATTCCACTTTTTCGCTGTGGGATACGTACCGGGCGGCTCATCCGCTGATGAATCTCGTGCATCCGGAGCGCGTGGTGGATATCGGGAAAACCATGATCCATATTTATCAGGAGCAGGGCAAGCTGCCGGTGTGGCACATGCTGTCGAATGAAACCAATGCCATGGTTGGAAATCCGGGGGCGGTGGTGCTGGCCGACATGGTTCTGAAGGGGTATGATCTGGATAACCGGGCGGCTTTTGAGGCGATGAAAACCTCTGCGATGCTGGATGAGCGGGGCATGAAGTGGCTGAAGCAGTACGGATATATCCCGTACGAAAAAGAGGGTTCCTCGGTGGCCAAGGCGTTGGAATACGGGCTGGCCGACTGGGCGATCGCGCAGGTGGCGCGGAAGGTAGGGGCGGAGGAGGACTATGCCTATTTCATGAAGAGGAGTCAGGCGTACCGGTATTATTTCGATCCCGAAACCCGGCTTCTGCGGCCGAAAGACTCCACCGGGGCCTTCAGAACGCCTTTCGACCCGATAAGCCTGAAGGATTACCGCGAGGGCAATGCCTGGCAGTATACCTGGCTGGTTCCGCATGATGTACCGGGCCTGATATCGCTTTTTGGATCGGAGGAAGGCTTTGTTTCAAAGCTGGATTCCCTGTTTCTGGTGCAGGGTGAATTGAAAAATGCGCTTGATGTTACGGGTTTGATCGGGCAGTATGCGCATGGGAATGAGCCCAGTCACCACATCCTGTATTTGTACGTGTATGCAGGACAGCCCTGGAAAACCGCCGAAAAGGTGCGGCAGGTACTTACCACGCTGTATACCGATCAGCCGGCCGGTTTATCGGGAAATGAAGATGTTGGTCAGATGTCGGCCTGGTATATACTCTCTGCCATGGGCATGTATCCGGTGGCCCCGGCCGGAGGCGATTTCGTGTTTGGAAGTCCGCTGTTGGATGAAGCGGTTTTCACGGGTCCGGGCAATAAGAAGTTCCGAATCGTAGCTCATAACAACAGTCCGGTTAACCTGTACATTCAGGGCATCCGGTTAAACGGGAAGAAATACACGAAATCCTATATAAGTTTTGAGGACATCAAAGCGGGAGGCACGCTTGAGTTTGAGATGGGGCCGGAGCCTTCGGGGACGTATGGGGTTGAGATGGGGGAGAGGCCGGGGGGAAAGCTGTCAACCTAAGGGCAAAAATCAATGAAAACGAGGGCAAGAGGGCAAGAGGGCAGAAGGGCAAAAAGTAAAATCTTAAAGTTTTAAGAAACCCTCCATCGCCCGTATGGCTGTAATGGGCATCCTTTTGTCTTTTCAATTCTGAGCTTATTCCTTTACTTCCTGCCCTTTTGTCCTGTGTCGGTTTGGAAGCAGAGAAACTCATAAATAGCGTTATAATGATGGTCGCATGATTTGTCTGATCCATTCGGGAGCCAGACGCAAATCATGCCGGAGGTGGGTTGGGTTTTCCTTTGAAAGCAAATCCCTGATTTGATTGATTTCATCGAGGCTCACCTTGTCCTTGCCGATCACTTTCAGGGCCTGGATTACAAGCCCGCTGATCGCACCCATTGTTGCTACATTTTTTGGGGTAGCTTTTTTAAAAGTGATGGTTCTCTTGCCCACTTTTACTTTTCTGGCGGCTCCATCGGTCAGATAAACTACATTCATGGGAACCTGCTGTGATAGCCCCAATTTATTCAGCGCATAGAGCCCCGTGGGAACAATTCTGGCTTTGTCGCGCCGGGCGATAGCCTTGGCGATCGCTTCTATTCCTGGCGTTACCGGACCTATTACCGGGTCGATTTCCGGTCTCACATAGATTCCGTTGGCAATTCTGACTAATTCCCCATATTTTACGAGTCTTTGCAGAGCTTTTCGGATTGTATCTGCAGAACCCTTTGCGAAGAAGTCATCATTAAAAAAGAGCGAACCCCTCTTGGCTTTTTTAATTTTACCAAGTATCAGAACTACAGTGTTATTATCCATAATTATTGATATTAACTGTCCCAAATTTAGTATATATTTGGGACAATAGAAGATCAGACTTTAACAAATGTAGCATCTTACAGTTCTGTATATTTCTTAGCCGTTCCTTTTGCCTTATCAACCGGATATTTCACACCATTTGCATGTATTTTGTCGAGCACAATCTGGCGCACATCGAACTTGTATTTGTCGGCCAGAAGCAAGGAGAAAGCCAGTACATCCGCAATTTCTTCCTTAACCTTTTCGATATCGGCATCTTCGGCTTTTTTCCAGAGAAATTGTTCCAACAGTTCACCAGCCTCTACATTAATCGCCAGGGCCAGGTCTTTGGGATTATGAAATTGCTCCCAGTCGCGGTCATTCCTGAACTTGATTAATTCCCGGGTAATTTCTTCGAAAGCGTCCATTGTTCAGTGAGTTATCTGTTAGTGAGTGCTGATAAAAAATAGAAATTCAGCAACTTAAAGTTACGCCTTAATAAGATCCAAAGGTAGCGACATATTTTTGGGTGGCTTTTTCAGAAGTGATGGTTCTGATGCCCTCTCTTTCCCTACCTTTGGTTCACCAATAACCCACTTTTGTAATGGCAATCAAGAAATCAGAACTCTATTCTTCTCTTTGGGCGAGCTGTGATGAACTGCGCGGGGGCATGGATGCCAGCGAGTATAAGGATTATGTGCTGCTGATGTTGTTCATTAAGTACATCAGCGATAAATACGCAGGTGTTCCTTATGCCCCGATAACGGTGCCCGAGGGAGCCAGTTTTAAGGATATGGTGGCCCTGAAAGGAAATCCGAATATCGGCGACCTGATCAATAAAAAGATTATCGGACCGATTGAGCAGGCGAACAAATCTCTGGGTTCTATCAAGGTGGATTTTGATAATCCGGAAAAGCTGGGCACCGGTGATGAAAAGGTGAAACGACTGTCGAACCTGATTGCCATTTTTGAAAAGCCGGAACTGAATTTCAGCAAGAATAAGGCGGAGGGTGATGATATACTGGGCGATGCGTATGAATACCTGATGCGGAATTTTGCCACGGAAAGCGGAAAAAGCAAGGGACAGTTTTATACCCCGGCCGAGGTGAGCCGCATTATGGCGAAGATCATCGGGATAAACAGTGAAAACTCCAATGCCAACACCACCATCTATGACCCTACCTGCGGATCGGGATCGCTGCTGCTGAAAGTGGCCGATGAAGCCGAACGAAAGATCACGATTTACGGACAGGAAAAGGAGAGCGCTACCGCCGGTCTGGCCCGGATGAATATGGTATTGCATGATTGTCCCACTGCCCTCATCCGTTGCACCGGCAACAGTACCCTTTCAGATCCCCAATTTCTGGAAGATAACGGGGGTCTCAAGTTGTTCGACTATATCGTGGCTAATCCGCCCTTCTCTTCGAAAAACTGGGCCAACGGGCTGGACATATCCTCCGAAACGGCAGATACATACGGCCGTTTCGAGAGTTTTGGAATTCCTCCGGATAAGAATGGCGATTATGCGTTTCTGTTGCACATGATCCGTTCGTTAAAGAGCAAGGGCAAGGCGGCGGTTATTCTACCGCATGGTGTGCTGTTCCGTGGAAATGCGGAAGCTGAGATCCGTAAGAACCTCATTCGCAAGGGCTATATCAAAGGCATCATCGGTTTACCGGCCAACCTGTTTTACGGAACGGGCATTCCCGCCTGTCTCATTGTGATTGACAAGGAGAACGCCGGCAACCGGAAGGCCATTTTCATCATTGACGCCGGGAAAGGGTTTACCAAAGACGGACCGAAAAACCGTTTGCGTGATCAGGATATTCACCGGATCGTGGACGTTTTCAATAAGCAATTGGAAATCCCAAAGTACAGCCGCATTGTGCCGGTTACCGAAATTGAGGAGAAAGAGTATAACCTGAATATCCCGCGATACATCGACAGTCAGGAGGAAGAGGACATCCAGGATATCGAAGCGCATTTGAAAGGCGGTATCCCCAATGCCGATCTGGACGCATTGAACCCATACTGGCAAGTATATCCCGGAATGCGGAAGGTTCTGTTTGCACCCCATGAACGGCCCGGATACAGTGAACTCAAAATCGATCAATCAGCCATAAAAAGCACCATTTTCGCGCATCCGGAATTTACCAGTTACAGCCAGAAAGTGTTTGAGGTTTTTGAGAGCTGGAAGCAGAAAACCATTCCTGCGCTCAAAAGCATGGATCTGGGCGTGAAGCCTAAGAAGCTCATTCACAACATATCGGAAGATCTACTTGAGTGTTTTTCAAACCTGAGCCTGATCGACCGGTACGATGTGTACCAGCATCTGATGACATACTGGAACGAAACCATGCAGGATGATGTATTCGTGATATCGGAAGACGGATGGAAAGCGGGAGGGGAAGTCTACCGGATAACCCGATCGGCCGGCAATAAGGCCGACAAAGCAAAAGTTAAGGAGGTGGAGGGTTTGGAAGGCATCGAAAGCAAACTGATCAAACCGAACCTGATTATCGGGCGTTATTTTGCTGCAGAAAAATCAGCCATTGAAATCCTTGAAAGCCAGCGGGATGCAGTCATCGTGCAAATGGAAGAGATGGAAGAAGAGCATGGCGGTGAAGAGGGGTTGATGGCAGACTGCAGAAATGACAAGGATAAAATAACCGCCATCAGTGTAAAGGAGCGGCTGAAAAGAATTTCCATCGGCTCGTTATTTAAAGGAGCTGATCCGGAAGAGATTAACATTCTTAAGACGTATCTGAAACTAGCCGACAGCCAGGCGGATCTGAATAAAAAAATCAAGGATCAGCAGAAAGCGCTGGAGACCCGGGTGTGGGATCAATACAAGGAGCTGACTGAAGCTGAAATCAAGACCCTTGTGGTGGATGATAAATGGATTACCACGATGGATACGGCGATTCACACCGAGATGCAGCGCATCAGCCAGCGGCTCACGCAACGCATCAAAGAGCTGGGTGAACGGTATGAAACCCCGCTTCCACAGCAGTTGGAAGACTTAAAACTACTGGAAGAAAAGGTAAATGCTCATCTGGCTAAAATGGGGTTTGCATGGAAGTAAGAAAGGGATATAAACAGACTGAGGTTGGGGAATTGCCTTTAGATTGGATAATAATCCGATTAGGTGACATTTCAGATGTTAAAACAGGACCTTTCGGCTCTTCCTTACATCAAAAAGATTATGTTGAGGAAGGTACTCCGATAATAACAGTTGAGCATTTAGGCGACCAAGGCGTTGTTCACCAAAACTTGCCTTTGGTTTCTGATTCTGATAAGAAAAGATTAAGTTCTTATATTATTCAAACTGGGGATATTGTGTTCAGCCGGGTTGGTTCAGTTGATCGAAATTGCCTAATAAAGGAGAGGGAAAATGGATGGCTTTTTTCAGGACGATTGCTCAGAATTCGTCATAATGCAAAAGTTGTTAATCCTGCATATTTAAGTTATTATTTTCATCAAGAACCGACAAAGCAGAGAATTAGAAATGCTGCTGTTGGGCAAACCATGGCTTCATTAAACACACAAATACTTAAAGATATTGAGGTTGCTCTTCCCCCCTCCAAATCCGAACAAACCGCCATCGCCACCGCCCTCAGCGATACCGATGTCCTCATCACCAGCCTCGAAAAACTCATTAAAAAAAAGCGGGCAATCAAGCAAGGGGCCATGCAGGAATTGCTGAAGCCGAAGGAGGGGTGGGTGGTGAAGAAGTTGGGAGAAATCTTACAGGTGAAACACGGTAAAAGTCAAAGAGATGTAATTTTTGAAAATGGCAATTATCCAATTCTTGCATCAGGGGGTGAAATAGGAAGGACAAATCAGTATATATATAATAAGCCGTCTGTATTAATCGGTAGAAAGGGGACAATTGATAAGCCTCAGTTTATGGAAACCCCATTTTGGTCGGTGGACACTTTATTTTATACCGAAATCTTTGAAGGATTTGATGCGAAATTTGTTTTCTACATGTTCAATCAAATAAATTGGTATGATTACAATGAGGCATCTGGAGTGCCAAGTCTAAATGCTAAAACTATCGAAAGGATTGAGGAGTATTTCCCGAAACAAATATCCGAACAAAGGAGTATTTCGAAACTTTTAACTGACATGGATACCGAAATATCAGGTCTTGCACAAAAGCTCTCCAAATACAAACTCTTGAAACAGGGCATGATGCAGGAATTGCTTACCGGAAAAACACGATTGGTATGAAAAAGATCAGGGTATTTATCAGCAGTGTGCAGAGTGAATTTGTGGCAGAACGGCAAGCGCTGTATGAATACCTGACGACCGATGTATTGTTTGGACGGTTTTTCGAGCCGTTTATTTTTGAGAACCTGCCGGCGGTTGATCAGCGGGCCGACAAGGTGTATCTGGAGGAGGTGACCCGATGCGATATTTATCTGGGCATTTTCGGGAAAATGTATGGATTCGAAGATCAGGAGGGTATTTCACCTACGGAACGGGAATTCAACCAGGCCACGATTCTGGGTAAAACCCGTCTGGTTTTTCTCACTCAGCATACATCCGGAGAAAGGAATCACAAAGAGGTGGCCCTGATTCGAAAGGCTGAAAAGGATGTGATCCGGAAGAAGTTTACGGCACCGGACGACTTGAAATTTGCCGTGTATGCCGCATTAATCCGGTACCTTGAGGACAAGGATTTCATCCGCACCGGTCCGTATGATGCCGCCATTTGCAAGGGCGCGGGTTTCGAAGACCTGGATCCGGAACGGATCGCTGAGTTTGTGCATCTGGCGCGGTCCAGGCGGGGATTTCCCTTGCCCGCAGATGCCGATCCGGTGAAGATTCTTACCCATCTGAATCTGGTTCGTGAAAATGGTTTGACCCATGCGGCTGTCTTGCTTTTCGGCAAGCAACCGCAACGATTTCTGATCAGCTCGGAGGTTAAATGCGCCCAGTTTCACGGGAATGAGGTGCGAAAGCCCATTCCTGCGTATCATGTGTACAAAGGCGATTTGTTTCAGTTAGTGAATCAGGCGGTTGACTTCGTTTTATCGCGGATTGACCTGAGGGTTGGAACCCGCGATGTGAGTGTTGATGTGCCGATTGAATATGAGATTCCGATGACTGCCGTCACCGAGGCGATTGTGAATGCCATTGCGCACCGTGATTATACCAGCACGGGCAGTGTTCAGGTTATGCTGTTCCGGAACCGGCTCGAGATCTGGAATCCGGGACAACTGCCTCACAATCTTACTTTTGAGAAATTAAGACACACGCACAGTTCGCAGCCTTTTAATCCTTTGATTGCGGAGCCGTTATATCTGGCAGGTTTTATTGAACGGCTGGGAACGGGAATTCCGGACATGATTGAGGTGTGTAAAAAGGCAGGACTGAAAGAACCGGAATTTGCCCAGGAAGATACTTTCAGGACTGTTCTTTGGCGGGCAGCTGCAAACATAGAGGAGGCTACCCTACAAGCTACCCTACAAGCAAGTGGGGAAGTTACCGGACAAGTTACCGGACAAGTTACCGGAGAAGTTAGTGGGGAAGTTAGTGGGGAAGTTAGTGGGGAAGTTAGTGGGGAAGTTCCGGAAGAAATTAAACGTATTGTGCTCGTGTTATTTGGTGAAGAAAAAAGGATTGAAATACAAGGTAAATTAAAATTAAAAAGTGACGATTATTTTAGGGTAAACTATATAATTCCGGCTTTGGAATCGGGCTATATCGAAATGACCTTTCCCGAAAGTCCAAATCACCCCAATCAACGTTATCGGCTGACTGCCAAGGGTATCGAATTGAAAGAAAAGCTAAAAAAACTTCAGAAGAGAAAATGAGCACCATCGGCCAAATTGAACGATTAACCCAGAACCGGATAGTCGGTCTGTTCCGTGAGGAACTGGGTTACCAGTACCTCGGGAATTGGGAGGATCGTTTCGACAACAGCAATATTGAGGAGGCTCTGCTGCGTAAGTATTTGTTTATCAAGGGCGGGTACCCGAGCGATCTGATCGACCGGGCGATCTACAAACTGAAGAAGGAGGCTTTGGATTATGACCGGAACCTGTATACCAACAACAAAGAGGTTTATAAGCTGCTTCGGTATGGGGCGGAAGTAACCGCAAATCCGGGAGACAAATATCAGCGTGTACATTTCATCGACTGGGAAAATCCGGAGCGAAATGATTTTGCGATTGCTGAGGAGGTTACGGTGCAGGGCAACCGGGAAAAGAGGCCCGATATTGTGCTCTATATTAATGGTATAGCCATTGGGTTACTCGAGTTGAAGAGGAGTACCGTTTCCATCGGTGATGGGATCCGGCAAAATCTGGTGAACCAGCAACCGGAGTTTATTCAGTCCTTTTTCTCCACGATCCAGCTGGTACTGGCGGGCAACGATACGGAGGGCCTGAGATACGGAACCATCGGCACTCCCGAGAAATTCTTCCTGCGCTGGAAAGAGGATGTGGAGGATACCGCGATGCTGCAACTCGATAAGTACCTCATCAGGCTGTGCAATAAGAAGCGCCTGCTCGAAATTATCTATGATTTTATCGTGTTCGATGGCGGAGTCAAAAAGCTGCCCCGTCATCACCAGTATTTCAGCATTAAAGCTGCCCAGGAATTTGTTCGCCGGAGAGAAGGCGGGATCATCTGGCATACCCAGGGAAGCGGCAAGAGCATTGTGATGGTGATGCTGGCCAAATGGATTCTGGAGAACAACCCGCACTCCCGGGTGGTTGTCTTAACCGACCGCACCGAGCTGGATAAACAGATTGAGCGGGTATTTAACGATGCCGGTGTGGAACTGAAACGGACTTCGAGCGGAAAGGAATTGATGGAGCAACTGAGTCAGCCTTCGCCCCGACTGGTGTGTTCGCTTATCCACAAGTTTGGGAAAAAGGATGTGGAAGATTTTGACCGGTTTATCGAAGACCTCCGGAATGGTCCGACTCAAACGGTGGGTGAAATTTTTGTATTTGTTGATGAATGTCACCGTACCCAAAGCGGCAAGCTTCACAAGGTGATGAAGGCCATGCTGCAGAATGCCGTATTCATCGGCTTTACCGGCACACCGCTGCTAAAGGCCGATAAACAGACCAGCCTGGAGGTATTCGGTGGATATATTCATACCTACAAGTTCAACGAAGGGGTTGAAGATCAGGTGATTTTGGATCTGGTATACGAAGCCCGGGATATTGACCAGCGAATATCATCAAAAGAGAAAATTGATTCCTGGTTTGAGGCGAAAACCAGGGGCCTCAACGACTTTCAGAAATCGGAATTGAAAAAGAAGTGGGGCACGATGCAGGTGGTATTGAGTTCACGATCGAGGATGGATAAAGTGGTGAGTGATATTGTGTTTGATTTCAGCGTTAAGCCCCGTTTAAGTTCCCATTTGGGCAACGCAATCCTGGTAGCCGGTAGTATTTATGAAGCCAGCCGATATTACGATCTTTTTCAGGCCACGGAATTCAAAAATCGGTGTGCGATCATTACCTCATACAATCCATCGGTTCAGGACATAACCACGGAAGATACCGGAGCCAATACGGAATCTGACAAGCAGTTCATTTACAAAATTTACACCGATCTGCTGAAAGATGTGGCACCTGCGCAGGGTAAAACAAGAACCGAAACTTACGAAGACCTGGCTAAAACCCGGTTTGTAAAGGAGCCGGCCCTGATGCGGTTGCTGATTGTGGTTGACAAGCTGCTAACCGGGTTTGATGCTCCTTCATGCACCTATCTGTATATCGATAAAAGCATGCAGGATCATGGGTTATTCCAGGCTATTTGTCGGGTTAACCGTTTGGATACGGAGGATAAACAGTTCGGTTATATCGTTGATTATAAGGATCTTTTTACCAAGGTGGAGGATGCAGTAGCGGTGTATACCTCGGAATTGGATTACGATGAGTTTAAAAAGTCGGACTGTGATATCCTGCTTCAGGACCGTTTGAAGAAGGGCCGGGAGCGGCTGGATAATGCCCTTGAAGAGATTGCCCTGTTATGTGAGCCGGTGCCGTCACCTAAATCGGAACTTGATTACCAGCATTATTTCTGCGGCAACACCGAAATACCGGAAGATCTTAAGAATACAGAAATCAGGCGCACTGCCTTGTATAAAGCCACTGTCGCCCTGATCCGGGCTTATGCGAACCTGTCGGCTGAGATGGACGAAGCCGGCTATTCCGCAGCGGAGCAGGTAGAAATATCCAGGAAGGTGGATTTTTATCTGAAGCTGAGAGAAGAGATCCGGATGGCCAGTGGTGAAACGCTGGATCTGAAAGCCTACGAGGCCGATATGCGGCACTTGATTGACAATTACATACAGGCCGATGAACCCCGTCTGATTTCACCGTTTGGGGATATCCCCTTGATAGAGTTACTGGTTACTTCGGGCATTACAGAAATGCTCAAGAGTCTGCCTAAGGGAATTAAGGGCAATCAGCAGGCGGTGGCTGAAACGATTGAAAACAATGTGCGGCAGAAAATCATCCGGGAGCATCTGATTGATCCGGCCTTTTTTGAAGAAATGAGCACGCTTCTGAACGCGATTATCAAAGAGCGCAAAGACAATGCCATCAGTTATGAGGAGTACCTGAAGAAGATTGCGCAGCTGGCTGCCCATGTGATGGAGGGGAAAAAGGATACCACGCCGGCTGCGTTAAGAACTCCTGCCTTGCGGGCGCTTTACAACAATCTGGGGGCCAATGAGGGACTGGCCATCAGGGTTCATGAAAGCATCAGCCAATATAAACCCAATGGTTGGAGAGGAATTGATACCCGGGAAAAGGTGGTGAAAAAGTTGATTTATGAGTTACTGGGAAATGTGGACGATACGGAACGGATTTTTGAAATCGTGAAAAAGCAGGCGGAGTATTAAGATGGATCAACTGAACCTGGGCGAGATTACCATCGACGTGGAGTTGAAGGAGATCAAGAATATCCATTTGAGTGTATACCCGCCAACCGGCAGGGTGCGGATTGCGGCGCCTTTGCGGATGGATCTGGATACCATCCGGATTTATGCCATTTCAAAATTAAGATGGATTAAAAAGCAGCAGCAAAAATTCCGGTCACAGGTACGGGAAGAACCCCGCGAATACCTGAACAAAGAGGGTCACTATTATTTAGGGAAGCGTTATCTGATGAAAGTCATTGAACACGATGCCCCGCCGGGGGTTAAGATCAAGCACAATACCCTTGAGCTGTATATCAGGCCCCATTCGGATCTTTCGAAAAAGCAGGCTGTTCTGGACCACTGGTACCGGGATCAGTTGAAGGAGCAGGCCCGGCCTGTGATTGAAAAATGGGAAAAGATCCTGGGTGTATCCCTGAATGAGCTGGGGATCAAGAAGATGAAAACCAAATGGGGAACCTGCAATCGGGATGCCGGGCGTATCTGGCTAAATCTGGAACTGGCTAAAAAGCCGTTTCACTGCATAGAGTATATCATTGTTCATGAACTGGTGCACCTGCTGGAGCGTAACCACAACGGCAATTTCATTGCTTATATGGACCGGTATTTGCCGGAATGGAGGCAATATAAGGTTGAGTTGAATCAGTTGCCGGTGAGCAGGGGGGAGTGCTAATAAAAACTCGAAAAACAGGAATGGTAGATACCCTTTCGCTTGTAGTCTTAATTTAGTAATCCATTCATTCTCCTTTTAAACCATTCTGTATCTGCAAGTTCTTTTTGTGTTAATTGGTACTTATCTAGAGTATCCCTCCTGAATTGGTCTTTCATACTGTAGGACTTAAAGAATATTTCCAAGTCGTTAGATTCAAGGTATTCCATAATTTCGTGTTCTTTAGTCTTATCACGTAGATTATCTGAATCGATTTTAAATTCTTGATAAGAGTTTCTTGAAGATTTATAAACTGAAATTATAGAATTCTTATGTTCATTTTTTTGTCGTGTGACTTCAAGTATATATTTTTCCTTGTCAAAGCCTTCTAATTTCAGTTCTTCAATATTTTCAGGATGGTATAAGTAATTTTCAAAACAATAATATTCGAGGATAAAATAGTTTGGATATTTTCGCCTAATCCTTTCAATTTCTGAGTCCAATAAAAAATCTCTATCTCTTAGCCCGAAAAAGTCAGGATTTGTAACTACTTTAATGAAAACAGCTTGACTATTTTTTTCAGGAAAGAAATTTGTCTTTTCAATTCCAAGGCTGTTTAATAAATTAGCGTTTTGATTTTCGCACACAATTATTCTTTCTTCAGACATTATCTTCCTAGCGATATCACTAGTTAATTCGAAAACTCGCACTTCTTGTAAACTAATATCGCACCTGATTTTCGGAATTTCTTTAATCTCATATCTTTTAAGAAGATTGAACTCATAAAAATGTGGTGTATCGCTAGTTGCACAAAGGTCACAATTGCATGGGATCATCTCTTGAACCTCAAGTTTATTAAAGTCCTTATGAATTTCGTTAATTGTTTTTCTTATCAAGAAAAGAAATTCACGTTTATTTTGACCCTTTAATTCAATAGTTATTTTATTCTCGAAATAGTTTTCTTTAATGATGGCGAACGTTTCATCATATGTTAAAATAACTCCATATCGCCAATATTTTTCATTAAATATATCGGCGTTCATTTTTACAATGAGTCTCGCTAGGATGCCCTTCGGCATGAATTTATAACGAAATTCAAACTTCGAGTTATCAGATGATTTTTCCCAATTGTGTTCAACTTCATCTACAGGAAGCAATCGCGGCACAAGGTACTCTCCATTTTCTAATTCAAAACACAAATCAAATTTTGTGTTTTTCATTAGGGAAAGGAGTTCACGAATTTTATGTTTGTGTTCTTCACTAGACCATATCCTTAAAATATCCTCATTCGTAAATCGCCCTTTTTGTTGAATTACCTTCCTATCATCAAGTACTTTATATACTCCTTTGGTAATCCATTCATGGTTGAGAATTACAATATCCTTTAAGTCCACATCTCACTAGCGTTGCGTCTTTTTTAGAACATTTTTAATTGAATATTTTCTAGTTCTT
>CAZEKJ010000033.1:0-67788 GCA_964512915.1 uncultured Porphyromonadaceae bacterium
AAAAATAGTTTATGTTGCCGATTATTCCGACTCGGCCGATGTTATCATCGCCGCTTGCGGTGAGGCCGGCATGATGTCGGGCGAAAGCATGAGCCGTGCCGACATTTCAATTCCCGGAGTCCAGGAAGAATTGCTTCTCGAACTGGCCCGATTGGGCAAACCGATGGTGCTCGTCCTCTTTAACGGCCGCCCGCTTACCCTCGCCGAAATCAGCAAAGCCGTGCCGGCCATCCTGGTAGCCTGGATCCCCGGTACCATGACAGGCCCCGCTTTGTGCGACGTGCTTTTCGGAGAATACAATCCCTCCGGCAAGCTTCCGGTCACCTTTCCCTATGCTGTCGGCCAGTGCCCGATCTTTTACAACTACAAAAACTCCGGCCGCCCGGGCGCACAGGACCAGAAATTCACCAGCCGCTACCTGGATGTCCCCAATGACCCGCTCTATCCGTTCGGTTATGGACTGAGCTATACCGGGTTCGCCTACAGCAACCTCACCCTTGGCAAGCCGGTGATTACCGCCGGAGAGCCGCTGGAGGTAAGTGTGGATGTAAGGAATACCGGAAATGTTGCCGGAACTGAGACCGTTCAGTTGTATATTCGTGATCTGGTTGGATCGGTTACCCGCCCCGTAAAGGAGCTAAAAGGATTTAAAAAGGTAGTCCTGAAAGCCGGGGAAGCCCAGACTGTCAGTTTTACCATCAAACCGGAAGACCTGGCTTTCTATAACATAGAAATGAAATGGGGCACTGAACCCGGCAAATTCAAGGTCTTTGTGGGAACCGATTCCCGCAGTACCATGGAAGCCGGATTCGAACTCAAATAATACATCAAAAACCCGCACCGATGAGATACCTTCTCCTGTTTCCCGTGCTGATTCTCCTCGCCGCATCCGCCGGTCCCAAAACCAGCGATTTCGTTCTGGTCTGGAGTGATGAGTTCGAAACACCGGGCCTGCCCGACCCAGCAAAATGGAGCTACGATACCGATGGAAATGCCTCCGGCTGGGGTAACAATGAATGGCAGCACTACACGGCAGGGCGGATTGAAAATGCCTTTGTCGAAGACGGAATGCTGCACATCCGCGCCATCAGGGAGCAGACCGAAAACAAGAAATACAGCTCGGCCCGCCTCATCACCAAGGGCAAGGGCGACTGGCTATACGGCCGCGTCGAGGTCAGGGCCAAGCTCCCTGGCACCCGGGGCATCTGGCCCGCTATCTGGATGCTGCCGACCGAATGGAAATACGGCGGCTGGCCGGAATCCGGCGAGATCGACATCATGGAGCACGTCGGCTACATGCCCGACTCGGTCTTTGCCTCGGTGCACACCAAGAGCTACAACCATGTCATCGGCACCCAAAGGACCAAAGGGCTCTATCTCACCGATCTGCATGAGGCCTTCCATGTTTATGCCCTGGAATGGGATTCTGAGCTGGTACGGGTATTTGTGGATGATAATCCCTATTTTTCCTTCCGCCGGGAGTCAGGCGACCCGAATGTCTGGCCGTTCAACCAGAAATTTCACCTGCTGCTGAATGTAGCTGTCGGAGGAAACTGGGGAGCAGTTAAAGGCGTGGATTCCAATGGCTTTCCGCAGGAAATGATCGTTGACTACGTAAGAGTATATCAGAAAAAATAATCCCGATGAACCGATTCTCAGGCCCTGTTCCAAAACTGCTTGCATGTTTTCTCTTTATCCTGATATCTGGCGCAACTGCCCATGCACAGTTTTCGGCCCTGGTCTGGTCGGACGAATTCAACTATACCGGGCTCCCCGATCCTTCAAAGTGGACCTGCGAAGAGGGCGGTCACGGCTGGGGGAACAACGAACTGCAGTACTACACCCGCGACCGGGCCGAGAACGCACGGGTGGAAAACGGGTTCCTGATCATTGAGGCGCTGAAGGAAAACTTCGGCTCACGGGAATATACATCGGCCCGCCTTGTGACTACCGGCAAGGGCGACTGGCTGTACGGCCGTGTGGAGGCGCGCGCGAAAGTGCCGGGCGGCAGGGGCACCTGGCCTGCCATCTGGATGCTTCCCACCGACTGGGCCTACGGAAACTGGCCGGCCAGCGGGGAAATCGACATCATGGAACATGTGGGGTACGACCCGACCAAAATTTTTGGAACCGCGCATACCGAGGCCTATAATCACAGGCTCGGAACCCAGAAGGGCGGCTCGGTTACAGGAAACGATTGGGAAACCGCGTTTCATGTGTATGCCATCGAATGGTCACCCACCACGATCGATTTTTACGTGGACAACCAGAAGTATTACACCTTTATTAACCAGGGGACCTGGCAAACCTGGCCCTTCGACAAGCGGTTCCACCTGGTAATGAATCTGGCCGTCGGCGGATCCTGGGGCGGAGCGCAGGGAGTTGACCCAACCGTCTTTCCGAAGCGCCTGGAGATTGATTATGTCAGGGTTTATCAGTCGGCAGAGTTGAAAATCACCGGTCCGGCCTACCTGGATCCCGGCCAGTCGGCCTCCTATGCCGCCACTGTGTTTCCCGGCGGAATCTATGAATGGCAGGTGCCCGCTGATGCAGAAATTACCGCCGGAGCCGGAACATCGGAAATAACCGTAAGATGGGGGCATACCGATGGCGAGGTCTCGCTAAAGGTAATCAACGGACCCACCATGGTGACCACGGCCAATTTCATAAAAACAGCGGTTGTACCGGCCGAAAACACCTTTTGGTTCGGCAACCTGGTGGACGGAAATACCGCCGACCTGATCCCCAATTGCTCCGACGGAAGCACCTTCCTCTTCACCGAATCGGGCGAAAGCGTAAAGATTGTGTACAACACCGTTACACCCACCAGCTGGCCCCGTTTTGAGCTGACACTGCCCCGTCCGGTCAACCTGAAAAGTCATCCGTACTGCGTAATCAACCTGAAAACCTTCAATAAAAGCAATTCCGTCACGCTACGGTTCGATTTTGCCGATGTCAACGGCATGGAAACCAATGCCACACCGGTATTCCGCCCCTGGCCGATTCTCAGCGACGGCCTTTACCACCCCTATCAGAACAACTTTACTGGCCGCTGGACCTCCTCCTCCCCATCCGTCGGAAAAGTGGATTCCACCCGCATCATCCGCCTCATCGCCTACGTGAACGCCGGCCTCTTTGGCCAGCCCAACAAGTCAGACAGCCTCTGGATCGAGAGCATTAAATTTCTCACCAGCCCGCTCACAGGAATAGACGAAATCCCTACACCGGAAACCACAATCAGTATCTGGCCGAATCCCGTAAGAGACCAGTTGAACATCTTATCATCGGAAATCATGGATGAGATCGAGATCATAGACATCCGGGGCACGAGAGTTCGAAAAATCTCCGGCCATCAACAATCCACCTTACACATTCCACTGGGCAACCTGCCTTCCGGCCTTTATTTTGTCCGTTCCAGGATGGCGGGGGGAGAGGTTTTCACAAATAAATTTGTGAAAAACTAAGGCAGAAGGCAGAGGGCAGAAGGCAGAAATCAGGAAGAAGAAAGAGGGAAAAAGAAAGAAGGGGGCATGGCCGAGAGGATGGGCCTTCATGTAGCCCCCTACTAATTGCCACTAGCTTCAGCTAGTGGATCAGAGAAAGCCCCTACCAATTGCCACTAGCTTCAGCTAGTGGACCCAATTGGCCCACAAATCATTATGGGCTTTAGCCCAAATATTTAAATCCATGCTGTTTCAAGAACTCATCATATTCCTGCTGAAAGGTCTTCTTCCGATGATGGTCATCCTGACAATTTATATAACTCCTCACCCTGTCCAGAACCGATTCACTCACTGAAACTGCAAAATATTCATCCTGCCAGGCAAAACCCTGCTGAAACAGGTTTTGCTTGTTAATCCAGTGCGAGGATTCCCCTTTGATCAGCTGAACAACCTTGGACAGATTTTGGTCGATTCCTAAAGATAACAGGCAGTGTACATGATCAACATGGCAATTTATATGATCAATAAAAATTGCTTTTCCCCTGGCATTGGCTCGGATATGCTCAAGGATCATGTGGCGGTGTTCCCTTTTAAGATATGGATATCTGTTTTTTGTCGACCAGACAAGGTGGATCATGATTTTTATATGTGGCATACATGGGGTTTTTATATATAGATGCATGATGGATTGGGAAATGGAGAAATTTTAAAAAAAATTTGGCTAAAGCCCATAATTAATTGTCAGCCAATCTGATCCACTAGCTGAAGCTAGTGGCAATTGGTAGGGGCGCTAGATAATGGCCCATCCTCTAGTCCCATGCCCCCTTCTTTCTTCTTCCCTCTTTCTTCTTCCTGATTTTTGCCTTCTGCCCTCTGCCTTTTGCCTTAGCTTTGTAATGAATTTGCATTTCCATCGTATTATTGATTGAACAGTCACCGCATGCATCAAAAGGCCTTCCTGGATTTGATTGAGCCGCTGAAACCCGCACTTTTCGGGTTTGCATTCCGTATGCTCAGAAACCGGGAGGATGCAAAGGATGCCATGCAGGAACTGTTAATGAAACTTTGGAATAACCGGAAAAAATTGGAAACAAACGGAAACATCAAGACCTATTGCTTCACGGCGCTTTACCACGATTGCATTGACCGTCTGAGACGGCGCAGCCGGATGCATAATGCCGGCAATACCGATTTGGTTGAGATCGCCGACAACACCCGGATCGATCTCGATTGCGAGAACTCCGACCTGATCCGTCAGATCCGGCTGGCCATGGATGAACTGCCTTACAAGCAAAAAGTCATCATGGAGCTGAGGGATTTTCAGGGCTTTGAATATGAAGAGATTGCACGGATGATGGAAATGACCGTCAACGCCGTGCGCGTTACCGTCGCCCGGAGCCGGGCAACCATATCGGAAAAAATGAAAGAGGAGATCGGCTATGGAACAGTTTGACCCTGAATTCAAACATATTTATGACGAGTATGTTAAGCTGGAAAAGGCAGAGGCCGACCGGGCCTATTCAGAAATAGCGAACGAGCTAACGCTCAAACTGCCGGTCCGCCGGTTACGATGGGTATACCCCGCGGCAGCAGCCATCCTGCTGCTAATTGCCGGAACCTGGGCGCTAACATCGGAACAGAGCCCCTTCCGAACAAAACAGAAATATACCGAGGCTGAAATCCGGGAGTCGCTCGAAAAAACCATCCACGCCCTTACCGCCTGCAGCAAAACGGTGCGCCGGGAGTTCAGCCGGATTGAGGAGCTTTCAGCAATGACCGGCGCAATCAGCCCCGGTAAAAAAGGACCCTCCCCGAATCATGATAAAAATGAATCCAATACAACTAAAAATTAAATCCATGAAAAAACTCGTTTTCATCCTGGCATTTCTTTTACCTCTAAGCCTGATCGCGCAGAAGGTTGTCGAGGTAACCGGATATCCATTGAACAAGGTTGCTCTTCCCGAACTGATCAACCGATATTCCGAGGACCCGGCATACAGCTCCTTCGAGATCGATGAAGAAATGTTCAAGGCCTTCTGCGAACTGGAGTACGTGGATTCCATGTCAATGTCCCTGTTTAAAAAAATGAAATCCGTGAAAATGCTAGAGCGCCAGCGTACCGAGGAGGAAATGGCCGATATGAAATTTGATCCTGATATGGAGCGTTCTATTGACCCTATGTTTTATACCGAAATCACCCGCCAGCTCGATGTCACCGGCTACACCCAGCTCCTGAAATCACGCAACAACCATTCCATCGCCCTGCTGCTGAAAAAAGAAAACAGTATCAATAACAATACCAGTGTCCGTGACAATGAATTTATTCTGATCACCGAGCGTATGGTAATCTACATCCGCGGTAACATTGTCATTAAAACCATTTACCAGATGGAGGAGATGATGGGGTATGTGCAGCAGATATTGCCGGATTAATTCACCTCATCCCCCGGCCCCTTCTCCCGCGCTCCCGTTGGTCGCGGGAGAGGGGGCCGGGGGGTGAGGTGGATCATTCCACCGGAACCGTAAATCCCAGCCACTCACTCAACTTCGCATAAATCTTATTTCTCTCCTCCTCCGGAAACGCCCGGATGGAGCTTCCATGGTAGCCGCCCTTCAGGATCCCGACGATCGCATCTGCCTTGCCTGTGATTTGGGTTACGCCGGTGGCAGTCCAGGTGTCAAATTCACCGTAGATATAAAGCATGTGGTCGCCCTTGTTCTGGACAAAATCATGCAGAAACGGCAGGGTTTTCGGGTTGAACGTAGTGTCGATACCGTAAGGAGTGAGGGTGAAGTCATAGGTAATAGGCTGTGTATCTGGTAAATACTTGCTGAACGGCTTCACGTCGTATCCGTAATAGCCCATCTCAGTCATGGCCTGATAATAGTGAGGCAGAAAAGCTTTAATGCCGCTGTCGCTGAACCAGTTTAGGTCCGTAACGGGCATCATCACATCATACAGTTTCTGAGCCGTGGCTTCCTGTCCAGGCAGATTCATCGGCTTAAAAGAGCCATACTGCCACATGGCAAACGGGAACTCCAGCACGTTCAGATCATAGGCCCGCTCGATGCCCATGGGAAAGGTCCAGTTTTTCTTCTTGCAGTACTCCTCCACCAGCGGCATAATCTCCTTCTTCTTTTCAAACAGCGCGATCTGGAAATCATGTACTTTCTGCCGCTCTTCCGCAGTCCCAACAGTGGCCAGGAAGACATCAATCCTCGGATCCACCTTTGCTATGTTCAGCGGTGCCACGTAAGGAATCGCCACATCGATATCATCGGGATAAAAAGCCTTGAACATCATGGCGGTCTGACCGTCCTTGCTGTGACCGGTGCTGATCCATTTTCCCGGATATAATTGCCTGAATAACTGCACGATAGAATGAAGGTCCGTAGCTGCCTGCCATACGGTGAGGTATTTCCAGTCCAGCGGCTCCGGAACCGATTTTCCAAAATAGCGGTGCTCAACCCGGATCAGGTTTCCCTTCACCAGCTGGGCCGGCTCGGCATTACCCAGTGCGCCTGCTGCATAGCCCGCTGTACTCAGTACCATGGGCTTGTCGAATCCCGCATGGCCGATAAACATCCGCTGCGTAAACTTCGGCCCGCCGGGATTATTGTGATCCACCGGCTGGGTGAATCGGATCTCGTATGCCTCGCTGAACTGCGGACCCTTGCGCGTTGCCCCCACTACCTCAATCCCCTTGAACTGCCTCAGCTTCATCAGGAGCACCGAATCCTGGGCAAAGAGGCTGCCGGCAGTCACAAACAGCATCAATATCACATTGACAGAGAGCTTTTTCATATCGGACATTTTTAGTTTTTACGTAACTTTAAGTGGACCAAAAGATACAATAATTGTCTTCCCCGCGAAAGCAGGGACCGGATGACATAACCAGAAAACCACAAACCCCAATACCCAAAAAACAAATAAACCCCAAATTACAAAATCCCAAACGGAGCAAACCCCATACCCCATACCCCATACCTCATACCCCAAACCCCATACCCCATACCCCATGAAACCTATCGCAACCATCTGTCTGTCTGCAACTTTGTTGCTTTTCTATGCCTGCAGTCCCGATACCCCCACCGTCCTCCAGACCATCGACCTCACCGGCGAAATCAAAAAACAAAAGGACATCAAGCTCAGCGACATTGCCACCGATATCCGCTACGTGAAGCTGGAAGGGACGCCGGAATGCTTCATCCAGCAGGTTGAATCGGCCGTCGTCAACGAAAATCATTTCCTGATATTGGACCAGATGTCGGGAAAAATTCTTCTTTTCTCAGCAGACGGAAAATTTCTTCGGTCTATTTCCCGCCCCGGAAAAGGACCGGGCGAATACACCCGCCATCCCCAGATCTCCTTCGATCCTTCCGGTTCAAAAATCTATATTCTGAGCTTTAAAAAGCTCGATATGTTTACCCTGGATGGGACCTGGACGGGCTCGATTCCCATGGACCCGAGCCCGGATCAGGTGATTGACCTGGGCGACAAGTTCCTCCTCACGTTCCCGTATCCGAGTAGCATTAACAATGAAGATTTCCATTTTTCACTCTTAGACAAAAAGGGTAACCTGGTGCGGAAGTTCTTTAAATGGGAAAATTTCAAGGCAAACAGTCAGGATGCCCGCTACCTGACAAGGGTTCGCCTGTACCGCGACACCCTGCTTTACAAAAACAAATACTGCGACACCTTGTATGGAATTACCAAAAACCTTGAGGTGGTTAACCGGTGGGTTATCAGTCAGCGAACCCCGCAGAATCCCTCGAATCCAAACGACGAATTTACAGGATTTAGACCGGGTGGTTTCGCCGAAACCCCCGACTATTTCTTTTGTGTGGCCTCCCTCGACCGGATCATGCATCCCTTCATGTACGACAAAAAATCCGGGGAGGTCCTGTATTTCCCATATGACAAGGAACTATACGGCTACGGCCTTGTCAACGACCTCGATGGCGGCGCCCCGTTCTGGCTCGGCTCCTACATCAACGGCAAAAGCTACTCTTTCGATTACCCGCATAAAATCAAGCTGACAGTTGAAATCACCCTGGCCCGCAATATCCCGGTAAAATATCCGGATAAAAAACAGAAACTGATCGAGCTGATCAACTCCATCACCGAAGAGGATAATCAGATACTGACGATCGTGACGCTGAAGCAATAAAAATCCTAAATCAAGGAATACATTCCCTGATTTTTACCTAATTTTGGGATTACAATCCTTTAATCTGGACAAATGATCACAAGATATCTGGAGCCGATGATCCGCTCAAGGCTGTTTCAGGGAAAAGCCATAATCCTGATGGGAGCACGCCAGACGGGCAAGACCACTCTTTTAAAGAACCTGGTCAAGGGAGAAAATGATGTAAAATGGTTAAACGGAGACGATCTTCAGACTCAGTCCTTCTTTGAAAATGGATCGGTGGAGCGGTTCCGGGCTGAATTTGCCAATGTCAAAATCCTTGTTGTTGATGAGGCTCAATATATCCGTGACATTGGAATTCGTCTCAAGCTCGTTACCGACCACCTGAAGGATATCCAGTTGATTGCCACAGGATCCTCAGCCTTCGAACTGGCGAATGAGATCAATGAGCCGCTGACGGGCCGGAAATGGGAGTATCAGTTGTTTCCGGTTTCTTTCTCTGAAATGAAAAATCACAATGGTTTGTTGAAAGAACGGTCGTTGTTGCTGCACCGGTTGGTTTATGGATACTATCCTGAAATAGTAACCCATCCGGGAGATGAAAAAGAGATTCTTAAATCGCTTACTGATAGCTATTTATACAAAGATATTCTCCAATGGGAACGAATACAGAAACCCGACAGACTATTAAAGCTGCTCCAGGCACTGGCCTTTCAGATCGGTAACGAGGTGACCTACCCCGAATTAGGTCAGGTCACCGGTCTCGATCCGAAAACCGTTGAGAAGTACATTCTTTTACTCGAACAGACTCATATAATTTTTCGATTGGCAAGCTTTAGCAGAAACCTCCGTAATGAATTGAAATCCAGCAGGAAGATTTATTTTTACGATAACGGCATCCGTAACGCCCTGATCTCCAGTTTCCAGGTTGCAGAACTTCGTCAGGACATCGGTGCCCTCTGGGAAAACTTCCTGATTGCAGAGCGGAAGAAGTGGAATCAGGAATCCGGAACCTGGTGCAACACCTACTTCTGGCGAACACATGAACAACAGGAGATTGATTATATCGAAGAACGTGACGGGAAGCTATTTGCATTTGAGATGAAATGGAATCCCAAAGCCAAGGCAAGGTTTTCCAAGACATTTACCCGTTCCTATCCTGAAAGCGAGGTTGCTGTCATTACCCGCGAAAATTTCGATGGATTCCTGTCGGAAAACTCCACCAATCTTTAACCTTTTCTCCATGCACACCCACCTGCGAATTCCTTTAATTCTTACCCTTTTCACCCTGATTTCCTGCAACCCCAAACAGGAGCCCGGCCCAAGGATTATACAAATCACCAGCACCGGCATTACAAACCTGCCACTCGAAGATGTGCTTGCCGCATCAGAATACCTGGTCCTGGAGTACACCCCGGAGGCCAGTTTACCCGAATATGCCCCGATATTCAAGACCTCAACAGGGTATTATCTGGTAGATCAGATTCAGAGTAAAAAAGCATTTGAGTTTGATTTGAAAGGGAAATATATCCGGAGTTTTGGCACAGCGGGAAAGGGGCCCGGCGAGTATGGAAGAATCAAGGATGCCCTGATCCATGAGGGTCGTCTTGAAATCCTTTCGGGTATCGATAAGACAGAGATTTTCAGATATGACCGGGAAGGCCGGTTTACCGAAACCCTTAAAATTCTGCCGGGATCCGCCAATTCCTTCGCCCTCGAACCAAAGTCAGGCAACTATTTCATCTTTTGCGGACTCAACAAGCACCTGATTCATGTAATTGACGGAAAAACCCTTAAATCAGTTGATTCCCTGCTGGTCCGCAATCAAAACCTGATGACTCCGGAGGTGCCTGCATTCGGACCAGGAGAATCGGGATCGGTCCTGTTTTACCAGGCGTTGGACAACCGGATATTCAGTCTGGAAAAAAACACGATCCGTGTTAAATATCGGGTTGAAACCGAGGTAAATATGCCTGCCTATGATCAGATGACCCAGGCGGACCAGATGAAATTATTCGGCGGGAGTGTCTTATGGCTGGTTTACAAGGCCATGGAAAACCGCGATTGGCTCTACCTGTTGATCACCAAACAGGATTTTTCCCCAGCCGGAAATTCCGATTTTTATTCTCTTGTGTACCATAAGAAATCAGGCAAACTGTACCGGCTGCCTGAGAATCCCGAGCCCGGACCGCTTTTTCTGCCGGCCTTCGCCCTCACGGATGACAATGTGCTCCACACCGCGGTGAGTCAGCCCTATGTTTTCGATTCAGAGATCTGGAAAACCGGTCTGGCCAGCAAAGGCATCGAGGTTAACGCAGAAGGAAATTATATCCTGATGAGCATTCCGCTGGATAAAATCAGGTAATCGGCTCTGTCAGAAAACAATTATCTTTATTTCCATTTCGATTTAAACCCTAATCTCTCTTCAACCATGAAACGCTTCCCCTTCTCACCCATTCTTTTAATCTCCTTCGTCTTCTTTTCACTTTCCGGATTTTCCCAATCCACCGATTTTCCCGGATGGAGGGGGGCTAATCGCGATGGTAAAGTGTTGGGGTTCAAGGCACCAGCTGTGTGGCCCGCCGAACTGACGAAAGTGTGGGAACAGCCTGTCGGGTTGGGTGATGCCTCGCCGGTTATGGTCGAAGGTAAAATTTACCTGATTACCAGCCAGGATTCAGTGGAAACCGTTCTCTGTCTCGACGCAAAAAAAGGGAAGCTGATCTGGAAAACCCCGGTCAATAAGGCTCCGAAAGTAACCGGAGGAGCCTCAACTCATCCCGGGCCCCGCAGTACCCCTTATGTGTTTGACAACAAAGTATATACACTGGGCGCAGGCGGAATAGTGGCATGCCATGAGATTAAAAAGGGCAAACTCATCTGGAAAAATGAAGATTACACCCAGGAAGTGCCCCAGTTTTTCACCAGCTCATCCCCGCTGATGATGGGGCAATTATGTATTTACCCCCTGGGGGGCAAGGAGCAGGGATGTGTAGTAGCCTTTGACACGAATACCGGCAAGGAGATCTGGAAAGTCACCGGGTACCCCACTACCTATTCATCACCGGTATGGGTCGATCTGGGCGGGCCGGTTATGGTTCATCAGGCCGAGAATGCCTTGGTGGGAATACAGCTGGATGGCAATATCATCGGAGATATACCCACACCCGGGCAGCAGCGGTATTACAATTCAACCACCCCGATCGTTGATGGGGGAGATATCTATGTAGCCGGGGCAGGTACCGGAATGCACAAATTCAGGGTTAACCTGAATGGGGGACCTCCGGTTGAGGAGTTGTGGGTCAATAAGGATATCAGTGTATCATTCAACACGCCGGTCCTGAAAAATGGTCACTTGTACGCCAGTGAAGCCCGCTTCGGATACCTGTACTGTGTAAATGCCGAAACCGGTGCCACTGCCTGGGCCGATACGGTCAAACTCAACCGGTTCGCTTCCACCCTCGACCTCGGAGATGCAATGCTCAACCTGGCCGGAAATGCCCAGCTCACCTTCTTTAGTCCGGATCCTTCATCATACAAAATGCTGGCCCGCTACAAAGTATCGGATACCGAAGTGTACGCACATCCGCTGGTGGTGGGCGACAAGATTTACGTGAAGGACAAGGAAAAATTGACGTGCTGGGCGGTGAAATAAATCGTGACGCGTGACGCGGGACGCGGAAAATCACATCCAGGTTTCGCTCTGGCTCTGTACGGGCCGGCCTTAGTGCCGGCCCTACTGGCAAAGACGCATTTATGCGTCTCTACGGGACGATCGTCGCCACCGCCCTCTCAATCCTTGCAACCACTTCCTCCGGCCCCAGCAGCGCCATAATGTCGAACACGCCCGGACCCATCGGGGAACCGACGAGACAAAGACGGAGGATGTTCATGACCTGGCCGAGGTTCAGATTCTGCGAAGCAATGTGGCCCTTGATCAGGGTTTCGTAATCCTGAGGGCAGAGGGCAGAAGGCAGAGGGCAAAAATTAGTTTTAAGTAAGGAAGAAATAAGTAAAAGGGTTTCCGGCATTTCGGGAGACCAGCGCTTTTTGAGGGTTCCTTCATCATAAGTAGCTGGAGCCTCAAAGAAAAACCACGCCTGGCTCCAAATTTCATTTACAAAATGGACCCTCTCTTTCACTAAGGATACAATTTTCACGATCTCCTCATGCCCGTATGCCCCCATGCCCCCATGCCCCTCTTCCTCATGCCCTTGTGCCCCTATGCCCTTGTGCCCTTGTGCTCCTATGCCCTTGTGCCCTTTTATGAACTCCTCCGCAATCTCCTCATCGCTCTTCATCAGCATATACTGATGATTGAACCACTTCGCCTTATCAGGATCAAATCTCGATCCTGATTTGCCGACGCGCTCCAGCGTAAAGGCATCGACCAGTTCCTCCATGGTGTAAATTTCCTTATCGGTACCGTCGTTCCAGCCCAGCAGCGCCAGGATGTTCACGAAAGCATCGTTGAAATATCCGGCTTCGCGATAACCGCTGTATACCTCGCCGGTCTCCGGATTGTTCCAGTTGATCGGGAACACGGGAAAGCCAAGCTTGTCGCCGTCGCGCTTGCTCAGTTTGCCGTTGCCGCTGGGTTTCAGGATCAGCGGCAGGTGCGCAAATTCCGGCATGGTAACGGTCCAGCCGAAAGCCCGGTACAGCATCACGTGCAACGGCATCGAAGGCAGCCACTCCTCGCCCCGGATCACGTGGGTGATCTCCATCAGGTGATCATCCACCACGTTGGCCAGGTGATAGGTTGGCATTCCGTCCGACTTAAACAAAACCTTGTCGTCCAATGTGTTCGTATTCACCCGAACCTCGCCGCGGATCAGGTCGTGCATCACAATCTCATGATTTTCGGGCATCCGGAACCGAATCACATACGGTGCCCCCGACTCCAGCAAACCTTCCACTTCCTCCTTACTCAACGAAAGCGAATTCCTCAGGCTCATCCTCGATGCCGAATCATACGCAAACGCCCCCTGCTCCTTATTACTTATTCCCTCTTCCTGATTTTTGCCCTCTGCCTTCTGCCTTCTGCCTTCAAGCTCTTCAGAGCTATCAAACGCATAATACGCCCACCCCTTCTCCAGCAGTTCATCCGCATATTGCCTGTACATATGCTTCCGGTCGGATTGCCGGTAAGGGCCATAATCTCCGCACTCCCTGATCCCCTCGTCGATCCGGATTCCGCACCATTCCAGGGATTCCATTATATACTCCTCGGCACCCGGAACCAAACGGCCCTGGTCTGTATCCTCGATCCGGAGGATCATAACCCCGTCATGCTTGCGGGCAAACAGGTAGTTGAACAAGGCGGTACGAACACCGCCCATGTGCAGCGGGCCGGTGGGGGATGGGGCGAAGCGAACGCGGACTGACATGGCATAGTTTTTTAGTTCGGCAAAAGTACGGATTAAGGCAGAAGGCAGAGGGCAGAAGGCAGAAATTAGTCTTATTACTTAAGAAAAAGGTAAAAAATGTCCATTTGGGGTGGATTCGTGCATCTATACTTAAAACCATTAATCATTAATGATATGAATACATTACAACAAAGGTTTGTTGCTTTTTCAGTTTTGATTCTGAGGCAGGTTCAGGGGATAAAAAATGATCCGTTAATGCGGGATATTGCCAGCCAGCTCGTTCGTTCGGCAACGTCAACTGGAGCCAATTATTCCGAAGCTCAGTCAGCCAGTTCCTACAAAGATTTTCATAACAAAATAAGAATAGCCCTGAAGGAACTCAAGGAAACTCAGTATTGGCTGCACTTGCTAAGAGAGACCAATCCTGAAATCATAAAACTCCCGGAATCTCTTAGGGAATCCGAAGAATTAATCAGAATTCTGAGTACCATATGCAAAAAAACAGACCCACAAAGAAACCCTACCCCTTAATTCTTAAGTCCTTAAGACTAATTTCTGCCCTCTGCCTTCTGCCTTTTGCCTTGCTTTTGTTCCCGTTACACTCTCAGGAAAATCTTCCTCCTGTAAAGGAACAAAAGCACCACCCACTCCGCCGCCAAAAATCCCACCCAGAATATTACATCTCCCCAGCTCTCGCCGGTAATCCTGGAGAGGCCTCCAAGGAAGAATTTGCTGATATGACCGAAATCTATGAACCGGGATCCCAGATAGATCGTGATGGAGTTCATCCCGATGACCTTGAAAAAGAATGACCAGCGGTGGTATTTCCAGATATCGATGATGAGATAGAACAGGCTGAGGAGAATCAGGCTAATCCCGCCGGCGAGAAGGTTGAAGGTGGTGGTCCAGGCAGCCTTGATCACCGGGTAAACCGGTTTCAGCAGCAAGGCAATAATGATGAAAAGAACCCCTGTCCCGCTCAGAATCAATAATTTCCGGTATTCGTTCCAGGCCTTGCTCCGCAGTACTTCACCCGCCAGCGCACCCATCAGGGTAATTCCCGTGGCTGAAACAATGCACAGGAGTCCTTCGGGATCGAAAACAGTACCATGGAGCCTGCCCGGCAGCAGCATCCGGTCGATGTACCCGTTGATGCACCCATCAGGCGTGAGAACACCGGCCCCGATGCCCGGTACCGGTATAAAGTTCTGGATGATGGCATATCCCAGGAGGATCCCGCCTAACCATATCAATCGGAAGGAATAGTGGCGGGTATACAAAACAATGAGGGAGGCAAAAAGGTAGCCCAGACCGATCTGACCGAGCACGCTGGCGAAGCGGAATTTCTCACCGCCGTCCGCAAAGCTGAGGTCGAAGAATCCGTTATACACAAATCCCAGGAGTACCAGCGTCAGTCCGCGGCGCACCACTTTCCAGGCTGTCCTCGACCGGCTGTTCCCCTTGGCCACTTTCCCCAGGATTGCATAGGAAATTGCCACGCCCGAAATAAACATGAACAGCGGAAAAATCAGGTCCTCAAAATGAAAACCCTCCCACCGGGCATGATGCTGTTGTTCCGCAAACCAGTTCAGCCAGCTCCAGTCGGTTAACTTAGCCAGGGCCACGGCCAGCTCGCCGCCGCCAATGATCCATAGCATATCGAAACCGCGCAGCGCATCGAGCGACAGCAGGCGGTCGGAAGGTTTGTGGGTGGACATAGCGTTTGAGTTAGTTTAGTGCAACTAAGGTAGGAAAAAGTTGCCGGTTGCCGGTTGGAAGAAAGTTACCAGTTACCGGTTACCGGTTGCCGGTTAGGCCCTGATGTCATTCCGGTGTATACCGGAATCTCCTGATCAATGCTCCGAGGCATGAGATCCTGACCTTCATCAGGATGACAGTTCTGGCGAATAACCAGCAACCAGTAACCAGCAACCAGCAACTATTTATAACTTTATACATCATTTCAACCCACTCATGAAACCCACCTTCCTGCCTTCTTTAACTTTGGTCTTGCTCCTGAGCCTGATCAGCTGCTCCAAACCCAAATCGGAACAAAATTTTTACCGCCTCGATCCGAAAACCTGGCCCACCAAAACGGTTGTTCTTGATGATATGATCAAGGATGTTCGGGTGGTTCCGTTGGAGACTCATCCCGATGCTCTCATCAGTTATATGCATACGTTCCGTTTTTCAAAAGATAACATGTACATGGGCGAGGAGGACAAAATCCTTTGCTTCAGCAGGGAAGGAAAATTCATCCGGAGGATTGGAAATAAGGGGAAAGGACCCGGGGAGTTTTACTCCGCTGGCCCTAATTCGATATTGGTCAACGAGACAAAATCTGAATTCCTGGTCAATGACGTAAACATGCGCAAATTCCTGATCTTCAATCTTAATGGTGAATTCCTGAGAGAAGTTAAAGTAAAACAAAGAAGCCACGCGATTCGGCTCCTGACCCCGGATCTGATTGCCCTTCATCGCGGCAGGATGGGGGGAAACAACGACAACAACGAACTTATGATTTCCGACTGGAGTGGTACCGTTCAAACTAAATTCTTTCCTTTCCCAAAATCATTATCGCTGGATGGTTGCTGTGGCTTTGCGGAAGCCGATCAGGAAGGCTCCAGTTTGTACCACAAAATCATGGATTACAATATCTACCAAATCTTTCCTGACCATATTGACACCCTGATAACGCTCGATTTTGGCAGTTCAAACATAGATACAGCTAAATATTTCGAATCGGGCGAATTCTTCGTATCCAGGGAAGAACCCGATAAAGTCCAGGGCTTCCGGTCGGTTTCAAACACCGGGGATCATCTGGCAGCAGCCATTTCCATGGGATTTAAAGCCCGTGGTCTATGGCTTCTTGACTGGAAAACCGGAAATCAAACCTTTCTGCCTGCCGACTCCACCGAAAACATAGGCAACTACCTGGGCATGCCCGTGAAGGTACCTTATCAGGCATCGGAATCCTGGTTTATTTCCATTATCAACGGATTGGATTGGTTCACAGCCATAAGCAACCTGTCGGAATCAGAAAAAGCCAATCTGAGAAAAAAGATCCCGGGTTTTAACGCAGCTGAAAAAGGAGATGAAAATGCTAACCCGGTTCTGGTGTTCTTCAGATTCGAGAAGATCTGAAGAGGTTGCCTGGCCGCTGGCTGCGCCGGCGGGTACTCAAATGTCGCCCCTGCAGGGCTCAAGAAGGCAGGAACAGGCATGGGATCCTGACTTTCGTCAGGATGACAGTTCTGGCGAAATAACCGGTAACTGGTAACCGGCAACCGGCAACATTCTTCCAACCGGCAACCGGCAACTGGCAACTGGTAACTAAATCAGCCCTTTGGCGTGTTTTTCGCGTATGACTTTCAGCATATCCACGGTCATGCTCGTCAGGTCGTACTTCGGATTCCAGCCCCATTCGGCGCGGGCGCAGCTGTCGTCCATCTGGTTCGGCCAGGAGTTGGCAATGCAGACTTTTACCGGATCGGGATTGTACGACATCTGGAAATCAGGTATATGCTTCTTGATCTCGGCGGCGATGATCTCGGGATCAAAACTCATGGCCGTGACATTGAATGAGTTACGGTGCTTCAGTTTCTTCGGGTCGGCTTCCATCAGGTTGATGGCGGCATCGATCGCATCGGGCATGTACATCATGTCGAGGAAGGTGCCGGCCGGAAGCGGACAGGTGAATTTCTTCGTTTTGACTGCTGCATAATAGATCTCTACAGCATAGTCGGTGGTGCCGCCGCCGGGCAGTGTGTCGTTGGATATGATCCCCGGAAACCGAACGCCGCGGGTGTCAACGCCATACCGGGTATGATAATAATCGCACAGCAGCTCGCCGGTCACCTTGGTTACACCGTACATCGAAACCGGCCGCTGGATGGTGTCCTGCGGAGTGAAATCGAGCGGGGTGGTCGGTCCGAATGCCCCGATGGAGCTTGGAAAAAACACAGCACAACTGTTTTCACGGGCAACCTCAAGCACATTATAAAGCCCGTTTACCCCGATATTCCACGCAAGCCCGGGGTTCTTCTCACCAACGGCCGAAAGCACCGCCGCCAGGTGATAAATCGTATCGATATGGTACTTCTTAACCAGCGCATCGATTTCAGCGGCATTGGTAACGTCCATCGTCTTCATCGGTCCGGTCTCCGCCAGCGGCCCTGTGGTGATGATCCGCTTGTCGCTCCCGATCACGTTGCTGCCGCCATACCGTTTGCGCAATTCGAGCGTAAGTTCCGAGCCGATCTGGCCGCCGCATCCGGTTAAGAGGATATTCTTCATAATTATAGGGTACTAATCAGGTAATTACAAAATCAAAAATTGTGGCCTAAATGTACAGAATCGGGGCAAACATCTTAATTAATCGGGCCATTATTAATGATAAAAATCACCTATTAACATGGGTCTGAATCCTTTATATTCACTGCAAATGTGGTACTTTTGGCGGCGTATTTCAGATAGAAAGGAAACAGCATGTACGAAAGATATCAGGGACACCTGCAGCACCAGCTGGCCGACATCGAAGCGGCAGGCCTGTTCAAGAAGGAGAGGATCCTGGTTACCGCCCAGGGACCGGAGATCCGCACGGATGCCGGCAAGGATGTTTTGAATTTTTGCGCCAACAATTACCTCGGATTTTCCAATAGCCCGCAACTTATTGAGGCTGCCAAAAAGGCCCTTGATTCACACGGTTACGGCATGTCATCGGTTCGCTTCATCTGCGGAACCACCGATCTGCACAAGGAACTGGAAAAGGCAATATCGGATTTCTTCGGTATGGAGGACACTATCCTCTACGCCGCCGCATTCGATGCCAACGGGGGTGTTTTTGAACCCCTTCTTACCGATGAGGATGCCATCATCTCCGATACCCTCAACCATGCCTCGATCATCGACGGCGTGCGGCTATGCAAGGCCCAGCGGTTCCGCTATTCAAATGCCGATATGGAGGACCTCGAGGACCAGCTGCAGCAGGCTCAGCCCTGCCGCTTCCGGCTCATCGTCACCGATGGTGTCTTCTCGATGGACGGAAATGTGGCCCCGCTCGACAAGATCAAGGAGCTGGCCGATAAATACGATGCCATGATTATGGTCGACGAATCGCATTCGGCCGGCGTTATCGGAAAGACCGGCAGGGGAACCACCGAACATTTCAACCTCCGCGGCCAGGTGGAAATCATCACCGGCACACTGGGCAAGGCCTTCGGCGGCGCCATCGGCGGATTCACAACCGGGAAAAAAGAGATCATCGGGATGCTGCGCCAGCGGTCAAGACCCTACCTGTTCAGCAACTCGATCCCTCCGGCCGTGGCTGCCGCCGGAATAGAGGCATTCAAAATCATGACGGGATCGACCGAACTGCTCGACAGGCTCCACGTGAACCGCAGCTATTTCGTGGAACAGATGACCAAAATCGGATACAAGATCAAGCCTACCCAGTCAGGGATCTGCGCCGTCATGCTTGGCGATGCCAAACTCTCACAGGATGTGGCATCCCGCCTGCTCGAAGAGGGCATCTATGTCATCGGATTTTACTTTCCGGTGGTGCCGAAAGGAGAAGCCCGCATCCGCGTTCAGCTCAGCGCCGCCCATACCCCCGACCAATTGCGGAAAGTGGTTGCCGCATTTGAAAAGGTGGGTAAAGACCTCGCTATTATCAGTTAACGCTACTTTTTTTTGACCTATAAGTTGCTCTGGATCATTGTCCAAGAGCAACTTTTTTTTTGATTTTCCAATCGGCCAAATCGATACTTTTAAGTCAGACTAACCACTAAATCTGACGTACATGGCGAATATCGGATCCTACGAAAATCATCTGGAAAACTTCAATTGGTCGATCGCGGAAAAGGAACTGGGGTATCACAACGGCGATGTGATAAATATCGGCTGGTACTGTTCCGACCGCATCTGCCAGCTCGGAAAATCGGACAAAACAGCCCTTATCTGGGAAGGAAAAGGTGATCATGAGGTTAAAAAGTACACCTATAATGATATCAGGGTACTGAGCAATACCATCGGAGCGTACCTGAGAGGCCTCGGAATTCACGACGGGGACCGTGTTTGCCTCTTCATGGACAAGGTTCCGGAGCTCTATATCGGGCTACTGGGAATTCTTAAGATCGGAGCTATCGCTCAGCCGCTTTTCTCGGCTTTCGGGGATGAGTCCCTGTTCGTAAGGCTGGAAAATGCCGGCACGCGGGCGATTATCACGCAGCGTAAGCATGCCTCGAAAATTCAGAAGATCCTCGACCGGCTGCCTAACCTTGAATACATCATTGTTGTGGACGATGAAGGCAAGAAAGCGCTGAAAGACAAAGAGATCGTATTCCATCTGGATAAAGCCGAACGGGTTGAAAAGTTCGATGTATTCCCGACGAAAGCCGAATCCGGATCCATTCTTCACTATACTTCCGGAACCACCGGTCAGCCCAAGGGCGTTAAGCATGTTCACTATTCCCTGATCAGCCAGTACCTCACGGCCAAGTGGGTGCTCGACCTGCAGGACGATGATATTTACTGGTGCACGGCCGATCCGGGCTGGGTCACCGGCACCTCGTACGGTATCATCGGGGCCTGGGCCATGGGGGTTACACAGTGCGTATTGGATTCGGGATTCTCGGCCGAGGCCTGGTACCGGTTCATCGAAAAATACCGGGTCACCATGTGGTATTCGGCCCCAACGGCCATCCGCTCGCTGATGAAGGCGGGCGATGAGATCGTGAAAAAATTTGACCTCTCCTCGCTCCGTCACATTGCCAGCGTAGGCGAACCGCTTAATGCCGAGGCAGTTGTATGGTCGCAGCGGATGTTCGGAATGCCATTCTACGACACCTACTGGCAGACCGAAACCGGTTCGATCATGATCAGCAATTTCCCGGGCATGAAAGTCAAGCCGGGGTCCATGGGACTGCCGTTCCCCGGACTTACCGCTGCCATCCTGGATCCGGATACCTTTGAACCGATACATGCCGTAAACAAGCCGGGGCTGATTGCTTTCCGGCACGACCGGCCGGCCCGGATGCGGAGTTACTGGAACAACGAGGAGACCTTTCAGAAAAAATTCAAGAATGGCTGGTATCTCACCGGCGACCGCAGCACCATTGATATGGACGGATACTACTGGTTCATCGGCCGTGATGATGATGTGATCAACACCGGCGGTCACCTGGTGAGCCCGTTCGAGGTGGAATCCGCCCTGCTGGAGCATCCTGCCGTGGCTGAATCTGCTGTGGTTTCAAAGCCCGATGACATCAACATGGAGGTGGTGAAAGCCTTTGTCACCCTGCATGCCGGCCATGAGGCCAACGACGAGATGGAGCTCGATATCATGAACTTCATCCGCAAGAAGCTCTCCCCGCTGGCCATGCCGCAGGAGATCGAATGGATGGACAAGCTGCCGAAAACCCGCAGCGGCAAGATCATGCGCCGCGTCCTCCACGCCAAGGAGTGGGGCGAGGATATCGGGGATATTTCAACATTGGAAAATGATTAACCATTCCCGTGTTCGTCCCCGTAGGGGCGCCCGGTGGGCGCCCGTGTTCGTCCCCGTAGTAGGGGCGCCCGGTGGGCGCCCGTGTTCGTCCCCGTAGTAGGGGCGCCCGGTGGGCGCCCGTTTAACGCGGTGCACGGGGTTCGCGGGCGCCCACCGGGCGCCCATACGGGAACGTAATAACGTGAAACATAGTACCAACATTAAAAACATACAAGCATGCCAGACCTACACGAAATGAAAGAAACGATCCTCAAGTACGTCATCAACGAATACGCAGAAGAGGACGACGATGTGACCTATGATACGCCCCTGATCTCAGGCGGCCTGGTCGACTCCTTCTCCATGGTATCACTCAAACGGTTCCTGGAGGTCAAGTACAAGATCTCCATCCCCGATGACAAAGCTACCCCGGAGGCCTTCGACAACGTAAATAAGATTGCCGCTCTGGTACAGGATTATCTGTAAAAAACAGGGCAGAAGGCAGAAGGCAGAAGGCAAAAATTAGTCTTAAGTCTTTAATCCTTAAGAAATAAGTTAAGTAACAAGTTAGGGCTGATGTAGTTTTTGCCCCTATTCCTTTTCCTTTTTACTAATTTTTGCCTTCTGCCCTCTGCCATCTGCCTTATTCGGTCTCCTTTCCAACAAAACCACAAACTATCAACAATGGGATACAGCAACAACACCAAAAAAATCTACACCGATCAGCTTGATGCCATCGCAGCAGCGGGGCTCTTCAAGCAGGAGCGGTTCATCCATTCCAGCCAGGCCGCCGATATCGAGGTGGAATTCCCGGCCGGAGCCGAAACAAAAAAAGTCATTAACATCTGCGCCAACAACTACCTGGGGCTATCGAGCCACCCTGAGGTGATCAAGGCCGCCCACGAAGGGCTCGATACCCGCGGATACGGAATGTCATCGGTCCGCTTTATCTGCGGCACCCAGGACATCCATCGGGAACTGGAAGCCAAAATGACGGCCTTTCTGGGTACAGAAGACACCATCCTCTTCCCCTCCTGCATGGACGCCAACGCGGGCGTTTTTGAGGCCATCCTCACCCAGGATGACGTCATCATCTCAGACCGGCTCGTTCATGCTTCGCTCGTCGACGGTATCCGGCTCTGCTCCGCGATGCACGACACGTTCAAGCATTCCAACATGGAGCACCTGGAAGAAAAGCTCCAGCTCCATGCCGACAAGCGCATCAAACTTGTAGTCAACGATGGCATCTATTCAATGGACGGCGACATGGCAAAAGTCGCTGAACTGGTCGCCCTGTGTGAAAAGTACGACGCCATGCTGCTGATCGACGAATCGCACTCATCGGGCTTCATTGGAAAAACCGGCCGGGGAACGCACGAGCATCACGGCATGATGGGCAAGATCGATATCATCACCACAACCTTCGGAAAAGCCCTCGGCGGCGCTTCCGGCGGCTGCGTCAGCGGAAGGAAGGAGATCGTCCAGATGTGTCGTCAGAAGGCCCGCCCCTACCTCTTCTCCAACACCATCGCTCCCGTTGTTGTTGCGGGTGTATTAAAAGTTCTCGATATTCTGAATGAGTCAACCGAGCGGCGCGACAAGCTCGAGCGCAACGCCGCCTACTGGCGCAAAGGCCTCACCGAAGCCGGGTTTGTCCTGAAAGAGGGCGACTCCCCGATCGTTCCCGTGATGCTGTTCAACGCCAAACTGGCCCAGGACGTATCGCGCGACCTGTTTGCCGAAGGGGTTTATGCCGTGGGGTTCTTCTTCCCGGTAGTGCCCAACGGTCAGGCCCGCATCCGCACCCAGATCTCCGCCGGCCATGAAATCCATCATCTGGATAAAGCCCTTGCGGCGTTCCGGAAGGTGGGGGCGAAATATGGGATTTTGGGATTGAGCAAACAGGAGATCATTGATAAATATGGGCAATAATTAAGGCAGAAGGCAGAGGGCAGAAGGCAAAAATTAGTCTTAAGTCCTTAATCCTTAAGGAATAAGTTAAGTAAGAAGGAGGGGCCGAAGATCCCTCTTTCTTATTTCTTATTCCCTATTCCTGATTTTTGCCCTCTGCCCTCTGCCTTTTTTCTTATTTTTCCCCCATGATATATGGCATCGGCACAGACATCATCGAAGTGGAACGCATCCGCGGCTTTATCGCCAAGGGAGAGGCGTTCAAAAACCGTGTGTTCACGGAACAGGAGATTGCATACAGTGATTCATTCCGCGATCCGGCCCCCTTTTACGCGGCCCGGTTCTCGGCCAAGGAAGCGTTTGTAAAAGCCCTTGGCACCGGTTTTACGGCTGGTATCGGGTTTAACCAGATAGAAGTTTACCATGTGGAACTCGGCAAGCCCGAGATCCGCCTTTCCGGCAAAGCCAAAGAAGTGGCCGAAGCAAAAGGGATTATCAAGATATTCGTTTCAATTTCGCATGTGAAAGATTGGGCGAATGCGGTGGTGATTCTTGAAACCTAGGGCAAAAAGGCAGGAGGGCAAGAGGGCAGGAAGTAAAGTGCTAAATCTTAAAACTTAAAGTCTTAAGCCTTTACTTTCTGCCCTCTTGCCCTCCTGCCCTCCTGCCCTAGTCTTTAAGACACCTCACCGAATACCCTCTGCTCTTATACAATCCTATCCGGTCGACCCCCGGCCCGACGCCATAAAAAACCCGCGTCCAGGCCTGTGAGGCATCGGTTTCGGTGGCAGTCCAGAATTGGGCCATGTTGCCCATATTGCCAAATCCGCCGCGGGGATAGGTAAATCCGCCGGGAATTATGCTGAATCCCGATGAATTGGTGCTGACATTTCCGGAAGACCATCCGGACTGGTTTTTCATTTTAATAGCAATGCTTCCCCGGCTCCCAACATAATCGGCGTCAGCCTGAGTCAGTCCCAGATACATCTCAAGCGTCTTCCATTCCGCATCGGTGGGAAGATGCCACCCGGCCGGACAGGCGCCTTGGGCAGCCTTCCAGTTATAGAGCGTACCGTAGGTCTTATAGTTTGCCGATGCTTTGGCCGCAAACAGATCGGTGCCCTCATAATCGTACACATACCAGTGGGCCTCGGTTTCCGATTCTACGGTTGAAGGGCTCACGGAAGGCAGATACTCCAGGTTTCGCATCATCCAGGTCTGTGTCCCGATATTTGTGTATTGATAGGAACTGCCATCTCGGCTATCGGTGAAAGCTCCGTCAACACCCCCGGTAGTAAACGATAACACCTCGCCATACCCGGTCCCGTTGTCATTGGTGGCATACGCCTGAAAATAATAGGTGGTTTTTGCGGTCAACCCGTCGAGAGGCAGGGTGAAAATCCCTGATCCCCCCTGTCCGGACAATTTTTGCCCGCCGCTCTGTGGAGTGGAACTGGTTCCCCAGAAAACTCCCCGTTCAATGCCGAACTCCGAACCGGCATCGGTAACATTTCCCCCGAGATTGACCTCCGTCCAGAGAATCTGTGCGGCAGGGGAAGTTGTTACAACTGGCTGATCGCCAACAGTCACGGGATCACAGGACGAAAAAGAGAGAGCCAGAAGAAGTGCGAAAGGATAAATGAGTGGTTTCATGGTGGGTTTTTTTGAAATAGTGGTTACCGATAAAGTTCGGAAATTTTTCCGAACCTTTTGCCATGGGTAAGGCAAAGGGCAGAAGGCAGAAGGCAAAAATCAGTAATAGGGACCAGGAAATAAGAAAGAGGGCTCTTCGGGCCCTCCTTCATACTTAACTTATTCCTTAAGGCTTAAGGACTTAAGACCAATTTCTGCCTTCTGCCTTCTGCCCTCTGCCCTGTCTCAGCTGCATTTGCTGTTCCCGCAATCCTTACACGTCAAACACCCCTCGGAGTACATCAGATTCTCCCCGCCGCAATTCGGGCATTTCTTGCCCTTTACGGCTACGGTTCCGTTCTTGATGTATTGCTTCAGTGCCCGGGAGACACCGGCTTTCCATGAGGTGATATTTTCGTTGTCAAGGCTGAGGGAATCAACCAGGTTGACTACGTATGGAATTGGCATTCCGTGACGCAGCACGCCGGAGATCAGCTTGGCATAATTCCAGAACTCCTTGTCGAACATGTAAGACAGTCCGCCTACCGTGCAGGGGTTGCCGTACTTATCGGTATACTGGAAGTCATAACGGGCGCCTTCAGGGGTTCGTATCTTCAGAATGCGTCCATGCGTGATGGTTTTGGGTATAACCAGCGTATCTTCTTCAACACGGCCGGTAAAGATTTCATACGGGGTGCCTTCGAGCATGCCTACAAATGCGATCCAGTCTTCATCTTCGTTTTTAAACCGGAGCAGGTCGGCATCGAGTACCTGAGGACGTTTACGGCCGGCATGCGTTTGGGTTTGTTCCGCTGTTTCCTCCTCTTTTTTCTCCTCTGCCTTGATCAGAACGCCGTCGCGCGATCCGTCGCGGTATACCGTGACACCCTTGCAGCCATATTCCCAGGCGGTCTTGTACACATCCGCAACCGTCTCCTCGGTGATCTCATTGGGAAGGTTCACCGTAACCGAGATGGAATGATCGACCCATTTCTGGATCTCGCCCTGCATCTTGACCTTGGCTACCCAGTCGATATCGTTGGAGGTGGATTTGTGATAGGGTGATTTTCTTACCAGTTCCTGTATCTGTGCGTCGCTGTAAGATTTTACCGCTTCCGCATCGTGACCGTTGATAATCAGGTAGTCGAGGAACTTATGATGGAAAACATTAAACTCTTCCCATGAATCTCCGACGTCATCCACGAAGGATATCTTGGTGTCGGGGTCATTCGGATTCACCTTGCGGCGCCGGCGATAAACCGGCATGAATACCGGCTCAATTCCGGAGGTGGTCTGCGACATCAGGCTGGTGGTCCCGGTGGGAGCAATGGTGAGGAGGGCCAGGTTCCGGCGGCCGGCAACCTTCATCTCTTCATACAGGCCCGGGTCGGCTTCGCGCAGCCGGGCAATGAACGGGTTATTCACCTCCCGCTGGGCATCGTACATCGGAAAAGCGCCGCGTTCGCGGGCCAGATATACCGATGAACGGTAGGCTTCAACAGCCAGGGTTTTCTGCACCTCAACAGCGAAGTCGGTTGCAATATCGCTTCCGTACGTCAGGTTCAGAGCGGCGAGCATGTCTCCTTCAGCGGTGATCCCGATGCCGGTACGTCGGCCCTGCTGGGTCTTCTGCCGGATATTTTCCCACAGCTTGATCTCTACGCGCTTCAGTTCATAATCTTCGGGATCGTTATTGATCTTGGCCACGATGCCGTCGATCTTCTCCTGCTCGAGGTCAATGATATCATCCATGATGCGCTGGGCAAAATGCGCATGCTTTTTGAACTTCTCAAAATTGAATTTCGCCTCCGTCGTAAAGGGATTGTCCACATACGAATAAAGGTTGATGGCCAGCAGCCGGCAGGAATCATACGGACAGAGGGGAATTTCGCCGCAGGGGTTGGTCGACACGGTCCTGAAACCCAGGTCGGCGTAACAATCCGGAACCGATTCGCGTATAACGGTATCCCAGAAAAGAACACCCGGCTCGGCCGATTTCCAGGCATTGTGTATGATTTTGTCCCAAAGCTTCCGGGCATCGATCTCCTTTACATGCGTCGGATTATCAGAATGAATCGGGAACTGCTGTGTGAAGGTGCCGTTGTTGATTACGGCGCGCATGAATTCATCGGTAATCTTCACCGAAACGTTGGCACCGGTAACTTTTCCCTTGAGGGTTTTTGCGTCGATGAAATTCTCGGAATCGGGATGCTTGATGGAAATGCTCAGCATGAGCGCACCGCGGCGCCCGTCCTGGGCAACCTCGCGGGTGGAATTTGAATAGCGCTCCATAAATGGCACCACCCCGGTGGAGGTAAGCGCCGAGTTCATTACGGGGCTCATCGTGGGACGGATATGGCTGAGGTCATGTCCAACCCCGCCTCTCCGTTTCATCAGCTGAACCTGCTCCTGATCGATCTTCATGATCCCGCCGTAGGAATCTGCGGCGCCATCATTGCCGATGACGAAACAGTTCGACAGTGAAGAAACCTGAAAAGGGTTTCCGATGCCGGTCATGGGCCCGCCTTGTGGAATGATGTAAGTAAACTCCTTCATCAGCTGATACACCTCCTCCTCGGTCATGGGATTCGGATAGCGTTTCTCGATCCGGGCAATTTCATGCGCCATCCTCCGGTGCATGTCATCGGGGGAGAGTTCGTAGATGTTGCCCTGCGAATCTTTCAACGCATACTTGTTAACCCATACCGTAGCAGCAAGTTCATCGCCGCCGAAGTATTTCCGGGAGGCTTCCACTGCCTCCTCAAGCTTGTGTGTCTTGCGACCAGTTCCCGTTTTCACTGACATTTCCTCAATATACATGGCACTATAAAAAAGTGTAGATGAATGAATTAGACAAAGGGTTATAACCAACAGGGGGACTTGTGCCCTGTTATCAAATTTAGGTGCCTCGGGACAGACCAAAAAATCTATTTTATTAACATAAACGTAATATCGCCCGTAACACTGCTGGTTACCATTGGTTTATCCCGTTCATATCCATTTATCAACAGGGATTGTTGACTAATTTTCCATTAAATGTCTAATAATTAGATCACTAGACCCTGCCTGGCTTTGCATGTATTTGAGCGCCAGATTACCTCTGTTTTTGACCTCATCTGGTTCGGAAAGATATTTTTTTATCCATTCCGATAATTCCTCCCGGCTTTCGAAGGATACCGCAGAGCCGAGCCGAATCAGATCCTCCGCTTCCCTGAATTTTTGCCACCGGGGTCCGAACAAAACCGGCACCCCAAAAGCCGATGGCTCAAGAATATTATGGATCCCCTTCCCAAAACCTCCCCCGATAATCGCCACATCCGCATATCGGTACAACTCCTTCAAATGCCCCACCGAATCCACCACCAACACCTCACTATACCTCACCATTACCTCACTATCCCTCACCATCACCTCACTATCCCTCACCATCACCTCACTATCCCTCACCAACCCCTCACTATCCCTCACCAACCCCTCACTATCCCTCACCATCACCTCACCACCCCTCTCCACCCCTCTCCCAAACCTCTCCTCAATCCCCCTCAAATGCCCCTCGCTCACATCGTGCGGCGCAATGATCACCCTCCACCCCTTCCGCAGCTCCCTCAGTTCCTCTGAAAACCATACATCGGCAAACATTTTCTCCTCAACGGGCCAGGAGCTACCCAAAATGACCACCCGCCTGTCATCCCGGCTTTCGCCGGGATCCCATGCCTCGGAGCCCTTGTCAGGAGATCCCGGCCTTCGCCGGGATGACAGTGTCACTCCATCAGTCTGCGGTCTGCCGTCCGCGGTCATCACCGCGTCCACCCGCGTGTCCCCTGCAACCGTAACCCGCGTAATCCCTCGCGCAGCCAGCAGCTCCACCGATCCGGCATCCTGAACGAAAATATGTTCGAACTTCCGGATCTCATCGAGAATAAACCGGCCGGCCGGCCTGAACAGAAACTGCCCCTTGCGGAATCTGGCAGAGATCAGGTAAGCAGAGATTTTATTCCGATGAACGGCGCGGAGCATGTTGGGCCAGAAATCGTACTTGACCAGCAGAAAAATATCGGGTTTGATTTTCCTGAGCAGGGAATGCATGTTTTTACGGGTATCCGTGGGAAGATAGAAAACCAGGTCGGCGATCGGATCATTTTTCCTGATATTGAAACCCGATGGGCTGAAAAAGCTGACAAGGACCCGTGATTCCGGATTCAGGTGTTTCCATTTTTCGATCACCGGCCGTCCCTGCTCAAATTCGCCCAGGGAGGACACATGTATCCAAAGAGTCCTTTTTTTTGGATCCGGCTGGTAATCAGCAAGCCGGTTCCTGTTTTCCCGCCTTCCCCGAATCCAGTTCCGCGCCTGCCCGGAGAAGGGCGAGGCGGCGTGGATCAACAGGTAGTAGATCCGGATGCCGGTCTGGTATAGGAAAAGCACCTCCGCTAAAAATAGGTGAAGGTTCCGGTTGATTTCTTATTGACCGGGAATAGCCAGCCCATCCGGATGCCGAAGAGGAAATCGTGGCGGAAGCCAGCCGGCTCGGGGCCCTTCAGGTTATAGAGCCAGTCGCGCCTTCCATGGGTCCAGGCCTGATGGAAATCAAGCCCGACATAGAAATTCAGCGGTTCGCGGTGGTCGAGGTGAAGGTATCCGATAAACTGGTTCAGGGCGAAGCCATTGGTCAGGTAATCGAACATCTTGGCATAATCATCGGTGACAACCGGAATGTTGTTTTCCTCCTGGCGAAAGAATGTTTTATACTCCATGAAACCTGCGGAGCCCATGATCATCAGGCCTGAATTTTTATTCGGCCCGATTACCGGGAAAAGCTTTCCGGCGCGTATTCCGGCATAGTACCCCCGCTCATAATAGGATATTTCCATCTGCTCGCCATAGGTGGTGATGAAATACCCGTACTGATCCTGCACGCCGGCGAGGATGCTGTCCTCCTTGAACTTGTTCCCGAAGAAATAGGTGAAGTCGGCCGACAGAAGCCAGTTCGACTTGGTCTTCAACCAATAAGTACCCCCGACACCCATGTTAAGGCCATATCGTTTGGCAATGTCGCCGGCAGGAACATGCCCGCTGATATGAAAAGAGAACATGTTCAGCAGGAGGGAGGTGTCCGGCACACTCTGGGCCTGAATCATAAGGGGAAGGAACAGGAAAGACAGGGCCAGGATTTTCTTTGCCATGATCAATAGAATTTAAGGCCCTAAAGATACAAATTCGGTGCTTAACATTTTTTAACGGCACCCGGCCGCGACATCCAACAGACATTGCTACCTTGCATGGATAACCTAAATTCAATTACCCAGCATTATGCATAAAGCTAATTCTCTGTTTAAAGGCCTGATCGCGTTGATGATCGTGGGCCTCAGCTTCGGTTTCGGTCAGGCTTCTGACAAGAAAACCGCCAAGGAGGAACCTAAAAAAGATCCGGTCTCCTCTTCAACGTTCAGCGCACTGAAGTTCCGCAGCATCGGTCCGGCTTTTACCTCCGGTCGTATCGCGGATATCGCCGTGAATCCGAAAAACTTCAGTGAATATTATGTTTCCGTTGCGGCCGGCGGCGTTTGGAAAACCACCAATAACGGTACCACCTGGAGCCCGGTATTTGATAATTACGGTTCCTGGTCGGTTGGACCGGTGGCAGTTGATCCCAACAACCCGAATGTGGTGTGGGTAGGTTCAGGGGAATACAATTCCCAGCGGGCAATCGGCTACGGCGACGGGGTTTACAAGTCGATCAACGGCGGCGGGTCATTTAAAAACATGGGCCTCGGCAAATCGGAACATATCGGACGGATCCGGATCGATCCGCGTAATTCCGATGTGGTCTATGTATCCTGCCAGGGTCCGCTCTGGGGCCCGGGCGGTGACCGCGGACTCTTTAAAACAACAGACGGAGGCACTACCTGGACTGAGATTCTTCACGTCAGTGAGAACACCGGGATTTCCGATATGGAGATGGACCCGAGAAACCCGGATGTTATCTATGTATCTGCCTATCAGAGAAGAAGACATGTTTGGACGCTAGTCGATGGTGGCCCGGAGGCAGCAATTTACAAAACAACCGATGCCGGAAAAACCTGGAACAAGATCAACAGCGGTCTGCCGGGCGGCGATCTCGGCCGTATTGGCCTGGCCATCTCACCGGTTAACCCCGATGTGCTATATGCCGTGGTTGAAGCTCCGGAGAGTTCCGGAGGAATCTGGCGCACCACCAACTGTGGCGAAAGCTGGGAAAAAATGAGCGATCATCAGTCGGGGGTCGGCCAGTATTACAACCGAATCTATTGCGACCTGTGGGATGTAGACCGTATCGTGGCCATGGAAACCGTTGCACAGGTGTCAGATGATGCCGGACGCACCTGGAGGGCACTCGGCGAAGACCTGAAACACGTCGACAACCATTGTTTCTGGATGGACCCGCGCGATCCGAATCACTATATCATCGGCAGCGACGGCGGTGTATATGAATCGTTTGACCGGGCTAAAACCTGGCTGTATAAAAGCAACCTGCCCGTTACACAGTTTTACCGGGTGGCCGTGGATAACGACCTGCCGTTCTATAACGTGTACGGCGGAACCCAGGACAACAACTCACTCGGGGGACCGTCCAGGGTGGCTCGTTCAATCGGCGCCGTCAATGAGGACTGGTTCGCTACCTGCGGCGGCGATGGATTCTTCCAGCAGGTGGATCCTACCAACCCCGATATCGTTTACTCAGAATCTCAGTTCGGCGGCCTGGTGCGGTTCGACCGCAAGAGCGGTGAGGCTGTGGGTATCCAGCCCCAGGAAGGGCTGGGCGACGCCTACCGCTGGAACTGGAACACTCCGCTCCTGATATCGAAATTCGACCACAAAACCCTCTATTTTGCTGCCAATAAACTGTTTAAATCCACCAACTACGGCAACAAATGGACGGTTATCTCCCCGGATCTTACACGCCAGATGGACCGGAACAAGCTTCCGGTTATGGGCGTGATCCAGAATATTGACGCCGTGGCAAAAAACAATTCGACGTCCGTTTGGGGCAACATCGTCTCCCTGGCCGAATCATCACTGAAACCGGGAACCCTCTTCGTTGGTACCGATGACGGCCTCATCCAGGTCACCACCGACGATGGCAAAAGCTGGACCAAAATCGAGTCGGTCCCCGGCGTGCCGGAAATGACCTATGTCAGCTGCATTCTGGCTGATAAATTTGACCCGAACACCTTGTATGTGAGCTTCAGCAACCTGAAGCGGGCTGATTTCAAGCCCTATGTGTTCAAGAGTACCGACCTGGGAAAAACCTGGACTTCCATCTCAGCCAACCTGCCGGAAAACGGGCCGGTTCACTCCCTGCAGCAGGATCCGGTGAAGAAGGAACTTCTCTTCCTGGGCAATGAGTTTGGATTCTACTTCTCCCTCGACGGCGGCGGAAAATGGATCCAGATAAAGGCCGGAATTCCCACCATCGCTATTTATGATATCGCCATCCAGGAGCGTGAGAATGACCTCGTTCTGGCCAGTTTCGGCCGTGGATTCTTCATTCTTGATGATTACACGCCGCTCCGCAACTTTGAGCCTTCGATCCTTAACAAGGATGCGCATATCTATCCGATCAAGGAAGGCCTGATGTTCAGCCAGACCGACGGAAAATACGGCCAGGGCCACGCTTATTTCAGTGCGCCGAACCCAGCCTATGGGGTAACCTTCACCTATTTCGTGAAGGATGATTTGAAGACTCTTAAGCAGATCCGGAAGGAAGCACAAACAAAGGCACGCAAGGACGGAACCAATCCGCCCTATCCTACCTATGCCGATCTTCGCGCCGAAGAGGAGGAGCAGGCACCTTTCCTGTTCTTCACCATTAAGGATACAAACGGCAAGCTGATCCGTACCATCAAGACCGGTCAGAAAACCGGAATGAACCGGATCACCTGGGATTATGACCAGGAAGTGATGGCCAATATCGGAATGCAGGGCAAGGCCAATCCGATGGGAACGCCGCAGGCAGGGGCTATGGCACTGCCCGGCATGTATACCGTTGAATTGTCGAGAAATGTAGGCGGAGTGGTAACCAAACTGGCCGGGCCGGAAACTTTCTCGATCAGGCTGATCAATAATTTCACCTTTCCGGCAAAGGATCGCGCTTCTGTTATCGCCTTTATCGAGAAGGCCACGAAACTGAACAACGCCGTTTCTGCCACCATGGCTAAGATGGGTGAGTATACCACAGCCGTTCAGTACGGAAAGCAGCTGCTGTTCAGCTTCAGCGGTCCGGATGAGATCATGAAGGAACTCAAGGGTCTCGAAACTCAGCTGAAAGACCTCGATATCCGTTTCAACGGCAACCCGATCATCAGCCGCCTGCAGGATCAGGCTGAACCCGGTTTGCGGCAGCGGATGGGATCTGTCCGGTATATCAGTTCCAACCAGGATGTTCCTGAAACCTCCCTGGAACAGTACGACATCGTCTCTTCCGAAATGGTTAAGGTGCTGCCAGAGGTTGAACAGATCGGCCAGGCCATCGAACGCTTGAAGAAGGAGTTTGACAGGCTGGGCTATCCGTGGACGCCTGGCAGGGCGGTGCCGAAGTGGTAGATGTTAAGACTGTGAGACTTTAAGACCAAGAGACTGAGAGACTGAGAGACTGAGAGACTTAAAGAGAAGACTCAAACGTTATTGAGGGATAGGGGCGCAAGTTCCTATCCCTTTTTCTTTTGGCTACTTTTGTTGCATGACACAGGACCCGAGATATATGATTCGCCTCCCCGGGCTTAAGTCCGGGGTTACTGATGTCTCCGGCCCCAACCCCTTTCACAGAACCATCTTAAAATCTTTATTCTTATCTCTTTCTTTCTTCTTTCTTCTTTCTTCTTTCTTCTTATCCGGACAAACACTAAAGCATATCAGAAGTACCCAGGACACCGTCCGGATCGACTCCCTCTCCCTGATCCCCAACACCTGGCGAATATTCTCGCATAACGGAGTACCCGTGGCTGATTCCCTCTACCGAATCGACTGGGTGAACGGCCTTCTGATCTGGAACGGGAAGATCAGGCCTGAGGGCGATTCCATACAAGTGGAATATGAACGGTATCCCATCAGGCTAAATAAAATTTATCAGCATAAAGACCTCAATTATAATCGCATCGACGGAGCTCCGTACGGTACGCCTTTTATGGCGGACCGGCCTTTTGGCGCGGGCCGTGAGAGCAGCGGCGACCGGCTCTCCTCCGGATCGATCCGGAGCAGCGGAAGCCTGTCGAGGGGAATCGCAGCAGGGAGCCAGCGGGATGCTTCCCTGACTTCCAACCTGAACCTCCAGATAGAGGGGAGCCTCAACCGCGACTTTCGCATTGAGGCCACCCTGACGGATGCCAACATTCCCGTGCAGCCCGATGGAAACACGCAGCAGATCCAGGATTTCGACCGGGTATACCTGAGGATTTATAACCCTAAAAATGAGATCCTGGGAGGCGATTTTGACATTCAGCAGACCACCGGCTATTTCCTGCGGATGAACAAGCGGGTTCAGGGTGCCCGGTTTACCACGGAGACCGGCGGAAGGGACGGGCGTCCTGTTTTCCGCACCAGCACCGGTGCGGCGGTGGTCAAGGGTAAGTACTCGCGAAACCCGATACAGGGACAGGAGGGAAACCAGGGACCCTATCAGCTGACGGGCGCCGGCGGGGAAAATTACCTGCAGGTAATCGCCGGCAGCGAAAAGGTTTACATCGATGGCCGCCTGCTGATGCGGGGCGAAGAGGCTGATTATGTGATGGACTACAATACAGCGGAAATCCGTTTTACCCCCAAAAACCTGATTACCAAGGACAAACGGATAGTTGTTGAGTTTGAATATACCGAGCGGAGTTACGCCCGGTTCCTTCTTTTCAATGAAAACCGATGGACCACCAAGACGGGAAGCTGGTACGTAAGCCTTTTTTCGGAGAACGATGCCCGGAACCAGCCCCTGCTGCAGGATCTGACGGATGCGGGCCGTTCAAGGCTGGGCAGCATCGGGGACCAGTCTGACCGGGCCTGGCTCCCTTCGATCCGGGAGTCGCCGTTCCTGACCGACCGCGTCTTATACAAACTGACTGATACCTTAGTTGACGGCATACGGTACGACAGCATCCTCGTCCAGAGTTTTCATCCCGATAGTGCCCGGTACGAGGCGGGGTTCTCTTTTACGGGAGCCGGAAACGGTCACTACCGGCCGGTACAGTCGGCCGCCAATGGCCGTGTGTTTGAATGGGTGGCGCCGGTTGACGGTGCCCTTCAGGGCAGTTATGAGCCGGTAACCCGCCTGGTGATGCCGCAGAGCAAGCAGGTGCTGGTAACCGGTATGCAGCAGAAACTCAGCAGCCGCATGGACATGGGATTTGAGTGGTCGCTTTCACGCAACGACCGTAACACCTTCTCAACCCTGGATGACCAGGACAATTTCGGAATGGGGATCAAGACCGATATTACCCGGAGGGATTACCTGAAACCTGACAGCTCTCTGGTACTGGAGTCTTTCATGAACTACCGCTTTACAGGAAGCCGGTTTGATCCCGCCGAGCGGTTTCGGGAAGTGGAATTTGAGCGTGACTGGAACCTTCAGTCAAACCAGATCCAGCAGGAAAACCTGGTGGAATCGGGAGTCCAGCTGTCGGGCCGCGACAGTTTAGCCGCTTCTTACCGGTTTCAGTATCTCGGTCGGCCAGGCACCTATAACGGTTTCCGGCAGTTCAGTCAGGGCCGGATACTGAAAAAAAAGTGGGAGGCCGGCTGGAACGGGAATTACCTCCTGACAACGGGATCTGACCGTGACACGAGATTCTTGAGGCACAACGCATACTTTCGCCAGCGGCTGGGGCGAGTAAGGCTTGAGCTTGCCGAGAATGCTGAGAACAACCGGTGGCTGGCGCCTGCGGCCGACACGCTGCTCAGCGGCAGCATGGGTTTCCAGGAGTTCCGGTTCGAAGCGCTGGAGCAGCGCGACAGCCGGCAGCCGTGGCTGGTTCGCATCAGTGAGCGGACGGACCTGCTGCCGGCTGCCGGCCGGCTTAAGCCGGCCGGACGTGCTATCGAGGCCGAAAGCTGGTTCGATATCGCCCGGAACCCCGCCGCCCCCCTCAAAGCCGGTATCCACTTCCGTACCCTCAACTCCGATAGTTCACAGGTCGCAGCAGAAAACAACGGCGAATCCGTCACCGCCCGGCTCGACAGCCGGTGGAAGGCCTTTAAAGGCCTTCTCCAAAGCCAGACCTTCCTCGAAATGGGCTCGGGCTCCGACCGAAAACCGGAATACTCATACCTCGAGGTAGCAGCCGGTCAGGGATACTATACCTGGAACGATTACAACAGCAACGGAATCAAGGAACTGGATGAATTTGAGACCGCATACTTCCGCGATCAGGCTAACTATATCCGCGTATTCAGGCTGGGCACCGAACGAATCCCAACCTTCGTCACCCGGTTTAATCAAACCTTTACCATCCAGCCTAAAAAAGGCTTCCTCCAGAAATTCTCCTCCCAGCTAGCCTACCGCATCGACCAGAAAACCCACCGCGATTCATTAAACGGGAGGACACATGACGGGAGGACACATGGGTCCTCCCCTACCAGTACCTTCTTCAACCAATTCAACCCATTCAACCCATTCAACCAATTCAACCCCTTATCCTTAAACTCCCACCTCCGCCACACCCTCTCCTTCAACCGCGGCAACCCAAAATTCAGCCTTGAACTGGTGACACAAAAACAAGCCACCCGCACAACCCTGATAAACGGAGCCGAAGAAAAAAATAACTTTTCCAATTCCCTGCTGATGCGGTACCGGATCAATCCCTCCTGGCAGCTCAACTCAAACAGCGAAATGAGCAGCCGGCAATCCATATCGGAATTCTTCCCGGCACGTAACTTCGGCCTGGCCAGCCTGTCGCAGCTCCTGCAAATCGAGTGCGAAACGGGCAAAAGACTGCGCATCAGCCTCGACGCAGAGATACGTTCGGAAAAGAACAGCACGGACGGCTCGTCCCTGCTCTCCAACCGGGCCGAAACCACACTCACCACAGAGATCCCCGACAAGGGCCAGGTCAGCCTCTCGGTTCAGTATGTTTTTATAAGGTTCACCGGCTCCCCGGGCTCCCCATCAGGCTATACCATGCTCCGCGGCCTCCAGAACGGACACAATGGAGTGGCGCAGCTCTCGGCACGCTATAAAATCGGAAAAAACCTGGTCCTTGAGGGAATGTATGAAGGTAGAATCACGGGCAGCGGCAAGCCCGTTCATAACGCACAGCTCCAGGTAAGGGCGCTGTTCTAAAAAGCGGAAAGCAACAACCCGATATCTTTGGAAGGGATGCCGAACTGATTGCCTATCAGCTCATTGGTGAGAATTCCGTTGTACAGGTAGATTCCCTGCCGTACCCCCCGGTCATCCTTGATCAGCTGCAGGATGCCGCCGCAACGGCCTTTGTCGAGCAGAATCGGAACCAGCACGTTGCTGAGTGCTATCGAGGCCGTGCGGGCAACCCGCGCAGGCAGGTTGGGTATCATGTAATGGAGAACCCCGTGTTTTTCAAAAACCATCTTCTCCGGGGTAGCGTAAATGCCGGTCTCAAAACTGGACCCCTGGTCAACATGAATATCGATAATCACCGATCCGGGTTTCATAGTCATAATCATATCCTCAGGAATGAGGAAAAAAGAGTCCTGATGAAGGCGCTGCAATGTGCTGATCACAAGATCTGCTGTTTCCAGAGCCTTCTTGAGTACCGGAGGATGGATCACGGAAGTAAACAGCTCCCTTCCGAGGTGGTGCTTCAATGCCCGAAGCTGGGGAATCGAACGGTCGAATACCTTGACCACCGCTCCCATGCCCAGCGCGGTGCGGGCAGCATTCTCCCCGGCCGTTCCGGCACCCAGGATCACTACTTCCGATGGGGTAATCCCGGTTACCCCACCGAGAAGGATCCCCTTTCCCCGGTTTTCGCTGCTTAGCAGGCTCGACCCGATATTTACCGATACGGTGCCGGCAATCTCACACATGGTGCGCAGCACAGGCATCTCCTGAACCTCGTCCTGAATCAGTTCAAATGCAATGGCAGTGGCTTTGCGGCGTATCAGCTCCTGAAAATAGGACTCGTCGCGCGTTGCCAGATGAAGACCCGTGACAATCGTTCTCCCCGGGCCCAGTAACTGAATCTCCGCCTTGATCAGCGGCGAGACTTTCATCAGCATGGAGGCTTCAAACACCTCAGCCCGCGAGTCGACCACCTCGCCCCCGGACTCCGAATAGTCATGGTCCGAGAACCGGGCACCCTCACCGGCTCCTCTTTCTATCAGCACCCGGTGACCACCCTGTACCAGCATCCCAACACCCTGGGGGGTAAGCGGAACGCGCGTCTCCTGCGGGTCCGATTCCCGGAGCATTCCGATGATAATTTGCTTGCCCTTCTTCTCACGGTCGAGAGTCTCCTCCTTAGGGATCATCCCGTGCTGAAAAAATGATAACGGCTTTCCTGACTCTTCCATCGTCTGATAATTCAACCAGCATTAAGAAAAGCAAGTTACAAAATATCCCGCAAAATGGTCAGGAAGGAATTTTTACCCGGATGGTCCGGCTCCCGTCGGGCTCCTCGGTAAGATGGAGGCGCACCAGCGGCTCCGGCAACAGAGATTCTACCCGCTCGGGCCACTCCATCAGGCACCAGACGCCACTGTCGAAATACTCCTCGATTCCGAAATCCAGCGCCTCCTCAATTCGGTTGATCCGATAAAAATCAAAATGAAAAACCGGTCCGCCTGTTGCCGGGTACTCATTAACCAGTGCAAAGGTGGGACTTGTAACTTCGGTAACCACTCCCAGGCTGCGGCAGATGGATTGAATAAGAGTAGTTTTCCCAACCCCCATGTCACCGAAAAAGGCCAGCAATCGCAGGTCTCCTGCATCTGCAATGATGCTTTCCGCGATGCCGGGAAGGGCTGAAAGGGTACCGGCATGATATACATTTTCCTTCATTGTCTAAATCTTCGACTGCAGCTGGATCACCGGAACCAGCATCTCTTCCATGCTGACTCCGCCATGCTGGAAAGTGTTACGGTAATATTTTACGTAATGATTATAGTTGTTGGGATAGGCGAAGAAATCAGACCCGGTGGCAAAAATATACCGGGTGCTGACATTCGGACGCGGCAGGTGTATGTCTTCGGCACGAAGGACTTCAAAAACCTCCCTGGAATTGTAATTCAGATTTTTACCCTGCTTGTAGCGAAGATTGGTTGTGGTAAGCCGGTCGCCGATCACCTTGATCGGGTCCTGCACCAGGGTGGTTCCATGATCGGTGGTGATCACCACCGTGACCTTATGCTTTGAAAGCTCCCTGAGTAGTTCAAGCATCGGGGAGTGGATAAACCAGGTCTGTGTCAGGGTCCGGTATGCGGCCTCATCATCGGCTAGCTCCCGGATCATGTTGGTATCGGTACGGGCATGGGAAAGCATGTCGACAAAATTATACACCAGCACCGAGAGGGACTGGTCCAAAAGCGAGGTGGCATTCTCTGCCCACTTCTTCCCTGCCTTGTTGGTGCTGATCTTGTCATAGACTATTCTTCCGGGAATGCCGTGCCTCTGCATATTCGCCCGCAGCAGCTCCTCCTCATACATATTCTTGCTTCCCTCCTCAAAATCTTCCTTCCAGATATCAGGGTAAATTTTGGAGATAGCCAACGGCATTAATCCGCCGAAAAGGGCGTTCCGTGCAAATTGGGTGGCTGTTGGCAATATGGAATAATAAAGCTCATCCTGATCAATCGTAAACAACTCAGAAATAACAGGTTCCATTACTTTCCACTGGTCATACCGAAGGTTGTCCACCACCATCAGGACAACAGGAATGTTCTTATTCATCAGCGGGAAAACCCGGTTTTTGAGCAGATCGGGCGAAATCATCGGCCGGGTGCCCAGGTCCTGGGTAAACCATGAAGTGTAGTTCTTCCGTATGAAACGGGTGAAACTTTGGTTCGCCTCGCTCTTTTGCATGTGAAAAACCTCGTCCATCGGGGTTTCTCCGGTACCCTTAAGCTCCAGTTCCCAATAAACCAGTTTTTTGTAAACCTGGATCCAGTCCTGCCAGCTCAGGCTCTCGCTGATCTGCAAGCCAATCTTGCCAAATTCGGTCTGATAGGTAGAGGTGGTCTTTTCACTGACCAGCCGCTTGGTATCCACGAATTTTTTTATGGTCAGCAGCACCTGCTTGGGATTCACCGGCTTGATCAGGTAATCGGCAATCTTGGAACCGATCGCCTCGTCCATGATGTCCTCCTCCTCACTCTTGGTGATCATGACCACCGGAATATTCGGCCGGATAGTCTTGATCCGGGTCAGGACCTGTAAACCGGTCAACCCGGGCATGTTCTCATCGAGAAAGATCAGGTCAAAATCCCGCTCATTAACCCGGTCAATGGCATCCTCGCCGTTATTGGCAGTGATGACTTCGAAACCCTTCCCTTCAAGGAGCAGGATGTGCGGACGGAGCAGATCAATTTCATCATCGGCCCATAGAATGGAAACGGATTTGGTCATGGATCGGATTTATTGCTTCAGATAGTTCTCCTGGAAGAACTGGATATACTGAAAAACGTTTTTATTCTTGTAAAATCTGGTATAGTTATCCTTGGAAATCAGGAACTGACGGTAGTCGGTCTCTTTCATTCCGGCAAAAACGGTTGGGTCGGCAGTGATTGCTTCGAAATAGCTCATACCTACTTTCCCGTTGGTGAAATTCTTGACCGTTATTGCCTGGAGTTCGCCTTCAAGAACCGACGAGGCCACTTCGAAGATCTCCGCATCAAACTTTTCAACATTGAAATTGGAAATCCTGAATTTCAGCCTGCCAACATCCACCGCAGAAGCTGAGACTACCACAACATAATAATGTGTAGCCGCCTCATCGGGGAAATATTCCACAGCCTCCTCTGATTTACGGTCGGTTTCAACCCTGCCAACCAGCAGCCTTCGTGAGGTTTTGCCAATTGCACTTGACGGCCCGTTCTGAATGTAGTTCAAAAGGGTTTTCGCCGGTTCGGCTACCTCGCTTTCGGGATACTTAAACATCAGGTCATTGAGCGACTTCACCAGGCCAGCCGTATCGGCAGGATTTGTTCTGGCATAAGCCATGATCCTGAGCAGCCCGAATTTGTCGCGGATCGGATTCACGGAAAAAGCGGTGTCAGCCTTATCGCAGGCTTCTACAACCTTTTCGAATTCTTTACCCTGATAATCGGAATAGACCGTCGCATAGAACCTCATCACCTCCGCACGCGCTTCGTCAAGCTCCTGGAAATAATTCGGGTTACTGATGATCTTCGCCGACCGGCTTTCAGGGAACTTCGTTAAAATCAGGTCCTTGTATTTTTCAAGCAGTCCATCGGATTTCAGACCTTCATAAATCTGGTAAAGGTTATAATAGGAAAAAAGAATCCGTTCATCCTCGGGGTACCGGCTGTTCATCATTTCAAAATAGTAGATCGCCTCATCCGGCCGCTTGAGCTCATCCTTGAATATTTTTCCGGCATTGAACAAAGCCTGCGCAACACGGGTGTTTGATTCCCGCATCAGCGTGTCGTTAAGCGGGATTTCAGCAAGGTAAAATTCCCGTTGGGTGGGTTTGAAGGTGTTGGTAACAGTCCCGGCTGCGGGAGTGGATATTTCACCCGACTCACCTTCCTCCGACAGGTCGCCGGCCTCCGAAAGTATCTTCTTGTTTGAGCGTCTCCAGTTATCCTCAAGCTTCCGCCGTCCCCACAACTTGATGAATTCCGACATGCCAAAACTCGCTGCAGCCGGATTATAGAAATACCACGATGAGGTGGCTCCCATGGTTGGGTCGGTCATTCCTACCGGATTGCCGGGATCGAACTCCTGACCTGCGGACCCGGGCCGGGTACCCGCACGCTGAAGGTTGGATTGTCCGCCCATACCCCCCATCATGCCGGCATTGCCTCCCCGTCCACTCTGCATGTTGAGCCTTTCTTCTTCCTGCTTGGCTTTCAGCTCTTCCTCAATCCGCTGAGCCTCGGCCATTCTTGATTCGATCAGCTTTTCGCGTTCAGCTTCCGGCATTTTCGCGATCTCCTGAAGGCTATCCTCCCGGATGGCAATACGAAGGTTTTCGGCCAGCAGGGTAACGTCCTCGCCAAAGGAGGTCACCGCCTTATAGTCGGGATAGGTATCAGGAAGCGACTGTCCGCAGCTGTCATAATAGGCTCCGGCAGGAATGAATTCATTGGAATCATAATAATGCTTTGCCAATGCCAGATAGGACATTGCCTTCTGGGTGGCGTTCGTGGTATTTGACCATACCGATTTTTTATAATTCAGGATAGCCGGCTCCACTTTCCCTTCCTTCATATCAATCTCGGCAAGCGCAAAATAAACCTGATCCAGGTAATCAATATTCTTTTCGTCACGAAGCATTTTCATCAGCTCCTTACGGATCGCAACAGCCGCCTCCTCGCCGCCCTGATAAAGCCGGGCGCGGTTGATCCTTGCATTGAAAGCCATGTCATAGGGCGGGTTCAGCTCATTAACCTTCTCGTACCAGACCGATGCGCTTTCCGCATTTCCGTTCTTCTCGTAGAGCTGAGCCAGAACATAGCAGATCCGGGTTCGCTGAACCTTTTCCGGATAGTCCGCCGCCGCTTTCTCGAGGTAAGGTATAGCCGAAGCATAATCATCCTGCCTCAGGTACCAGTCGCCGTATACCGCATTGAGTTCAGGAATCAGCTTTTTTGAAAACCCGGGAGTGCCCTGGAGCCGGTTCAAAACCTGCAAGCTCTCAGGATACCTCTTGAGGCCCAGATGAGTGCGTGCCAGCCATAGGCTTGCCTCGTCGGTAAGACCTCCGTCAGGATACTGTCTCAGGATATATTCAAAATTCTCCGCTGCCGGCATGAAATCATGCTTAAGGTAATAAGCCTTGCCCATCAGAAGGAAAGCATCGTCAACCCATTTTACAAACTCATTTTGCCGGTAAAACTCCTTCTGCTTGTCGGTGCGGTTCGTTCTCTTGATCTTTGGCTTTGCAGTAATAGAGTGAGTGCCAATAACCTTTGAGCATTTCTTGACCGTCTTGTCCATATCGGAGAGCACCATCCGGGCTCCCTCACGGGTACTCGACGGGAAAAGAGGTAAAAGGGTATTGTAATCATCCTTGAATGAGGTCTGTACTTTCTTAGTACCAACGAGATAGGAATCCCAGGCATTAAAGTAAATATTGTAATGGGAAGTCAGGTTATGATAACCCCTGGTAACCAGCGTATTCTTTTTGGTTGAGCAGGACACGGCGCCAAAAAACAGCACGGCCGTCAGGGTAAAACGGAAAATTTTCTTCAAGGTTCTGATATCAGTTAATTCCATCTAATAAACTTCTGCTTTGCAAAATTATTTTATACCATGAGAAAAACGCAACCAATCGCAAATATTAGTATTTTAGACCGTTTACCTTAAACTGAACATCTGCCACCAGGAGGTCCCATGAAAATATTTGTTGTTGAAGACGATAAATTCTATAACAAGCTGATAGAACATCACTTAAGATTAAATCCCGATTTCGAGATTGAAACCTTCTTTAATGGCAGGTCATTTCTGGACAAATTAGGGGATAATCCGCAAATCGTAACGCTGGATTTTGGGCTTCCGGATATGGACGGTCATGATATTCTGGCAAAGATTAAAAAGTATGACCCCGCCATCCACGTCATCGTTATTTCCGGCCAGGAGGATATCTCCACCGCGGTTAAGCTCCTCAAAATGGGTGCCTATGATTATATCACCAAGGATGAGAATATCCGCGACAGGCTTCTTCACTCCATCTATAACATACAAACCACACAGAAACTAAGGAACGAGGTAACGCAGCTAAAAAGTCAGATCAGCGAAAAATATGATTTCTCCAAGGCCATCATCGGGGAAAGCAAGGCCCTGAAAAAAGTTTATGCCCTGATTGAAAAAGCCATCAATGTGCAGAACATGACGGTTTCAATCAAAGGAGAAACCGGTACGGGAAAGGAGCTGGTTGCCCGTACGATTCATTATAATTCCATCCGGAAAGATAAGCCCTTCGTTGCGGTAAACATGGGAGCCATTCCTAGAGAACTGCTTGAAAGTGAGCTTTTTGGTCATGAAAAAGGGGCTTTTACGGGTGCCTATACCCGAAACATCGGAAAATTTGAGGAAGCCAATGGCGGCACGATTTTCTTTGATGAGATTGCTGAAATGGATATCGACCTGCAGGTCAAGATACTGAGGGCCATACAGGAAAGGGAGATTACCCGGGTGGGTGGGTCCTCCGTCCTGAAGGTGGATGTCAGGATTATTACGGCAACCAACAAGGACCTTCAGGAAGAGGTAAGAAAAGGAAGGTTCAGGGAAGATCTTTACTACCGTCTGCTCGGCTTGCCAATAATTCTGCCGCCTCTGTCGGAGCGTGAAAATGACATCATTATACTCGGCAACTATTTCCTGAAAGACTTCTGCAAGGAGAACAACCTGCCCAGGAAGGAGTTTTCAGCCAAAGCCCGGAACAAGCTTCTTACCTACCATTATCCCGGCAACGTAAGGGAGCTTAAGGCCATCGTGGAACTATCAGTGGTCATGTCGAACCAGCAGATCATCGATGAAGACGATATCATGTTCAGCCCTACCAATACGGGTCTTGACATGTTTGCCCAGGAGATGACCCTCCAGGAATACGAGAATAAAATCATCAAGCACTACCTGGAAAAAAACAACAACAACGTAGTTCTTGTCGCCAAAAAGCTGGATATCGGCAAGTCAAAAATCTATAATATGATCAAGAGCGGCGATATTTAAACCGCTTCAACCGACTTTACTTCCGGCACCTGCTTTTTCAATGTGTTTTCCACACCGGCCTTTAGGGTCATAGTCCGCATCGGGCAGCTTCCGCATGCCCCGATCAGTTTAACTTTAACCACCATGTCATCAGTAATGTCCATCAGGGTCATGTCTCCACCATCGGCCTGCAGATAGGGCCTTAGCTGTTCGAGGACGTCGATTATTCTTGTTCTGATTTCGGGAGTTACCATAAAATGATTTTTTTTTAACGGGAGGACCATGGGTCCTCCCCTACCTGGATATTTATTTTGTAATCTGTACGATCTGGGTGGGTTCGGCTGAGGCATTGCGGATTTCGATCTGGTGCACTGTTTCCCGCGCCAGATCCAGGAAGGCCTGGCCCGAAGGGGAGTTCTCGTCCGTTGCAACCGGTTTGCCATTGTCGCCTCCTTCACGGATGCCCTGCACCAGCGGAATCTGGCCTAACAGCGGAACATTCATTTCAGCCGCCAGCTTCTTGCATCCATCCTTGCCGAAAATATAATATTTGTTCTCAGGGAGCTCAGCCGGGGTAAACCAGGCCATATTCTCCACCAATCCCAATACCGGCACCGCAATGGATTTTCCGGTGAACATGCTGATCCCCTTGATCGCATCGGCAAGCGCAATGTCCTGCGGGGTAGAAACAATAACAACCCCGGTAACGGGGAGGGTCTGAACCAGGGTAAGATGAACATCTCCGGTTCCGGGAGGAAGATCGATCAGCAAATAATCCAGTTTGCCCCAATATCCGTCGTGAATGAGCTGCTTTAGCGCGCTGGTGGCCATCGGGCCGCGCCATACCAATGCCTCTTTTTCATCGACAAAAAAACCGATCGATAAGATCTTGACGCCATATTTTTCAACCGGAATGATCCGGTCCTTGCCATCGATTTGCTTTAACTCCGGGTGAGCCGATTCCTCGTGAAACATTTTTGGCACCGACGGTCCATACACATCGGCATCAATCAGTCCCACCGAATACCCCAGCTTTGCCAATGCAGCAGCCAGATTAACTGCGATTGTTGATTTCCCTACCCCGCCCTTGCCCGAAGCAATGGCAACGATATTCTTCACATCCGGCAGAGGTTTCTCCGTGTGTACGATCGTTTCCGCCCCGATGGCAATATCCGTTTCGACATCACTGCCGAAGGCGGCGGCAAGAACCTGCTCGCAGTTTTTCTTTACCGAATTGGCGAACGGATTCTTTGATTTAGGGAAAACCAGAGAAAAGGCCACCCGGCTTCCTTCAACCTTTAACCCCTGGATCATGCCGAGAGAAACAATATCTTTCTCATTATCAGGATTAATCACACTTCGAAGGGCTTCAATAACCCCTGATGCTGATATTGGCTTCATCTATTTTTATTTAATTTAAATAAAGACAAAGCTACGCATCTTCTTCGAAACAGAATCCTGACCCTGCCATTTCTTTTACCGGATCCCAGTAAACGGCTTCAAAATCAAGGATCTGATTCTCCACTATGCGGATTCCTTCAGACTCAAGAAGCTCTTTCATGGTATCCGACCAGCCAAAATAGTGCCGGCCCGTAAGAAGGCCGTTACGGTTAACCACCCGGTGCGCCGGAATGAACTGGCCGTCGGAAAATGACTTATTCAGCGCCCATCCCACGGTTCGTGCGGCCTGCGGGGAGCCCAGGTATCTGGCGATGGCACCATAGCTGGTGACCCGTCCGTGGGGAATACACTTCACTACCTGGTAAACCAGACTGAAAAATCCGGGGTCATCCATCAGGGTAAGTTTAAGTCGGCCGGTTCCGTCAGGGTAATGCCGCCAGCCAGCCTGAAACGGGTATACGTGATCGGCTTCCCGATCATGAGATATCCGGACTCGTAGTGTGTCCGGATCGTTAGTATTTCATCAGCAAGACCGGAAGCGTAAAGGTTATCAGTTGTAATCTCTGGTTTAATGTTATTGATTTTCAGAACCTCTGCCGTATAATCGTATAATATCCGGCTATCGGTTTTGAGATGGATGGTTCCTCCCGGCCTGAGCATAGTGGAATAGAGGTTCAGAAATCGCGCGGAGGTGAGTCTCTTTCTTGGTTTTTTGGGTTGCGGATCGGGAAAGGTCACCCAAATTTCGTCCACCTCAGAGGGGCCGAACATCCGATGCAGGAATTCAATGCGGGTACGAAGGAACCCAACGTTTGTAAGGCCGGCGTCGAATGCTTCCCGGGCTCCTTTCCACATGCGCGCGCCCTTAATATCTATCCCGATATAATTTCGCTCAGGGATCCGGCGTGCCAGTTCAACGGTATATTCTCCCCTGCCGCAGCCGGCTTCCAGTACAATAGGCTGCCGTTTACCAAAAAACTTCTCATTCCAGCAACCCTTCAATTCGATGTCCCGGGTGAGAATCTCCCTGCCATCGGGCTCGATCACATGCGGAAAAGTCCGCATCTCATCGAAACGCTCAATTTTATTGATCCGGGCCAAATTAGTTTGATTTTTGTATACGGATGCCGAGATCCGTGATGTAGTTCAGTACGCCGGTCCGCATACCATGTTCCATCTCGATCAGATACGTTCCGGAATTTGGGAACCGGATGTTATAGCGGTAAGGCATTTCGAGGCTGTACCGGCCGCCTGATCCCCTGCCAAGCCACCGGCCCTGTTCATCGGCAATCTTGCATTCAAGGGTATCGCGGATCATGGCCCCTGTGGGTGAATGAGTTGTGACGAAAAGCCAGAGGTTTGAATACTCGTATCTTCCGTCATTCCTGACCTGCAGATACATATTATAGGGATTTGAAGTATCGGTCACAGTCACCTCAAAACGCACAATCTGCTCAACCGGCCAGCCCTCCTTTCCAATGGGCTCATTCCGGAGATACAAATTTCTTTTTGCGCAGGAAGCCGTGAGGACCAGCGTAAGTACTAATAGTAAGATTCCCGAAGCCCGCCGCATCTATGTCTGGTTATTCCGTTTTTTGGGTCTGAAACGCATCTTGTTATCCGGCCGTTTTTTCTGATCGAACCGGGTGAGGCTCTCCTGGCCTGCGGCATTCATGTAGCCGATCTCCTCAACCAGTTTGATGCCATCCCCTTCAATGAGCTTTTCTACCACAACACCCAGACGGTTTTGGCGGATGATCTCGCGGATCCTGTCAACCGGAACCGGGATGAGATTGGTGGGAGCTGCTGAGTCGAACGAATACCACATGATCCGTTTGAAAATATCTGTTTTCTGATGATAGGCTTTACCTTCCATGGTTTCAAGGATAATCTCGGCCGACGGGAAGTCCTTCTGGGCATCCAGGTAGGCGCCCACTTCATAATTCAGGCAGCATTTGAGTTTGCCGCACTGTCCGGCCAGTTTCTGCGGATTAAAGGAAAGCTCCTGGTTACGGGCGGAAGTTGTGGTAACCGTAACGAAATTCGTAAGCCAGGTGGAGCAGCAGAGCTCTCTTCCGCAGGAACCTATTCCGCCGATACGCCCCGCCTCCTGGCGTGCACCGATCTGGCGCATTTCGATCCGGATGCGGAACTCCTCGGCCATAACCTTGATCAGTTCGCGGAAGTCCACACGGTCATCCGCGATATAATAGAAAATTGCCTTCGTTTTATCACCCTGATATTCAACATCACCGATCTTCATATCGAGCCTGAGGCTCTGGGAAATCTTCCGCGCACGAAGCATGGTATGGTGCTCAAGGGCGATCGCTTCCTTCCATTTGTCAATATCAGCGGGCTTGGCTTTCCGGTATACTTTCCGGAACTCATACTCGGCAGGGTCAATCTTGTATTTGCGCAGCTGATTTCTTACCAGCGGACCGGTAAGTGAAACCATTCCGATATCATGTCCCGGGGAGGACTCAACGGCAATCATTTCGCCGGGCTTGATATTCAGACTGTTGACATTGAGATAGTAGCCTTTCCGGGTGTTCTTGAACCTCACTTCCACCAGGTCCTCCTCCGATATCGAGTGCGGGATATCGCGAAGCCAGTCGAACACACTCAATTTGGTGCATCCACCCTGATTTGGGCAGGCTTTGCCCTCTGTATCTGTATCTATATGGGGACAACCCCTGAACAGTATCGAATCCTGTAATGTATCCATGGCGGTAAAGATAATGATTCCACTGCACAATAAGATGCAAGGGTGTCGGTCAGCCCGTTAGCCAACGGCCGGCTGCCTGAGAAGGCGGCTAACCTGCAGGCTCATATCGGTGAAAAGGATCTTGGGATTGGCATTCATTGTGATGTGGGAAACCGCGTCGCTGAACTCCTTCATTAACCCTTCAATATTACCCGGATGAATGAAGGCGTTGAATCTTGATGAGAAGGCCTGCTCTTCGGAATCGAACAGGGCAAGTTCGGGCAGTCCCTGGTTGAGCATGAAATTTTCCCGGACCATTTCCAGCCCGTAGGTTAGAAAGAGTTTCTGACGCTCACGGCCGATTCCGCACATATCGTCAACCCAGGCGATGATCTCCGCCACATTCATCGCGTAGCAAATGCGCATCCAGCGGATGAACCGGTCGCGGTTGACCCTGGCGGCATCACTCATGCTGATCATATTGCGGGCGGTGACATAATACCCCTGGGCTTTCCGGGCAATCCCCTCAACTTCAGGACCCATATCGGGGTAATCCTTCTTAAGCCGGATCAGCAGGTCTTCCCTTGCGATACCGGGCACCTTGAGGAGCTGGGTGCGTGAGAGAATAGTAGGCAGGATCTCGCCGGGAGATTCGGTAACAAAAAGAAATACCGTATGATCAGCGGGTTCCTCGATAATCTTCAGAAGCTTGTTGGCCGCAGTGATATTCATTTTTTCAGGACGCCAGAATATCAATACCTTATAATCAGCCTGGTAGGATTTAAAAGAGAGCTTGCGCAGTATCTCCTGCGACTCTCGCTTGAAGATTCCTGCCTGCTTGTTCTCGATCTTCATCGCCCCATACCATTCCTCCAAAACCGGAAAAGGATCCGCAATGATAAATTTCCGCCACTCCTCAATCAGGTCATCGCTCGCTGGCTCCCCCGGATTGCTGGTGGTGCGGGCAACGGGAAAAACAAAATGTATATCGGGGTGAACCAGCCCGGCCGACTGATGACAGGAAGGACAAACCCCGCAGGAATCCCCGTCGGACGGATTCTGGCACTGCAGGTATTGGGCAAAGGCCAGCGCCAGGGCATAATGACCCGATCCCACGGTACCGGAAAGGAGCAGGGCATGGCTTACCCTGTTGGTTTTCACCGACTGTATGAGCCGGGCTTTTATTTCATGCTGACCGGGGATTTCCTTGAATTGCATTGAGCCAAAAATAGCCAACATTTTTTAACTTTACGGCACTTTTCAATGAAGCAAAAATCCTACGAAACATGGAAACAATGAACACTTTTAACTTCGCCGGCAAACGGGCGATTATCCGGGTCGATTTTAACGTCCCGCTCAACAGCAGCTTTGAAATAACCGATGATACCCGTATCCGGGCAGCCATCCCAACCATCAAGAAAATCCTCTCAGAGGGCGGATCCGTTATCCTGATGTCGCACCTCGGCCGGCCGAAAGAGGGTCCTGCCGACAAATACAGTCTGCGGCACCTGATTCCCGACCTGAAAGCCAAGCTGGGTGTGGATGTTAAATTTGCGCCCGATTGTATAGGCGAAGACGCCAAAACCCTTGCCGCAGCGCTGAAACCAGGTGAAGTACTCCTGCTCGAAAACCTCCGCTTCTACAAGGAGGAAGAAAAAGGCGATATGGCCTTTGCTGAAAAACTTGCCGGCCTGGCCGACGTATATGTTAACGACGCCTTCGGTACCGCACACCGGGCTCATGCCTCCACAACGGTAATCGCTCAGTTCTTTCCGGGCAAATCCCTCTTCGGATATATCATGGATAATGAGGTCAGCAGCATCGACAAAGTAATGCGTGACCCGCAGAAACCGTTTACCGCCATCCTGGGCGGCGCCAAGGTTTCCACAAAAATCACCATCATCGAAAACCTCCTCGACAAGGTTGACAACCTGATCATCGGAGGGGGCATGACTTACACCTTTATCAAGGCAATGGGCGGCAAGATCGGCAACTCACTGGTTGAAGAGGATTTTGTGGAAATGGCAAAAAAAGTGATGGACATTGCCAAGGAAAAGGGGGTGAACTTCTATCTCCCGATTGACGGTGTTAACGCTGATAAATTCGATAATGAGGCAAAGACCTCCATCTCCCCGATCGACCAGGTGCCCGACGGCTGGATGGGGCTGGATATAGCTGAAGGCTCGATTAAGAAATTCTCCGAGGTTATCGAGAACTCTAAAACCATTCTCTGGAACGGTCCGATGGGTGTTTTCGAGATGCCTAACTTCCAGAAGGGAACCGTTGAGATTGCCAAAGCTATCGCCCGCGCAACCGCAAAAGGTGCCTTCTCTCTGGTGGGCGGCGGCGACTCCGTGGCAGCCATCAATCAGTTCAACATGGCCGACAAGGTCTCCTACGTCTCCACCGGCGGCGGCGCCCTCCTTGAGTATATTGAGGGTCAGGTGCTCCCGGGGATCAAGGCGGTGAGGGGATATTAGATTTTAAAGTTGGGGGTGGGACAAAATGAGATTTCTACCCAAAGGCAGGAGGGCAGAAGGGCAAAAGGGCAAGAAGTAAAGGAAAAATCATTAGGTACTAAATTGCTAATAAGTTTCTAATGAGCACCTTAGATTACTTGTCATTTTTCACTTTCCTTGCTGCCCTCTTGCCTTCCTGCCCTTCTGCCCTATTCTGTCCCACCCCCAGCTTTATCTCCGCAACATGACTCCTGATATGCAGGCAATTATCAACCTCTTCCGTCTCCAGGCCGCCGGAAACCCGGTATACAAGGAGTACCTGGAACTATTGGGATGCGATCCGGCCGGCGTCACGAGCGTTGACCGGATCCCCTTCCTGCCTGTAAGCTTTTTTAAAAGCCACCGGGTCGTTACCGGTCCCGGCCGGGAAGTGCGCGTTTTTGAGTCGAGCGGAACCACAGGAGCGCAAACCAGCAAACACTACCTGCTCAGCGAATCGGATTATATTGACAGTTTTTTATCCGGATTCAGGCAATTTTTCGGCGAACCCTCTGATTGGTGTATTCTCTCACTTCTGCCCTCATACCTGGAAAGACAAAACTCCTCCCTTGTTTTCATGATGGACCACCTGATCCGTCTGAGCAGGCATCCGCTCAGCGGGTTCTACCTCAATAATCTGGATGAACTAGCCAACAACCTATCCGAGCTGGATAAATCGGGGCAAAAAACCCTGCTCCTCGGGGTCACCTACGCCCTCCTGGATCTGGCCGAACAGTTCCCGATGCCGCTGACAAACACCCTGATTGTGGAAACCGGAGGCATGAAAGGGCGCCGGGAGGAACTCACCCGGGAGGAGCTTCATGACATCCTTATAAGAGCCTTTGGCGTGGGGTCTGTCGGCTCGGAATACGGGATGACCGAGCTCCTGTCCCAAGCCTGGTCAAAAGAAAACGGGATTTTTCACACAACCCGGCACATGCAGATCCTGATCCGCGATCCATACAATCCCTTCCGCCGGCTACCTGCAGGAAAAACAGGAGGCATCGACATCATCGACCTGGCCAACCGTCATTCCTGCGCTTTCATCCAGACACAGGATCTCGGGCGATTGCATCCGGATGGAGCCTTTGAAGTCCTGGGCCGTTTTGACAATAGTGAGATCAGGGGGTGTAATCTGCTTGTTTAAGGCAGAAGGCAGAAGGCAGAGGGCAGAAATTAGTAAGATGTAAAAAGAGGAAAGGAAAAAGGGTGACTTCTGCCTTAACTTATTTCTTGTTTCTTATTCCCTTTTACTAATTTTTGCCTTCTGCCCTCTGCCTTCTGCCTTATTTTTCTAATTTTGCCTCAACGGGTTACGCTTATGTCTTTCAAATCTTACAAGGAAAATCAACCTTCTGATTTCTTTCCTGGCAGGCTGATGCAAGGTCTTGGTAAAAGGATTTCCTTCACCTTTTCCATCGCCCTGTTTTCAGTGCTCGGTTCCTGGTTTGCCGTACTTTATGCCACCCTTCTGGTCATCAGTCTCCACAAATACACTGATAACCTGAAGGATACAGCCATTATCCTTGGAATTGTCACCACCACCTTTACTACGATCCTTCATTTCATCCACTACGGGCTTCTGAATCATTGGGGAATCCCCGGATTCTTCAGAATACCCCGTACCATTAATTCCGCTCTTACAAAAGGTATGGATTGGGGTCCGATCGGAAGTCTTGATAATAAGGATTTTTCAAAATTCGCAAGAGCATTTCTCAGGCTTCCCAGGGATAATTTCTATGTTTCACTGGTCTACTCCCTCCTGGTCGGGCTGATTCTTTGCGGATACGTTTATGCCGAAACACATGATTTGCGAGCAACAATGATCATCGGTATCGGAGCCCTTCTGGCCGTCGGGATCTATACCTATTATACCTACCTGATAACCGATTTTTTAGCCGGGCCGCTCAGGACCAAAACATTAATGGAGATTCGTGAACGGGGAGTTTCCGTTTCAATGCCCCGGACCCTCTCCCTCCGCCTTTCATTTACTCTGATGGTATTGCTTGCCACCGTTGCGGTCATCATTACCGCCCTCTATGTCAGGGAAAATTATGACAACCTTACTCCGGTTCTCGTTTTTGCCGGGCTATCCGCCTTCCTGGTCGGGCTCATCGTGTATATCCACTACGTGTCGGTAAACCTCTTCCTCCACCAGATACATGAATCTACCTCACGACTGGTCAAAGGCGAGCAGGGCACCCTTTTTCCCTCTTCTGATTTTCGTGAAATCCGGCGATCCACTGATAATTTCAATGCGGTAGCCGATGAGTTTTCGGAACTCCGGCACGATCTTGAGGAAAGAATCCGGGAAAGAACCTATGATATCCTGAAGGCGAAAGAACAGGCTGAGTCGGCTAACCAGGCAAAAAGCAATTTCCTGGCCAACATGTCACATGAGATCCGGACTCCGATGAACGGAATCATCGGGATGACGGAGATCATGATGAAATCCGATATCAGCCCCGAACAGCATGAATACCTCCGGATAATTGAAAACTCAGCAAACACGCTTCTTGCCGTTATCAATGACATCCTCGACTTCTCAAAAATCGAGGCCAATAAGCTGGAACTCGAATATGTTCCCTTCGACCTTACACGGGTGCTTGAAGATGTAGCCGATAACATGGCGATCAAGGCTGCGAATAAGAACCTCAACCTGGTGACCGACCTCGACATCCGCCTGCCACGGTCGGTAATGGGAGATCCTCTCCGGCTGAAACAGGTTCTGCTCAACCTGGCCAATAATGCCATTAAATTTACCGAAAAAGGGGAAATACTGATTTCGTGCAATCTGGCTGAAGAGATTGATAATCAGCTTCATTTTATCTTTAAAGTCTCTGATACCGGAATCGGCATCAGCCCCGACCAGAAGGACAAGCTCTTCCAGTCTTTTTCCCAGGTCGATGCATCGATTACCCGTCGTTTCGGCGGCACCGGTCTGGGCCTGATCATCAGCAAACGGCTTGTGGAAATGATGCACGGCACCATCCACATCGAAAGCCAGCCTGGAAAGGGCTCTACTTTCTGGTTTTCTGCCCAGTTCGACCGTGATGATAATTTTTCAGACCCTGAACTTCCGGATGCGGGTGACCTGAAGGGACTGAGAGTACTGGTTATTGATGATAACGAAACCAACCTTCAGGTTTTCCGGAAATACCTCGAATACTGGCAATGTTCATCGGAAGAGCTTACGGATGCCGAGGTTGCCGTTAAGATGCTCAGGAATGTTGCCGGAACAGCCAACGAGTTTGACCTGGTGCTGGTTGATTGCCAGATGCCGGGGATGGATGGCCTCACCTTCGCAAGAACGGTGATACAGGATCCCCTGATCCGCCATAACAAGCTGATCATGCTCTCTTCCATAGCCGACATCATTACAACACATGAACTGATAAAAACCGGATTTGCCGGTTACCTGAACAAGCCTGTTAAGATTTCGGATCTCCATTCCATCATCTCCAAAACCATGAAGGCACAGGTCGCGGAAGAAACCTCCATCGAGCCGCCCCCGGATGCGGAGGAGGAGGATTTCAATCCGGAAAGCGTTGAGTTTGAGATCGAGGGATTCGATATTGAGTCAGCCTCCATCCTCCTGGTTGAGGACAACAAGATCAACCAGCGGATTGCCATGCTTAACCTCGAGAAACTCGGCTATCGGGTTGACCTGGCTGAAAACGGGGAAGAAGCGCTAAGTAAATACAGAAAAAAGGAGTATAACCTGATATTTATGGACGTGCAGATGCCTGTGCTTGACGGCCTTGAAGCTACCCGCAGGCTGCGCTTAATTGAAGAGGAGACCGGAAGCCATAATCCGGTGTATATCATTGCCATGACAGCCAATGCCATGAAAGGCGACAGGGAAATCTGCATCGATGCGGGAATGAACGATTACATCTCAAAACCTTTCAGGGCTGAGGAACTTCGGGAGATCCTGCATAAATGGCACACCTACAGGATGGGATAGAACGCATTCCGGATGTGGCTGATGCGGGGCTGCCCCCTCTCATAAACAACATACACAATATCAAACCTGACCTCAAGCGGAATGCGTCTGTAACGTACAAAAGCATTCGCTGCTGATATCAGAAACCGCTGCTTGGTGCGGTTGACCGCCTGCTCCGGCAGTTCCAGCACGGGAGCATTCCTGCTTTTCACCTCCACCACCACCAGGTCGTTCCGGTCCCTGGCAACAATGTCGATCTCTTTATGCCCGAACCTCCAGTTTCGTTCAAGAATCACATAGCCCTTTGAAACCAGGTGATCTACCGCCGCCTGCTCTCCGGCCTGCCCCAATTCATGCCTTTCATCCATTTTCTTTCGTATTTTTACCCACTCAAATCGTCAATCGTCAATCGTCAATCGTAAATCGTAAATCGTCAATCGTAAATCGTCAATCGTCAATCGTAAATCTTCTATGTCAGACTACAAGCGCTTCCTCGTAACAGCCGCCCTCCCGTACGCAAACGGTCCGGTCCATATAGGCCATCTTGCCGGGGTTTATATCCCCGCAGATATCTATACGCGGTATTTGCGCCAGAATGGAAAAGATGTACTGTTTATTTGTGGCTCAGATGAGCATGGTGTTCCTATCACACTCAAAGCCAGGGCAGAAGGAATTACGCCCCAGGATGTGGTTGACACCTATCACCGGATCAACAAGGAAGCTTTCCGTGATTTCGGGATTTCCTTCGATATCTATCACCGCACCTCTGCTCCCATTCATCATGAAACAGCAAGCGCCTTTTTCAGAAAGATGTATGATCAGGGTGATTTTATCGAGAAAACCAGCGAGCAGTTTTTCGACGAGGAGCATCAGCAGTTCCTGGCCGACAGGTATATTACGGGCACCTGCCCGCATTGCGGGAATGACAGGGCTTACGGCGACCAGTGTGAAAAATGCGGGACTTCCCTGAGTCCGATGGACCTTAAGAATCCGAAATCCATGCTGAGCGGGAATCCGCCGGTGCTCCGGGAGACCCGGCACTGGTACCTGCCGCTCGATAAGCATGAACCCTGGTTAAGGCAGTGGATACTGGAAGATCATACGGAGTGGCGGGCGAATGTATACGGACAGTGCAAATCCTGGCTCGACCAGGGGCTTCAGCCAAGGGCGGTTTCCCGCGACCTTGACTGGGGTGTGCCGGTACCCGTTGAAGGGGCAACCGGTAAGGTGCTCTATGTCTGGTTCGACGCTCCCATTGGCTATATTTCTGCAACCAAGGAACTTACACCGGACTGGGAAAAATACTGGAAATCAGAGGAGAGCCGGATGATCCATTTTATCGGGAAAGACAATATCGTTTTTCATTGTATCATTTTTCCAGCCATGCTGAAAGCTCACGGCGAATTCATCCTGCCCGACAATGTTCCGGCCAATGAGTTCCTGAACCTGGAAAATGACAAGATCTCCACCTCACGCAACTGGGCCGTTTGGCTGCATGAATACCTGGAAGAGTTCGCCGGCAAGCAGGACGTTCTTCGGTATGTGCTCACAGCCAATGCTCCGGAAGCCAAGGACAACGATTTTACCTGGAAGGATTTTCAGACCCGCAACAACAATGAGTTGGTAGCTGTGCTGGGTAATTTTATTAACCGGACCCTCGTCCTGACCCAGAAATACTACAACGGCATTTGTCCCGAAGCCGGAACCATCACTGAATACGATCAGTCTGCCCTGAACGAAATACCGGCCATCTGCGCCAGGGTTGAGCAGAGTCTTGAAGCATTCCGCATCCGTGAAGCTTTGAATGAAGCCATGGGCCTGGCAAGGCTCGGAAATAAATATCTGGCGGAAACAGAACCCTGGAAACTGATCAAAACAGATCCTGCAAGAGTTGAAACTATTCTTAATCTAAGTCTGCAGATAACAGCCAATATCTCGGCCCTTCTGGATCCCTTCCTTCCATTCAGCATGAACCAGGTGAGAAGCTGGCTGAACATCGGCTCATTACCGTGGTCTTCCATCGGATCTCCCAATCTGATCTCAGCTGGCCACCCGATGAACCCGCCCGCGTTGCTGTTTGAGAAAATCGAGGATTCACAGGTTGAATTCCAGGTGAATAAGCTTCATGAAACGAAAAAAGCCAACGAAGCCAAGGCAGCCGGACTGCCGGAGGCCAAAGCGGCCATTTCGTATGATGATTTCTCACGGATGGATATCCGCATTGCCACCATCCTCGAGGCGGAGCGGGTTCCGAAAACGCAGAAACTCATGAAGCTCAGGGTTGATACCGGAATTGATGTGAGAACGGTTGTTTCAGGAATCGCAGAACACTTTGAACCGGAGCAGATTATCGGGAAACAGATCACCCTGCTGGCTAATCTCGAGCCCCGGACCATCAAAGGGATTGAATCAAAGGGAATGATCCTGCTTGCAGAAGATAACCTCGGCCGGCTGATCTTCGTCAGCCCCGATGTCGCAATCCAAAACGGGTCGATTGTAAAATGAACGTCGTAGGGACGCATACATGCGTCCCTACAATGAATCCCCGATCGGGTATTCAATAATCCTGGCGGTATCCGCTGGAACCGGATCCGGATAATCCAGCCTGAACAGGGATGGCTCCGGTGCCAGACTGGTTCGGTTTTTTATGAGAATGCGGGTAACCTTTGAATTATAGGGCATCAGCATGAAGATAAGAAGCAGCGGCACAGCAACCAGAAGCCTCCGGACCGTCCGGCTTTTTTCAACCGGAAGCGTGGTGCCCGGCAAAGCAGGCCTGGCCACCGGCTCTTCATGACGAAATAAAGGTGAGGTCTTGAGAATTGTATCGTTTTCATTACGAATTTCCTTCAGGTAAAAAGGTACAAACCCGAAAGAGTCAAGCAACAGGTTGGTCCCGGCTTCCAACTGGAATTTCGGATTCCCCTGACCATCGAGATAAAAAAACCCGATCCCTTCAAGAAATACGCGGTCGCCTTTGATCAACCGCTTCAGCAGTTCATCAACAAATGTGCGGATGGCAGCCGAAGCCTCCTCGCTGGAAATTCCGGTCATTCCGGCCAGGTACCCGGCCAGCATGCCGTCGTCGTGCCTGACTTCCGAATTAAAAACAATTTCCTTGGCCGGTGGCACGAAAGTCCCCGATTCGGCATGAATCTCGGCAGGCCGGTATTGAGAAATAAATCCGCCAAGGCCGGGAATGATCAGCCCCTCCTCGCGGTATAAAAGTTTTCGTATAACCGGCAATAAATCCATAATCAACAAAGTTATCAACTACTGAACAGCTTTCCAAATTCTGGAAACAAATACGTACCTTTTTTTTATACTTTCGTCAAAAAACCACGCCTACATGAGCCCCTTGCCATCTGTCGAAATGGTGGATATCCGTTCACAATACCACCGTCTCAAGCCTGAGATTGACAAAGCCCTTTCGGAAGCCCTGGAGTCATCCGTTTTTATTAATGGCCCCGATGTAAAATCTTTCCGCGAGGAGCTTTCTGCCTACCTTAACGCACCCTTCGTCATACCCTGCGCCAACGGAACCGATGCCCTTCAGATAGCCCTGATGGCACTCCCCCTGGAGCCCGGGGATGAGGTGATCACCCCCAATTTCACCTTCATTTCAACCGTAGAGGTGCTGGTACTGCTTAAGCTGAAGCCCGTCCTTGTGGATGTCGATCCTGAAACTTTCAATATCAATCCCGATAAGATCCGTGCCGCCATCGGCCCCAGAACCAAGGCCATCATACCGGTCCACCTGTTCGGTCAGGCGGCTCCGATGCAGGAAATCATGCAGATTGCACGTGAAAACAATCTCTTTGTTATTGAGGACAATGCCCAGTCGCTCGGCTCCTGGTTCGTCTATCCGGATGGAACCCGCACACGGACCGGCAGCATGGGTCACATTTGCTCGACTTCCTTTTTCCCCACCAAACCGCTGGGGTGCTATGGCGACGGAGGAGCGCTGATGACTGCCGACCCGGCGCTGGCCGAAAAGATGCAGATGATTGTCAACCACGGCGCCAAGGTAAAATATCATCATGAGGTGATAGGGGTAAACTCCAGGCTTGATTCCCTGCAGGCCGCGATTCTGCGTGTGAACCTGAGACACCTTGATGACTTTATTACCCGCCGCCAGTCGGCCGCTGAGTACTATAATGCCCGTCTCGGGGGGCACCCGAAGATCAGGATACCTGTTCAAACCCAATACGGAACACACATTTATCATCAGTATACCCTGGTTCTGAGCGCAGCCGGCCGGCCGGTGATCCAGCAGAAACTCAAAGAAGCCGGAATTCCGTCGATGATCTACTACCCGGTTCCCCTCAGCCTTCAGAAAGCCTTTTCCTTTGCCGGCTACCAACCCGGTGATTTCCCTGTTACCGAGAGCCTTTGCGAATCGGTTCTCTCACTGCCGATCCATACCGAGATGAAGAAGGAAGAGCTGGACTATATCTGTACCACCCTGCTGAAAATTATTGATAATGAGCGATAAAAAATATCAGGCCCATGAAACGGCCGTAATCGATCCCGGATGCGAAATCGGGGACGGCACCAAAATCTGGCATTTCACCCACATCATGGGCGGCTGCCGGATCGGAGCAAACTGCAACCTCGGACAAAACGTAGTGGTTTCGCCTGATGTAGTGCTCGGCAATAATGTCAAGGTCCAGAATAACGTCTCGATCTATACGGGCGTCATCTGCGAGGATGATGTATTCCTGGGGCCTTCCATGGTATTCACCAATGTCACCAACCCGCGGAGCGCGGTCAACCGGCGCGGTCAGTATGAAACCACGCGGGTTTGCAAGGGCGCCACCATCGGGGCCAACTCAACGATTGTTTGCGGTGTAACCCTGGGGGAATATTGTTTTATCGGGGCCGGGGCCGTGGTTACAAAAAATGTCGCCCCGTATGCACTGGTCCTGGGCAACCCTGCCAGGCAGGCCGGCTGGATGAGCGGCAGCGGACACCGGCTGCTATTTGATGAAAATGGCATGGCCGCCTGCCCGGAGAGCGGGGAAAAGTATACATTAGCAAATGGTACCGTAAATAAACTCACCCTATGAAAAACCTGATTCTTGTTACCGGCGGAACCGGATATATCGGCTCTCACACAGCCGTTGAACTGATTAATGAAGGGTACGAAGTGGTCATCGTCGATAACCTCGCCAACTCCACCATCGATTCTCTTGACGGGATTGAACAGATCACGGGCGTGAGGCCGGCTTTCGAGGAGTTTGACCTGTGCGACAAGCCCCGGCTCGAAAAGTTCTTCAAGGATTACCCGGGTCTCAAGGCGATCATCCACTTCGCTGCATTCAAGGCTGTTGGTGAATCCGTTGAAAAACCCCTGCTGTATTACGGGAACAACCTGGTGTCGCTCATGAACCTGCTCGAATGCATGAATGCCTATCAGGTTCCATCCATGGTCTTCTCCTCAAGCTGCACCGTCTACGGCCAGCCCAGGGAGCTTCCCGTAACCGAAAACGCGCAGATCCTGCCGGCTGAATCGCCCTATGGAAACACCAAGCAGATCTGTGAAGAGATCCTTCGCGATTACATACGGTCGGTTAATGGCATCAAGGCTATTGCACTTCGCTATTTTAACCCGATTGGCGCCCATCCATCCGCCCTGATCGGTGAGCTGCCCCGCGGAGTGCCGAATAACCTGGTTCCCTTTGTCACGCAGACCGCCGCAGGAATCCGGGGAGAACTCAAGGTCTTCGGTGATGATTACAACACCCCCGACGGATCTGCCATCCGTGATTATATTAATGTGGTTGACATTGCTGCCGCCCATGTTAAAGCCATCAGCCGGATGCTGAAAAATCAGAATAAAACGGACTTTGAATTCTTTAACCTGGGAACGGGAAAAGGATCATCGGTACTGGAGGTGGTAAACACGTTCGAACAGGTTACCGGCGTCAGGGTTAACCACAAAATCGTAGGCCGCCGTTCGGGCGACATCGAACAGGTTTGGGCCGATACCACCAAGGCAAACGAAGAGCTCGGGTGGAAAGCCATCCGCTCGCTCGGCGAAACCCTGCTGTCGGCCTGGAACTGGGAAAAGAAATTGCGCGGAATCAAGTAATTACGGAAATCATGAAAAAAGCCATCCTAATAACCGGGGGCGCCGGCTTTATCGGCTCCCATGTAGTCAGGCTATTTATTAACAAATACCCTGATTATCAAATTATTAATCTCGATGCCCTGACGTATGCCGGGAACCTTGAAAACCTGAGCGATGTGGATAAGGCTCCGAATTACACGTTTGTAAAAGCCGATATCCGCGATGCCGATGCCATGGATGAGGTCTTCAGTAATTACGGGATTAACGGTGTCTGCCACCTGGCGGCAGAAAGCCATGTCGACCGTTCGATCGCAGAGCCGATGGCCTTTATCACCACTAACATTGTGGGCACCGTCAACCTGCTGAATGCCGCACGAAAATACTGGAATGGCGATTTCGAGGGCAAACGGTTCTATCACATCTCCACCGACGAGGTGTACGGGTCGCTGGGTGCGGAAGGGTTTTTCTATGAGACCACTCCGTATGATCCCAAAAGCCCCTACTCCTCTTCCAAAGCCAGTTCCGACCACCTGGTCAGGGCTTACTGCCACACCTACGGACTACCGGTCGTGATCACCAACTGTTCAAATAATTACGGACCCAATCAATTTCCGGAAAAGCTTATTCCGCTGGCTATTAACAATATAAAAAATCTGAAGCCCATTCCGGTTTACGGAAAAGGCGAAAATATCCGCGACTGGCTTTACGTGGTGGATCATGCCCGTGCCATCGACCTGGTTTACCATGAAGGAAAAACAGGGGAAACGTATAATATCGGCGGACATAACGAGCTGAAAAACCTTGATCTGATCCACATTCTCTGTGAGATCATGGACCAGAAGCTTGGCCGTACTCCCGGCACCTCCGCATCCCTGATCACGTTTGTAAAGGATCGCGCAGGCCATGACCTCCGTTACGCAATCGATGCAACAAAAATCCAGAAAGAGCTGGGCTGGACCCCTTCCCTGCAGTTCAAAGAAGGATTCGAGAAAACGGTCGACTGGTATCTGGCCCATGAAGAGTGGATGAACCGGATAACTTCGGGGAAGTACCAGGCCTACTACGAGCAGCAGTACGAGAGGAGGTAGTTCCCCGTTACCCGTTGCCAGTTGCCGGTTGCCGGTTGCCGGTTAGGCCAGAACTGTCATCCTGACGGAAGTCAGGATCCCAAAGCTCGGAGCACTCGTCAGGAGATTCCGGTATACACCGGAATGACATCAATGCAAAATAACCGGCAACCGGCAACCGGCAACTGGCAACCAGCAACTTCCTCTCACTCCACCGTCACCGACTTTGCCAGGTTCCTTGGCTGATCCACGTCGCATCCGCGGAGGACGGCAATGTGGTAAGCCAGAAGCTGCAGGGGTATAACTGACAGCAGTACCGAGAATTCCGGGAGAGAATCGGGAACCTCGATGGTATAATCTGCCAGTCTCGAGATTTCCTGGTCGCCTTCGGTTACAATGGCAATGACGGTTCCCTTGCGGGCTTTTATTTCCTGAACGTTGCTGACTACCTTGTCGAGGGTCTGGTCCTTGGCGGCAACCACCACCACCGGCATATTCTCATCGATCAGGGCAATCGGACCGTGCTTCATTTCGGCGGCGGGGTATCCTTCAGCATGGATATAGCTGATCTCCTTTAATTTGAGGGCGCCTTCGAGTGCTACCGGGAAGAAAACTCCCCGGCCCAGGTAAATGGCATTCTTTGTGTGTTGAAAAACTTTGGCGATCTCCAGGATTTCCCCATCCTTTTCCAGGGTTTTCCTGAGCTTGCCAGGTATTTCAACCAGCTCGGCGATCAGTTTTTCATATCTTTCCTGGGTAAGTGTTCCGTTGTTGCGGCCAGTCATCAGGGCCATCATGATCAGGACCGTTACCTGGGCGGTAAAAGCCTTGGTGCTTGCAACCCCGATTTCAGGACCCGCATGTGTGTAAACGCCGGCATGTGTTTCGCGGGCGATGGAGGAGCCCACCACGTTGCAGATTCCCAGAACCGTAGCGCACTTTTCCTTTGCCAGCTTAATGGCTGCCAGTGTATCTGCGGTTTCACCGCTCTGGCTGATTGCCAGAACAATGTCATCGGGACCCAGTATCGGGTTACGATAGCGGAACTCCGAACTGTACTCCACCTCTACCGGTACTCTTGCCAGTTCTTCGAAAAAGTATTCGCCTACCAGGCCTGCATGCCAGGAGGTACCGCAGGCAGTGATGATGATTCTTTTGGCTGTATATAGTTTCTGGAGGACTTCATGGAGACCCCCGAGCTGGATGCCGGACTTATCAGGCAGCACCCGTCCTCTGAAAGTATCCTGAATAGCCCGCGGCTGTTCGAAAATCTCCTTAAGCATGAAGTGGGCATATCCCTCCTTGTCGAGCTCCCCGATCGACAGGTCGAGCTCCTGTATCTCCGGTTTATGAGACGAATTTCTCAGGGATCGCAGAACTAGCCGGTCGCGGCTGATGACAGCGAAATCTTCGTCATTCAGATAGATCACATTCTGGGTATGCTCCACGAGGGGGGTGGCATCCGAAGCCAGATAATACTCTCCCTGTCCTACACCGATGACCAGGGGGCTGCCCTTGCGTGCAGCGAAAAGCCTGTCGGGCTCCTCCTTGCAGGCAACCACGATGCCATAGGCTCCTTCAACCTTGTTCAGCGCCATCAGGATAGCCAGTTCAGCCGTCAGGTCTCCCTCCAAATAGAGGTGCTCAATCAGGTTGACCAGCACTTCCGTATCGGTATCACTCGTAAAGCTGACATTTCGTGTTTTGAGGTGCCGCTTGATCGAAGCATAGTTCTCGATAATGCCGTTATGCACCAGGACAAAATGGCCCTTATGGGAGGTCTGGGGATGTGCATTCACCACGTTCGGCTCTCCATGGGTTGCCCAGCGGGTATGGCCCATGCCGATACTGCCGCTCTTTACCTGGGAAATCCCGATCTTCTCAAGATCCGCAACCTTTCCCTTGCATTTCTGCACATTGAATCCTTCGCTGATCAGGGCGATTCCGGCAGAATCATATCCGCGGTATTCAAGCCTCTTCAGGCCATTTATCAGGATAGGATAAGCCTCACGGTGACCGATGTAACCGACAATTCCGCACATAATGGTAGTGGTTCAAAAGATTAGACCTTCGCAATTTAGCGGAATTGTCTGACTTGGAGCAGGAAACAGGAAAAAAATGCGGATCAGCGGAGAGGCGTGTATGTCAGCACTAGCTTCATTGCATCTGCACCATTCTTTAGAATCAGCCGGGCTGCACTGGTCCGTTCCTCGGCAAGAACCAGAAATAATCCGTTGTTCGCAAGCCGCTGAGAAGAATCAGGATGCAGAAGATTCTGGACATGCCTTCCGATATTGAAGCGGTAGGTCCCGGTCTCTTCATCAAAAATCCCTCCATAATAAGCTTCTCCCAGGGTGAGGTCGTCAATAAACTCATTTGTTCCATCCTCCCGGGCATTGAAAACCCGCAATGTAATCGGTCGGGCAAAATTCACCACCGTCGGATCATCGGCAACAGAAAAAATCAGTTCAGCCCGGTTGATGGCAATGCCTTCATCGACCATATCCATCAGGCTGTCGGGAAATTGAATTTTTACGTGGGCGCGCACTCCGGCGCTACCCTGAAGATAAACATCGGGATGAAGATATATGGAGTCGTTGATAAGCGGGTTGATCGGCGCACTGCCGTATTCATGCCGGAAAAGGTTCACCCAGGTAGAGTTGCTGTTGATCAGCACTTCGTATTTGAGTGAATCATTGGCTGCATTATGGTAATAGAGTGTCATGCGGGATTTGCCACCGGTGAAATTATAGGCTACAATGGACCCGCCCTGCTCAACAGGCTGAGCTTCAATGTATAAGCCTTTAAAATATTGCAGCCACACGGTATTGTTCGACAGGTAGGCGGTGTCTGTTTCGATAAGTTTCTGGCCAAAATCATCCGACAGGCGTATCACAACGGAGTCCCTGTCCGGAGTTGGCCTATAGGAAAATGTGCCTACAGGTGCAGCCGCATCATAAAATCCGGAGACATCCATGTTGGAATAGTAGGTGGAATCAAAAAAGAGGTCCTGCTTAAGTTCATATATTCTGATATCCTGCTGTGTAGTAGTGTCACCGTATGAGTTCTGATATTTCAGCAGAAGGACTACAGAGTCAATCTGAGCGCTTTCCCCGAACTCAACATCGTTTGAGGAGAGCCTCAGCTGGGCAAGCAGGTGAGCATAGGTCCGGCCGAAAACCGGATCATTCTGGCAACCAAGCAGCGAGGAGGTCCTTTTCTCCGACGTCAGGGAATCCTGCCTCAATGTAGCGGCAGTTACAACTGCCGTAGAATCAATCCTGTAATGAAACCGTTCCCCCTGGGGAGTGAGGTTCAGGCCAATCTCTTCGCTGTTGTTGCAACCGGAAAACAGAACCAGGGTAAGGCACCCGGTAAATATACCAAAGGCTGCCTTGCGCAAAATCGTGTTGATCATCGAACTAAAATAATTTTATCAGACCCCTAATATATCCCGATAAAAATCCGAAAAGGCGTCGGCGTACTGTTCCGTACCCTGATATTCCAGAAATGGTTTTCCGGATGCCCTCAGAAACTTATCGATCTCCGGATCGATCACCTGACTGCCGACAACCAGTGCATCTGAATGCGAAATGGCCATCTTGCTCACTTGAACAAAATCCGGTACCTCTAGAACGCTGACATCGGCGGGATTGATACCCGGCATCAGCAACTTTTCTTTAAACTTCTCATTCAGAGGAGTTTTAAATCCATCCTGGTATAAAGAACAAACAACTTTAGCGTTGCTAAACAAGGGGTCATCATGAAATACCTTTTTCAGGTATAGTGGAATGATCGAGGTAAACCAACCGTGGCAGTGCACCAGATCGGGTGCCCAGCGAAGTTTCCTGACTGTTTCCAAAACGCCGCGGGCAAAAAAGATAGCCCGTTCGTCGTTATCAGGAAACTCAGTTCCCGCCTCGTCCTTCCACGTCGCTCTTCGCTGGAAGTAGTCCTCATTATCAATGAAATAAACCTGCATCCGGGCAGCCTGAATCGAGGCTACCTTTATGATCAGTGGATGATCTGATTCATTGATTATCAGGTTCATACCTGAGAGTCGGATCACTTCGTGCAACTGGTTCCGGCGCTCATTGACGCTGCCGAAACGAGGCATAAAGGTTCGGATTTCCCGTCCACGCTCCTGAATTCCCTGCGGCAGATAGCGGCTAACGTTAGCCATCTCAGATTCAGGCAGATAGGGCGTAATTTCCTGGGATATGTAAAGAACCCTGTGCTTTTTCATCCTGACGGATTTTTCCTTTTGTGGATGCAAATTTAGTAAAAATTAGCGTAACATTCAACTTGTTAACAATGGTCGGGGGTTATCAACACATGAATGGTTATTTTTATCCCATGAAAATTTTCCATACAATCGCCGATACCCGCACCTATTTAGCCACGCTGCGGCAGCGGCCGGTTTCACTGGGCCTGGTCCCTACCATGGGGGCGCTGCACAAAGGTCATCTTTCCCTTGTTCGCAGGTCAGCTGAAGAAAACCAGGCTACGGGAATTTCCATTTTCGTTAATCCGATACAGTTCAACAATCCTGCCGACCTCGAAAAATATCCCCGCACCCTGGAAGCGGACCTTCGGCTGCTTGAGCCCCTGCTCGGCGAGGAGGATTTCATTTTTGCCCCTACCGCAAAAGACATGTATCCGGTTCCGGAAACAACTATTTACCGGTTCGGGTCCCTGGAAACAGTTATGGAGGGTGCTTTCAGGCCGGGTCACTTTAACGGTGTGGGCATCGTGGTTAATAAGCTTTTCCGGATTACCGAACCCGATCGGGCCTATTTCGGGGAGAAAGATTTCCAGCAGCTGGCCATCATCCGGCGTCTGGTTGAAATCGAGAATCTCCCCGTAAAAATCATCGCCTGCCCGATCATCCGGGAGCCCGACGGCCTGGCCATGAGTTCGCGGAACGTCCGGCTGACGCCGGAACACCGGAAAGCAGCACCGGAAATCTACCGGGCGATGCAGGAAGTTTGCCGATCCGCTTCCGGAAGATATTTTGATGTCTTGAAAAATGATATCCGCAGCCGGATCGATGCTACCGGCTTACTTGTAACCGAATACATTGAATTTGCAGATGAATCGACCCTGCAGCCTGTAATGACCTTCAAGGGAGAAGGACACGTGCGTTGCTTCGTGGCCGTTCAGGCGGGCGAGGTTAGGTTGATTGACAATTTACGATTGACGATTGACGATTGACGATTGACGATTACTGGTGATGCGTTAACTTTTCGAAATATTTTGTAATTAACTGATAATAAA
>CAZEKJ010000034.1:0-5885 GCA_964512915.1 uncultured Porphyromonadaceae bacterium
TATTTATAGATATCGATAAACAATATGGTACACAGTTTGTTTGTTTATATATGTAACAAACCTTGGGGGACAAGGTTTTTACCGGGCAGCCCAACTGCCTGAGGTACTTTTTCATAGGTTTAGTTTTAGGTTTAGGTTTCTGAAAGGCCCTCTCCCAATGAGGGCCTTTCTATTTTATGCCAGAAATCTTAAAAATATATTTGGTTGTTTTGGTTTGAAATTCTATCTTTGCCGCACGTTTTTTGAACGGTCGATTCAGTAGCTCAGTTGGTAGAGCACATCCCTTTTAAGGATGGGGTCCTGGGTTCGAGCCCCAGCTGGATCACAAAGCGGTAAATCACTGGGATTCATAAAAAGTTAACCTTATGAAAACCAGCAAACTACCGAAAAATCAAAAGAGCGAAAAAGGGGGCAAAAGTGTAATTTGTCGCCACGATGTCGCCACGGAAAATCAAAAAGTCAGCCCCGCTCCTTTCGAGGTGAAAGAAAGCGGGGCTGATCTTTCTTCCCTCGGAACTAAAAGAATCCTAATCTCTTCCGGAAAAGACCTTATGGCTAACGTAATTCGTCATTTCGAAAGCTACCGAACGAACAAAGATGGAACCAGCCAGGTTTACCTCTATGTTTTTATAAATCGGGAGCGGCTCCGGTTCCAGACGGGTATTTTCCTTAAACCCAATGAGTGGGATGAAGCCAAATTGCTGGTTAAGAGAACCAATAAGCAATATGTCGACCATAATATTGAGATCAGAAGGATTGAGGCCAAGATTACCAATATCATGGTAAAACTTCGTCTCAAGGATGTTAAGCTCACGAAGGATAGGCTGAGGCTGGAATATGAAAGGCCTGAATTCGGCTTTGATTTCATCGATTTCATGGACCGGGCCATCAAAGAGCGTAAGAATGGCGATATTACTGACAGTACAGCCAGGCAACATAAAGCCATCCACAGTAAGTTGAAGGCATGGAGGCCATTTATTTTATCCGATGAGCTCAATGAGGATCTGCTTCTGGCCTACGCTAAACACATGAAAACCAAACTCGGCAATAGTCAGAACTCCATCCACGGCAACATTAAAACCATCATATCCTACATAAACAGGGCCACAGATAAGGGACTTATTGAACGTGGAAAACCGGTCAGGAATCCTATTAAGGAGGTTGATGGTAAGCTTGAGTTTTTTAGTGACCAGGAATACAGGGCCTTAATTGAACTTTATCGCACCAAGGTGCTTTCGGATTCCCTGCAGAGTGTTTTACGGTGGTTCCTGTTCAGTTGCTCTACCGGCCTGAGGATATCGGATTTAAGGGGCATTACGATGGAAAACCTTTACAATGACCTTCTGATCCTTATTCCTAAAAAGACGCGTGGAACGACCGGTAAAACGGTCAAAATCCCCCTTATGAAATTAGCCATGGAGCTGATTCAGGATGAAGGGCCTATTCATATTGACAATAAGGTCTTTAACTGTATTGCTGAGCAGAACATGAGGGAGTATATCAAGATCATTGCCAGGGAACATTGCCTGATGACCAAAGATTTCAGCTGGCATGCATCACGGCATACTTTCGCTACTGTCTTCCTTCGTAACAATCCCGGCGATGTGGTTACCCTTCAAAAATTAATGGGACTATCAAACCTGAAGCAGGCGGTTCATTATACGCATATTGATACTGCAGATGTGACTAAGTCCATGCAATTTCAGAATGGGTATTAGTCTGAATATCGAGGATGATTTGCTAGCTTTATTGTTCGACTGAGAAAACCATTAGGAAAATGAAAAGAAAATTTCTTCTGGTGATACTGACCCTATCAATTGCCATGTCAGCAGCACCTCAACAAAGGCTAAAAGGAACAATTCTATTGGGCGGCTCGATTGGAAGCCAGAATTATGCAAAAGGATCATGGCAAAGCGAAGGAACGATCGAATCGGGCATATATCTGTTTAACAACTTTGCAGTTGGCTCTGAGATCTATCTTTATTTTGATAAAATGAAAGAATTTCCATTCTACTATACATTAAGTCCCTATGTCTTTGCCCGATACCATGTTCCATTTTTCACTCCGATTTTTGCGCAATTAGGAATTGGATCCCCCTTTTCTCATGGATCATTTGATAAGGTTTTTTGGTGTCAACAACTTGGTGTGGATTTTAAAATAGGCCCAGGTATGGTTATTGAATTGTCCTGTACCAGATTTTCGGGGTTTGATAAAACTCCTGCTAACTTCTCGACTAATATCGGCCTAATCGCTCTTTTAAATGTTCATCGGAAGTAACTGGCCGAATTAGAGTTCATGATTTGGGTATTCGATATTCGGTTTGTTAAGGCAGATGCTTTAATGCGTGTCCTTGAGCATTTTTTGGAATTTAGAGCTAATTTTACACCATGGATGATATAATAGTCCCATTAGTAGTATTCGCCCTGATTGTAATTCTTTGCGCGATTGGCATGTGGTATTCAGTGAAATCTTCTATACCGGATCCCGCAAAGAGGCGTAAGTTCGCCAGGTTACTAATTCTTTTTGTTACGATTACCATCAGTTTTATAATAATAAGCCAAATAGGTTAGGCCTATTGATCAAAAATGAATCCCGGGGATGAACTCTTACCGCCCCCACGTTCATGGAAGCATTCCTACACCAGGTAGAATTCACACTCTACCGGCTGATGTCCTTGAGCGTCAATGTTCAAGGACTTCTTTTTTAATAAAAAACGGGAATTCTGTATCCCATAGATTGTGTGAAAATTCAAAGCTGACGGATCCGTGACTGTGAAAGTGACCGGCCTACGATGATCCCACCAGCTTAAATACTCCTTCCATAACTGCTCGTATATTCCCTGTGGGCCATCCCATTTTAAGCTAAGGCCGGCACCGGGAAGCAACTCCCCCTTGCTGTTAAAGGGATCACTCGATCCATAGGGGTAAAGGTTTCCCTGGGAGTCATCGACCAGACCGCGGTAAAACAAAAATCGAAGGCCAAAGGGTAAAGATATTTGGCGAAGCCGGGAACTTGACAGCTGCCGGGCTATTGGAACCCGGTAGTACGGCCCTCCTACGGTGCGCTGGTAGTGGATCATCGGAAGAGTGGAAGCCAGTGCGGTCAGTTCTTCCGGTGTATCCCCTACCCTAAAATCCTGAAAGTCATTCGAATAAAATTTCCACTCATAGGTTGTTACTCCGTTCACCTCCGTACCAGCATATTGATAATACTGGCCGTAAGATCTCACCAGGCGGATTTCATTGATGGAAGGGTCCGTCTGGCTTAGATCCGAGATCGAGTTAACTGATGGCTGCAACAGCTTCTCGTTTTCAAAGACATCCTTGAACTCATCCGAAAAGACCAGATCATTTTCCTCATGGGTATAGCGAAGGAAGATCCCCGGTGACGATTGTTCTACAATCATTTTCGGGGTGCTGACAATCAGGTGATCAATTTTCTCTGTATCCCCGGACGAAACAATATCTATTCGCTTTCGGATGAGGACAGAACCCAGAGGTGTAATAATGAAGGCAAGATTGAACATCGTTCTGATAGTCAGAATAAAGTCTGATATCAGCATATCGGGAAGGCTATCTTTCAGATCCCACGTATCCAGCTGGCGGGTTGTCGTGGAGACTTTCACCTGAAATATTTTCAGTACCCGCTGGCCATTGCCATCCAGGATATAGTCGCCGTTGAATGAGTTTATCTCATAAACCCCGGGGTAGGTTCTGTTTTCAAGGGTGTTGACTATGGGGTAGCTTGATATATCTACCGGACTATAAATTACAAGTCCACTGAGATCCGGATCAGTGGCCAGTATGCTTTCTTTTACCGGAAACCCGTAGAAATTGAATATCTGGTTAACTACGTAGGACAGAAAAGGGAATGGTGTGATAGCCATGGCTTGTACCGTGTTATCAAAGTGCCCGTCTGAATAAGCATTCAGCCGGTTGCCATCCGCAGCCCAGGGCGTCTGGAGCCCGGTATCGTCCATAAAATTTGGATTATAGACCGGAAAGAGCGTAAAATCATCCGTTTGGGCTGTGTACTCACTTTTAAAAACCCACTCCCTTGCTCCCCCGTAGTCCACATCCGACAACTTTTTCCCCTCGATTTTACCAGCGAAGTCCCCACTAGAGAACTGCAGATAAACACTAAACTCTCTGGAGGTGGTTGTCTGGATTGATGCGGTACCGGAGCCTATTAACCTTCCTCGGCTGCGCAGCTCAAAGGGAAGATCAATTGTAGCATGCACCTTTGATTCGATGCGGGAGGGATGACCAAGTATCCTACTATTTCTAAGTGAAGCGGGAAGGGTAAATGGAAAAGAGAAGCCCCCTGGAATTTTCAGTGGATCAAAAACGGGTGACTCTTCTTCCATTGAGATCTTAGTATCAGGGGATAAATCAATCCCCTGGCCATTTATATGAAGTGTTATCATACCATACAACTATTCTTTATGCTGGTAGAGTATCACTAGCGAATTTGAGTCCACCGTGTCTCCGGACTGATCCGGAGCCACCTCGGGGTTGATCTGGTTTACGAGTTCTACGTTACCATAAATCCACCTGGCACGGGTTACGGACCAAACCCTGAACATGATTTGCCCGGCAAGCGAGACTACATACTCATAATTCAGAGGATTAAAGGAGAATGCGCCCCGGTACCAACTGTTATCGGTTGCAGGGTATGCAAACCCGCTTGCATCGGCGAAATCAAAGCTGGGCCACTTAGCTTTAAGATCCACCCCTCCAAGTAGTGCGGGTGACCCCGTGGCTACTCTCCACTTGAATTCATCCGGGCTTTCAAAGAGCATGGTATCAATGTCAGCCTCATTGATATGGAGATTGGCCAGAGCCTCTTTAAGGATGGTACCCACCTGAGTGCCAATTTGAATATACGAACAAATAAAGCTCTCGTCCGGTGGAACTTTCGAGAACTGAGGGGGCATTGGACCCGAGTAGATAACCAGGTTGTTGGCCATAATCCATTCCCTAGGGGAAGGGTTATAATAGCCAAACAGCGTGAAAGGTGTCCGGGGAGTACGAATTGTGTTATGGTAAATGTAGACGGTGGAATTTTGATAGTCATACGTTGGATCGGTGATGGTTGGAGGAACGGTTGAATAATCCCATTTCGGCATTGGGGACTGAATCAGATATATTCCGTCCAGATATATCGGATCGGCCAGGCCAAAAGCATCAAATCCAAACCCAAAGGTATTATTGAATATCCGTAACCGTCCGTCGGGTACCCCGCCGACAATTCCGCCTTCAAAGGTGTTATTGTAGATATCCCCCACCATGTAGTTTGCAGAGAACCCGGAGCATTGACCGAAGGTCCGTTGCCAGCCGGCTCCAAGGACTATGTTATCATGGATCTCTACGCCTCCGATGTAGTTACCCACCTGCAGGCCATCGAATCCATTGTTTAGAAAGTCATTCCGATAGACTTTCAACCCCTCATGCACGTGCGGATACACATCCACCGATACTCCGGTGATTGGATGGGTGATGGTATTTATTTTCGTATGCTCAAAATATCCGATGTAGATCCCTTCCCCCAGGGTTTCATGGAAGTAGTTGTGATGGATGCTTAGATCCTTGAGGATGAATCCACCGGGAGCCTGGGTGCAATATCCATTGCGCCAGGTATTGGGATCATCCAGGTCCGGATCCGTTTTGGCTGACATGCCGTCGAACTTCGAGTCATGGCAATCACACCCACATACCTCGATATTAGTTGAAAATGAGGCCACATTAATGAGCTTATTGCCCGGAGCCGCTGCATAGATGGTTGGATCGGGATCGGTAAAGAATTCAAAGCCGTAGGCAAGGTCATCATCATTTGGGGTACCAACCAGCTGGCAGTACTCGCAGCCTTCGAACCGGAAGCCTTC
>CAZEKJ010000034.1:5895-15142 GCA_964512915.1 uncultured Porphyromonadaceae bacterium
ATACCGGCGCCCGCCGATCTGGAAGGGACCCAGTGAGGTATCAGGAATAATAAGGATTGGGTTTTCATAGGAGCCTTTCATATTCCTCAGGCGAAGCTCCGGGGAGTATCCGCTTAATCGGATTACATCACCGGGGCCTATGACCCCGTGATACGCGGATTTGTTTCCCGCTTCCGGTACCTGTCCATCGATTACGGACCGGGTGTACCATGCGCTATTACTGGGATCTTGCCAGAGATCATCCCGGCTGCAGGAGATATCGTACGTTGGTCTGTTAAGTGGGCTCAAATAGACGGTAAGGATTCTACGTTTAGAGATTTTAACCCCACCCCATGTGGGGTTATGGACAATAAGCTGAACATCAAATGCCCCAAGTGCACCCCCTACATCGGTTCCCCAGTTAAGAGTTGGATTGAGCTCTGAGGAAGTATAAACCAAAACCCCGGTATCGCTGCGAGTAATTCTCCAAAGCGTGTTATCCCCCACCTGAGAGAACCGTGTTACCTTCAGGGTTCCAAGGGGGTCGATGGAGCTCCGGAGCTGAAGGGTGTCTGTATGCCAGATAACTTCTTTACTCGTGCTGAATTCAATGAATGGACGAGAGGGAGGATCGAGGACCTTTATCACTCCTTGCCGGGTTAGGGTACGGGAAAATGGAGTTGAGTTGGTTCCGGTAAGTCTCACGGTATAAGAGCCGGGATAATTAAAAGCTACATCCGAAATGACATTTGCATTTGAGAGGATATTATTACTGCCCCCCTGGGGATCGTCAATATTCCAGGCGACTGCATCACAGCCTACGGACCGGTTGGTGAAGGTAACCCTGTCACCGGGGAATATTATGTAGGCAGAGAGTCTGAAATTCGGCGAGGGTCGTTGCTGGATAACCCTGATGTAATCTTTCTTATAGATGACCTGGTCAGCGAACCCGGGTTTAGTGGAAACCAGCATCAGATCATAATGAGCGTAACGCTCCGAAAACGAGAATCTGGCGGCCAGTCCAAATGCGGAAACCTTGTTGTTTTCCCAGATAAGGGTTCCATCGAGGCTGGATACAGAGAGATACTCCCAAAGTTCTATCAGGGTTTCTTCGTCAGCCTCACTGTAAGTAATTGATTTAATGTATGGCCGGGTGTAATACCCATCATTAGCCGCCGACCCTTCAATCGTTAAAGCGAAGGGTGTGTTCATGTCCAGAAGGTGGCTTCCCCCAAGAACAATCGTATCAGCGGTGGTTCGCTTAATGGCAATTGGAGCGAGACGGGATTTGATTATTATATTATTGAAATGACGGTTATACCTAGGATCCAGAGCAATATGGACCTGGTCATAAGCTGGAATATCCACCTGAGCGGCTGACTTGTCATACTGAAGGCCATCACCAATATTAACGAACGTAAAATCAAGGGTATGCTGAGATTCAGTGAACGGGGCTCCTGAAGTTTCATAGGCTCCGATATCATGCGGTGGTGCACCCTTTTCATAGAACCGGGCATCGAATGCGGAAGTGTAGTCAACGGCCGCGCCACCGACTAATGGCCCGCCTCCAATGGGAAGAAAATTTCCGTCCGCTTTCGGGGTTAAAAGCATGCCAAAGTCATTGCCGCTACCGATTTCCAAACCAACCACCTGGGCAGCCGCCACGTTGGCATAGATTTTCGTGGCATAGCCTGATCCTGAGATGGAAAGAACAGTCCATGCCTCAGGAACCTGAACCAGGTCATAGTAATTGTTTTTAACCACTATTTCACTCTGGATACCGGCGTCTGTTCCACGAACCCGGACCACAACCAGTTTGGTCGAAGAGGTTCTTTTCAGATAGAAATAGTTATTGACAATCTCAACGCTTACACATCCCCAGCAGTCCCAGAAGAAACTCTGAACCTGGGTTTCTGCGAAGGTGTTATTGATAAATTTCGTTCCATGGGTCAGTTCCACCAGTATAGCGCCATATTTGGTATCAGCTCCGCTTGCCAGCTGGTTCCCTACGAAAAGGCAGTCTCTGACTTCAATATTATTACAGGCATAGGGAGTATTAGATCCGGTGAACCAAAGGGTATAGTTGTAAGCTCCACTGAACGTGCAGGATTCAAAGAGCAGGTTATCGGTATTGGTTATTTTGCATACATGATTAAACTTTCGGGAGGTATCGGTAAAGCGGCAATTTCTGATGGTAATATCAGAACCCATTGAAAAATAGATCGGGGCTGCATCGCTTCGCCATGCCTTATTTACGGGAAGACTGCCAAAAACCACATCACAGTTATCCAGCACTACATCCTTGAAGGAAAGGATATGGAACCCATACTGAGCAAAATTATGAGCGAGGCAATCATAGAATTCTATACCTTCCCCGGCGTACAGATAAAACCCATGATCACCACCGCCCATAACACAATTGCGAAAAACAATATTGTATGCTTTTATAGGTCCTATTTTGCACCCTCCTAGGGTACCGGATCCATCCATATCGATATTGATAAGTTCAAGGTTAGAGTATTGCTCAATTGAGAAAGCGACTCCCTGAACACCCTTATCAACGATTTTAGCTCGTAGGCCAGCTGCATCGCAAATCGTCCCAGCCTTGATGGTGAGGCGAAACTCGGTATCATTGGTCCGGGCCAACCAGACCGGAGCTACTTCATCAAGGGTATTGATTACGATGGTTTCATTTCTGACAAGTGGAGAGCAGGCATTTACTGCGCTCATAATATTGCCATAGACAATACTATCACCTAACTGGTATTTGCTTTCGATATAGATACCCTCGGGTGGAGCCTCTGAATTGACCGTGAAATTAATCGTGAACGTGCGATCAATACCGGAGGAGCTGGCTACGATGGTGGCGGTACCGGGTACATCCAATGCATCCGTAATGACGAGCGTGGTTTGATAACCAGGTACAGCCCCAACCAATGGCTTGATGGTAGTTCCAAAGGGAAGAACAATCGTATAGGTGAGCTTAAGATCCGAGAATCCCGGAACTTGGACTCCATCATAGGATGCCAGGATAAGGGAAGGAACGGAAAGAATGAAATCGACCGTATAGGTGAGGATGGTTGTTCCATTTTCAGCAGTGACGGTAACCGAGGATTGACCGGGTAACTGTGGTGCCTGGACAATAACCATACTACCAGAGAGAGGATCATTAACGGTGGCGGAGACTACCGGAATGATGAGGGTTTCTGGTGGCAGCCCGATTGTATATGAATGAATAAGGGGTGAGAATCCCGGTTTTGAAACATCATCAACAAGAAGATCTGAAAGGGTCGCATCACTTGAGAGTAGAACACCAAAGGTGAGCGTATAGGTTAAGACGGTTAATCCATCCTCTGCAGTAACTTCAAAACTTGCCTCTGTGGGGAAGCCGGGTAGAACCTCACCCGCTGCTACGGTTGAAGCTGCGTTACTTTTATCAAAAGTAATCACAGGAACCAAAGTGGTTCCCGGTGGTAAATGAACTGCGTAGGAATAGGTTGCCGGGGAGAACCCTGAAATCAGAACGGCATCCAGGTAAATAGCTGAAAGTTTTGCATCGCTGGAGAGTTCTCCAGGGATCCCGGAGGAATCAGCATCCCGGTCATAGGCACCGATATCTATACCTGAGAGTTCACGGAACCATTTTCTAACGTCATACTCCTGATAGGTAGAGGAATCACCTACATCACGACCTGGTGAACCCATTTGAAGCATATAATCCGGGTTGGGAGGATCCATGAATCCGAATGCCGGGTCCCCCTGGATAGAATGCATTTCTATGGAATTCGCAGCCTGCAAGGCCTGAAGGCTATAGAATGAATTCGGGGTCCATGCCTGGGTGGTAAGTAGAAAAGTGACCTCCTGGTTTTGGCGATAGAATATGTTATAGTCGCTATTGTAAGCGGCTGGAATATTTTGGGTTGAAAACCGGATGTCCCAGATGATCCCGTTAGGGGTGGCATTGCGAAGTGCGACAATGTTATTCCTTGCTACAAGAGTATTGGCGGCTATCAGTTTTACAAGGGTAGAGAATGTCGGAAGGTCAGAGGTAATGGTATTGTTTTCGAGGGTAACATCCAGAACAGAGCCATTGCTGTATATAGTAGGAAATGTTGAGGATCCATGATTAACGAAAAGAGAGTTTTCGACAAGAACGGGAACAGTGATCCCGGAGGAGAATAGCACAGCATCCCCTACTCCATCAAAAAACTGGCATCGTTTAACCTGGCATTGGCCCGTAATATTTTTTAGGTAGAGCGCTGCCCCTGAAGCACCGTAAAAGGTAGAATCCTCAACTAAAAGTGAGATAATATTATAGGTATCAACAGATCTTGCCGGGGTTAAGCCGGGTTCACCGAGGGTACATCCCCGAATAATAACACTGTTGGCCGGGTTAATGGCTATAAGGTAGTTTGCCGAAACAGTTGAGGTAATGGTGCAACCGGTAAGGGTAAGATTGACCGCTCTGGCGCAGCGTACGCCTTTATTGCCGGCTCCGGAGGTTGTGCAATTTGAAATCAGGTAGTCTGAAGTTGCAAAGGTATTATCCAAAAATACCCCTCCATTGACAAAATTGACAACTAAAAAACCGGAAAACTCAACCGTTTGCCTGTAGATTCCATTAAAGGTAACCGCGGTTGCCCCACCACCATCAATGACCGAGTTATCGGGCGAGGAAATCGTTAGTTTAAATGCCCCGCAGTTGCCCCCGTAGGTAAACTTAGCGATGCCAACGGTTTCCCCGGTCACCTCAAGGTGGTAATTCTGATCCAGCGCAGAGGGTAACCCTGCAATAGCCAGGGTCATTGTGGCATAGGTCACATCGGTTGTAAGGTTCTTTATCATGGGGTTTCTATTGGATTGTTAATGAGCAGGATCTCTTTAAGGTATAGGGGAATGGTTGACTTATACTGAACCATGATACACTCAAAGGTTGCTGGAGTGGCGAGCGTGAATTCAAGTAACTGCAGTTCACTGGTAAGTGTCGCATTGTAAAGACCCAGATATTCATTGGTATCACTCGTGACACGGATCTGGAACCCCACACCCGCCTCACCGGCACCTGGAGCAATCACCCGAAGGAGTAGTCCGGTGACAGAAGTAAGTTCCGGCAGATAGTATTCACTGAGGTAACTAAAATACTGGGGTGAAGGATCAAACAAAGTACCATAGAATTCCGGGAAGGTATCTCGGGGGATGGCCGAGGTTGATACACCGGCTCCGGGAATGATTTCTCCGGTGATGGCTGCAACCAGTGAATCAATTATATCCAGCAGCATTTCCTGAACATCCATACCCGACAAGGAGCGCGAATGGTTTGTATTTATCCTGTCTGTGATCTTGTTTTTCAGGAACTGAATGGTATAGGCTGTCATGGCTACTCATTTAGAAAGTCATCGTTAAAATCATCGGTAAACTCTGCCGTAATTATCTCACGGGTATAGAGTTCGCTTATGTAGGACCGCCGGTATTCAAACTCCATGTAGTACAGTTCCACCCCGTCAGTCTTCTGGTGGACCGAGGTCGAGGTGATAACCATAGGAACCAAGACGTTGTAATTGATAAGGAAAACCTGTTTACTCAGCATGAAATCACGGAGCCAGGCCATTTCTTCAAGGGTCCGCCATCCGGTGTTGGATTTATAAATAACATTTTCACCAACCAGAAAGGAGGATAGTTCATGATCCCGGGTTGTGAAATCTGGCATCAACGCTTTTGTAACGGACTGTCGCTCATATTCCAGAGAATTCTCCTGAACACCCGTTGTCCGAAGGGTATCATACCCTCCCAGGGAGTTCAGGAACAGGAAATACCGGGGGTAAGCAAAGGGGGTATAATCAATGATATAGGTGCGGATTTCTGATATTCTCTCAGACTGCCATGTCAGCCATACCGTATAATATTTGATCTCTGTTGGCCTGGTTGCTCTCCCTTTTAGTATCGCAGGTGAAACCGTGAGCTCGATAACCCCCTTGTCGGGAGGCACCTCGATGGATGAAAACGCAAGATTGAGCTGGGAGCTTCCATCCAGATAGTAAAAGGATATCCTAAAGGAGAGGCTGGTCATAGCGTTCTGGGCAAGGAAGTAGAGTTTCTCCACCTGGTTCATTGAAACCTTTTTGGTCTTTGGCTGCCAGGATAAGAAATACTGGTTATACCCCAGTTTTTCCCAGAATGATGAATTCTGCTGGTTATAAATAGCCTCCTGACTTCTTGATACCCCACCTATTAGGGCATAGAATGAGGGTGAGGTTGTTAAAATCCCATCGACAATCGGGCTACCATGCTGCTCATAATACTGGATCTGATACTCAATGGACGAGTGTGGCCTTAGATCCATAAATATCTGACTTGTGTTTTCCGGCCAGGTGAATTCCGGGTAAATGTGATCCGCAAAAAGGGTGTGAATATCGAAAATGGCATCACCTAAGGCATTAACGGGCAGGATATCTTCTCCTATCATTTTCCAGTTCCCGCCATCTGGAATCATGAGCTGCAATCCAATTTTGTAAAACTTACGTATCTGCCCGGCTACTCCGGTTACCGTTGATACCGAGGGCGGGACCTCTGCATTCCAAAAGAATGAAGCAGAGGGAGTACCAAGATTGGTGGGTTTCCCGTACATCAACAGCGTAGGACCGCTGACCGAAATAGTCCAATCCTTGGCGATATAGTAGTTAGCGAGAAAGAAATCACGAATTAGAACCACCCAATCATAAAGACTGGTAGTTGTGGAACCATCGGGAAACTGGGTACCTGAACTATCGGGAGCTGCCTTGCAGGTCATTACTACGGAGTTTGTTCCCCACCTCAGGGTTATTGTCATATTTTCTACTGCAACAGCTGGAAAGTATATATTCATCCGGGCCTGAATGCCAACGGCTTCCCGCGTATCATCAGAGTGAATGGTAAATCTGATTGGATTACCGGTTAACGAAACAAGGGGTGGAGTTTTTGTAAGGGTAAGCATCTTGCTTAATTTGATAAGGCGCAAGCGTAATCAACTTGGGGTTTTCAAAAAAGGACAGAAAAAGGGCGAAGACCCAGTTTTATGTTTTGGTCACTTAGGTGACTAATTGAAGAGATCTTATTTGATAAGGCGCTATCTCCCTGCCCAACTTACTCCGCAAACGACATCCGTTCAATCTTTTAAATTTGTAAATTTGAGTACCAAATTCCAGGAAAGTTGGGAGGATTGAAGAACCAAGCCTAAACTCAATAAAAAGCATGGCACCTAAATCACATAATATATCATGAAAACAATATCTATAATTCAAGTTGGCCTCTTGCTTATGGTAATCTTCATTTTTAGCTGTAAGAACAATAAGGAAAGTAGTGCTCCAAGTGTTCCTAAAGTGATCTATCCTGTTGATGGTGCAATGGGGGTTCCGACAAAAGAAGTAAGTTTTGAATGGTGCTATTCTTGGTTTACTAATGATTCCGTTAATTATACTGTTTATTTAGTTGAAGATGACACTCTCGGAAATCCTCTTAAATTTCAATCCTCTCGGCAACTTTTGAGAATCAGCGATCTTAAAGATCATACAAGATATTATTGGAGAATTTCTAGTAGCCTTGGTAAACAAGAAACGATATCCAACTGGTTTACATTTACGACAGAAAACCCTGACTTTGAATCAGGAATTTTTCTAGATCATCGTGACAACAAGACTTACAAATACGTGAAAATAGGAAGCCAAACTTGGATGGCTGAAAACCTTGCATACCTTCCGAGGGTCACATTGTCTACAGAACGGTCGTCAGATTACCCATTATATTATGTAATCGGTTACGAAAGAACAGACATCGACTCAGCTCGTATTTCTGATAATTATATCAAATATGGCGCTCTTTACAATTGGTCTTCGGCGATGATCTCATGCCCAGTTGGCTGGCATTTGCCAAGTGATGGTGAATGGAAAATACTTGAAATGTTTTTAGGGATGAGCGAGGAAGATGCTAATTATGAAGGATTTGCTTACTCAATGCAATATGGTAAAGATAGGTCAGGGAATGTTGGGGAAAAACTTAAATCAATTGATGGATGGAAACACGGTTCCATTTGTTCGGGTATTAATGGAATTGATATGACTGGATTTAGAGTAATACCTTCTGGTTTTATAGATGAAGAAGAACCTAGTGGAACGACTTCCCTTGGTTCCTCTGCATTTTTTTGGACCTCAACAGAAAAAGGTTCTAATATGGCTTATGCAAGATCATTCAATTTTAAAGATGCTGACAGATATTATTTTGGGAAAAAAGGTGGCAGTTCTGTCCGTTGTGTAAAAGATTGAGTGTGCACAGAGGCTGACTCAGAGCGCAAAGGCACATTGCGCTAGACAACTGGATCAGTGAACTATAATCGAGATGGTGGAGTTCTAGAAACGACTGTAAAGAGTATCGAGCGAGAGGTATGTCTGCGGAGGTCGAGCGAAATGGCTGGCTGAGCTACCCGACAGAGAACTTTACAGAACCGGAATAAGGATGAACCACTGGCAGGGGTCATCAGGGGAATCTGCCAAACCACCCGACGGTGCTTTCATCCAACGATGGAGGTGTTGAACGGATCGGGAAAAGGGGAGCTGCAAGAAGCGCTTCAGGTGTTTATGCAAGAGCTGAACGAGAGTGAACTGTCCGATGAGGTGTCGAAATTTATAAAGGCAGTGTCAGAAACCGGGGGAACTTAGTCTGCTCCGGGAAGAGTGCAGGGGTTACCTGAGATACAAATTGCCTGCGCTGACACTCGGCATAAAGGCAGCAGGACTTGCATATAGGCTTGATTATGGAACTGTGGAAGCCATCCGGTGATGAGAATCGAAAAGACGCAAGCGAAAACACCGTTAGGTCGAAAGTAGAGAAGCAGCGGATGGTGGCGGATGGAGCCGTAGTAGCGATGAAGTTCCTGTAATGGGGATGGAGCGAAGGGCTTCACCAGATGGGGTTTAACGAGTACAACAACTTAAAGGAAGGATGATTGAGGAGTTAAAGCCAAAGACGCAACCGGTAAGTAAAGAACAGGTTTGGTCGGCGTGGAAGCATATAAAGACAGGGGGCAAAGGCATGGGTATTGACCAGGTCAGCCTTCAGGAAATTGAAGCTAACCCACGCAAATACCTGTATCCTTTGTGGAACCGACTGGCAAGCGGGAGCTACTTTCCGCCGCCGGTCAGGGAAGTGCCAATACCTAAAGGAGATGGCAAAGTCCGGATGCTGGGGATACCCACCATTCTTGACAGGGTAGCGCAACAAGTAATCCGGGAGGAACTGG
>CAZEKJ010000034.1:15152-23283 GCA_964512915.1 uncultured Porphyromonadaceae bacterium
AGAACCGATGTTCCATCCCAGTTCATTTGGTTATCGCCCGGGCAGAAGTGCCCACGATGCGGTTGACCAATGCGCAAAGAACTGTTGGGAGAGATGGTATGTGGTGGACCTTGACATCAAAGGATTCTTTGACAACATCGACCATGAACAGATGATGAACATCCTGCGGAAGTACACGGATCAGAAACCGGTATTGCTTTACTGCGAGAGATGGTTAAAAGCTCCTGTCTGCAATCAGGCGGGGGAACTCGTGTCAAGAAGCAAGGGGACGCCACAGGGAGGGGTTATCAGCCCGCTGCTGGCCAACCTGTATCTCCACGAGGCCTTTGATCGGTGGCTGGCGGAAACGCAGCCACGTATCGTTTTTGAGCGATATGCAGATGATATCGTAATCCATACACGAAGCAGGGAGCAGTCGGACTTCATACTGGATAAGTTAAAAGTCAGACTTGCGGAGTACTCATTGGAAGTCCACCCGGAAAAGACGAAAACGGTTTACTGTTATCGTACCGCCAGATTTTACAAAGAGGGTAAGGATATGCCGGGATCATTCGATTTCCTTGGCTTTACCTTCAAACCCAGACTTTGTGCCAAATCCAACGGGGAGAAGTTCTGGGGGTTCCGGCCAGCTATCAGTAAAAAGAGTAGAAAGAAAATCGTTGGGAAGTTGAGGGATTTGGCCATCCAGAACTGGGTATCCTGGGATATCCAAAAGCTGGCTGCCACCCTAGCTCCGATGATCCGTGGTTGGATCAATTACTATGGGAGATATCGTATATCCGAATTGCAGTGGGTGTTCAGGTCTCTGAATATCAGGCTTGCAAGGTGGGCCCGTAAAAGGTACCATCTTCACAATTACGCTAAATCCTATGGCTGGTTGAAACGCATGATTAAATGGTACCCTAACACATTTGTTCACTGGACGTATGGCTTTACCGGCTAGACTTATCTGGAAGAGCCGTATGACGGGAGACTGTCACGTACGGTTCCGTGAGAGGCTGGGGGTGAAACTCCCCCGGCCTACTCGACATCCGTAATTTAATCTTGAATCTGAAACACGTTAATCAAACTGAATAAAAGTCTTAGCAATCAGAATTAGTTAAAAATTACCTTTTAAAGGAGCTCATGATGCGGGTAATCATCAAAATATTGATCTGTGATCATTTCGCCATCCCCATCCCAGTTAACTCCCTGGCGGATCGGAACACAGAGTTCCTGGGCAACGGATTCGATTAACCCGGCCAGATAGCACATAACCGGAATCGAGTAATCGATCTTGCCATTTAAATACCCATAAATATCCACGGCGAGCGAAGGCAGTTGGTTGTGTTTGCTCAAATTCGTAACGCCATCCTTATCCGATTTCCCGGCTTTGAATGCCTCCATTTGTTTTTCCGGTGAACGGTAAGTATCCGCTATACCAAAATCAATCTTGGACCTTCGGATAGCCACATTGAAAATTAGCTGTAATCTGGGATCTGCCTGTAATAATCGGGTCTGGGAGGCTTTGCTATAGGAAAACATGGGTTATTGTATGAGTTGAGATTTTTTAGCCCGGAGCGGTGGTACTGCGAGTCGGGCCAAACGGATCTTTTCCCTCCTTGCCAAGCGATCAGCATCGCGGCTTGGTCTTCCCTCTTCCACCTTTTTGATTACATAGGTGATAGACTTCTCGAGTACCCAGCTGGCAGCAGTACGAATAGTAGGGATTCCCCACAAGTACTTTAATACTCCGAGAATCCCTACCGGTTCGACTTTAAGGCCTTTTTGTGCCATGCTTAAGCAGCTACACCATGTTTAATTGGGGCAGTAACCGGCGGCACCGGAGGAATTGGAACAGCCGTGATTGGCTGGGCCAGCAGGGCAACCATCGGGGTTTTATTGTTCAATAAATCGAACAATTCCGGGATAAGTTCTACTCCCAGATTGATAGCCAGATCATAATCCTTGGCTACGAAAATGGCATCCAGAAAAGCGCGGGCTTTAACTTTCAGCGATTCCGGAAGTTTTTCAGCCATGATATTGTCACCATACAGGGTGATGAGTTTAAAACCGAGGGAAGCTCCAAGGCGAACGATGGGTTTCTGGTCGGCCAGTGCATCAATGATCATCTTGAGCAGGGCCTCTTCGGTCAATTGTGATAATACTCCTTTATCCATTTTGAATATATATTTGTTAAGCAACATTGCTTCTTTTGATAAATGTCAACCTCTGATTTTCTCCGTCCAGCTGCGAACTATATCTCCCCCTCCGGAGCCAATAATGAAGCTGATAATGATTCGGTTGATCCCTGGCATGAGTTCTATACCTGAGGACAGGAATGCCAATCCTACAGAGCAAAGGATTAGTGAGTTAAGCATTCCAAAGAGGTTGCGTGATTTGAAAACCTTCCAGGAATAATCGGGATACTCCTTGGCTGTAATCATCTTTTGAATGAGGTGATAGATCAGCCCAAGGAGCATAAATGGAAGTATGTTCAGGAAATCCATCCAGACAATTGCATTCATATAAGGCGCGGTATTATGAAATTGGCCAGGGCTATGCCCGCCATTAAGGCTCCTATCACCCACCCCCACATATCCTTCATGCCTTTCGAGGAGCCACTTGTCAAGGCACGGGTTTCGATTAGTGAATCCATTTTCCGGTTCAAAACTTCCTGCATGGGGTCAGTTACCCCTGTTTTGCCTTTTGTCTCATACTGAGCCTTTTCTATTGAAGTGATCCTTTCGTTAAATACTTTGGTCATGGCATCGATCTGGGAGGTAATGCTCGATGCATTCTGAGCGACCAGGCTGCGAAGTGTGTCAGAGGTCTGGATTAATTGGTTTGCCAGAACGGTTGCCTGGGCCGCTGCCCTCTCACTGGCAATGGCAACGGCTCCTACATCAACGGCCCGGATAGCATCAATTCGTTTGGCTTCTGCCTGGGTTAATTTCTCCCGGTATTCCTCATGAAGGCTCATGATCTGGTCAATTCGGGTGGATTCCAATGTCCGTATCTCATCGATCCTTAGTTTTTCGGCTGCTCGTAGGTCATCCAACCGTTTGACGGATGCCTCAACAAGGTCGAGTACATTTTTTGTCGGGTCGATGATCGGTCTTCCTCTTGAATCAAATTCGGGATTACTGCTTGCCATAAGATCGGTTTACATGAAGTCTTTTAAAATCTACCGGGAAGGTATCTTCATCGAAACCGTCAAAAAAGGACACATTATGCCACTGTGGTCTTGGCTTTGATTTTATCGAACTGGGTTTGTGAGGTGCGGATCGATGAGAAACTGACGGTGCCCGGAGTTTCGTGGGAAGTGATTACCTGACGCATCATCAGGATGTTTTCTTGTAGTAAAGAGAGGACTACCTCGCTCGAGACCCCCGTTGTAGAAAGGATATCCGGGTATTTGCCCGATGCATACTGATTCACCCTGGCTCCATTGATGGCGCTCAGAATCTCAGGGAAATTTGTTTTTATGTTACGGGTGGTCGGACCGTCAATCACAATTTCCGGTTCCCGCTCTGAGAATAGCCCGAGGGTTGGTTTTGGGTAGTAACCCGTTTTAACCGGACCCATGAGGGCGGTCTGGTAGGTTCTGCCGTCATTTTTGCCTTTTACCGGATATTTGCCTTTTGCATACTCGGTTGAAGCAATCAGGGCCACCGTTCCAACAGTACGGGCTATGGCCAGGGCAGTAAGGATGGTACGAAGGGTTTGAGAAAGATCCGCGTTGACTCCGGCATTGGAATTAACCCGTGCAATTTCCACGGCGCCCTCTATTATGGTCTGGGCTATCGCGATTGATTTCTGACGCTTCGCGTACTTTTTCTCAATCGCCTCCTTTTTCTTGTCGTTGTCTCCAGCAGCCTGAAGTTCCTGCTGTTTGGCAATTTCTATGTAGGTGCCTACCACATCCACAAACCCTGTGGCTGCTTTGGCCCACATTTCAAGGTTCTGGATCTTTGCTTCCGCTGCTTCCTTGTCGAGGGCTTTTAGGCGCTGGTAATACTGTTTCTGTGTGATCAGCCTAAGATCCAGATCCAGCTTCAGGGCTTCGCGCTGCCCTTCCTGGGTGGTATTGAACCAGTCGATATAATCTTTGACATTATCCTTCATGTCCTGGTCAAAGAACATGCCGCTCAGCTCATCTTCCTCAAACTCTCTCTGGACCTCATCCCACATTTTCATGGAGGCAATTTTCTTTTTCTCCAGTTCCTCTTTCTCTTTCAGGGCATCCTCGTGGATCTGGCGTATATCATCCTGGATTTTGGTTTCTTCATCAATAGTATCCTGACCGAACTTTTTAAGCCTCACAATTGAGAGCCTCTGGAAGTTGATATCCTCCGTAAGGATGGCCAGATCGTAATCCTCCTTATCCTGTAATCCGAGGTTATACTCAGTTTTTATGCGGAGTACCTCCTTCTCATGGGCCTTGATGATATCGGCCAGGGCACTATCACGCTCGAATGCTACTTCCTTGGACTGGATCCGGATATCTTTGGCTTTATCGAGCTCGTCCTCAGCTTTACGAAGTTTAGCCAGCACGCGGATGTATTCCTCCGTACCTTTTTTCAAATTTCTAAGAGATAGCTGATAAAGTTCAACTTTCGCTTCAAGCTGCACCACTGTATCTACTCCGATGCGGTCTGCACGGGATTCAGCGGTAAGGACCTCGTTAAGCTCCTTTTGTTTTTCCGTAAGGGCTGCTTCTTTGTCCCCTATCTTGTTAAGCCCTTCGACCATCGATTCAACGAATTTCCGACCATTGGCCTTTGCTTTCTCCAGTCTCTTCTCATTATCCCAGGTGGTAAGAAACTGCCAGGGGGTGAGTTTCGAGTTCTCGGCCCGGAGTTCTCCGATTTTGGATTTCTGAAGGTCATAGGTAGCCTCGGCCAGAAGGATTGTTGCTGCCAGCTCATCGGCCAGGTTTCGTTTTTGATCCATGGACATCTGGTTCAGCTTATCCTGATCTTCAACAAGCATCGAGTAGGATGCGCTTAAATCACCGTTTGCTTCAGAGAGAGAATCCGTTATTTCCTTTTTCCTGGCTTCATTTTCGAGATGAGCTTTACTGTGCCGGTTGTAGACCATCAGAGTTGCAACCAGCGCGGTTAAGGCGCCAACAACCATCGTAACGGGGTTGGCCGCCATGGCTGCGTTAATTGCCCACTGAGTAACAACCGCCAGCCGCTGAACTACGGTTAATCGGGCGGTTTGGGCCGCCTGGGCCTGGGTCATGAGGATCTGAAGCGCCGCGGACTTAAATGACAGCTTATCGGCGATAAGCCGATAGCCTGAAAGCACCAGATTTTTAAGAAGGACGGCATTATAGGTGAGTAAGGCTCCAACAAGAAGGGTTATTGCAACGCGGTTATCGCTAATAATTTTGGGCAATCTCATAAGGGTTCTAAGAAGGATGTTCAGCCCGTTGGTCGAGAATATAACGGCTGGTGCCAGCTTCTCCCCTATCTCCATGTACATCAGGGTTACCTTGTTTTTAGCCTGGGCCAGCTTGGCTGCCATGTTATCGGTATTTTTCCCGGCCTGCTCAAAGGCTATGCTGGTACCAGTGACTGCCGTAGTATACTCCTTGATCAGCTCCCGGTTCATTACGAGTACCTCACCCATTTTTGCGTGTTCCAGCCCGAAAAGATCAACCGAGGTTTCCCCGCTTTTAAACCGAACGGCCAGTTCATCAAGCCCGCGCGTTAGATTAAAGACTCCCCCTGTCACCCCGATTCCGGATTCACCCATTTTTAGGAGCACACGGTCCAGTGAGGTTCCAGCGCGGCGAGATACTGCGAATTTCGGGGCGATCCCTTCAATTACCCCAGTCATCTGCTCAATTGAGATTCCCATGAGGTTTGCCGTAGTACCGGATTTTTCAAGCACCTCTGTCAGATAGGGAATTTCACCAGCCCCCACCTTGGCTCCGGCTCCAAGGACATTGATTATCCGGTTCGCCTCCTTGGCCCCCAGATTAAATTGGTTCATGGTTGTGGTAAGAGCCAGGGTGGCGGGTTCCAGCTTACTCTTAGCGGCTTCGGATAAAACGATAGCTGCCTCAGTAACTGCTGCCAGGTCTTCCTTATTCTTAAGTAGCTAGGGCCTTTGGGATCCAATTTTTGTGTAGGCATCGACAATATCGGTTGCCGACTGCTTGATTCTAACCCCGGACTCGGTTATTCCGATGGAGGATTCCTTGGCTTTCTCTCCAAGCCACTCGAGGGATCGTCCTGAGAGACCCGTCAGGGCTGAGAGGTTATCCAGCCTTTCTTCCATCAGCATGCTGGCCTCGGCGGTTTTACGAAAGGCCATCACAACCCCCACTACCGCCGCAATGGCGGCAACGGCCAGTGCCTGAAACCGGTTGAACCAGTCACCCATGGCATTCATCGTCTGGCGCCAGGTTTTGTTCACCGTTTTAAGCTGCTGGGTATGTTCATTCAGAATCCCTTTTAAGAGGCGGATTCTCTGGCCATGTTCAACATACTCCTTGGATCCGACCGTCATCTTAGCCTGCTCATTGGTAAGAAGAGTCATTTCATGGCGAATGCTTTTTATGTCATTACTGATCTGCTTGCCATTGATATATAGGTAAATCTCCCGGGTATATTCTCTGGCCATCAGTGTTTGATTTTAATGTGTTGTACTTCAAAAATGTTATCAGCCCTGGTCTGAGTGATCAGGTTGGCCAGTACGGGAACTGATTTACTAAGAACGGGGTTGAACCACTGCTTTGGATGCCTTTTGAGCGGACCCTGGATGGTACTTAATATTGAGTTCAGGGGCGTATTTGCTGACTTACCCTTTGACTCCTTTCGCCTTCCCCTGACAACGGTTCCACCCATCATAATATATCCGCGGCCCACTCCTTTATGGAAAAAGACTCCATGAGGGGCGAATTGGAATATTACGGCCTCGGTCTCGCCATAATCCTTTTTGGTTGTGTATTTAAGGCTCTTGACCAGTTCATGCTTTCCCTTCATGGAGAGCCGGGAGATGCTTGACTTAAGCATGTTGCGGGTTTTGAATCCCCACTTGTCGATAATCGCATTGTATGCGGTTGTTTCAAGGGTTGACATCCTGGTCATACCATGCCTCCGGGTTAATGTCATTACTTACGGGCCAGGATAAGTTGAAGGAGTATCTAAAGCCGTAATGCACCAGGTTCATGTCGGTTATTGGCGTTCCTGTTACTGAAGAGGCATGGAAGTACGCCAGGCAGGGTGTTTTACGCTCTCTCTTATCAGATAGTATTCTGACAATTGTTTCATCGCCAATCTCTTCAATAGTATCCCAAAGGGTATGGATGGCATCAAAGTCACCCTTGTCGGATACTTTATCAATCAGCATAAAGGCGCAGTTTACCCGCTTATGGAGGTTATCCGAATCATGGTCCACGAATTCAAAATCATATCCTTCCAGGATCATTGCGGGGAAGTTCATTTCTGAGCGCATGCCCGTCAGCATTTCTTCGAGTTCAAAGCGGAAGAAATGTTTCTCGGCCAGGGTATGCCTTATGGACAGATGCTGGCTGGCCAGGTTCTCAAAGTAGGCTACCAGTTCAATGAATTTAGCTTTCATGTTAGTTTTCTTTCAGCCTTTTATCGAGATATCGTAGGACAGTGGATATTGGAAGGTTTGAGTACTGGTCACTCTGGACGATATTATCCCCGACAATAGCGTCATAGACATCGATCCACGAGGATTTCTCTGGCCGGCTCTGGTCTAAGGCCGGAACGAAGACCCTGGGATACTGGGTAATCAGCCATTCGCGTATCAGGAAATAGTTTGCCAGGATGGCCTCTTGCTGCACCATCGGGTGTTTACTGATTTTCTCTGCGTTACTGTTAACCGCTTTCTCACTGAATTCTCCGGTTCTATAGTAACACGCAATAAATTTCGAGAGGTATTCCGGGATCCCAGAGCTCAGATATTTATCGAAATATGTCTCCGCGAAAATGAAGGTGCCGAAGGTTTCATCTTTGAGGCAGGGTTTCGGGCGTTTGAACTTTCCCACTCTTGGAAGGATGAATTCATGGTAAGGATCATGATTATGGATGAATCCAAAGAGTTCAATGATGGTGAATTTCTGATAGGGTGAAAGCTTGCTGGTCACCCGGCAGGATACACCGAG
>CAZEKJ010000034.1:23293-31675 GCA_964512915.1 uncultured Porphyromonadaceae bacterium
CAGCGCTGTACAATGGGGGCGCAGGTCTTGAGGGTGAAAATATTTTTGGAAAAGGTAGACAAGTATTTGGAAACGTTAGGATACACCGAGCATGGCTCCGATCAGCTCAGTATCAGAGATTTCACCACGAATGGACCGGATGGCTATTATCATTTGATGGGGCGTGAGCTCGGACCAGTTATCGGGATGCTCCCTTCTAAGGGTGCGGAAATACCGTAAACTGGGCAATGGGCAGTATTCCAGGTGTACGGGTGTCATACCCAGGTTGATGTTTTGCCAAAGTTGTCCCGGATAAGGGGTGATCCACCCACCGGCGTGTAAGATGGATAATCCGCCCGGTTGGCAAGGAGAAAGCCTCTAAGGATTTCCAGGTAAGCTTCCCCGGTATTTTTTGAGCGGGAAGCGAGGTGATGGTACTGCTGGTCGGTGAGTTGTTTCTGGATGGTGGAGTTGGAGATGGTTGAATCGGTAGACTCGAAAAAGAGGCCCTTATCCGTTACAATCATCCCCAGTTGAAAGGATGCGCGGCTGACAGCGAGGTACGCTAATGGACTTCTCACATAGGGAATGAGGGTCAATATTTTTGGGTCCGGTGAATCCTTCAGGATTTCAGCTTTCAGAAGCGCGTAAAGATCAGATCCAAGAAGGGCCCCGATATCAAAATCTTCTACTTCCTTAATAAACCGGCAGAGCTTAAGGTATACAAGGCGTGAATTATTGATATCAAAAATCTTGTCAAAGGTTTTGGTATCCGGGATGATTGAACTTTTCCGAAGTGTATAGTTTGCGCTCGTTTTAAAGAGGATAAATACGTCCATGTGTTTCTCGATGTATTCGAGCATGGTATCCAGTGAGTTGAATCCATTGCTCCGAAACCCTGATTTGATAGCTTCCTCCTGGTATTTGTACAGGCCTTTCTCGGTATCTGTTTCCTGCCGGTGAAATCCCGAATCGTTCATCGAGGTATTCATGAAATCATAGCCAGCGTAGTAGGTCAGGTTAATGAGTGATCGCTGGATGTGCTCGATAAGAATATCGAAGGTGGCTTTGTTCTGAGAAGTTATCCCAACTGGAAGCACCCCTGGGGTTGTATAATAGGAAAGGATCTGATTATAGAGAGCATCCCCCAGTAGGGGTATAATATAGCTGACCTCTGCTGCCTGGATGAATGGAGCAAGATTAGGGAATGAGGTGGCGACGCTAACGGGTATGTACCTCCGGATTTCGGCCATCTTCAGGTTACTAGTTTCCTTGAATAGCATGTTAGTTCAGTTGTTTCTGGCTGCCGGTTCCGGTATCCAGTGTTGTTAGAATCGTATTTCTAAATCTTAGGGATACATCATGGATCCCATTAAATGCCAATACAGTCTCGATTGGATCCAGAATATTCTGCCTGTCGAGCCATGCGTTTGCAATGTTGACCAGGAAGGCTTCGCGAATGTTGGATCCTCCCTGGTTGCCGGCGTAGGTTCCCCCGGGCATCCCCGCGCCAAGGACATTTGGGTTTATCATCAGGGAAAACAATATTTCGGAGTTAGCTGCAGCCGAGGTAACCAGTTTATCCCCCTCTTTGTATTTGTTATCGAGAGATTCTATGTACCACATTTCTTCCGGCTTGCCCGCTGCGTTGGCAGCATAATGGGAGAATATCGCTTTGTTGGCGTTTCCGCTCCCAATCAGGGAGGATTCGATATTATCCATGTCGGTCTGGATCAGCCGCATGCGCTCCACTTCGTTTTTATGGAGGGATTTCGGATACCGCTTGTCCCAGTATGCATAGGGTATTTTGATATGCCAGAGCCAGGATATCTGATTAGCGTAAGCCCTCTTCAGAAATACCGGCACCTGATTTGCAATATCGATCCATCCGGCCCGATAAGCAGACCACCATGCGGGAAGTGGATAATAATCTTCGTTCCCCCACTCGTCTCTTACAACATAAACAAAGGATTTTCCAGCCGTCTTACCGGCAATGCGCCGGTTAATAAGGTCTGACTCGGGATCATAGTTATCCAGAACTGGCAGTGTCTTAAAGCTTTCAGTTGGCTTATTTGGCCAGGCTCCGTGGACAATACAATGCCTTATTGAACCTTTCTCTGCCTTAGTCAACCTGCAGTGCATGGCATTGATGGAATTCAGTCCCACAATCTGGGAGCCATCCTGATTAGGAATGAGTTCAGCAAATGAAATCCCCAGTTTAAAGTAATCCCGTAGAGTATTGGCCATATACCGGCGAACAATCCTACCTTCCAGAAATGAGGTGATCTTGGGATCATTTATTACCTCCAGAACTTCATCCCCTTTATCGTTATATCCTGTAACCCGGACCGGAAATATTCCCTGACCCAGGGTAAAGTTCCGGATGTATTTCAGCCCTGTGTTAAGGACCCCGGTTCTGCCTATTATATCGAGGGCTGTAATTGGATAATCGTTGTTTACCCCCCATGGCGAGATGGTGTACCGATCAAAGGTGTCAGTAAAATCAAGCTCTTTAACCTGTTTCAGGGGTTTAACTTCCTCAGGTGCCCCAACCGAAGAGGCAAAGAACTTCTCTCCATAGGCCATCAGGGGATCCCCGGCTTTATTAAAAAGGATCTTTACCATTATAGCATGACCTCCATGGAGTTAAATTCAAGGATCAAATCAATGTTCACGGGGTACACATGCCCAACCTTATCGCCACTAGAATCAACGGGTAATACTCCCCTCAGTCGGTTTGCTGACATGGAGTATGGCAATCCACTGGAAACCGCTCTTGGCAGAAATACCCTTTCACCATTTTTCTTGATAAACACGATGCTGAAAGTTACCTGACCACCGGATGGAGTCTCCTTGATATCAAGCATTTTCAGCATGCTGTTTCGCCTAATTCTTTCAGACATACCTTTAAGTTTCAGGAAAGATATGCTGGTGGGCTACAGCAAAAAAGGACACAAAAAGGATGAAGGCAAAAAAAAGCCCCGCTGGTGGCGGGGCTTATAACGATTTGTTCAGCTTTCTAAAGAGATGGTGATTATGGTTCGTTCAGTGGTATTGGATCTGTGCCTGGCTTTACCTTATACTTTGAGCCGGATCCATTTATATCTATTACGCTAAACTGATAGAGATTCCCATAATAGATAATATTGGTGACGGTTCTCTGCCATCTTAGTTTAGGATAATACCCAGCATTGAACAAGATCATAGTATCACCGGCATACTTATATTTTTCACATAAAACGTAACCCAGCAGACCTGAGGTATCATTAATGTGTACGGCATAGTTCATACGCACGGAACCTTTGAGTCTCGGATAGGTTGCGCAAGCGCTGCAGCTTAATACGACTAAGAAGAATAACAACTTTTTCATAACGTTTAACAATTGAGATTTTAGTATTCTGTCAGTACTACCCAACTGTGCCCACGTTTTAAAAGAACCTTCTCTAAAAAGCGCTATCTAAAATACAAATCTTATTTCTAATAATAACAAGAGTTTGGTTTAACATTAAAGAACTGCCAAGCCTGGATTAAATCCAAGTTGGATTGTATTTTGGGTAAAGCTTATTGGTCTCACGCTATTGATAGGAAATCCAAACTGGTATTTAATCTGAAACTGGCCAAACTTTATACTGAAGAATGCGCCCCCTCCCTCTTTCATTCGATAAACAATTCCTGTCTGGAAGTTTTCGTATAAGTATAAAGATGTCGATATGTCCAGCCTAAATTTCATTATAGCATTTGGATTGAATTTCACTAGCAATAACGGTTCAAGTCTCAGATCTCGGCTTAAGTCGAAACCATACCCGGAATAAGCGTATAGTGATCTTGTCAAATCAGGATTGAGAATTGGACTTTCTTGAGTGGGAAGGCCATACTCACCCTTAAAATAAATGGATGAATTTAATAATTGTAAGCAGGAGAATCCGGCAATGAGATTAGATGAATAATAATGAACCCCAATATTAAAATCGAGAAACGATAATTTGATAGGATCGCTATCGTTAATCCAGACATCGTCCGGATTCTCATTGAAAATCAAGGAATTATTCGGAATGTTAGCACTAAACATAATTAACACCGGTGCTAGGCCAAAACTCAGTCTTCCTTTGCCAAAGAATACATGGTAGGCATAATCCATGTGAACACCAGTTTGTCGGATAGCGCCATAGCTGTAATTAAAAAGCCCAATTCCTAGCCCCAGCTTTCCAAAAGAGTTCTTACCCCGGTTTAAAAAACCTCTATTGTTATAGTATGATTTTTCTTTAAAAAGTTTGCCTTGAAAGGTGATAGACTGGGATGTTGGAAATTTTTCCCATCTCAGCCCTGAAACCATTGAATTAATAACCAAAGGATCAAGATTAGTCACGCCAGCTGTAGCAGGGTTGACCTGAAAGAAGTTCATTTGATATTGGTCGGCCAAAGGGCTTATTTGCGCCTGTGAGAATTGAGGTCGAAAAATCAAGGCTTGGCTAATCAGCCCAATAAAAACCAAGAATTTTTGTAAATCTCTTGTTATCAAATCGATGTATTTAAATATTTTGATACTAAAATTCATATAAGTTATCTGACAATGGTAACAGTCCCGCGTTGGATTGGTTTATTAATATCGGATTTGTCGATTTTGATAAGAAAAAAATAGGTTCCTGCCGGGAGATTTCTAGTTCCTTGATTCATAAAAGTCCCATCCCATGGGTTACTATATTCTCCATCCGATTCAAAAACCATTTTACCCGACCTATCGAAAACTTGGACTAATGAATTAGTCCATCCTTCCAAACTTGTCAGTATCCATTTCTGATTTCTGTCACCTCCTGTATTAGGTGAAAAGGCATTAGGTATAAAAAATTCTCCAGCTTGTATGACAATACTTTGCTGAACACCGCAGCGGTTCTCATCGTCGACGGTAAACGTATAGGTTCCGTCCTTAAGGTTACTCAAAACGAAAGTATTATCAGTCAGGACTTCCTTATCCCAGTTTAAAATATATGGCGGGGTGCCGGTACCACCAGAAATATCATAGATTCTGAGCTCCCCATCGGAACAATCTTCGCAAAGTGGTCTTCGGATTGTGGTTAGGAACTGAATGGGCTCTGGCTCTTTTATCTCCAGTTGCTGAGGCTCACTTATGCAACCCGATTGTTCTTGCCCCTTCACCCGAACTGAATAAACACCAGCTTTAAGCCCAGAATAGCTATTTTGATCTGTCCAATCTTGACCATCGTTGATTGAGTAATCAAAGTTTGAGGGGTCTTCTTGGACAATGATTTCAATTTTTCCATCCGCCCTGCCAGAACATGTTATGGGGCTAGCGATACTTTCAAAAGCAGGCCTGGCATTAAATGTTATCTGGACGGAGTGGGTATACTTGCAATTATTATTATCAGTTACAGTTAGTGATAGATGATTATTTAGCAAGGGGGTCTCAATGCGAATATTGTCGGAAGTTAGACCTGTGGACCACTCCCAGTTAATGTAGTTATCTGCATAAGTAAAATCCTCCCTTTTGTAGATAATAAAGTCACCGTCACAGATACTACGATCTTTCCCAAGATCAAAATCATTGTTAGAATAAATCTGAATGTCAATAGAATCAGATCCAAAGCACTTTCCATTATACCCGGTAACTTTGTACCAATTCGATATATCAGGAGTTACTATTACCGAGGATTGGATGATACCGGGTTCATGCTCCCATTCATAAGTAACTGCTCCAGCCGCAGATAGTCTTATTGGCGTTCCAGGGCAGAGAATCAAATCTCCCGGATCGCGATCAATAGATATTTCTAATTTCCTAAATGGAACTGTGATCTTTTCCGTAAGACTGCAACCTGTTGTTATGGAGGTTATCATGACTTCATATTCTTGAGCCGCCAGATTTTCTCTGAAATTTGCAGTATTACTGCTATTTAACCAATTAAACTGGTAATCAGCAAGATCTCCTTTCATAACCAGCTCAATACTTCCGTCATCATTCAAATCACAGGAAGAAGGTTTAATAATCGTTCTATCCCAATCAATTTCAGGCTGCTGACCTTGTACCACTTGGGTTGTCTTTGGGTTGGATGCACATCCCTCATAATTTACGACCGTAACAGTGTAACTTTTAAGCTCTGAAACAAACCTTGCAGTGTCCGTGATGGTGCCATTAGACCAGGACCAGAAGGCCCAGTTCCCTTTTATTAATTCTATATACTGGGTGCAAAGAGGGGTATTATCAGTGAGTTGTAGGACAGGTTTCGGGTGAATTTGGATTATCCTGCTGAATTGAACTCTTTCACTATTGTTTGAACCAATTACGCTAATCAAATACTCTCCCGGATTAATGATTTCAAAGGTTCCATGATATGTGTTTGGATCGGTCTCAATAGGATTACCGTTGAGCTGCCATTCTGGTGGATTATCAACCACATCATTTGAGGCCAGGTAGAAGGTGGTTAAGCTTCCGGAACAGTTGTTAGCAAAGTAGATATCCTGTCTGAAATAGTCTGCCGGCAGATTTGGCAAGCCAAAGCCACAGATACCTGCTGAGCCATTCTCAGGATTAGTTAAGCTTGCACCCAACTCATTAAAACGGCAATCCTCCATGTCAGGAGAATCAATCACACCCAGATAAGATTTGCCCTCCATTGCAACATATATCTTACCATTAGAAGCCAATTGAAGCGCACCGCATTTCACATCGCGTTGTGGACGAATAACTTGACGACTGATTTTAACAATCTGAGGATCTGCACTCTCAATGTTCCAGCGATATATGATTCCATCCTGACGATTCGAACCATAGAGATACTTACCTGTCGGGCTAAACTCAAGTCCAAAAGCACCAAAGTCGATCTCACCCTGGTTTTCATCGATTTGAATTGGGTTTAAAATTGTTCCAGTTGCGTTATCGAATTCAAAAACTTCAAATCTTTTAATTCCTTCAATCGCCAAGGCTATACGATCTCCTTTTGGCGAACCTTTTAAATAACCCTGAGCACCCATTTTACTTGATACTTCAACATGATGATCTAACCCAACTATTTGATCTGGTTGATTGATCAAACCGTTAGAGGTCAGTAGAAAAATTTTAAATACTGACAGTTTTACCTCATGAGCAATTATCCAATAGTCCTTTCCATTAAGGTGGCTTATGGCTGTGATCTTTTCCGTGCAACCGTTTAACCATCCCCCCATCAGGGACTTGTTGTATAATTCAGGCTCGAATGAATTGGTTTCCGTATTAAAAACAGAATAGCTCAGCCCGTTACCCCACTTTTCCTTGCTAGGATCCACCTCATCAATGGTGAAAATATAATACAGACCCTTGGAATCAGGTTTTCGCAGAATCAAGCTGGATTGCGTTGAATGCTCTGATCCGGCTAGGTTTTCAGTAATTAACTGATTCTGAACATTCCAAAGCTTTTTACCATCAGTATATAAGACCAATTTTCCGTTTATATCGGAAATCCCTGAGGAGCCTTCCTTAGAGTTGAAAGAGGAGTTTAAGGGAGCAGGGTAATCTAAACTAAAGTTTAGAGAAGAATTTGTACCAAAGCACCAGGTGGCCCCTTCTTTTTGTGCAAAGATACCCTGAGGCAGAAATATTGTAAAACAGAATAGGTTGATTATTAACAAACTGCATCTAAACATATTAAATCGATGGTTACATTTTTTAACATACCTGGCCACAATGACAAATATAATAATTCTCCATGATGGATTTCTTTCATAAATTGTGGCCATATAAGAGGGTTGAATATTTTGATTATTGCATAATGGAAGGTAGGTTATCTGGAAGGTTCTTAAGTGTAAAAACCCGCAGGACCTTATTTGATTTTATGAGCCATCGAACGTTTCCAAGGGAATCATACAATAGAATTAGGAAGTTTTTTTGTTTAGTCTTGGTTTCCTTGATTGCCCTATCACCAGCATTTGCACAAAAGCAGTCTTCAGTCTGGTACTTTGGCGAAAAAGCGGGGTTAGATTTTAAAAAGCAGTACCCAGAGCCAATCATAGATGGCAAGATTAACTCAACAGGTGGTGTTGCAAGTGCTTGTGACATCAACGGTGATCTATTGTTTTATACGGATGGGAAAGTATTGTGGGATAAGAACCATAATGAAGTTTCCTACCCTGCTGATTACTTGGGAGATAATTCTTCCACCGATGCAGTAACTATTTTGCCTAACCCAGAAAACCCGAACCAGTTCTATATTATTACACTTAAACCTTATAATCCAAGTAGCCCTGAAGATTTTACGGGCTATATTTTCCTGCTGAATGTTTTAGAAAACAAAGATCTGTCTCTTGATTATTATAAGTTGGATGGAATTATCGGAGGGTTTGTCAAAAAGACCGCAGAGAAAATTGCCGTTGTCCCTTTTAACTACCTGAAAGAAGGAACCTTAAAAACAGGCGATT
>CAZEKJ010000034.1:31685-61418 GCA_964512915.1 uncultured Porphyromonadaceae bacterium
AAGATTAAATATGATGGTATCTTCCATGAACCGATCAGACAGCCTGAAGGATCAGAGCATAAAAATGGACCGGATGATGATGGTAGTAATCGCGGTTACAAAGGGCAGATGAAGCCATCGGTTCAAGGTAATAGAATCGCCGTAGCAATTGAGGGACAAAAGATTTTTGAGTTATTTGATTTTTATCCTCAGTCAGGGCACTTAACTTTTAGGAGACTGTATCCTGCCGGCGACGATGGTGATAAGGTCAGTCCACTTCACGGAGCCTTTGGGGTTGAGTTTTCCACATCCGGAAATTTTCTGTACGGCTCAACTCGTGAAGGTGGATATATTTATCAATGGCCTCAAAGTGCTGGTGCATCAGATAAATTGATTGTCCTGGGGAATTTTCCAGAAATTGAATGTGGTGAGATGGAATTGGCTCCAGATGGCAAAATCTACGTTGCCCTAAAAGGGCAAGATTATTTACCGGCAATTAATTCACCAAATAGAGAAGATTGCAGGTATGACAATCGGGGGAAAAGTGTGAGGTTGATAAAAAACACTATCCCGCCAGAAGGTGGCAGATCCGGATATGGACTACCCTCTATGTTGCCACTTGATCGAAAAATAGAGCCGTTTTGTTTTCAAGGCACATGCGTCGGAGGGAAAACATTGTTGTACATACCGAATTACCTTTATTCGACTCCGCGCTACTTTTTTTACATCTATAAGGAGGATAAAGGTAATCCTTTGATAATTCAGGTAAAAGATGGTTGGGCTGAGATAGATTTAAAAGAGCCGACTTATTATCGAATCCAATTAAGGACAATGACATCAACCAAAATTGATACGATTAGTCGATATATATGGATTTACCCTTTGCCCGTAGTTGATATTTACCCAAAAGATGAAGATTACAACCATAATTTATGTAAGGGGCAGGAAATCCCTTTGGATGCCGGCTATGGAGCGTTTTATGAATGGGAATTTTCGTGGCTACAAGACAGAGCAAGAGTAATAATTGTAAATAATGAACCCGAACAGGTTTACCGACTTTGGGTTAAAGATTATCAGGGTTGCACTAACCAAGATTTCTTTTCAATTTATCCCTTGGAGTCACCTTCTGTTATTGGTTCATCAACGCCGGCCTTTTGCCAAGGCAAGAAAGGCAGTGCAATTGCGACGCCCCAATATGGTCGCATTGAGGACTATACATATAGGTGGGACAACTACCCGGATGAAACATCAAATGTTTTATCGGATTTAGGAAAGGGTGATTACACTGTTCATGTCATTAATCGAAATGGATGTGAGACCCAAGTTATCATTCATGTTGAAGATGCTGGAACTGATGTAAAAATTCTATCATCTACAGATCAGCCTGTGTGTCCAGGTATCAGCATTACCTTAACAGTTGAAGGAGCTATTGAGATGGAATGGATTTATCCACTAGGTAAATCTGGCTTAGTAATACAGGATACCCCACAGCAGACGACCACTTATAGTGGTATAGCTACAGTTCTTGTCGGCACTGAAACCTGCCCCTATCCGATATCAAAAACTATTGAGGTAAATGATGTTGTGAAGCCGGATCTGGGTGGTGATAAAACTCCCTGTGAAGGAATACCGATAAGGCTAGATGGTGGGAATGGCTATCGAACATATCAATGGAGTAATGGAGCTATAGGGCAGTTCATCAATATTTCTTTAACCATTCCTGCTCTAACTTTAAGGGCAGAGGACATAAATGGATGTGTTTCAGAATCAGATCCTATTTCTATTACTTTCCAACCGGCTCCACCGGTTTCACTAGGGCAGGATACTTCGCGTTGCAGTACGGACCCAATTATCCTGACAAGCAGTTACCCATATGATCCTTCTGCCTTATACTCATGGAATAATGGAGAAAGTAGCGGATATGAATATACTGCTACAAAAACCGGAGATTTTGTTTTGGAGGTTAATAAAAATGGGTGCCTGAATTCAGATACTGTCCATGTTCAGCTTAACGATCCAAATGAATTGATAATAACTGAAGTCAACAAAAAAGATATTTCCTGCTTTAATGAAGGAAACGGCAGAATTGAAGTTATCGCATCCGGAGACGGAAGGGTTTTTACTTATTCTATTGATGATGGAATAAACTATTTTGACAACAATGGTGTTTTTGAGAATCTTGTTCCAGGGAAATATTTTATCAATGTTCTGGAGGATGGGGTATGTCATAAACGCTGGCCTTCTGGGATTGACATTAACCAACCCGAGGAGCTGATGTTGAAGGTCTGTACCGAACATCCTTCTGGTAAAGATACCAATGATGGGACCATTACCATAAGTCATTCTGGTGGGACTCCACCCTTTGAATTGCAGATCAACGGACAGACTATCAATGATACTAAAATTGCAAATCTTCGGAATGGCGATTACGTTCTTACCATTTCAGATGCCAACGGTTGCCAAGAACCCAAGGCAGTTGTTTTAAACCATGAATCTCGCTTGTATATAAGTTCGAACCAGAATAGTCCGGTTTGTCCTGGTAGTCAAGTAGTTATTGAGGTTTTTAATGCTAATAGCCCGATTTGGGTGGAACGGCCAGATCTAGTTGGTTCAAAAATAACAGTATATCCGTTGGTTTCAACAACTTATCATGTAAGGTCATCATCAGAGGATAATCTTTGTGAATCGGAAGCTTACATTAACATTGATGTTCGACCGGATTTTGAGATTGGCATAGGTACGGTTAAGGACAATACTTGTTTCCTGAGTTCAAATGGATCAATCGAAATCTTAACAAATCCTTCCGGCAATTATGAATACTCAATTAACTACCAGCCTTGGCAGCAGTCTGGTATTTTTACAGACTTGCCAGCTGGGATTGATTATAGCATAAGGGTAAGAGATCAGTTCCAATGTCAAAAAGCTTTAACTGGAGATGTTATAATTTCCCAACCAGATGAAATTCAGGTTAAATACTATCCGAACAAATTCCCCAGTTGTTCTTCGTGCCCAGATGGTGAGATCCTTATTGAAGTTACCGGAGGTAATCCACCTTATGTATTGACCCTTGATGGAGGCGGGATAGGAATTAATATTCGTGACCTTGGCGAAGGAAAATTTAGCATTTCGGACCTTGATGAAGGCTTATATAAATTCAAGTTAAACGTAATAGACAAAAACGATTGCAATCAGTCTATTGAAATTGAGGTTGAACTTACGAATGAAATACCGAACGTTATTACACCCAACGGTGACCAAGTGAATGATCTTTGGACTATTCCACTGTTGGAGTCAAAAGAAAATTGGCAAGTTTTGGTTTTTGATATTAATGGCCGCAGGGTATTTTTATCTGACCCGAATCATCCTGTACCATCGAAATATTATGATCCTTGGGATGGAACTTATGAAGGTAAGGAGGTGCCATCGGGTACTTATTTTTATATTATCGACATTAAAGACGGAAGCCGGCAAAGAACCGGGAGTTTAACTATAGTAAGGGAAAAATGAAAATAGAGATCAAAGTCGGGTTTTTTGCTTTATTTGTTTTCGCATCCTTATCGTGGCAAAATTGTCCAGGTCAAGTCCGCCTATTTTCAGATCAATTCTTGATCAATGATTTTTTTATCAACCCTGCAATAACCGGAACTCTAAGAAAATCACCGCTGGCTGTGTCTGCAAGACAGCAATGGATGGGAGTTAAGACAGCACCTGTTTATGAAAATATAACATTCCATAAAAGTTTGGTTGAAAAGGGCCAACGCTTTAACCAGCGTGGATTCTTAAACCGTGGGGAAAATTCTTTCGGTAAAATCGGAGTAGGTGCAGGGCTATGGAATCAAAAATATGGCTCAGTTAATCAATTAGGGATACATCTGAATTACGCTTACCATGTTTATCTCGATAAAGGGAGGCTGTCATTCGGCTTAGCAGTTCTATACCAGCAACTGGCAATAAATACAGGTAATTTCATAAGGCCGGATGGGAACATGACTGATGATCTTTTGGATCCGGCCACAAATGAAGTAACACATTTCGTTGATGCATCGCCAGGCATCCATTACTATTCTAATTATTTCTTTGCCGGTGCTTCTGTCATTCAATTGTTTAATTCAAAAGTTAGGTTTGGAGATTACATATCTTCTCCTTTAAATGATTCTAACAGGAACCTGTTTCTACCCAGAACATTTTACCTATATGGGGGAATGACTCCAGTAATAGGTCGGGATTTCATTCTAAAACCTTCTATAATACTGAAGTATAGCGAGCCTGCTCGGTTCAGTTTCCAAGCTAACCTTGTAGTTACGATTCTTGAAAACTTTGATGTAGGATTGCTTTATCGTTTTAAAGAGTCTTTAGGTTTTTTTATCGGTATAAAGGCATCAAACGTATTAATTAGATACCAATTCGAATCGCCCTTAGGTTCTTCTCTAAAATCGCGGTACTTAACGAATCAGGTTTTGATTGGGTATCTGCTTTAAGGAATCGTGAAGAATCCGGGATAGGACTGAAATTATTTACTTACCAATAAATCAATGGCGTCATTGATAATTGTGGCAACAATTTGAGTGCCAGCATTTGTCAAGTGGATACCATCACAGAAGTATTCGACGTCCTGAAACGCACCAATGGCTCCAATTTTCTGGTTACCTGCAAGATCCGCAATCCCATCGGCAAACTCGTTCCAGGCATTATTAATGAACTCATTGTATTGAATCCTTACTAGATCACAGGCTCCAGAACTTCCATTACCCTTCATACTTACCTCAGTACAAATAATAACTTTCCAACCTTTGCTCCTTCGCTCATTACAGTAGTTAACAAGATTGGTGTATGTTGTTGTGGATGATTGGTCATTAATGGCAATGTCATTCACACCAATCCAAACCACAACAATGTTAAGACGAGCTGCATTTGAAAACTTTGTATCGACCTGTTCCGGCGCTCGAGTAATTAAATCGAACGAAGACAAACCACCAAAGGATGTTTTGAAAACAAAAGAAGGTTCTTGGATTGAGAGAAGATCAATATAGGGATAGCGATACTCACAATTCCATCCGTCTGTCCGAGAGTCCCCATCGAGTACAACAACATTCTTCCCCATTGTGGCAAATCTGAGATCCGGTCCGTATGCTGTACCATCGGAGTTAGTTGCGAATGCTCTTACATAATACGAAGTATTTGGAGTTAGACCTCCAATGATAAGTGAGAAGCTCGACAGCCCTATTGTATCATTAAGAAAGTTATCCGATAAGGTCGGACTTTTCTGTGTCGACCAACAAATCCCTTGGGCTAAAACTCTGTCTTCACCCGTGGAAACTGTCGTTCCCCCAGTTAAGACTGAAGTACTTCGTACATCTGTTATGGGTGCCGTAATAACGACAGGCAAAGACGTATCATCACAGGAATTACCCAGAATAATAAGTAAACTGATTATTAATGTTTGAACTGAGTTTCTCATTGGTGGGGGTAAGTTTTTGAATATGTTCGTTTCGAAGATAGCAAATTCCATTTTCCGCTCAAATATATATTACTGCCAAGCTAACCTTGTGGTAACGATTCTTGAAAACTTTGATGTAGGATTGCTTTATCGTTTTAAAGAGTCTTTAGGTTTTTTTATCGGTATAAAGGCATCAAACGTATTAATTAGATACCAATTCGAATCGCCCTTAGGTTCTTCTCTAAAATCGCGGTACTTAACGAATCAGGTTTTGATTGGGTATCTGCTTTAAGGAATCGTGAACAATCCGGGATAGGACTGGATACAGGGGTAATGTTGCTAGTCGAATCCGCGCCAGTACATCAATCCTGTACCCAGCAACTTCTGTTTTGCATCATTTTTCTGTTGTCTTTATAGGGGAAAAGTCATAAAACGACCTTCTGTTTAAGCTAATCTTTGATGCAGCGCACCGAGCATCCGGTTCTGCAGTAGAGGTAATCTCTGCTCAAGTTGTCGCGGTCGTTGCCCAGGCTCCGATACCAGGCCCGTGACATCCCCTGCCCCGAGGACGACCAGAAGAGGGCAAAGCCGCCAAGGTAAGAAAAGCCCGATTTGTGGTAACGGCAACCGCCTGGAAAAGCGTTGAAACCACTTCTGTTATCGCCATTCCCATTATCGAACCACCCGTTAAGTGATTTCAATTTTTTCCCTGGAAGCGCGCCCAAATTATTCTCAAGAATTGTCCATTCTTCATCAGATGGTAAATGCCAGCCTGAAGGGCAAGCGATTTTAGCAGCCTCCCAATTGTACAAAACACCATATGAATGGTAAATTGGTTTGGATTTGGCCTCACTAACAATACTACCCTCATAATCAAACACATAAAATAAGGCAGAATCTAAAGATCCTTGTGATGAAGGACTCACTGCCGGCAAAAAAGCCAGGTTTTCTGCCATCCATGTTTGTGTTCCAATCTTTACTGTTTTGTAAATAAGCCCATCCCGATCGTCCACGATTGTTTCGTTATCTTTTATTTGAGCGAACACCTCGTTGGTGGTAAAAACAAGAATCCCAACAATGGTAAAACTGAAGATATTGTTGGTTCTGATCATTATCTAATTTCTGCTGCACGCGACAGAATGCATATTTTTTTCATCAAGCTTTATTCTATTATTACCTTTTCAACCTTTACCTCATCCTTGGAGGTAACTATTAGGTAATACAATCCCTTATAAAAACAGGAGCCGTCAACCTGCGCGTTGTAGCTGTAGACTTTTTTTACTTCTTCACGGAGAACAACCTTGCCTGAAGTGCTCAAAAGCTCGATCGTCATATCGCTAGCTTCTGCATTAGTGATACTGATGGTAAACTGTCCATTGCAAGGATTGGGATAAACATTCATTCGACCCATCATTTCATTTTTACCCTCTAAATTGTTATCATCCTTTGTGCAAGCACCTATAGCTTGTAGAAGGATGATAAAAAAAAAGAGTATCCTGTATCTAAGAAAAATATTGACTGACATATTTGACTTTCTTAAGTGGAAAGATAACCAAAATTTTCATATTCATAAATGGTTGCCAGATTCTTGATAATCAAATTACTAACCGAAACAAAAGGTGAGGTTGAAGTTAAAATAATTTCGCTAATTTTAAACGTTTGCTAACCGAACAACAATGCTAAACAGAACAATATCAAAGTTATTCGTTTCCTTATTTCTGTTGAACAGTATATCAGGCTATAGTCAATTGTCAAAAGATCAAGTTAATAATCGATTAAACCCCATTGCACCGTCAGTATCATTTCTTGAAATTAAACCACATCCTTCACTTAATGGAGATATTACGGCGGTACCGGATGGGTCATTAGGACCGGGAATCTACGGTAACTTGGGTCTATTGGCATTAGATTCCAGTCGCTTTAGAGTTACCATAGATTATACTCCGTGGCTAAGCGGATTAATCCCAAAAACGGACTTAATCGGATTAGGAGGTTGTTACCGATTGAATCAGAGAGGAGTTATTGGATTTAGCATCCTTTATTTTAGTTTAGGCGGTCTGACTACTACTGACGTTGTTGGTTCACCGATGCAACTAATAAAGCCTAAAGAGTTTGCAACCAATCTGTCTTATACTTACAACATCAACGAGTACACTGGAATTGGAATCGGAATCAAGTTTATTTATAGCAACTTAACGAATAGGATTCCCGTCGGTGGTATAACATCTCGCACAGGTATAGCCATTGCTGGAGATGTCGGTTTTTCTAAACAGTTTCCAACTCAGAATGGTCGAGGGGATCATTTTTTTGGGGCTTCTTTAACGAATTTTGGAACAAAAATAAGTTACTATAATGACTCTATTATTGATTCTTACCCAACATTAGCAGGCAGAATAGGAAAAAATTTCATTCCAATTAACCTAGCTCTTGGGTATGGTTATCGATTCAACTTAAGAGATAGGCAAAGCTTAATTCTATCCTATGAAATTAAAAAACTCTTAGTACCAACACCGCCATTATATTATTCTGATTCTGTGGGCATTACGGGAGATCGGGTAATAGAATATGGTTACAATCCCAATGTTGGTGTTTTTCGTGGAATGATCCAGTCATTTTACGATGCTCCAGGTGGTTACCGTGAGGAGTTGCATGAAATCTCCCATGCCTTCGGCATTGTTTACCAACACAAATGTTTATCATTCGGCGTAGGATATTTTTTAGAACATAAAACTAAGGGTGCCAGGGAGTTTTTTTCGGCCGGGATGTCAGTTAATTTTCCAATAAATAATCTGAAAAAGTCCTGGATAAGAACTACTTTTTCTTTCCTAGTTCCTCATAATCAAATGAATCCACTGGCCAAATCGATTAGATTTGGATTGAGTTGGTGCTTTTAGATCAAGGGTATTGCCAGATTTATTGTCAGTAATTTACTTAATACTTAACGCTAGATTCTCAGGGTCATAAAATACTCGAGTGGTGAAAGTGGTATTCATTTGAAATATAATATATTAAGATAAATAAATGCCGATGCCTTTCGGACTTGTAAGGGTATCAAGCGCACCCGGTTCGTTAGAGTGGTAACCCTCTGCAATGTTCTAAATGATAGATCAATTCAGGTTCAATGTTCGTTGATAGCACGGTTAAAGTTAAACCCCTTTCTTCGGAAATCCGGTGAGCAAGGTTTAACATGTCAACGAAGTTGTGCGATCGGTAAACTTTGGAGGAGACTTCTCGCATATCATCTTGTAAAGCAATCCAGACCAGGCAAAGCGGTTCACGAGGATCCTTGATCGGATGAAAGTGAGAGCTGGTACAGAAATAGACTTGCTGCTTCATCAGTTCTTGTCATTGAATTCATCCAAGTGTTCTGCCCTGACGAAATACTGGCAGTACCGACCCTTTTCTTTGTCGCAATTCAGGGCTTCATAATGATTGACCCATTTGTCGAATTTGGTCTGGGTATCGGTAAGTATTTCCTTGGAGATCTCACACGGCTTTTTCCATCTTGAGTTAAAAGCCATTTTACACGGGTGAAGAAACACCTCATATCCGGCATCGTAAAGTGTTCTAGCCTTACGCTTATTGATCTTAAGGATCTGTTTTCCATGTATAAAAAACTGAACGTCTTTATAATTCATAATTGATTGTATTAATGTATTTTACAATAGATCTGTCGATGGGCCTTCTCGGAGCAATAATCGCAGCGTTTACAATCCTGAATGCAGATGACCCCATCTGAGTAATCCTCCGGATCCTTAACTGCGTTGAACTGGTTATCGAGCATGAAACCAGATCCCGACACCGTAAGATTCTCGGGGAGATTTTCGAAGTTAAGATCCCGCCTTGCCGTATAGGTCCATACTGGTTTATCAAGAAGCAGGGCAATTGCCTTTACCTTTTCAACATCGCCCTGGTGCCTGAAATCGCCGGATTCCGAGAACCTGACTTTCTCGAACTCATATTTCATAAGCTCATAGCCAAAGAGGTCCGTAGTGCACATATCCCAGAATTTTGCCTGATGGGTCCGATGACCTCTGACCCCCGGAAACCTATTCTCAGGATATTTAGCATAGCAATGTTTAGAGATCTTGCAGAGGCCAAGTTGATCTGAAGGACAATTCCGTGCAGGGGTCATGTTGAATATTGCAGTTGAGAGATCCTGTTTCTTATTGCCGAAACTGAATAGCGTATAAATCATAACCTTAAGGCATCAGGTTATCATCTGCCATTGACAAGTACCCTTGATCAGAGATGATCAGGTGATCAAGCACAGCGATATCCAGCAGGACGGCAGCGTCTTTAATCTTTTTGGTAATTTTACTATCTGCATCAGAAGGAGTTAAATTCCCTGACGGGTGATTGTGGGCTAGTACCATTGCTGAAGCCAGATTCTCGACAGCATAATTCAGAATCAACCGAACATCCACAACAGTACCAGAGATTCCACCCTGGGAGATCCTTTTCTGGCAGATAACCTGATTGGACCTGTTTAAAAGCATGACCCAGAATTCTTCATGCTGAAGATCCGAGAGCACTGGTTCCAATAATTTCTGCGCATCCTGAGAGCATCGGATTCTGGAGCGGACCGGTGCCGGAGTTGCTTTACGCCTTCGTCCGAGTTCAAAAATTGCAGAGATGCGGATTGCTCTTGCCGTAGTAATCCCATCAATTTTCGTCATGCAATCAAGCGACATTTTAGCCAGGGTGTGAAAATCATTACCGGCCGTAAGCAATAGTTGTCTTGCCAGGTCATCAGAAATTCCAGCTGCAACTGCCAGGATTTCGATGTTTGTTAACGCACTGGATCCTGTCTGGACCAGTTTAGCCGCTGATGAATCGTTCAACTGCCAGGGCGTTGAGATCAAAGAATTATAATTCATGGAGATTTTTACCGATGCCTTTCGGATTTGTTTGAGTATCAGGCACACTCTGATTAATGTATCCGCACCCATTGGATCAAGCGCGGAATTAAAGAGAGGGGCCATGTCAGATTGTGTACCCGCAATCTGAACGGTGCATGCAAAATGTGCCCGGGCGGGCACAGAAGTAAAGTTTAATGGTGGCACATTTCCCCGATCGGGTTTCCGGGCTTGGACTACCTTAGTGGATACATTAATAATAAAACGTAGCACAAGCGTGGTGCCCTAGAACTGAACAAGGTGTATCAAAGCCCACTTTACGGGTTTTCTTTTTGCTACTTTTTCTTTTCCCGTGCTTAGAAAAAAGAAAAAGTAGGAGCACTTCTGGCGGATGAATGTCTTCTGATCAGCTCCGGTACTTGGTTCAAGAGAGCAATAAGCTGTTCATTTTCGAAATTCCCGGAGATATCAAAGGATTGAATAAATTTGGCTTGAAAAACTCAGGACAATTTCGAGCTATGCTTGCGAGTAGTAATATAACCATGATACCCAAAAATAATGGACCAACGATTTTTTGACATAATTCAATTAATAAAGCAATCTCGGACTAATGCATTAAAAACAGTTAATGCTGAGCTGATTAACCTATATTGGAACATTGGAGAATTTATCAGCAAGAAACTTGAACTTGCTGAATGGGGCGATGCCGTAGTGGCAGAATTAGCAAAATATATCCAAAAAAACGAACCAGACATAAAAGGGTTCTCCGACAAGAATCTTTGGAGAATGAAGCAATTTTATGAGACCTACAAAGCCTTGCCAAAACTCTCAACACTGTTGAGAGAAATTAGCTGGTCTCACAATTTGGCAATTTTCTCAAGATGTAAAACAACTGAAGAAAGAGAGTTTTACTTGAAATTAGCCCAACAAGAACATTACAGTTTCAGAGAACTCGACCGACAAATTTCTGCCAGTCTTTTTGAGCGGATAATGATTGGAAATTCAAAACTCTCAACAGTGTTGAGAGAAACTAAGCCTGGGTTAACAAATACATTTAAAGACAGTTATATTCTTGATTTTTTGAATTTACCTGAGCTACACAGTGAAAGGGAGTTGCAACTTGGACTCGTAAGGCAAATGAAAAATTTTATCCTTGAACTTGGCAAAGACTTTCTATTCATAGGTGAAGAATACAAATTACAGGTTGGCAATTGTGACTTTTATATCGACCTCTTATTCTATCACCGGGGCTTACAATGCTTAGTCGCATTTGAGCTAAAGGCTAGCATGTTCAAACCGGGTCATTTAGGACAGTTAAATTTTTACCTGGAAGCATTGGATCGAGATGTAAAAAAACCAAATGAAAATCCAAGCATCGGAGTATTGTTGTGTAAAGACAAGGACAGTGAAGTTGTTGAATACGCTTTGAGTAGAAGCCTATCATCGACAATGGTATCAGAATACAAAACACAACTTCCTGACAAGAAACTATTACAGCAAAAACTTCACGAACTATTTGACAATGAAGATAATGAATGAAAGAACCACAGTGGCTAAAGGCTATAACAAATGGCGGGCTTGGAAGTAACGTCAAGTTTCGTCGCCCGCATGTAGTTCCCGGTTGTAAAATGAAAATCCTTCTAAGGTTATTTGGCTATCCGAAAGATTTAATCAGAAAACTAGAAGGGACTTAGAGTCACGGACAAGGTTTTCTAAGATTTCTGAGTGGTCAATAATTAACAACGAGAATAAAGCACATGCCCAACACCAAGGGATATCAGTAATCGTTAAGTTCAGCGATCCCCACCGCCGCCACCAACGATTTTCTTTTTGGATACTTTTTCTTTCATCGCTGAAAGAAAAAGTTTGCTTTAGCGCGAAAAATTGGAGAACATTAAATTTGCGAAGTATGAGCAAATGAGAATGTTAGACCAATTTTTCGCTACCGGGCTTCGCCCGGTTACGTCTGTGATCCGACCCCGCCCTATGTCGACTTTCGACCCGTTCGACAGGTTTTCTAGGAAATATGAATTCCAGTACATGGAAACTGCTCATTATCTGGAAGTTGTCCAAGTGATGGAATTTGTTTGATTGACCCGGAATAAGTCCTTACATCATGTGTTCGTACCCGGACACGCCATTCTTTTAGGAATGTATTCAGTCCTAATGTATATCAGGTGGCCGTAGTCGGTCACGCCATCTTAACCCACACCCATTCACATACCCAAACATATTGATCTTCCTACCCTTTACTTCTAATCCCGAACAGTCCTAATACGAAAAAAAGAGGGAAGCCGTCAGGCTTCCCTCTTTGTTTCACGATCTTATCCTAATCCTCCTGCATCTCAACGGATCCTCCTTGAATCAGCTGCAAGATTTCATCTGAGTCCGAATACCGAAGATCGATAATCCGCTTATCTGAGACCAGAACTTCTGAAAGAAGTTCGCTTATATGTGAAGCGAAGTCCTTCTCCTGGAGAACCCTCGCAACTTTGTAAGGAAGTATATAGCTCATATTGATTCATTTAAATTGTTTAAGTAAGTCTTCTCACCGATAAAACCTTCGATATCGCCTCTGGTTTTAACGAAGTGTGCGGTAGACCCTTTAATGAACTCTTCCGCGCAATCCTTCATCATCAGCGGAGTAAGGCTGGAGAACTCAAACAGGTCCTGACAGTTTTCAGGATCGTAGACAACCAGGCATGCAGCGTGGAATAGGGCCGCATTAACAAAAGACCCGACTAGCGCCGGGTCTTTTGAATCAATGAAATCATGAAGAAACTGAAGATGTTCAGGGGAGTTTGAACTCATCACACTAAAGTCCTTATCGAAGCAGAAATTTTTCATAACTGGTAGTTTAATTTAGTGAGTGATTCTGTTCTCAAGTTCAGGGTTATCAAATAGCTTAAAGTCATCTGTGACCGAGCAGAAATGTTTGATAAAATCCCTTCGGCTAGCTACATAGAAATTCTTAGCTGCTTCCAGAAGCTCAAACTCGTTAAGTCCTGAAGGATCGATCAGCTCATGAGCTTCTGCCGGATCCTGCATGATCGAAAACATTGCATAATCAATGACTTCCTTAACAAACTTGAAGTTTTCAGGCCTACGATCACTACTGATGAAATCAATTAGCAGCTGACGTTCCTGAATAGCAATGTCAGAGAATCTTGCCACTTGCTCAGCCTTTTGAGCGGAAGTCCCTTGCTGAACCGTTTGGTTTACTGGGGTAACTGGAATCTCGAGGTTCACTTTACGTTTTGAATTTTTCATAATGAAGATTTTAATTAATTATGCCCCCTAAGGTTGAGCAGCCTGTTTTTTGATACTGGCGAGGTCAAGTCAGTAGTGATGAGTAACTAGGCTAATCTCCTAATCAGTCCTGATTTACACCACTGTGGAGATTGACAAGGGCAGCGCCAACCCGGGGGTAGTTTTGCAGCCTACGAGTGGAAGGAGCAAAGGGCACAAAAAAAGCCTCATTTCTGAGGCCTTTTCCGGGAGCGGGTGACCCCTAGACCGGTAGCAGTTCCTGGATCTTTACTTCTCTTTTTCCAAGGCTCTTCAGCTTCCTTGGCTTCGGGGCAGCTTTCTGGGCCACAACCTCCGCGTCCTTCTTGGAGTAGTAAACGCTGTGTGTGCGACCGTACTCGTCCATCTGCTTCATTCTGGCAACTTCGAAAGTGACATAGGCCTTGCCTGTGCCTTCATACTCATACGCAATTGCCTGTAAGTCCTCCAAAGGACAGGTTACTTTGATAATGTCAAGATTGTCAATTTTCTTGCCTTTGCCGATGAAAACTTTTGTGTAACTCATGATGTTTTTGTTTTTTCTTGTTTTTGCATAATTGCGCTCCGGCGTTAATAACTTGAGATGAGAGAACTCCAAGGTTTTATCGTATAAAAGTCCGGTACTCCGGACGGTTATGCCGATAAAATATTGGAGAATTCACAATTGCGTTGGCCTGTAGTGATGGGAAGAATGGTTCTATTATCCATGTTATTCTCTTTGAGCGTAATTCTGCAAGAACAAGATAAAACCATCATGAGTTGCGCAAGAGTTTTTATTGGTAAAGGCTTAGAAAATGATAATCATGGCGTTATCAAAGTGACCTGTCCTTAGGACTTTCGGGCAATGCCGTATGAGTCAGAAGGCACTGGTAAGGCCTTTTACTTTCGGTTGCCGGGGTGAGGCAGATGGGTGAGTTCGGTCTAACACACACGGTTTACTAATTCAATAAGGATCGCGGGGTTCGTGGACCAGGAAGCTACCCCGAAGTCCTGGAAGCTGCCTTGGAAAAGGGGAGTAAAGGTTGGTATAGGGGTTACCCGGTTCCGGGGAATGCCTTGGAAACGAGCATTTTTTTGGGTTCTTAGGTCCTGAAGCGACCCACGAAGGGTTCCAGTTTCAAACAAGAGGATGCGATCAATACCTTAGGGCAGTAATTAATAGACAACGACGAATACACACTACCGTCGAGTCCAAGCTTCCAAGGTTTCTTTTGCTCCTTTTCTTTTCCTTTACCGAGATAAAAGAAAAGGAGGCTCAGCACTGTTTCCCGCGCCCTTTACCCTATGATGAATGGTGCCTTTTAAAGAATCCCTCTATTGGTGCTCCCCTTAGGTCCTACTCAACTTGGGAAGCGTAGCTTTCCAAGTAGGGAATGCCCGGTTTTATTCTTTTTAGGGCGGCGAAGGGCGAAAGATTTCCGTCCGGGAAGGGTCACCAAGGGTGGCCCCCTACTCCACCTGGTTATAAGGATGCCGGCAAAAGCATTCAGCTGAAGAGGCAGTTGACTGGATGCACTTTGCTAGTGTCCTCTAAGAATTGCACCCCTGGCGGCAAATGTTGTAAGCTCCCATAAGCTACAAGTCCAGATCGATGAATAGATTCAGAGTACCTGGCCGATTTCCTCTGGCACACTTCTGGTTTAACCCGTTCAGTCCGGCCGATGGAGGGCCTCAGAAGCCCATACCCCAACAGAATAATTGTTGCAAGTCGATTGGCACAGCATCTGCGATTAGTACAGGTTGATAAGCACATGCTTGGGATTTTTAGAGTCCTCTAAATCTGTCTGATTTTCTGGCACTTTCACTTTTTTTTTGAAAACCCGGAAAACAAATTCCTTCTTTTCATTTTTCTCCCCATCCAGAACCAAAATGAAATATTGCCTAAAATCTTTTTCATGACGGCCATTTTTCCGGCCAGTAGCCGGGTGAAGCAAGGATTAAATGCATTCTGAGCACCAGGCCGACAATCCAAAAGTTGTAAAAAGCAGAGGCCCGAATGAAATGGGATTTCTTCGGGCCTCCTTCGGAAGCAAGAGGATTACCCAAGAACTTTGCACCAAATTTATCCGAAGCTGGTACCGGTAATCCTTTGCAATGGCTAATTTATTGAAATTATTACTTGCATCGCTTCAAGCTTCGGGAGTGTAAAACAAAGGATCAGTCAGATAGTACCAGGTTCCGGTGAGTCAGCATTTAACCCGGAAATATTCCCACCCGAAAGTGTAAAGTTGCTGCACCAGTTTTTACGGGGTGCTGGTATTTTCCATCGTGTGCTGCAAACCAGTCAAAATTGATGACCACCATAAACCACAGATTAACTGTGATATTGAGTAAGCATCTTTGATTCCTCCGGAAGGGTTAACCCGGATGATTAACTGTTTTAAGAGTCCTTTGGGCATTCGTAGAAATTAAGGGGGGAGGGGTAAAACCGGAGCCCGGATTTCTCAAAGGTCATGTTCGTGCTGCCACAAATGTTGCTGCTTCGCTGAGCAGGTACCCATATTTGGTCCAGATTCTTTTATCCACCGAATCCGAAAAGTGTGTGGCCATTTCCGGCAGGATTGTTTTGGAGTGCTCGGAGCTTTTATTTTTACTGAACTTCCCTTCCTTTTGAATGACCTGGGTGTTGTTCATTGAGATAAGGGTGTACTTGCATTTGGTTCCATTGAACCGAACCTGCGGATATTGTGGATTGTGCCCGGCAAGAATATTCCCCCAAAGAAGGTATTTATCGTGCTGAGGCGGCTCCATTCCTTTATGGACTTCTTGCGTCACGATCCACCCTGCCTTTTCGAGCCGGAAAATTGCCTGGTCATTATAGCTGGCTGATTTATTGACGTTAGGATTGCGGCTGTCTCCGTAGCGGTCACGGAAGTAGAGTATACATTTGTCGCCGTGGTGTCGGTAATACTCGGTGAACTGGTCGACCAGGACATTAATCATCACACCCCCTGAATTATCAGGCTTTACAAAGAATTCATTGATGAAGTTATCAGTAAGTCCCGGTGTCCCAGTTACAAAATCCACTCCCCCCTCCTGCCCTACCGTGAAAAGGCTGATCTGGGATCCCCAGTCCGGGGTGATCTCCAGGGGAACTCCCGGACTGCAGTCTTTATCGAACCTTGAATCCTGGATTTCCAGCTTCCCAAAATCCCAATTTGTGTTTTCTGCCATGTCGCGGATAAACCCATCGTTGGTGGCATTAAAATACACATGCTTTGATTCGTTGATGTGGTAATAACAGTCTTCGACCGTGTCGAGGTAAATATTCATGATCTCGATCATGAAGGTCAACAGGTTTTGCTTTTCGTACTCCCGTATGATATAGGATATTCCAATGTTTTCAATGTTATCAAAGGCATTGGCCAGGGTAAAGAGGACTCCCTGTTTGCTGACAAAAGGAAGTATCTGCCGGCGAAGCCGGATGGTTTCGTTATTAATGAGGGTATAGAGCTTGATGTCCCTTGAGTAATAAGCTGGAATGAGCTCCATCTGAAGCTTTACGATCCGGTTCCATATCGTAAAGATCTGTATCCCGAGCTCGGTCTCATAATAGTCCGCAAAATCCAGCAGCCATTTTTGTGACTGTGTATAAGGCATCGAAGAGACGTAATGGTATCCATGGTGGAAGGGAATGTAATTTTTTGAGTTCGGACCCCAGATATCTTCATTCCCACGGTTTGTTGGTGAAGTTTCCTGATCGTACCGGTCTTTATCTATGGTGAGGGCTTCATCCAGGATCTCATAATCCACGTTTGGACCACGGGCTGATCCGACGCGGTCCTGTGAGAGCATCAGGATTGCGTTGCCGTTTGAGAATGATATCACGTTATCGAATTTCATGATTTTCTCGTATGGATCAAGGAATGACGCCGGCGGCCGGCGGCCAACCACATAGTTCTTATCCTTGATGTATCCCATGGCTTCCAGAAACTTGAAGGTTGAAGGCAGCGTACGAGTCAGCAGCTGGCCGTATGTTTGTCCGGTAACCGAGGTCAGTGCTCTAGGCATACGCTGGTTTACGGCGTTGATATCCCATCCAACCAGAAATGATTTCCCGGTTGCCCGGCTCCAGATATCACATTTTGAACGGGGATTCAGAAGAAGTGAGGAGAGTTGAGGGCGGTTGAGTTTAAGTTCCTCGCTCATGTCTTAAAGATCTCGCTGGTATCACTCTCAGATATTTCGGTATAGATCCCGTCGGAGATGTCTTTCAATTCCCGGGGTGAGTAGGAATCGATCTCCTTCATGTCGATATTGATTGTTCTGGAATGGGTATTAAGCTTGATAACGAACGTGTGCTTTTCAACCAGGCGCGGATCTTTCTCGTCCGGTATTTTCTCGCCGATGGCCCTGATGAGGTTTGCCTGACCGGCTGACCAACTTCGCAAGTCACCCCTTGTTTTAGCGGCAACAATCAGGTCCACGATGTCACTTATTACCCAGTTATGCCAAAAGTCATAGTTAAAGGATGCCTGGGACACGTTCAGATCACGGGCGAACCGTAGATCATTTACGGCGGTCCACCGGGAGATTTCAGGATACTTGTTCATGTGAAGGACCAGGGCTGTTTTTCCCTGTGGATGGCGGTCCACGATCCGTGCCAGGGAAACCACCCGGGTAATCAGCGATAGTTGCTCCTCGGGCAGGGTGCTGCCATCGGGAGCAATGATGGCCTGCTTTATGGTCTGCCAGTCATATTTCTCTATTGACTTGGAATGATTGCTCATGGATGGATGTGGTTAATACTCACTGGTTATCAATTTTAGCGTTCTGAATCAGGGTAAACAGCATTTGCTGGGCAGGGTTGGAGCCGTTTGCGGCTGCTTCTGCGACGGATTTCCGTAGGGGTACCTCACCCTTAAACCAGCCAGTGATATAGGCCGTATAGGCCTCACCTCTTTTAGAGTCCACCTCGGCGCGGAACTCTTCGGGATCTATTTCAGCGTTTATGGCGATCTCGTCCAGGTTAAAGAACAGCTGTGCCATATCCTCAATCTCCTTAATCTGTTCCTCTGTTAAAAGCATTTTCAAGGTTTGTTTTATCGAAATTAAAGACCCTGTCATCTGTGAATATCACCCCTCGTTCCAGCTTGGGGTTATCCGTCGCGTTCTGGGAGGTAACTATCGATATCCGCCACTCTGGGTTTTCAATCAGGGCAACTTTAGCATGAAGGGAGATACACCGGTAATTAAAGGATTGACGCAGCATCTGAAAGGGTTTCGGGCTCATGACCTTAACCCTGTTATCAATTAGAAACCGTATTGAGAGAAGCTCTTTCTTACTGAGGGCACTTTGGACCTTTTCCAGGGACTGCTGGGAAATGGAATAGGTGGTCATAAATACATGGGCCGGCCCGGTCTGTTTTAATAGATGAAATATCAGCCTAATAAGGTTAAAGTTACCATCTGAGTAGTAGTGTTTCTCACGCCCATGTTCCAGTAGTCCAATAGACCGGGTTATTACTCCTGGTTTACTTATGATAAGATCCGGATTAGGGTTGGACTCCGTTTCAAGAAGGGCCATGGGTATCATGGCCTCCCTTAGTCTACTGGCTTCACTAAGGGGCGCTGCAAGCAGCGATGATTTTACTAGTACCATCTATCCGGGCATTAATTTTAGCAAGTTCAATTGTTGTGGTTCGAATCCGATTCATAAGATTGGTCCGCCTCGGCCCGGCAGGCATCGGGTTTTTAACCTTCTGACTATTGATAGTCTGATAGCTTAGCATATTATTATTGCGGTTCAGGGTTTTAACCAGAAGCGCCCTGGCTTTTACCAGGGTGTCTTTTGAGTATTCTTCCGGAATGAGTTGAAGCCTTTTCTTTGGAGGATACAGGACCAGTTCATCCGGAACCCTCGCCAAGGTTTTGTACTCTTCATGGTAGTGGTTCAGTTCATCCATCCTTGTAGAGTAGCCTTCCACTTTATCTACCAGAATTTTCCGGTACTGATTACTCTCCTCTCTTGAATCTGCCGGCACTTTTTTCATGGCTGAAAGCGCCATGGACCGGGATTTATAGAGGTCGGAGAATTCCGCGATGATCCGGTTAATGATTTTTGGTGAATTGGGATCACCTGGACTGGCTCCTTGGAGGTTGTCAGCAAGGGTAACCTCCTTTCTAGGGGCCCCAGTCGATACTGATTTGGGCACGGGTGCGGGATCAACCGGCCGCATGGCAACCAGCTTCGATATTTCGTACGCCAGTTTACCCCGATACCGGTTTTCATGGCCCTGGAACACCTTTATCAGGGATGGGTTTTTAGAGTGTGCTGCAAGGATCCTGAGACCTTCGGTATAATTCTGCTCGGAAGCAAGCCAGGCTTTTGCTTCTTCTATTTCCTTAGTTGTCATAGATTCTGAAGTTTTTGATTGAAGAGGTAATTCATTTTATGGAGGAACCGCTGGCTGCGATCCGCAAGGATCATGGATTTGATATTCTCATTTTTAAAGTGCCTTAAAAACACATCAACGGCAAACTGGTAGGATGGCGATTCATGGGCAGCCCGGTAGATATCAATAATGGGATCACTAAATGGAATGGTTTCAAGGGGAGACGGATGCGGGAAGCGTGTATACAGGAATACCCGTAGGGAATTATTGAGTCCCTCATCGTTGAAAGCCATTAGATATGGCACAGTAAATTTCTGGGCCAGCTGGGCCAGGGTATGCGGAGTAAAAACAACCTTTTTTTCTTCAGCCAGCAACGGAGCATTCTTGCAGTTAAGGTTACCATACAGACTTTTCATGGTCAGCCCTATCCCGGTTTTGTAATCGAATTTGGCGAGGGTTGCTATGAATTTCTTTTTCTCCAGTAGAATTGGTGTATGACAATCAAAGTGAAGGGTTGGTGTCGAAAGTTTTTCCAAGGCCAACTTGGTCTGAAGGAGTCGCTGTCTCCAGGGATTAACATCAAAATACGTTGGATCGTAGGATGAGAGGCACCCTTTATGATATGAGGGTATCTCCGATATTTTAACTGGCTTTAGAATAATATGATCGTCATTCATGAACAGAAACTTTTCCGATACTCCCGGATCCCGGCAAGCTTGGAGAACTTTTTCAATAATATTTCCATCTGCGTTAGTCTTAGGATACCTATCCGGATACTGGATATGGGTGACTCCATCAATGAATGGGGGCTTCTCTCCAACAATAATGATACGGCCAAACCCTTTCAGGTTCTTATAGACTGACCTAATAGAAAACCGGAGCTCATTATTATCCCACCGGGATCCCGTTCCAATGGCGTAAACCACATCAACCCTCTGCAATGGTCTTTTTGACTCCATAAAACTGAATATCAAGAGAGTTTGAGGTGAGGCTCCACTTAGAAAATCGCTCCATCGGCAGACTCCCGGCAAAGGTGTGGATACCCACCGGCTTATAATATTCATTTGTCATCGGGCTATCCCGCGGAGAATGAAGGGTGGTTCCGTGTTCTTTCCTTCCAAAGGCGGCCGCCGTAATAATGAGTAGCCCCCCTGGTTTCAGGAGCCAGAACATTTGAACAAGGCTCCTTGTGTATTCCCTGTCATGTTCAAGCATCTCTGTTGAGATAACCACATCATAGAATACCCCTGGCTGGTATTTATTTACCGGGGTAACTATGTCAACATTTTTACCCTGCAATATATCGATCCCGGTATACTGGCAGCTTATAAAAAATTGCCGGTTAGATCCATTAATATCCAGGCTTCCGCAGTCCAGGACACCTTTGCCCAAGAAATACGAAGGATGGTCACTTTTAACTTTTGCCAGGAATATGGCGACTGCTTTATGCATAGCTATATAAGATGTTTAGTACTATTAAACCCTTCAACAAGTCGGCAGTAATGAAGGAGGTAGATATCTTCCATAAGAAGGATCTTGAGCCCAATGGCCAGCACTGCCTTACTGATTTGGGTGTCGACTCCCAGGATCTTCTTATCAGCTGCTGAAACTGCAACCATTGGAGAAATCAGATCCCATGTTGATTTCCGTATTGCCATAAGGTGTCCGGCAATCTTTCGATTGATAAGGGTGGTTTTACCTTTACGGGTATCCGCAAAGAATTCCCCTATCATCTTATGATACCGGATCGACTCATTCTCCATGTCCACTTTTGGTGGTACCTGAATCCGGTAATGGCACCTGGAAGCATAGGAAGTAAAGAGTCCGGTATCTGGTGCTGCCAAGATGTGATTCTCAATCAGTGTTCCAAAGCTCGGGGTCAGGAACATCGTATCACCATCCAGTATAACCGCCCAATCATCCCCCTTTAGCAAGGCCATATAACTGGAAATGGCATCCAGCAACTTTAATTCCAGAGAGTAAGGGGTAAAAAAATAAATCATTCCCGAAACTAGGGAAGGAGCACTTGCCCAAAAAGGACAAAAATGGCTCGTGATGCCTCCTGGGGAATCTTATTTTCCAGTCACAATTGTTTATTGGACTTTATTAGCATGCCATACCTGAGAGGATCTTTCTTCATCGGTCAATACATACACCAGTGTTTTAGGGCTTAGTTCAATGACATAATAACGATCGGGCTGTTTACTGTTTTTCAAATCAAATATTAATTGCCCATCCTCAATTCTCCATAAACCTTCTCTCTTAGTTCCACTATCCCATTCAATCTCAATTGAGCCATTACGGTAAATACTGATCAGAGAATTCTCATCTTTCCATTTCCCATAGAGGTCATTCGGAAAAACTCGTTCTTGGTTTTGGTATTGAAAAGCACTTTGGAGTTTGATTTCATCAATGCACGATTTACCCAAACCTTCAAGTTTTTGTTTTATTTCATAATTAGTCATTGATCGAAATGATTCAGGCTGATATTGGTCAATCATTTTGCTTACAAAACACTGGCAAAAGATGTTCAATTGCTCATTATCCATTAAATTTCCTGCTTCACTGAGCAGAAAACTAGATTTTAAGTAATTAAAAAAATTCTCGCGCTGAGCCCTAGACCATCCATTAATTTTCACCTCTTCCCAGACAAGAGCAACAACCTCAATACTAACTAAAACTCCCTTGGCTAAAGTTGGATTTGCTAGACCTAAATATTGAGTACCTTTAAGATAGGGACTTTGGGTTATCTCACCATATCCACTGGAAAGTCCCTTTTGTGTTGATGGAACGACATAAGAATATTCTTTGAAAATTGCCGTCCTTTCAAATTTTTCAGCTTCTGCATAATTGGGGAAATGATAAACATCGCAAGTTTGAGTTCCCGGAGGTGGGCTAATAGTTTTTAGAATGCCAGGTATAACTCCAACCCAATTCCCTGTATAGGCTTTAAGAATGATTGAACCAAGGTTAAAAATTAGGTCAGTTTTTTGAGATTCCGATTTATCATCGAGAGCAGAGAAAGCATAATACCAGGACACGGTATTTTCTGGAAGGTTAATCGGAATAACAAGTTTTGAAACCCCGTTTAACCCTCCGATTCCACTCAAATATCGTTTCTGTGATTTCAGGACTGTGACTGTCTTCAAGTTACCCTCTTGGGCATAACCATTGTTATTTATTGTTAGGATGGAAAAAATGATTAGAAGCGGTATTTTCAATTTTGGGGTAACAGTTATCCTTTTCATGCCGCCACTTTTTTGATTTTTAGATTTTATTATAATCACCACTAAAATAGCACCTCATGCCATGAAGTTCACAGTCTTTTTCATCTATCGTTATCTTATTCTTTTTAAAGATGAATACGATAGACTTACAATTTTCACCCGAATATTCCCCTCTATTGTTTGAAACACTTATAGTTCCGGATGCGTTACCAGTGCATCCACTCTCGTGAGCTGTCGATATATTGAACTGTAAGTTTCTGCCACCTAAGTATTTAAATTCAACCATTCCGAATGAAATTCCGCCTGAATTAAAAGGGGATTCATATCTGCCTTCCAATTTCTTGACTACTGATTCTCCAATCTGGATTAAAAGAGCTTCGTAAAGGGTATTGCTCTCAATTAATCTGAAATTCAACTCAGATTGTGAGCCAGATTTTGACCAACTACCAATTAGGGCTTTGTTTGAATCCATTTCACCCCGAAAAACCGCCTGAGTCGTATTGTAATTGTCTAGTTCATTGATTAAAAATGTATTATCTGACTTAAGTTGTCCTGTTAAACTTATCTCAATTCCTTGGCTTTTATAGAAATAGCTACCCGAAATAGAATTATTGTAAACTTCAAGTTTCATCATTATAGGGTAGTTACCAACATTACCCTCATACGTCTTTACGAAAGAATAATTGTCTGTCTGAGGTTTTCCATCTTTGACTTTACTCGGCCCGCAAGCCAATAAACAAAGAAGACAAGAAAAGAGGACGAAGTATTTCATAATGGGTAATCCGTTCGTTTGTAAATAAATAGCATTATTCTTCGCCATATCCGATTTCATCAAGATGGAGGATTGCTTTTGCTAAAGGTGAACCCAGCTCAGCACATTTTTTTAGATCTGATTTGGCCGCTTCTTTTTCACCTTTGCTGTTCAGGGCTTCTGACCGTAGCATGTATCCATTAGGCGATTGGGGGTTCAGATTTATCGCCTTAGTAAAATCCTTTATTGCAAGGTCAATGCTGTCAAGTTCATACTCGGTTATATAGAAATTACCTCGGTCTATATAATACTTCGGATTTCTCGAATTCAGTTCAATAGCTTTGTTAAAATAATCCAAAGCCGGAAGTCGGTTGAAATAGGGTTCATCAAGTTTGCCCCAATAGTACCTTCCAATCAGATAATATGCATGAGCATTGGTTGAATCAATAGTGATAACCTTGCTAAAATAAGTGAAGGCTCCTTCTGGATCCCCAGACTCGTTAGCTATGATACCGCTGATCATCAATGCTTCAGAATTTAAAGAATCGGTATCAAGAACCTTTTTAGCAGTAATTAGAGCACTGTCAAGCTCGCCATAGGCAATAAATTGATAAGCACTTGAAAGATTGTCCTCAGGTCTTTTACAACCGAGAATACTTGCTGTAAAAGTCAGCAGAATTAGAATTATTTGAGGTCTCATTCTTTGTCTTTGAATTGAAATGGTTTAGTCAAAAGATAGTGTCATTCGCGGCTGACCACCCAAAATAGGTTGATTTACAGTTGATTTGAAAATTGTTCCTTGATATCTCTATCTGAAACTAGTGAATACAATTAGGCTTTTTAGAACGCTACCATTGTCGGGTATTTATAGATATACTTCAAATTGGATGATTTGGCTTCGATTATTGTATAATTTACAGTAATACCTCGGTTACTATCAGGTAGGAGTTTTGACTGTGTTTCTTGTGAACCAATGTTCAGGAATCCGACTTCCGAGGTGTTAACAACTTCTCCTTTCTTATTTAGATAATTGACTTTGACCACCACCCTTTCGAAGGTGGATTTGGTTGAGTTTTTGAGAGAAACCGTCAAATTATATACTCCACCAACTTCTCGATAAGTGAATTTATTATTGCTAACAATCAGATAGTTTGAAATATTCCTATTCAATTCAGCATGATATTTTATCATCTCCTCTTCTTGCGTTTTCTGCCTCTTCAATTCAGCTTGATGTTTGATCATCTCCTCTTCCTGTGTTTTCATCCTCAACACTGACCTTGCATTTTCATAAAGCTTATCATAATTATTGATTGTACTGATGAATTTGAATGACTTACTTCCTGAGCCATCAGGCTTACTCCATTGCCCCACAAAAGAAACATCACTGATTTTTCCTGAAAATTTGCCAATCATATTGCCACTGACGTCATATTCGCTCAAAGTGACTTCACTTGACCGTCCCGATTCTCCGTTAACAATCACTTTTTGAGGATCTTCTTTATCGAAATACGATCCTTGAATTTTCCTATCAATGGAATTAAGATACAAGTATACTTCTGGGCAACCCTCTATGCGTCCTTCATAGACAATTTCAAAATTCTTAGAGGTTTTGTTCGAATTACAAGAGGTAAGAATGAAAAAGCCAGGCAATAACCAATTAAAAACCAACACCCTAATGGCCCTCGTTTTTGAAATTGTTTTCATAACTTTAGTATTAAGATTCGATCTTGACAAGTAAAGGTACAAAAGTTATTATCAAAAAAAGCCCCCAATCGGGGGCTTACAACTTTGCAAAACAGATATCAATATCAACCTTTCTATTTCCTTGCTTTCCTCAGTGTTTTTACGGCAGGCACCATGGTTTTACCACCTAGTTTCTCCATCGGTACCGGATACAGCGCATCCATTCCAGCCTTTGTTATTTCCAGGTACGGGAAGTCATCCTCAAACAAAGCCTGACACTTATCAATCGGCAGCCCCGGATCAGCGAAATCAAGGGGACCAAACCGCAGCGTAACGATACGCCCCGGTTTGACCTTGATTAGTTTAAAGCATTCAGACCAGATCATACCGAGGGTAGTGCCTCAGTCAGTGGGATATTTCCGGTGTAGGTATACATGTTTGCCGAGCGGAAAGCAAAGGTCATTCCCAGACCGCGCCTTCCATCGGTAGTTGTACCGGTACCCGAGGCGTTTGATGCCGAGAATTTTGCGGACCGGATAGCACATCCAAGAATATAATACTGGCCCGATGAATCCTGGGCGATCATCACGAGGTCTTCATTCTTGGTAGCGTTCATGAACCCAAGAAGCTTTTTGTCCAGGCCCGGTGAGAAAATCGAAAGCAGCATCTCGTACCCTTTCCCGGCCTCTTCCCCTATCACGTTGATATCGAGTTTCGCGGCATCTTCGGTTGTATAAAGTTCGAACATGCGCTTACCGGGTTTCATCAGTACATCCCCCGTAAAGGATCCCAGGAGATCCACTGTGGCTGGCTCACTGGGTTCAACGGGCCATGCGGCCACATCAATCCAGAGCCCGTAAAAAATCTTGTTTGCCAGCCCGCCGAGGTTTTTACCGTCGGTGAGCAGTTTTCCTATATCTGCGAATTCCATTTTTCTTGCTTTTAGTAGTAGTGAATGATCCAGGTGATTAAACCGATGCAGAGCCAGAGCCCGCAGGTAGGATGTTTGTCCAGACGGCTGCATCCATCCCAAATCCAATCCCTTCCCACCAGTCGGTAAGAATGCTGACCGTACGGTGGGATTCCTCGATCAGAAACCGGGAGGCGTTCGAGCCATTTTTTGTCAGATGAAGGAAGTTCAGCTTCGGGGTGGCAAATATCACGTCCGAGTCATGAAGTGACGGCAGGGCCTTTACGCTCTGAACGGTGAAGTCGATGCCGTTATCAATTTCTTTATCGGAGTATTTCGTGTAGAAGCCGCTTACCCGTTTGTCACGGAGGTAATGCTTGAACCATGTCTGGCTCATGAACACTTCCATGGGTTCGTTCTGGTAGAGCTGTGAAATGCCATCTATGAAGGCTTCCACCTGGTCAAAGATGGTATCCTTGTTAAGGGCGCCAAGAGGAACGGAGTTGATTGTGCCGGCGTTGACACCTTCATGAAGGAGGTAGATGATCCCGTTCATGGACGAAGCAACGGGACCGGCCACCCCCGGGGTGGGTACTACGTACTGACCATGACCATAGACTGACATCTCCATGTCTTTCTGGATGGTAGGTATCAGATCGTTTTCGATCAGATATTTAACGAGCGGAAAATCCTTTTTCGCCAGAGAATTATCCGCCAGAAATCCCAGCCAGGTTGGCACTATTTCATCGGGCTGAAGGTCCGTATCCACTTTAAAGTGGAACAACCGGATTTCGTTCGGCACAAAGGCGCCGATATTGATCGGGGTCCATCCCAGCTGAAAGGGCTGAACGATCCGGGTCTGATTCAGCTGAGCCATGCGGTAGATGGTATCGTCTGTTTTGGCCAGGGTCATACTTTTTGGAGTGACAAGGCCCTGGGTAAGAAGGCGCTTGATCCGGTTCTGGTTCTCGCTTCCGGCAATGTAGTAAGCGCCAAACGCGGTGATTATTTCTTGGAGTTCCATGGTTATTATTTATGTAGAGTGTGAATGATCGTTTTGGTTACTCTTCTTGCATGTGAGGCAGGGCGTTCAGGATCTTTGTGGCATCCGTTTGGGCCTGATTTGTAAGGTCCTCGGGTGTCACTACTCCCACTGGCACGACTGCCGGCTTGGAGGCCATGAATGTCCGGATGGCCTGAACCTTTGTTTCAATAGTTGTAGCTGCAGCAATTGCCGGGTCGATTGCATTAAGGGAGGCCTCAACCCCTAGGCGAAGGGTTTCCCCGGCCTGAAGGTTCACAAGGGCAGCATCGCGGCTGGCCAGCGCCTGATCCCTCTCTACTACGATCTGCAGGTTCTGCTCCAGGGCACTTTCTATCAGTTCGGCCTGGGCCTGGTTCAGGTAGATCCCCTCGTCGGTTGTTTCCAGGGACGGAACGGATAACAGGGTGTTTAAGAATTTAAATTGTTTCATGATAAAAATTGAGTTTATAAATTTCTTTAGTGAGGCGAGGATGCCCGGGGCCGTGTCTTTTGATTCCAGGATCAGGCCCGGTACATCTACCGGTGGTTTTACCTTGTTCACGGGAACGGGTAATTCCGAGTAGTTCAGCATTGTAACCAGCCGGCGGTTATTTAGAATATTTTCATTTACCAGCGGCTCACCGATTTCATCGACAAATCCCCATGCGAGCGCTTCCTCGGCCGTTAGCCAGGTTTCCTGTTTCATGAGGGTAAGGATCTCGGCTGTTGTTTTCCCGAGGGAGCCACATTTTTTGGCATACATTTTTGCCAGTACCAGGGTAACTTTTTCGAGCTCGTCTTTATCCTTGGTAAGGTTTGCTATCAGGGTATCGATATCATCCTCATTGAGGTTGCCCCAGGTATCTACGAAGGTCAGGGCCTTATGTATGAGGTAGAATGAATTGGAGTTCATGATCACCCGCTTTGCCCCCAGTGAAAGAAGTGTTGCGGCGCTGGCGTTGAATGCCGAGAGGGTAACGGTTACCTCTCCATGAGCGATGAACTGGTCATAGATGGATATCGCGTGATCGATGTCCCCACCCAGTGATGAGATGGTTATGGTGACAGGGTCTTTCCCTGCATCTTTAAGAAAGTTCTTTACAAAGGTTTTCGAGTACCCCCATTCCCCTATAAACCCATCTATATCAAGGTGTAAGGCTTTCATTTTGTACCAATATTTTTTGCATAAAAAAGGAATGAGCCACCAAGTTACCGGTGGCTCATTCAAAGGGAAAGGACAAAATGGCCTGTAAAACCCCTTATTTGACGGGCTTTAGCTGGTGGATAGGAATATCGATTCCTCCAGGGTTTGCCCTGAAATAGTTACCTGCATGTGATTAAGATCCGATATATCGGCTCCGGAAGTCTGTTTGGCGCTTGCCCTAAGCGGGTTGCTATCACACCCTATAAGGAGGTATTGTCCATTTTGATCCAGTAGAAGCGCTGACCACCTTGACTGTGAAAGATGCGAGGAGAAAAGGCGAAGGTCATGACGGATCTTCGGGATCTTAAACTGGATGGTTTGATCGTAGGCGGTTCCGGCGCCGGTGGTAACCTGGTCCTGAAAGTAGGAGGCGGACTGGAACACGGGTATGAATGCCCAGGACTCATCCCCCCAGTTTACCGGCAATGCCGGTGTCAGGGTTGAGGGTTCAAATAGAAGAGAAGAGATCAGGCGGGAGGGTATCAGCCAAAGCTGGGCTATCCCCCCCAGGTTGTTTTGTGGTTTTACGACTGAATTCATGGTTAAATTGGTTTTTTTTAGAAAGTGTCCCCAAACTGTACAAATTGTACATAATTATTTTTTGGATTTTCTCGAATATCTCCCTCTCGAAATCGATTTCCGGGATAACCGAGTTTCGGTAGAGGTCCTTCTTTATGGTCTGATAGTCCCATATTTCATCCGGGTATTCATACCGGTCCTGAAACTTCCGGATGCTGGAGGCCTGGCTTCCCGATATCGAGGTGTGAATGGTGATAAAGGTGCGCATGAACATTTTGGCTGCCTGCTCGAAGGCTGTGTTCATGGCACAGACATGTAGCGGGTGCATTTCCCACCCGTAATGGTAAAAATCGAAGTTTGAGAGTACAAACAGGACCGGCACATCATGCGTTGATACCGGAAATGAATACCTCGCCCTGGGCAGCGGTGTTTTTCCGGGCTTCACTTTCTTGAAGATGTCGGGATTCTCAGGCCTGCGAAGGTAGGTGCGAAACGGGTATATGAATGGGTTGGCGCA